>CAXBNP010000039.1:0-34264 GCA_963977145.1 uncultured Colwellia sp.
AATCCGTTTGCCTTTTCTGTTGGCTTTGAACACTTTCATCAAATAGCCAAGAAGAAACGCCAGTTAATCGGTTATATTTGTCATGGCTTTGAAAACGATGAAACGGGGTTGGTGCATTCACAATAAGCTGAGGCATAGGCGCTAATAAAGTTCGATAAAAGATCGCGTGGAGATAAACTTAAGCTACAGCCCTAAACACCATGATTTTGAACCAAAAACCCAGTGTATTTACTCATACACATTAAAGATAATAATTACTTATCTTCGAGCAGATCAACTAAGCAGGCTATTTGCTCGGTTAATGTAGTAACTTGCTGTTCTAATACCGTAACTCGCTGAGTTAGTTGTTTATCATCCTCAAAAGGCGTTATCTGTACCTGAGTATTACTTATTTCAGTTTTAGCCAAGTTACTGTATTCAAGATCTGAAAATAACTGCACATAGCGAGATTCACGCTTACCTGGTTCGCGCTCTAGTTTTTTAACCAATGTTAAATTATTTAACTCTTGTAGGTGATTTAATGTACTTTCAACTTCATTTACATCAGCAAAGTCAGCAAAGTCAGCAAGGCGATTACTACGCGTTCTTAATTCACCCGGAGTTTGCGGCCCTCTTAGCAATAACAGACAGATAATGGCCCGTTGCTGAGCAGTAAACTTTAAATCTCCAAATTCAGTATCACAAAAACGATGAAAATACTTACTCACTCGACCCGATGCTTTGTGATCTATCATTAGCAAGTTCATTTTTATCAGTTCATCAACGCTATTTTGCACGTCAGTTTCAATAAGTGACATCACAGGTTCGCGGTTACTTTTTTGATTACAAGCAGTAGTTATACCGTTGATTGAAAGTGGGTATTGCTCTGGTGTTGTCGTTTCTTTTTCTAGCATTACACCAATAATACGGCATTGCTCTGCGGATAATGTGATCATATTGAAGGCATCCTAATTAAAAATAACGAGGGGAACTTAAACTTGAGTAAGTTATACCAAGCAATATAGCGTTTTACTATCTGAATACATCAAATACTGTATAAAAAAAGCCATAGCTAAACTTAGAGCTCACTATGGCTTTCAAAGAGCTAGAGTAGATTAAAATTACTATTCAATATTCTGGATCTGTTCGCGCATTTGTTCAATTAACACTTTTAACTCTACCGCTGAATTAGTGATATCAGCATTGATAGATTTAGAGCCTAAGGTATTCGCTTCGCGGTTGAACTCTTGCATCATAAAATCTAAGCGACGGCCTTGTGCGCCACCCTTTTTCAATATACTGCGGGTTTCTTTTACATGGCTAAATAGACGATCAATTTCTTCGTCAACATCCATTTTTTGCGCAAGTAATACCAGTTCTTGTTCAACACGTGAAGATTCCAATTCAATGTTAGCGTCAGCAAACTTGTCAGTAATTCGCTTACGTTGCCATGCTATGATTTCTGGCATGTGCCCTTTAACTATATCTGCTTGTTCGATAATGCCATCTAAGCGCTGCTCAATTAGTACTTTAAGGTTTTCACCTTCATCAGTACGAGCAACAATAAAGTCTTTTAATGCGTGGTCAAAACCAGCTAATATTTCTGCCTGAATAGTGCTCATATCAGCTTCTTCGGCTTCCATAACACCTGGCCAACGCATGATTTCTACTGGATTTACCGTTGCGTTACCCGCTAAGTCGGCAATAGTATTGGCATGCTGCATTAATTCAGCTGCTAACTCTGCATTTAATGTCACATTGCTTTTTGCCGCAGGGTTGGCATTAAATCGTAAGTTACATTCAACTTTACCGCGATTTAATTGCTTACGAAATCGCTCTCTTAACACCGGCTCAATACTACGAAATTGCTCAGGAAGCCTGAAATAGGTTTCAAGAAATCGTTGATTTACGGAACGAATTTCCCATACTGCATTGCCCCAATCGCCTTTTATTTCATGACGTGAGAATGCTGTCATACTATGAATCATAGAATTGCCTAACTGGTTAAAATTAATATTATAATGAATTATGCCCTAGCTAATACTGGGTATCTACTTTAAAAGGTTATAGTAGTCAGATTATGCCCTGATAACCTGACTACTATAGGGTCAGGCTTTTGCTTGCTGCCAACGGTCTTTAATATGGTCTGCCACACGAAACGAGTTGGCGTAAATGGTAAAGGTGTATGGCACGCTGCCACCTGTTGGCATAAACGAGGCGTCAGTCACAAAAAGATTATCAACTTCATGTGCTTGACAGTTTTTATTAAGTACTGAGGTTTTAGGATCATTGCCAAAACGACAGCCGCCAGCCATTAAGTTTGATGCTGGTGCACTGCTCACTGATGACGACACATTGCTTGCACCCATTTCCTGCAGTAGCTTTTCCGCTTTCTGCGCCAAATATTCACCGACATCTAAGTCGTGGTTATGGGCGCCAATACGTATTTTTGCCACCGGATCATGCCATTTATCTGTCACTTCATCATCCAAACTGACAAAACAATTATCGGTTGGCAGCCAATCATTAAACACTTCAAAACGTAAGGTTTTATAGGTAGTGAATTCTGTTTTCATACTTTTCTTGAGTGCTTCACCCCAAAGCAGCTTTTCGCTATTTTGGCTTTCGTCGTATTGCCATTTCGTGCTTTGTGCGCGTGAAATAGGGTTTTGATAGAATAAGAAATCTATCGTGCCACCTTTAGCTTTACCATTGCGATTAATACCGGTAAAAGCTTTATCATCGATTTGATACCAGTCTTGCAAGGCGCGATTAATAAAAGGACCTACTTGTTTTAATTGTGCCTGTTTCTCTTCAGTTAAATCTTTATAGAAGAAATCGCCACGACCGGTGCCACCGCCACTAAAGATTAAGTTTTTACCTACATGGCCAGTATTATTGGCTAAACCGTTAGGAAACTTTTCACCTTTTGAGGCCAGTAATAAACGCGAGGTTTCTACCGCTTGGCACGCCACAACATAATATTTTGCCTGCACAACTTTTTTGCGTCCTGCTTTATCGTAATAATGCACACCCGATATTTCACCTGCGCTATCTGTAGCAATTTTATAGACTTTGGCATGGGGTTTTATAGTGCAATTTCCGCTAGCAACCGCATGATTTAATAACGCCGCTCGGCCACTGCCTTTTGCGCCCGACGAACAACCATAACTGCTGCAGTAGCCTGAATATTCGCAGCTCTTTCTGCCCATGGCGGGTTGTGACAATATCGCGCGTGGTACAGGCACTGCGTGATAACCTAACTTTTCCGCGCTTTCATCTATCCATGACGAAATCGCATGCTCTGCTACCGGCGGGTAGGGAAAGTCTGTCGAACGCGGTTCTTGATGAGGGTGCTCGGTGGCTCTGCCTGATACGCCAACCACTTTTTCAACCATGGCATAGTATGGCTCTAGCTCGTCATAACTGATCGGCCAATCTTCGATATTAGCGCCTTTAATAGCGCCAAATTCGCTTTTCAAACGAAAATCTACTGGTTTTAATCGATGAAAATAGCCACTCATAAAGTTCGACGAGCCGCCAACTACCGTGCCATTCCAAAAACTCCATCCAGACTCACTGGTTGCTTCGCCTTGCCAGAAACTTTCACCGGCTGGGGTTTCATATTCTTCTTCAATTACGTGCTGTTCATCTTCAAGTTTTGGATTGTAAGCATCGCGTAAACTGATCGCCAACTCATCTTTATAAAACTCTTTTTCTGTTAACCAAGCACCTTTTTCAAGCACCAAAACTTTAGCGCCTGCGTTGGCTAAGGTATAAGCTACCGGTGATGCGCCTGCGCCACTGCCCACGATACAAATATCATATTTCATGCTTTTCGAGTTCCTATTTGCTTACGGGTATATTGCTGATGGCTAACCACTTGCGTGCTGGTTGTCTTTGAAGATGACTCCTTGTTATTCAGCACAATAGGCTGCTGTCCCGGTAATTCGTAATAACGTTTACCAGCCGGAGGTAAGGGAAATCCTGCTTGATGATCTAACCATTGCCAGCCTATACCATCAGGATTGCCGCCATAACTTGGTGGCGTAAGCATGGCTTCGAAAATATAGCCGACTAAATTACTGAGCCAGTTCTCGCCAGCTGTAGATTGGCTAATGGCTCGCAATATTGTTTCTTTCTCATCAAATGTCAACGCAACAAAGTTTTTCTGCAATTGGCTGCTACTGAAACCATTTAACCAGCCGACGCCTTTATAAATAAATTCAATTTCAGCTTTATCCGTAGGTTGTTGAAACACGACATTGTAGAGATACTGGCTGGCTTTAATTTCTTTTGCACTTGGTCCGGTTGGCGATGCAGGTAATAAATGAGCCAGTACCGTATCCAGGGTCAACCACGGGTCGGTTTTCAATGCATGGATAAATTGGTCATTGGCTAGGGCTGACCATGCACTCATTGGCATAGCGGCAACCATGGTAGCACCCGCAGCAGACTTTAATGCACTGCGTCGAGATACTTTTTTTTCTAACCATTTAGGTGTACGAAAATTTTCATCAAAAAACGAATTCACTTGCGATACCGTTTTGCTCACGCTTTTCTTTTTAGCCATTTTACGTCCAGCTAGTGGCTTAGCCTTTTGCATTTGTAGCATCCGTATTTTCCTTGTTATTCGATACCTGCCATTTCGCTAAAAATGTCATCCAATACGTCGCTGAGTACTGCAAATCATCGAGTAATTCAGCGGTATCTTTCGACAATAACATTTTACCGGTACTGGTTGAAACATACATATGCGGATAGCCTTGCACGGGCGGCAATGATTTCATAAAAGCTTCGTTTTCATTACTGTCGCTAACACTTATCTTAAGCAATACGTATTTATCATGTAACGCTTGGTAAACTTCTGGATTTTGCGCTAAAAACGTATCCATTTTATGGCACCAAGTACACCAAGTACCGCCAATTTCAATTAAGACATTGCGATTAGTTTTTTGCGCTAAAGTAATAGCGGCTTGTGCGTCTTTAAACGGGTCACGTTTGTCGTCATACACTTTACTGTATAACGGCAACTCAGCTGTTTTTTTAATAATAGCTCCGGGCACGGTTTCTTGCGCACTAGTTTGGCTAGTGATAAATAAACTTAATAACAATAAAACGATAAACAACTGAAATTTCATAAATATTCTCTATTTCGACGACACTAAGTGCCCGCTAATGACAAACACACAATACAAAGACCTTAGTTTAATTAACTATATTTCAAAATACTTGCTAGGTCATTATGTTAAATTAGCAGTCGAACGATTATAATGCGCAGCAATTATACTACGATAGGAAATGTAACATGCGTCCAAGCGGCAGAACTTTAGGACAAATTCGTCCTGTAACCATTACGCGTCAATTTACAGCTCACGCAGAAGGCTCAGTGCTTATTGAGTTTGGTGATACCAAAGTTATATGTACCGCTACGGTTGAAACTGGCGTGCCCCGTTTTCTAAAAGGCCAAGGTAAAGGTTGGATAACTGCTGAATATGGCATGTTACCTCGATCTACTCACACGCGTATGCGCCGTGAAGCAGCTAATGGTAAACAAAGTGGTCGAACATTAGAAATTTCTCGCTTAATCGCTCGTTCACTTCGTGCTGCGGTAGATTTAGTGGCACTGGGTGAAAATACCATTACAGTTGATTGTGATGTTATTCAAGCTGACGGTGGTACACGTACGGCTTCAATTACCGGTGCTTGTGTCGCCTTGGTTGATGCATTAAACCATATGCGTGCTAAAGGTATTATCAACAATAATCCTCTTAAACACATGATTGCGGCGGTTTCTGTTGGTATCTACAAAGGCGAAGCCGTTTCTGATTTGGATTATCTCGAAGATTCTGCCGCTGATACTGATATGAACGTGGTGATGACCGAAACCGGCAAGTTAATTGAAGTACAAGGCACGGCAGAAGAAGAACCGTTTAGTTTTGACGAAATGCAAGAAATGCTAGCACTCGCTAAAAACAGTATTAACGAATTGTTTGATATTCAAAAAGCCGCTTTAAACTAAGCTAAATGGGAGCAAATAATGAAAGATTATCAACGCGAATTTATCGAATTTGCCTTAGCTAAGCAAGTATTACGTTTTGGCGAGTTTACTTTAAAATCAGGCCGCACTAGCCCTTACTTTTTCAATGCCGGTTTATTCAATACTGGCCGTGATTTAGCACGTTTAGGTCGCTTTTATGCGGCGGCATTACAAGACTCAAAAATCGACTACAACTTGTTGTTTGGCCCAGCTTACAAAGGTATTCCGATTGCAACAACCACGGCAGTAGCACTTGCTAACAGTTACGATATTGATATGCCATATTGCTTTAACCGCAAAGAAGCTAAGAAACACGGTGAAGGTGGCAGTTTAGTGGGTTCTGCACTTGAAGGTAAGGTGATGTTGGTTGATGACGTGATCACCGCAGGTACCGCCATTCGCGAATCGATGGAGATTATTAAAGCCCATGGCGCCGAATTATCGGGTGTATTAATCGCATTAGATCGACAGGAAAAAGGCCAAGCTGAACTTTCCGCTATTCAAGAAGTTGAGCGGGACTTCAATACTAAAGTTATTTCTATTGTTACTTTAGCAAACTTGATCAGCTACTTGGAAGAGAAACCAGACATGGCTGATAGCTTAGCGACCATAAAAAAATATCGTGAAGATTACGGTATTTAAACGCGCTATTTTCGAAACGTAAAAGGCCTGCAAAATTGCAGGCCTTTTTGTCAGTTAAAACTCTATCCTATTTTGCATACTAGGCGGTTAGCTCAAATTGATAACTCGTTGGTTTTTCATAGGCTTGGTTTATATTTGAATAGAATTGTTCAATACGACCCGCTCTTTGATCTACCGCTATAGGTCTGCTCGGCGCTAATTGTTCTTGTGCCGATAACGTTTGCTCGACCAATTGATCGAAGTCATTACTGGCGTCGTTGCTACTTCCCTGTTCTTGAGAAAAAACATCATTGGGCTTAATTAAGCCAACAAAATCTCGTTTAGCATTAGGATCTTCTATTGCGATTGCCGACAATTCAGATTGGGCTTGCACAATTAATTTCGCAGCCGAAGCCGCAACACGGGTATCCTGAATAGATGGATTTGCCGGTGCTAACGCAGCTGAATGTACTTTTTGCATCTTGGCAATAGTGGCACTCGGATTACCATCGATAGGCGCTAAGTCAACTGAGACTTCACCACTTACGGCATATTTCTTCCCGTCAGGGCCGACTGAAAACGAATAATTTGGTGCACCGGTATAAGCGCCACCAACCGCCGCGTGGGCTAATTCATGTGAGCGAACCTCTTGATCTCGCCTTTTTAAGCTTTTTATTTCTTGCTGCTCAGCAAATACGGCTTCACTCGACTTACCTGAACTTTCTCGCGACTCTTTAGTGTCGTCTGTTTGAGCAGCGTCATCGCTATTGGCTTCACTAACATCTTGAGAAGGGTCTTTCGGTGAGTCTTGTGCTGAACGCTCTGAATTATCACCAATCACATCACTAGCGATTTCAGCTTGTTTACGTAAACTGGCAAAATCTACCTGTTCATTATTTTGTGCTGGAGTACGACCTCGCTCTTTGTCAGAAGCAACACCTTTTTCAGCCGCTGATTGACTTGGAGGGGTAGGTTTAGTAATAATTTCTCGTTGCTGATTTTCACGACGTAAGCTATCCGTCTGCAAGTTTACTGCAGTTTGTATTGGTTGGTTGAAGCCTTGTGACGTAATATTCATAACGATTAAACGCGTACATCCAATAATGTGCCTAGGTTCTCATCGGCAGCATCTATGACTTCTGCTGAGCCTTTAGCTTGAAATTCTGCAACACGTAAATCTACGATAGATTGATTTAAATCAGTAGGCTCACCGTTACTATTTTGGTTTTGTGCAGTTACACTGCTGCTTTGTTCCTGACTAACGCCGAAGTCTTCAGGGGTAAAAGCAATATTTGACGCTATATCAGCCGCCGCCTTATTGGCATCTTCTGTGGCCTTTTGAAAACCTTGTACGCCAGCATTGAAAGCTGATTGAATTTCCATAAAATCCTCCTAAATATATTTCTTAATTACCCGCTACACAATTAAGCAACCAACATATAACCTGCAATTATTTGTCTAATTATTAACCAAAAACACCAAAAAGTAAACCTTTCACCTTTAGTTAAGGTGATCAGCCAGCCAGTTATTCAATATAAGTAGAAATTCACTCTGGTGAGATATAAATGGCGCATGCGACGCTTGTGCAAAAATATAGCACTGGCTCTTGGGCGCAAGTTCGGCAATCAATGGGATTACTTGTTTTGGTACTAGGCCATCAAGTTTGCCGTAAAGTCTTAAAAAAGGCTGATTAATATGAGTTAACTTATCGGACAAATTTGATGTTTCTAATAAGCTTAAGGCATCATCTAAAACCTGTCGGTTAGGTTGTTCATGCTGCATAACCAAATCACGAATTTTCTTAATGTCTTGGCGAACATTAGGACTGCCCAGCGCCTGGATTTTCAAGAAATTACTAATGGTTTTTGTCGTATCTTGTGTCAGTTGTTGGTGAAACAACGACAAAATATTTTCTTTAATACCCGGCCAATTATCTCGCTCGACAAACTGTGGTGAACTCGCCACGGTCACTAGCGCTATTACTTGCTCTGGATGCATAATGGTAATTTTACTAGCAATTAAGCCACCAAGAGACCAACCAATATAGACTGCTGGCTTAGCCACAGCTTGTTGAATAATGTTTGCTAACTCAACTAGAGAATATTCTGCAAGTTCATATGCCTTATTAGTGGCAAAGCCAGGTAAGTCGACCGTGATCACTTCAAAATCATCTTGCAATTGTTCTAGACACGGCTGCCACACGGCTGAATTTAGGCCCCAACCATGAATAAATACCAATGGGAGGCCTTGCCCTCGACTCGCAATTTTCAATCTTTCTGCCATGCTTTCAGTCATGCCTAGTGTGCTCAATTTCTGCTGGGCACATAGTTTAACGAAAGGATGCTGAAAATGGAATTTAGCAGTAAGCTCAACAGAAAAATAGTACTAACTTTAAAACAAACCTTAAGCCAACAAATTAAAAATTTAAGGCTCCAGCTCAGTAGTTGCATCTTATGCGAAAACTCCTGTCAGCAACACCCCTTGCTTTGCCAATATTGCCAAGCAGATTTACCTTATTTTAATCATCAGCTTGTCGGTTATGATTTATTATCTTGGCCAGCTATTGCGCAACTTGTGCAGAAAAGGCATTTTGATCATCTCTTGGCTATAGCACCTTATGTATGGCCTTTCGACACCTGGATTAGCCAGTTGAAATATCAACATAGAACCGAGCTGGCTGATTTGTTAGCGTTTTTATTAGCAGAAAAATGGCGTCAGTACCTGAGTGAAAAAATAAACATTCTGCCAAACAACACGCTGATCATAGCCGTACCCCTACATTTAAAAAAATGGCAAGAACGAGGTTTTAACCAAGCACATCTTATTGCTCGAAAATTCGCAAAAAATTTCAGTTATGTTTACCAAGAAGATATTATTATCCGTACAAGGTTAACTGAAAATCAAGTGGGAAAGTCAGGAGGAGAACGCAGAAAAAATTTAAAAAATGCCTTTAGGGTAAATCTTGGGGCAGAGGTTAAACTACCAGAGCACATCATCTTGATAGATGATGTGGTGACCACAGGCACAACGGCCAATGAAATTTGCCAGCTACTGAAGAAAAACGGAGTGCAAACCATTACACTCCTGAGTATTTGTTTAGCCTTGCCTAACTAGGCCAGACTTATTCTGCCAAATTGGTACTAAAAACTTTAGCAAAAAACAAACTATTGGCAATAATTTTCATACTCCCTAAAAAGTAACCACGAAACACAAGATCATCTGTACTGGCAATCACTCGACCTTTACCGACATTATGAGCAATAAGTGTTGGGTTATTTGCTAAACGGTTAACTAAATTTTTATCACTATAACCACTCAGTAACGGTAACTGACTGTATTTTGCCACACTGATAAATGGCACAGTGGTTTGCTCCATAATCACCGTACTATTGCGAAACACCGGTAAGTTTGTTGATTGGTAGCCGTATGCTAGCGGATGACTCATATCTAACTTAGCTTGAAAAATAGCGCCCGCAATACGTTTTCTTCCCGCTAATGACTCTTTATCGCCATAACTTAATTTTTCGGTATCAAACAATTGGTCGATATGGTCTTTGCTAACAAAATCAATTTTTAATAGCTCTTTATCAGACAACCACTGTGCTGCGCGTTTTTGGCCAAAAAGCACGCCACCATTAACTAACCATGATTTAAATTTATCCAATACCTTGCCATTTAAGTTAGTGTATTTACCGTCAACCATGATGATATGGCTATAGTCGGCTAAACTCACTGTCGCTAATCGTGACATTTCAATCACGGTTACTGGAATTTCCAACAGGTTATCAAGGTAATAAAGCATTTCTCCTGCTTCATACTGAGATACGCCCTTACCACCAATTAGCAATACTTTCGGGGTTGAAATCGCACGGAATGAACTGCTACCAATATCAATACCCTTTGCAGTTAATCCTGTATTTAAAGCAATAAGGCGGATGTGACTGTTTGCGGCTAAATCGATAAGAATACTGCGCCAATTTTCTACCTTCTGATTACCGGCTGGGATCATTATTGTACCTTTATCGAAGGTTTTAGTTACGCCATTTAATGTTGCGGTAAATTCTTTGCTTGCTACTTTTGCTTTAATCTCAGCATTAGTGATTTTATTTAATAATTTAGGTGCTAAAAAGTTATGCCATTCAAAAATATAAGCGTATGCCGACCTACTTGGCTCTGACGTTTTTGCTGCTGATGGCTGCCAAGGTGATTTTTGCGTTTTCAAACCCCAAGTTCGTCCAACTTGGGAAAATTTAATGTTCATTGCTAATGGCAGCGTCCAGCCAGAGACATCATAAAAAGTATTGTCTTGAAAGTTTGTTTGTTGATTGAATAGTGCCTTAATCACTCGGTATTGCTTTTGTGCTAGCGGAACATAATAGCTGTGCTTAGCAAAAAAAATACTATCATGAGTTTTATAATCTTGGGTCAGTGGAAAAACCTGTATTTGATGTTGCTGTAACTTACTTAAGAAGCTTTGTAGGCGATAATTATCTTTGGCTTCGGTAAAAATATAACCATTAAAGTTTTCATCACTCGCTTGTTGTTGAGCAAGTTGATAGAAATCCTGACGGTAGGCTTTAAATTTCGCTTGATTTTTCCACGTACCTTCAATGGTTGATAGCGACGTTAAGACATGATTTTGGATACCATATTCAAAGGTTAATAAGCCGTTAATCGTATCTTGCTGTAAACCACGACTACTGGCTTGTTCAAACAACACACCAATACCACCGTTAATATCAGGATAAGTTGAACCTTTACCATAATAAAAATCATCAAAGTTTTCTTCACTGTAATATAGCCGGTCTTTAGCATCGAGAGCTTTTGCGTGATATGTCGCGAGTAATTGGGTTAATTGAATATTTTTTTCTGGTGTTAGGGGATGGGTTCGCGTCGGAATACCGGGTTGAAAGAAGTAGCTGCCATTTGCGCCCATTTCATGAAAATCACCTAAAACATTGGGTTGATATTGATGAAAATACGGTAAACGATTTTGACTTTCTTTTTGTGATAGTAACAACCAGTCACGATTTAAGTCAAAACCAAAATGATTCGTGCGGCCAGTGCGCCAATTTTGATGGTGTTCAATGTGGTTTGGATCTGAATTCTCAGTGATACCGCGATGGGTAGTAACCCAATTAACAAATCTATCCATGCCATCAGGGTTAATGCTTGGCTCAATGACAATAATCGTATCGCTGAGCATATCGCTAACGGCTTTATCTTCAGACGCTGCCAAATGATAAGCTACGACCATAGCAGCGTTAGTACCACTAATTTCATCTCCATGAACGCTATAGCCCAGCCAAACAACAACGGGATCTTTAGCTGAAGCTGTGATATCTGAACGTCGCGCTAAAATTTCATCAATATGGCCTAAATTTTCAGGGCTAGAAATAGTCAATAGCACTTGCGAGCGAAATTGTGTTGTTTTGCCCATTTCGGCTATTTTCACCCGAGATGAAGCCGCCGCTACTTGCTGTAAATAATTTAAGACTTGATCATGTCGAGGGTGACGCTCACCAATACCGAAGCCCAGAGCAGATTCTGGCGTCGGTATCTTCTCACTATAAGAGGCGCCACTCGGCAAGTAAGTACTTACACTGGCACTAAAAGCAGTAAATGAGGCGCTTAATAAAAACAATATTACAATTCGACATAACGATAACAACATACAAGCTTTCCTTATTTGATTGTCGGATAAAATAACAAAATATCGGCTTATGAACTAGTTATCTCGTCATTAATAACAATTTTTCTACATTCTATTGCTCTTTCTAAATAGTCAGTCGCTAAATTATGTTATCTAGGACTAGCGCCAAATGGCAGAGCAGAGTAAAATGACTATACTTGAGTAAAATAGTCGGGTATTGAAAGGTTCAATCCCAGTAGTGAAGAGTAAAATAGTATGATGGTAAACATTTCAGAAACTGCACAAGAACATTTTGTAAAACTACTTTCTGGCCAAGCTGAAGGTACCAGTATCCGAGTGTTTGTTGTGAATCCAGGTACAGCAAGCGCAGAATGTGGTGTATCTTACTGTCCGGCTGACGCTGTAGAAGCCGACGATATTGAACTAAAATTTGAACATTTTTCAGCCTATATAGACGCTGACAGTAAATCATATTTAGAAGAAGCGGAAATAGATTTTACCACTGACCAAATGGGTTCACAATTAACCTTAAAAGCGCCAAATGCTAAGTTACGTAAAGTTAGCGATGATGCGCCATTGTTCGAACGCGTTGATTATTTTTTAAAAGCTGAAGTAAATCCACAACTTGCCGGTCATGGCGGCGAATGTACACTAATGGAAATTACTGAAGACGGTTATGCCGTATTACAATTTGGCGGTGGCTGTAATGGTTGTGCCCAAATTGATGTCACGGTTAAAGACGGCATTGAAAAACAATTAATCGACATAATGGGCGGTGAGATTAAAGGCGTGAAAGATATGACAGAACACGAACGTGGCGAACACTCTTACTACTAACTACGTGTTTTATACGTTACTTTAATGTCAATATTAGAAAAGTTAGGCCAAGATCCACAACGCAGCATGCAGCGTTTTCTCAGTGGACTTGGTCTTTTTATTATCGGCGTTTGCTTTATTTTTCTTGGCTACTACCAGCATTATATTTGGCAAATAATTGGCATCATTATCTTAGCCGCTGGTTGCTTACTTGCTATCTACGGTTATGTCGGTATGTTTGCTAACCGCCTGTACCATATTTTTAATCGCACGAAACCTTAAAACATATACTTTTTTATTAATCACTAAAAACTATGCTTATTTTGTTGATAATGCCAAGCTAATGTAGCACCTCGTGCCAACATAAATATTGAAAATGCCGCCCACAAGCCATGATTGCCATAATCTTTTAATAACCACCATATTGGGAAAAAACAGCCAAATGTAGCAATTAACATACTGTTTCTCATAATATGCGCCTGCATCAAACCTATGTAGACACCATCATACAAGTAGCACCAACAAGCCAGTAACGGCAAAGCGACAATCCATATAAGGTGTTGCTGCGCGTGAGCAACCACGGCAGGAATATCACTTATGGTTAAAATGAAATAATTACCTGCAAAATAGAACAACAAGCTGTAAATCACGGCAAATATACCGGTCCAAAATAACGCAATATTAACGCTAACAAACATACTTTTGTGGTTATTCTCGCCTTTAGCCTTACCAACCATTACTTCTGCAGCATTAGCGATACCGTCTAAACCGAATGATATTAGCAATAGAAAATTCATTAATATGGCATTGGCGGCAATAACGTCGTCGCCCAATCTTGCACCCTGGAAGGTCATAAAAACAAAACATATTTCTAAACATAAAGTGCGAATTAATATATCTCGATTGAGCTTGAAGTAACTTAACAAAGCAGCTCGTTCGACTACCGCAAGTAGCATTTGCTGTGCACTAGCAAATAACCTAACAAACCTTTGCTTAAAGCTATTAAACACATAGATTAAGCCAATAATTAATCCGCTGTATTCGGCAATCAGCGTCGCCAAAGCCACGCCTTTAACTTGCCAAGCAAAACCAATAACAAACAGTAGATCTAGACCTAAGTTAATTAAATTCGTCACAATAATTAACCACATCACCACTTTCGCTTTATGATTGCCGAGCAACCAGCCGAGAATCACTAAATTAGCCAGTGCCGCCGGAAGACCCCAAATTCGAATAGCACTATATTCGCGAGCATAAAACTGCACTTGCTCAGAGCCACCAGCTAGAGATAAGGCGATATCGAGGTATAGACTCTGAAAAATAATAACCAATAAACCGACACTGAACGCGACGATAATACCGCGCAGTAATATTAAACAATTTAATTTATTATTGTTTTGACCAAATGCTTGTGCTGATAGTCCTGTGGTCGACATACGCAAAAATCCACACAACCAGGTAATAACAGTAATAATCATAGCGCCAACCGTACTGCCACCTAAATAATAAGAATATTCAAGATGGCCAATAACTGCGGTATCGACTAAACCGAGTAATGGCGCAGTTATATTGGATAAAATCATTGGCAGAGCAAGAATAAAGAGTTGTTTATGCCGCGCTATATTATTAAATTTCAAAAAAGCCGACCTTTAGTGGTAAATGGACTGTTTAAACCGAAGAAAAAAAGCTATTTTACGCAATCGTTTATAATGTCTTATCACTATATCAGGAAGATTATCATGAAATACCGTTTGTTGGCAGTACTGTGCTATTGTCTTCACATCACCAGTTTTGCCACTGTCATTTTACAGTATCATCACGTTAGTGAAAGTACTCCGGCTAGCACCAGTATTACTCCTGAGCAGTTCGCAAAGCATATGCAATACCTTGCAGACAATAACTTTGCAGTCGTCGCGCTATCAACGCTAATGGATGCCATTAAGCAACAGCAAATTCTGCCTGATAAAACGGTGGTGATCACCTTTGATGATGCCTATTTAGATATTTTACAAAATGGCAAGCCGATTCTAGATAAATACGGTTTTCCATTTACCATATTTATTAACCCCGGCATGATAGAGCAAGATACTGCGCATTTCTTATCGTGGCGGCAACTTAAGGCTATGGCTGACGACGGTGTTATTATCGCTAATCACGGTATGAAACACGACTCCTTGGCACGAACTCCAGAGGGAATGAGCCTTGAGACATGGTTAGCTAAAAATACTAAAACCTTACTAAGTGCTGAACAATTAATTGCAGAAAAAACGGGCCAAAGCTGGCGCTACTTTGCTTACCCTTATGGTGAATTTACGCCACAAGTCCAACAATGGCTACAAACAAATAATTTTGTCGCGTTCTCACAACAATCTGGCGCGGTTGGCCTAGACACAGATCTCACCAGTATTCCTCGTTTTCCGGTCTCGCAGCCTTATGATCAACTATCAAGTTTACGCGATAAAGTCGATTCATTAGCTTTTAGTATTCGGCTCGACGGCGAAAATCAACAAACCCTTTTTCAAGCAGGTGAGTTAACGTCGGTAAGTTTTAATATCAAGGTAGACGATTTCAAGCCGGAACAATTAAATTGTTATATTTCTGGCTTAGGTCGTCAGAAAATTCAATGGCAAGATCATAAGGTATTCAGCATTAATTTTAGTGCCCCGCTACCGACAGGCCGGGTACGTTGTAATTGTACCGCACCGAGCATTAGTAAACCGGGACGTTTTTATTGGTATTCAAAACCTTGGTTGATTCTGCAAGAAAATCGTCAATGGTTTCCACTATAAATAATTCTAATTGAATTGATCTAGTTCAGTATTAAAGCCATTAAATTGGTGTTAATACGGAACTAGATTGAGCTGCTGGGATAAAACCAAACTAAAAAAGTTAAATAGGTTTGCACAGTTGCTTTTTGGCGGTCAGTATTTATGGCTTTAATAACCCGTAACTCAATACAATGCGACAATTTTTGCAAAATCACTAATCAACTTATCACCTTCAATCACAGGTATTTCACCCAGTGCCTGTTTTGGTTTGAAAATAGCCTCTACCTTACCGGCAGGATTAATCAACACCAATGAAGCACTATGATCAACCAAGTAATTATTCACACTTGCACCATGATTATCTTTAACGTCACTATTAGACTTCTGCTCTGGTGTTAACTCTGGTTCAGTAATCGCATACATTAAACCTAAGTTACGGGCGAAAGGAAACAGTGCGCCATGATCGCCATGTAAGGCTTTAAATGTTGGATTAAAATAACCGATATAGCTGGCAAGTTTTTCTTGTGTATCACGCTTAGGATCAACAGAAACCAATAACACTTGGCTATTACTTGCTATTGCTTTTAAGTCATCATAAATAAAGTTCATTTCTTGCAGTGTTGTTGGGCATACATCAGGACATGAGGTATAACCAAAAAACACCCAACTCCACTGACCTGCTAACGAGTCATTGTTAAAGGTAGCGCCAAGATGGTCAGTTAGCTGAAATGGCTTAATCTCTCTTGCTTGTTGATAATGTAAGGCAAAATCAACCGGGGCTTTTTTATTTAGCTGACCAAATAAAATCCCCCCCGCAACCAAGGCACCTAACGCTACTATTAGGGTAATAATTTTATTCATTAGCCTGCTACCGGCAATAGATAATGATCAAGTAAAAGAATAATAAATAGTGCCATTAAATGCACAATGGAAAACTTAAAAGTGTCCATCGCGGTTTCTTCATCGGCATTAAACTTGAGCTTCCAAGCATAGGCAAAAAACACTAAATTCAATACCACGGCGCCAATTAGGTATAACCAATTACTCATGCCTACTAGGTAGGGTAACAAGCCAACAACAAACAACAACACGGTATACAGTAAGATTTGAGTTTTAGTAAAGTTTACGCCATGAGTGACCGGTAACATCGGGATGTTGACCTTGGCATAATCATCTTTACGATGAATCGCCAAGGCCCAAAAATGTGGCGGTGTCCAAGTAAATATTAATAAAACTAATAATAGCGCATTGGGGTGCACTTCGTTGGTCATTGCTGTCCAACCCAATAACGGTGGAATTGCACCCGCTAAACCGCCAATGGTAATATTTTGCGGGGTTGCACGCTTTAAATACATGGTGTAAACAAAGCTATAGCCGACTAAGCCAGATAAAGTTAACCAGGCTGTTAGCGGGTTAACTAAGCTATATAGAATTGCGAATCCTACCACGGCAAGAGTCATGGCAAATGTAGACGCATTACGGGCGGTAAGTCTGCCATTAGGCAATGGACGATTATGAGTACGCCCCATCACACTGTCGATGCGTTCATCAACAATGTGATTAATCGCCGCGGCGGCAGATGATAAAAAACCAATACCAATCATCGCTGGTACTAAGACCTGCCAAGGAATGACCCCAGGGACCGATAAACACATGCCGACTAAAGCGGTTAATACCAATAATGCTACAACTCGTGGTTTGGTGATTTCATAATAATCACGCCAAATAGCTGTGCTAGGTGCACTATGACTCGCTTCTACTGTCTTACTCTGACTCATAATATGCCCTTAAATTTTACGTTTTAAACTGTATGTCATCGAAATCAATGACATCATTAACATCGCCGCCACGATATTGTGACTCACCGCAACACTCAGCGGTAGCGAGAACCAAATATTACTAATGCCCAAACCAATTTGTACGCTAAGAATAAAACCTAAACTCAAGGCCGCATTTCTAAAAAATGGTGATTGTGCTTTTCGATATATATTTATCGCCAACCAAAATAGGTACAGCGCTGTAACAATAGCGCCAAACCGGTGCATAACATGAATGGTCACGCGTGCAGCATGGTCAAGATGGCCAAATTCATAACTTTCTTTCTCTGGCGGAATAAGATCGAAAGCATGTTCAAAGTCTATCTGCTCTGCCCACCCCGCTTGGCATATCGGCAATTCTGTACAAGTAAGCGCGGCATAGTTCGATGATGTCCAACCACCTAAAGCAATTTGTCCTGCTAAAATAAAAATACCAATAACAGCAAACTTAGCATATTTTTTCACGGCAAAATCCCCGCCGGGCACACGATATTCACTCAAACGTAAATAGAGTAAAAACAATAAGCACAGTGTGGTAAAGCCACCCAGTAAATGCCCCATCACCACCACAGGCATTAACTTCATGGTCACTGTCCACATGCCCAGCGCCGCTTGAAAAATAACCACCAATAAAATCAATATCGGTAAACCGACAGGACCGCCTTGTGAACGACGCTTTATCGACATTAAGGCAATAATTAAAATCAGTAAACCTAAACCGCCAGCAAAATAGCGATGGATCATTTCGTTCCAGGCTTTGTGTGGTTCTACAGGGCGTTCAGGAAACGCTAGCTCAGCGGCAGTAATTTGTTCGCTAGTTTGCGGTACATCAATTAAACCATAGCAGCCAGGCCAGTCTGGACAACCAAGCCCTGCATGCGTAAGTCGGGTATAGGCACCTAAACTAACCACAACTATGGCTAATAAAATACTGACGAAAACAAGTTTTCTCAGATCGGAAGAGCTTTGCGTTCTCATTTAGCCAATCCTTGAATATTTAAGTAATTTCTTAAAGTCTGCCAAGATTTCCTTACCAAATTTTGGCAACTGCTCGGAGTTTTCTGGTGGTAAATGACTAAGAATGACATTACCTAAAGGGTCAACAATCAATACTTGTGATTTCGCTATAGCGGTCTTTGCTAATGTTGGCATGGCTTGGATGTGCCACTTCTTAATTTGAATTTTAGCTGTTTGCTCTGCGCTTAACGCTTGTTGTGTTAACGCAACAAGCTTCACACGAGGCATTTCTTTACCGAGCGCAATATAGGTGTTATTAACGCTGACCAAGGTTTTCTCACACTGCTGGTCACAATTTTCTGGCAAGGTATAGAGCATCAACCATTGATGGTCGAAATCGTCAACGTTTAGGCCAATTTTCGCCAAGGTTAATTCGTTTTCAATTAGTTCACCTTGGTTAGTCACACCGTAATTAAACCATTGTTGATGCAATGCCAGTTTAGCTAGCACAATAGGAATGATAAACACCGCTAGGAGAATTAGCATACTGCGGCGCGATTTATTTAACTCTGAAGAACTCATACAACTCAGCCTTTTATTCTTATTATTATTTGTTGTGTTACTTTTCTTATTTACTCATCATAACTTATTATCATCAGCATTTTTGCTCATTTTTATTGCCGCCCAAATCATTAAACTGATCCACGCAAACGCTAAACTAAACCATTGAAAGGCATAAGCTCGGTGTTTTTCAGGTGGCATTACGATGGGCTGCCAATTTTTTTTATAACCGATAGTCTCTTTTTTATCTAAGTACACCACAAAGGGCAATAGTTTCTTGCCAATTAATTGTGAAAACTTATCTAATTCTATTTGTTGTACCCTTAACGGCCACGAAGCATTGGTTAACTCTTGTGCTTGCAGTTGAATACCTACTTCTACTTCTCGCACGTTGCCTACGATATTGTGCTGACCACTAATCGGCGTAATGTCAGGTAATATATTTCGATCGATAGAGCCTTGCACCCAACCTAAATTAACCAATATCGCGTGCTCATTACTTTCAATGATTTGATAGACCCGATAACCCAAGCGACTTTTATTTGGCTGGTTGTCGAGTAAAAACACCTTATCGCCAACAAATTTACCACTAAGCTGAATAGGCAAATCGTTTATACCGTCTTGTAAACCATTAAGCGCCAATATTTGTGCTAAAGACAAGGCTTGGCGTTGACTAAGTTCACAGATGCGCTGTTGACGTTGTTCTTTTTCTAGTGCGCGGTCAATTTGCCAAAATCCGAGCTTGATTAATAATGAAAATACTAGCATGGTAAATAAAACCATTGGCCAATTGAGTTGTTTTAACTTGTGCTGAAGTGATACTGAATTCATAGACTACCGCATGTTTACTAACGAAAAACAGACTAGAAAAGAGAGAATGTTGTGTTAATTAAAATTATTGTTGTCGGCTTATTAGCCTTTATGGTTTATAACCTGTTTCGGGCCTTGTTTATCATGAACAAGAATGACCCAAATAAACCACCGATGTCGAAATTTATTGGTCGACGGGTAATAACCTCTGTTGTCCTGGTGTTATTACTATTCCTAGGTATTCTCACCGGTGTTATTACACCTAATCCGCGCCCCTATTAGACAAAAAAGTACGATATTTATAAGCATAAATATCGTACTTTTTAAACAGCATACATATCAAGCTATAACGTTAGATAATATAGACAAAAACAAACAAAAATACCCACACTACGTCAACGAAGTGCCAATACCAACTCGCTGCTTGAAAAGCAAAATGGTTTTTCGGGGTAAAGTGACCTTTAAATACTCGGATCAGCATCACCAATAACATGATAGTACCTAAGGTAACATGCATGCCATGAAAGCCGGTCAGTAAATAAAAGGTGTTGCCGTATATACCACTGTCTAAATACAGTTTCATTTCATCGGCATAACCGTGTGCGTACTCTAAGCCTTGGCAAAACAAGAAGACAAAACCTAAAACCACGGTTAGTCCCAACCAAAACTTCAGTAAACCACGTTTTTCTTGCTCTAACGAAACATGAGCAAAATGAGCAGTAACAGAGGAAGTTAATAGCAAAATAGTGTTAATTAACGGTAAGCCATACCAACCCATCGCCGTAGTTTCAGTGCCGTCTGGCGTTTTAATTAACGGCCAAGTCGCGGTAAAGTCAGGCCATAATATAGCCGCTGTTGCGGCATTATTACCCGCACCATCAAGCCATGGCACTGAAAAAGTACGGGCATAAAGTAAGGCACCGAAAAAAGCGGCAAAAAACATTACTTCTGAAAAAATAAACCAGCTCATACCTTGGCGGAATGAGTTATCCATTTGGTGACTATACTTGCCTGACATTGATTCAGTAATAACATTGTTAAACCAACCAAACATCATATAAATAATCAGCGCGATACCGGCTAATAAAATCCAGCCACCACCAACACTTTCAGGATTATTTAAATTTGAGACATAATTACCAGCGCCTACGGCAATTAAAAACAATGCAATTGCTCCGATTATTGGCCATTTGCTTTGCGCTGGTACGTAATAACTTTCGTATTCTTTTGTTGTCATTGTTGTTCCCCTTATTTAAGTGCTAAGCACTTAAGAATCAACCGAGCTTGTAATATCGTACAAAGTGTAAGATAGCGTGATAGTAGAAACGTCGTCAGGTAAGTCTAAATCAACGTAAAACTGTAAACCCATTTCAATATCTTCATTGGCCTTTAACGGCTGATTATTAAAACAAAAGCATTCTATCTTTTGAAAATAAACCGCTGCCCGCCCCGGAGATACTGACGGCACAGCTTGGCCGATAATATCGTTTACAGACTCATTTTTCGCGTAAAACTTAACGACCTTTCGCTCACCTGGATGCACTTTTACTTCATTAATCATGGGTTCAAACTGCCAAGGAATTCCTTTAGCTGTTCGAGTCAAAAATTGCACAGTAATCGTACGTTCAGTATCTATACTTGCGACGTTATAACTGGCCGCGACATTAGATGTCTTGCCGTTTAGGCCAGTGATATCACAAAACACATCATATAACGGTACCATCGCAAAACCAAAACCAAACATACCAAAAACGATCAACATCAGCTTTTTTACTGTCTTTTTCACTGACGCATCATGAGTTTTTACTTGCGCTTGTTTTGACAACTCGTTTTGCGATTCATCGTTAGTCATTTTAATTCCAATTAATCAATTTTTGGTGGTGTTTCAAAGGTGTGATATGGCGCAGGGCTAGGCACTGTCCATTCCAAACCTTCTGCACCATCCCAAGGTTTCATCGGCGCTTTCTCGCCACCCTTAATACACTTGATAACCAATACCAAGAAGATTAATTGTGAAATACCAAAGGCGAAACCACCAATACTGACCCATTTATTAAAGTCCGCAAATTGCAAGGCATAATCCGGAATACGACGAGGCATACCCGCCAAACCTAAAAAGTGCATTGGGAAGAACAATAAGTTTACTGAGATCAGTGAACACCAAAAATGCCATTTACTTAAGGTATCGTTGTACATGTAGCCAGTCCATTTCGGCAGCCAGTAATAAGCGCCAGCAAAAATAGAAAATAGCGCACCAGTAACCAATACGTAGTGGAAATGAGCAACAACAAAGTAAGTGTCATGATATTGAAAATCAACTGGGGTCATCGCTAGCATCAAGCCAGAAAAACCACCAATAGTGAACAAAATCACGAAGGCAATAGAGAACAACATTGGGGTTTCAAAGCTAATTGAACCACGCCACATAGTTGCTGCCCAGTTAAACACTTTCACGCCCGTAGGTACGGCAATCAACATGGTGCAATACATGAAGAACAACTCACCAAATAACGGCATACCTGTGGTGAACATGTGATGCGCCCAAACGATGAACGACAAAAATGCAATAGATGCAGTTGCGTAAACCATTGAACTATAACCAAATAGCGGTTTACGTGAAAACGCAGGAATGGTAGTAGAAACAATACCAAATGCTGGCAAAATCATGATGTAAACTTCAGGATGACCAAAGAACCAGAAAATATGCTGGAACATGACTGGGTCACCACCACCGGCGGCGTCAAAGAAACTGGTACCAAAATAGGTATCGGTTAACACCATAGTCACTGTGCCCGCGAGCACCGGCATCACCGCTATTAACAAGTACGCCGTAATGAAAAATGTCCAAACAAACAAAGGCATTTTCATGTAAGTCATACCTGGCGCACGCATATTCATTATGGTTACAACAATGTTAATTGCGCCCATAATTGAGGAAATCCCCATGATATGTACCGCGAATACGAAAAACGCTGTGCTACCGTTGCTGTATGTGGTTGATAATGGAGCATAGAAGGTCCAACCAAAGTTAGGCGCACCACTTTCCATAAAGAATGACGACAATAAAATAGCGAAAGCAAAGGGTAGTATCCAAAAGCTCCAGTTATTCAATCGTGGTAGGGCCATATCTGGCGCACCTACCATCATAGGTAGCATCCAGTTAGCCAAACCAGTAAAGGCTGGCATAATAGCGCCAAAGACCATAATAAGACCATGTACTGTGGTCATTTGGTTAAAGAAATCTGGTTCTATTATCTGTAATCCGGGCTGAAATAACTCAGCTCGGATAACCAGCGCCATAACACCACCAGTTAAAAACATGATAAATGAGAACCATAAGTACATCGAACCGATGTCTTTGTGGTTAGTGGTATATAACCAGCGTTTCAGGCCGGTCATTTTATGATCATGGTGCTCACCGTCATGTGAATCATGCTCGGATTGATCATTAATTACATCTGTAGTCATTATAACGCCTCCCTACTTCGCGCTAGCAGCAACATCTGCTGGCTGGACTAAATCACCGGTATTGTTACCCCAAGCATTACGCTCGTACGTGACAACTGCAGCAATTTGCGTTTTAGTTAATTGGCCGGCAAATGCCGCCATCGCTGGATTTTTCTTACTGCCGTTTAATACCATATCGATATGAACCGCTACGTCGCCCATAGCAATAGCACTGTCTTTAAGGGCAGGGAAAACTGGCGCCATACCTGCTCCACTTGCTTGATGACAAGCAGCACAAGCGGTGATGTATACCTCTTCACCCATAGTCATTAATTCATCTTGGCTATAAACCTTAGCTAAATCTTCTGCCGGTATGATGTCTTCGATAACGTCAGTCACTTGCTCAGTAACATTTTCTACCGCGTCTTCTACGGTATCTAAGATACTTGTCTCTGCACTACCCGACACAGCTTTTACATCGGCGGCTTGAACAGCGTCACCGGTATTGTTACCCCAAGCATTACGCTCGTAAGTTACAACTGCGGCAATTTCTTTTAAACTCAATTGCTTGCCATAGCCTTGCATGCCAGTGCCAGCTTTACCATTGAAGACAATATCAATATGCTCGCTAGCTGGACCCGTAGTAGCAACTGCACTGCCTTTCAGGGCTGGAAATGCTGGTGGTAAACCTTGACCGCTAACTTGGTGACACGCTGCACAATAGGCAGTGTAAGTGGTTTCACCTAATTGCATTAATTCTTCCATCGGCACAGAGGCATTTAACGACGCGGCTTCTGCTGCTGCTGCGTTAGCTTTGAGTTGCTTCTGCTCATCAAGCCAGATGGCGTAATCAGCTTCAGATTTAACTTCTACCACTATCGGCATAAAGCCATGATCTTTACCACACAACTCAGCACATTGGCCACGATAAACACCGGGTTCATCGACCTTTGTCCACGCTTCGTTAATAAAGCCTGGGTTGGCATCTTGTTTAACCGCAAATGCCGGAACCCACCAAGCGTGGATAACATCATCAGAGGTAATAACAAAACGTACTTTTTTGTTGGTTGGGATAACCAAAGGACGATCAACTTCTAGCAGGTAATGTTCACCCTTTTCTGCCGACGTACCATCTTGGTTTTCGTATTGTTCACGCGGAGTAGAAAGCACCGAATAAAACTCAAGGTCTTGATCAAAGTACTTATAATGCCACTTCCACTGGGAACCGGTCACTTGAATCGTCAAATCCGCATCATCGTTATTTTCCATATCGATAAGCGTAATAGTGGCAGGAACAGCCATAGCGATTAGAATAACGACAGGAATCGCCGTCCAAAGAATTTCAACTTTTGTGCTTTCATGGAAGGTTGCTGGTTTAAAGCCTTTTGATTTACGATGAAACACCATAGACCAAAACATTGCACCAAATACCACAACACCAATAGCAGTACAGATATAGAGCACCAACATATGTAAATCGTATACGTCTCTACTAACCTCCGTAACACCCTTGGTTAAGTTCAGCGACATATCTGCCCAAACCGAACTAGACAACAAGCCCCCTAGCAACAGCAAACCTAGGTTACGTCTTTTCACTCGACATCTCCTTCACCCTTTTTAAAGGCCAAGCCACACGATTTAATCATCATCAGACAATGAAAACCGGCTTTTTAGCGCATACATTTATTATTATTTAAGTGACGTATTATTCGACAACTGTCAATTACGCCCTATTGTTATGTTTGTACGTTTTCTGGACTAGAATTACTTAAAAGTTGATCTGGGTCAATTTAAAATTTCAAAAGCATGAAAAATAAAAGCTAACAAATACAATAGAGTAAAAACCCTAAACCGGACGACAAGTGCATTTTTAAAAGGATATAGCTGATGTTTGTTTTTTGTTCAACACCTGTTTTTACTACTAAATAATAAATAATCAGCAGTAAAAACTATCGTATAAAAAACAATCTAATAACTAAATGTATTGGCGAGAATTATTATTATTTTCAACAAATAAAGCTGAGGTTAGGGATAGTTAACAAAAGTAGGAAAAGCGCAGATTTAAACCGAGCAGGATAAAGCTATATCGTCAGTTAAATCTGCAAATTTAATGTAGGAAATGGAATATTTTTAAAGTAAATGTAAAATTAATTACATCCAGTCAGCTGCGCGAATAACCCCAACAGCTAGACCTTCTATGTTAAATTGCTGAGACTTTAAATCGACTTTAATCGGTGAAAAATCTTCATTTTCAGCATGTAAATAGACAATATTTCCTTCACGCTTAAAACGCTTAACCGTCACATCATCTTCAACACGCGCAACAATCACTTGGCCATTTTGTACATCGGTTGTTTGATGTACTGCCAACAAATCGCCATCCAAAATACCAATATCTTTCATACTTTCGCCGTTAACTCGTAACAGGTAATCTGCGGCAGGATGAAATAAACTACCATCAATTTTATAGTGTTGTTCAACATGCTCTTGCGCCAAAATAGGTTCACCCGCTGCCACACGACCAATGAGAGGTAAACCCTCTTCTTCAACAAACTGCTCGGCAAGACGAATACCACGCGAGGTACCCGGCAGCATCTCAATATAGCCCTTCTTCGCCAGCGCTTTTAAATGTTCTTCTGCTGCATTGGCCGACTTAAAGCCAAAATTAGTCGCAATTTCTGCACGCGTTGGCGGCATACCCGTGTCAGAAATTCTTTCTCGGATCAGATCAAAAATCTGCTGTTGTCTGGGTGTTAAAGGGCGCATAGTTTTTCCTTAAGTTACTTAAGAGCAAGCCTGTGTTTTTAAACAGTATTACTGTTATTGTATACAGGCTTTAAAGAAACGCAAGCAGTTATTGTTGGGCAAATACATGGCTGTTTTGTTTTTAATGAAGATTTTACCATATATTTTCTCATGAACTATTACTGAGATAGTCCTGAGAGGCTGCAAAAGCATAGTAGCCCTGAAAAAAAACACCGACATTTAGTTTTTAATGCATTGAAAAAATGCGATATTAATATCTATCAAATAAAACATACGGAGTAATAATGCAGTCAAAAATCATTAACTTTAAAGCTAAGTTTGGCCAATTTTCTGAGCATTGGTCGCCGCGTGTTATTGCTGAAATGAATGATTATCAATTTAAGTTGGTTAAAGTTAAGGGTGAGTTTGTTTGGCACCAGCATGCAGCGACCGATGAGGTTTTTATTGTTATTGAAGGTGTACTTAATATTGAATTTCGCGATGGTTTAGTCACTTTAGAGCCGGGAGAAATGTTTGTCATTCCCAAGGGCGTTGAGCATAAACCCGTCGCGAGTGCCGAGTGTAAAATTATGATCGTAGAACCTAAAGGTGTTGTCAATACTGGTGATGCTAGCAGCGACCTTACGGCTGAAAATGACTTATGGATCTAAGATTCAGTTTATAAGCTAGGTAATATATCAACAGTATTGGTGTCAATATTTGTCATTGATGCTGAGGGAGAATACAAGTGATGAACAAATCAGAATATTTGGCTATTTGCCAAACACAATTACTAAAGGTATTTAAGCTTGCTAAAAATCATAACAAAGATGATAAGCAAAAATTTAGAACCGAGGGATTTATCCATGCCGGTAAAACCTTAGGTATTATATCTCACCAAGATGCTGTCGATGTTATGGAGCAAGCCCACTTTTACGTATTTGGTGAAAGTATTGCTTCTCGGCGAAATAGAAAAACGAGCTTAAAAGAAGCAGTAGCCAAAGGTGATGATAATTTTATTAACATTCCAGCTTATGAGCGATTAAAGCCTTAAGCTTTTAATACACCGTAAGTTATTTCAAACCATACTTTATAAAAAAACTCATGCAATAAACAGCCTAAGGCATAAATTTTATACTTTAGGCTAAATTGAAAATCTTAAAATTTCAAACCATATATAAGCTTTTTTAACTATAAAGGCCAAGTGAAGACCAATATAATTATCTGGCTTTACCTTTTTTCTGCTCATACATGGCTTCATCGGCCTGTTGGATCATTTCTTCGATTGATAACGCTGAGTCATGGGTAAAATGCACTAAACCTGCACTGTATTCAATTTTATAGGGTTTATCCAAGCTTTGATTTTGTTGCTCTATTGCGCTGGCAAATCTTGCTAAAACGAGTTCAATTTTTTCAGCATTTGAATCGGTTAGCATAGCAACAAACTCATCGCCGCCAAGTCGGCCAATGACATCACTATCTCGAAAGGAATCCAGCATGACTTTTGCAAAAGTTTTTAGCACAAAGTCACCTTCATGATGACCATATTCATCGTTAATTATTTTAAACTTGTTCAGATCAAATAACACAAATGACATTGAGGTTTTATTACGGCGACAAGTTTTTAAACAGTGATCAACCAAAGTTAAAAAGCCACGACGATTAGAAATCAACGTCAATTCATCTAATGTCGCCATTTGAATCGATTTGATTTCTTGCTCGATCATCGCACCTAAATCTTCCAATAATTGCCGATCTTCTGCTTCCATTTCTCTGGGCTTAGGATCAATCAAACACAAAGTACCAATATTTAAGCCCTGCCTAATTTTTAATGGGTAACCCGCGTAAAAACGAATATTTGGCGCCTCGGTGACTAATGGGTTATCAAAAAAACGTTTATCTTCCAAAGTATCGGGAACAATAAATAGCCCTTCTTGATTAATGGCATGACCACAAAATGAAATATTCCTCGGGGTTTCTGGCGCGTCAAGACCCTGCTTCGATTTAAACCACTGACGGTCTTCATCCACTAAGCTGACCAAAGAAATAGAAACACCAAACATCCTTTTCGCCATACGTGTTACGCGGTCAAATCTTTCTTCATCAGAAGTATCTAAAATTTGTAAAGCTCTTAGCGCATGTAAACGCTCTGCTTCATTTTCTGGTGTTTTAGGTTCAATCATAAAAATCTCAGTGGATTACTTTAGTTAAATTAATAATACCTTTAACATTAAACATAGCAATAAAAATTGCTCGTTACACTATCTGAATATTTACACAGTAAAAAACGTTGTTGCAATATCGTTATTTTCGGTGGGTCTGGACAATATCAACAAAGTTATTCACCTGACTTTTTGCTGCTGTAGCCAAACTAACGCCATTAAGTTAACATTAGTAAAACTATTAATTGCCTTATATCAATAGACTAAAGCTATGATAAAAATTCGTGATTTAGAGTACCTCACTGCCATTGCGCAATATAAACATTTTGGCCATGCCGCTGAGGCTTGCTTTGTCAGTCAGCCGACCTTAAGTGGTCAAATTCAGAAGCTAGAGCAACGTCTTAAACTGACCTTAATTGAGCGGCAACCGCGCAACGTTATGTTAACGCCCGCAGGCGAAGCATTAGTCCAGCAAGCCAGACAAGTATTAAATGCAGCGAATAACTTTGAAGAAGCGGCAAAAGCGCTACTTGATCCATTATCAGGTGACTTGCATATTGGTTTAATTCCCACTTTAGCGCCTTATATCCTGCCGCATATTATGCCGACATTAAACAGTAAGCTGGTGAAAATAAACTTCTACTTACATGAAAAGAGAACCCAAGACTTATTGCAACAGTTAGAAGCAGGCAAGTTAGATATATTGATTCTGCCTTGGCTGCCAGAAATGGCGCGTTTTCAACGTTATGATTTATTCACTGAGCCTTTAGTCATGGCGACCTCTCCTTCACATGCACTCGCTAATAAAGCTAAAGTCAGTTTTGATGATTTACATAATCAAAAAATTCTTACTTTGGAAGATGGTCATTGCTTAAGAGATCAGGCCATGGGTTATTGCTTTAGCGCTGGCGCGGAAGAAGATCATAGCTTTCGAGCCACCAGCCTGGAAACTTTACGATATATGGTGGCAAGTAATATGGGTATTACCTTGTTACCACAATTAGCGACGATTAATTATGCGCCACAAAATCATCTTCATTACATTGCTTTTGAAAACCCACAGCCAATGCGCGAAATAGCCTTACTTTGCCGCACTGGTTACACTCGCATGGCAAGTGTTAAGGCGGTTGTACATGAAGTGCGTCAAGCGGTAACGGGGTTATTTGATTAGCGCATTTAATCGCGCACCTTTGTTTAGTGTGAGGCCAATCATTAAATAACCGACTAAAAAAACACTACCGTGTTCACGATAGTGCTTATTTAAATAGCACTTAAGGTTAGCTATTTTTGAGACTTACTCTTAGCCGTTACGCTGCAACTTCACTTTGGTGCTGTTCATTACTTTTGACTTGGCTCGGTGTTCGAATTAAATAATCAAACGCGCCTAGTGCTGCGGTTGCACCGCTACCCATAGCAATAATAATTTGCTTATATGGGGTATTGGTGACATCACCTGCCGCATAAACGCCGGCGATACTGGTTTCACCTTTGTGATTGATGATCACCTCACCCCGTTCAGTTAATGCCACTGTATCTTGCAAAAACTGCGAGTTTGGTAATAAACCGATTTGCACGAATATACCGGCAAGTTCGATAGTTTCTTGTTTATTAGTCGCTCGATTCAGGTAGTTAAGCCCAGTTACATGTTTAGTGTTACCCAGCACTTGTGTGGTTTGTGCATTAACAATTATGTCGATATTTGGCATTGAGCGAGCTTTATTTTGCAATACCGCATCTGCTCGCAATACCGAATCAAACTCCAATACCGTTACATGCTCTACAATACCCGCTAAATCAATAGCGGCTTCGATACCTGAATTACCACCACCGATCACTGCCACTGATTTTCCTTTAAACAGCGGGCCATCACAGTGTGGACAATAAGCGACACCTTTGCCACGATACTCTTGTTCACCGGTTACGTTCATTTCTCGCCACCTAGCACCGGTAGCAATAATCGTTGAGCGGGTTTGTAAGCTAACACCACTTTCTAATTCAACGGTAATTAAGCCACCTTCGACATCACTTTCGATAATGTTTTTCACCCGCTGATTATTCATAATATCAACTTCATAGTCGCTTACATGGGCTTCTAAACTCGCCACTAACTTAGGGCCATCAGTGGCATTAACTGAGATAAAGTTTTCAATCGCCATGGTATCTTGTAATTGACCACCAAATTTGTCGGCAACTATACCGGTGCGAATACCTTTACGGGCACTGTATATTGCTGAGGCAGCCCCCGCGGGGCCACCACCTATTACCAGCACATCAAAAGCCTCTTTGTTAGCTATTGCTTGAGCTTGTCTAGCGCCAGCATTAGTATCTACTTTATTTAAAATCTCTGTCACCGTCATTCTACCTTGGCCAAACGCTTTGCCATTAAGGTAAACAGCAGGCACAGATAAAATATCGCGTTGATATACTTCTTCTTGAAACAACGCGCCATCAACCATAATGTGCTTAATTTGCGGATTAATTGCCGCCATCATATTCAAAGCTTGCACTACGTCAGGACAATTCTGGCAGCTTAAGGAAATATAAGTTTCAAAGCTATAGTTTCCCTCCAGTGCCGCCACTTGCTCAATCACGGCTTTATCAAGTTTAATTGGGTGTCCACCACTGTGTAACAAGGCTAAAACCAGTGAGGTAAATTCATGACCCATAGGTACACCTGCAAAGCGCATTTCGCCGCCGGTTTTAACTGATTTTACTAACATTGATGGCACACGCTCATTGCTGGTATCAGCGGTAACAATAGTGACCAGCGCTGACATTTCGGCAATTTCTACCACTAAGGCATTTAATTCTTTTGACTTTGCGTCAGTGCCTAAAAATACTGACAATTCAACAGCCGAGGTTAAATTTTGTAAATAGGTCTTTAGTTGTTGCTTTAAGTTCGTATCTAACATGGTTTATTCCTTGGGAAACACTGCTGAATAGGAGAGTTATTAATTTTTCTGAGAAAATGCCGCGACAGCTTTTATAATACCGCGGCGAGTTTTTCTGAATTTAGATTTTGCCCACTAAATCTAGCGAAGGTGTTAATGTTTCTGCACCCGGCTGCCAAGCTGCTGGACAAACTTCACCGTCATGGTCAGCTACGTATTGTGCCGCTTGAATTTTGCGTACTAATTCTTTTGCTGACCGACCAATACCTAAGTCGTGTATCTCGGCAATTTTGATTTCGCCTTCAGGATTTACTACAAAGGTACCGCGTAACGCTAAACCGTCATCTTCAATCATGACGCCAAAGTTGCGAGTAATTTTACCTGTTGGGTCACCTATCATTGGGTACTTAATTTTTCCAATAGTATCTGAACTGCCATGCCATGCTTTATGGGTAAAGTGGGTGTCAGTTGATACTGAGTAAACTTCAACGCCCATTTCTTGTAGCTGTGCGTAATGGTCAGCCATATCACCTAACTCTGTTGGACAAACAAAAGTAAAGTCTGCTGGGTAAAAGAAAAATACCGCCCATTTGCCAGCAACATCGGCTTGTGATACTTCGATAAATTCACCGTTACTAAATGCGGTTGCGTTAAACGGTTGAACCTTTGAATTAATAATTGATTGATACATGTTGATCTCCACTTGTTTTAAAAATATGAGTTCTGTTTAAGTTGGAAGAATGATACGGCATGAATTCCAATAGGAACAATCGTTTGAATTTATCATTGCAATAGATTAAAACTATCAAATGGTAAAGGCGATAGTTGACGAAATGACTTCTATCGCCAGTTTATAAATCAAGTTAGTACTCATAAAAAGACAAAAAAAACGCCCCTCTATTGAGGAGCGTATACAACAGTATAAAAACACTAATAAAAACAAACCGAGGGGGAGAATCTCTTATTAAGTCAGAGCCTGATAACGGCAATAGGTTCAAACTTTTTAAAAAAATCTAAATTAAGATATTTTTGTAGTGCTCGGTCATTATTTGTCACCCATCACTGTGAAACTTCATTCAGGGTGATAATTATTGCTAAATGCTTTTTCCGAACGGTAGCCAAATAGTGAAAATTAATTAAATTTTTCCATTACCAATCATAAGAATCTTATAATAAACTTCAAAAAACGCTAGACAATAACAGCAAGTACTTTGCCGACAGTTGACGTTATCCTTGTTTCAGCAAAGTGGCTTCTGCGACAAAGCTGCCATAAGTTTAAATAATATTATCGCTATTTTATCTTGCGTTAATGATAGCTATTAGTTGGGGTGTTTAATGTAGAAAAATTAGATGTATTTTAGCTATATCTCTATTGTATATAATCTCTCAGTGGCTAGAATAGGTTCAAAATATTCTGCTTACTAACTTAAGGAAAAGTTTATGAAAAACGTATTACTCGCCATATTGATATGCATTTTTACCACGTCAGCTTTCGCTGCCTCGCCCCTAACTAAAGCAGCAGTGCAACAGTATTTTGCAGCTATTAAAAACTTGGAGGCTTTAGAAAAGCAATTTCCTGACCTTGAACAGAACTTTGACAGTGCAGCTTTCGGTGATCGTAGCAAATTTTTAGAAATGATTAAAAGTCTGCCAGAATATACCGCAATAGAAAAAGCAGCCACCTCGACAGGTATAGATGACTTTGAGGCATTTTACGATATAGGTACTCGGATAGTGGGCGGTTTTATGGCTATACAAATGGAACACATGCCTCAAGGTATGAATATTGATGCTATGCTTTCTGCTCAGAAAAAATCGATCGAACAAATGCAAGCTATGCAGATACCTCAAGCACAAATAGATGAATTATTGTCTGAATTATCGCAACAAAAACAAGCGATGCAGAGCATGATGACCCTTGCCAAATCGGCATCAGCACAAGACAAAGCCTTTGCGAAGCAAAACATAAATTGGCTCATGGAAAACATGTCAGAAGATGATGATGACATGGATAGTATGAATTAGTATTTGTCGCGGCTCACTTTTTAATCGCCAAAAAAAAAGCTCCTCAAGTGAGGAGCGTATAACAAAATATAAAACACTAATAAAACAAAACCGAGGAGGAATCTCTTGCTAAGTAAGAGTGTCTTGGTCGTTGTTAGTTCAATTTTATTGAAAATAATTGCAAATAAAAGTTAAAAATCAACAATGCGCCATTTTTAAATGGCCTAAAGCTAACATTATGATGTTTAAAGTGGCTCAAAGCCCTGACGTTCAGCAATCAAATTAAGTACTTTAGTTAATTTTTTGCCTAAATAGCCAGAGAGCAATTTCGGCGTTTGTTGCAATAGTAATAACTCTGACGCTGTTATTGCCACATGACAATCAATAAATTTATTAAGTGATGAAAGCATAAGAACATCATCAGCTAAAAACTCTTTTTTCACGCCACTATCTTGATGTTGTCCGTGGAGATCAAATTCACTAATACATAGCAAATAGAAATTAATCTGCAGCACATCTTCTTCTTCACCATACCAATTAGCCGTCATGGTATGAAAATTTAGCTGCGCTTCTAGTTTATTACTAATCGCAGTAATGTTTTCGATTTCAGCACTTAAATCATCACTAACTTGAATAGAAATAGGTAGTTGTTCGGTCATAATGTCCATAGCTACTAAAACCTTATTTAATGGGTAATCTCGTTGGTGACTCGTTTTTGACATATTAGCAAAGCAGGTATCATAGCACTCAGTTAGCGCCCGTTGCTGGATAGCATATTGTGCAGCGACTGAGATATAATACCAATATTAATGCTTTATCGCTTACAGTTCAAACATGGTTACCGCGCCTAACACTTGCATTTTTAGCTAGGCTAGCGGACAATTACCGCGTGGTAATATTAATTATTTGGCAAATTAGACATTATTTTGAATTCATTTATCAATCGACAATTTATCTTAATCATCATGGTGATGTTTAGCCTTATCGGCCAAT
>CAXBNP010000040.1:0-34236 GCA_963977145.1 uncultured Colwellia sp.
CTATGAACTGTTATCTATGAACTTAGTTCACCACGTAAACTCACTTCCAGTAATTGGCAAATCTTTGCTTGGCTGTAACCTTTACTAAGCAGGTAATGTAATTTTGTTAATGTGGCCTCTAGGGTCATGTCGTGACCACTAATCACGCCAATCTTACTTAAGGCATTTCCTGTCGCATAGCCTTTCATATTTACCGTACCTTTAATGCACTGACTACAATTTACAATAACAATGCCATCATCATTGGCTTGTTTTAAACAATCTAACATCGCCTGATTTTGGGGCGCATTACCGACCCCATAGCTGCGAATGATCAGCGCTTTCACGGGTTGTTTTATAATATTTTGAATAAGCTCTACTGATATACCTGGATATAAGTGTACGACACCTATGGGTTGTGGCGTAATTTGTGCTAGCACTAAAGGCTTAGATTCCGGCTGTGAAATCTTCCCCTGGATCAACTTAATGTTAATGCCAGCTTCTAGTAAAGGCGGTAAGTTCGGTGAATCAAAGGCGTTAAAACCATCCGCATAAGCTTTAATACTGCGGTTACCACGAAAAAGTTTATTGTTAAAAAATAAGCCAACTTCACTAATTGGATAATTAGCGGCAATGTACAAAGAATTTAATAGGTTTTGTTGCCCGTCTGAGCGCAATTGACTTAATGGGATTTGCGAGCCCGTGACAATCACAGGTTTACTTAAGTTTTCCAACATAAATGATAACGCAGAGCTGGTGTAAGCCATAGTATCGGTACCATGCAATACCACAAAACCATCATATTCATCGTAATGTTGTTTAATGTCATTGGCAATACGTTGCCAATCAGCGGGGGTCATGTTCGATGAATCAATTAAAGGTTGATATTCATTGATGGTAAATGCTGGCATTTCTTCGCGATGAAAGTCGGGCATTTTCATGATCGCATCGGTTAAATGCTGCTTCTGTGGAATGTAACCATTCTCGCTTGGTTTCATACCGATTGTGCCACCAGTGTATGCGATATATATACGTTTTCTCATAGCTTAAGTCTTAATATAAAATTGTGATAAAAAAGGTTATGAAATTGCGCACGATTGTAACACAAAGCGTTAAGCTAAAATTGCTAGCGCTTGGATTAATTAAGTGCGCTTTTTATTATCAGGAAAAATGGCTAAATATCCAGATAAAATTTAAGCAGTAGCTATCTTTCTTAAAAATATTATAGAGTGGATTTTTTTCATTTTAACCCGTAAAAATGCACAGAAAAGTAATTTGTTATAATAGGTTAAAAATAAAAAAGCCTCGATAACTCGAGGCTTTTTCCAGTTAGATTAACAGAAAAAATCAGTCAATTTCACAAGCCAGACAAAAAGAGTAAATACCTTGCGGGTCGTTTAATTGCGCCAATTGTTTAAGTTCAATCGACAGTTTATTGATCACTTCACTGATACTGTTTTCACTGTAGTGTCTGTCGGATGGCGCACCGAAAAATATCGATGCTTGGCCAAGTATGCTTTGTAGAAACAGGGCGCGCGGGCTTTTTTCTGTTTCAATTAATAGCGTGTCGTAATTGTCTAATGCGGCGAGCTCTGCTGCGGCTTCAATAGCATTCTCAATATTACCTAAAGCATCAACTAAACCAAGCTCTAACGCTTTTGCTCCAGACCATACCCGACCTTGGGCTATCGCATCAACTTGCTCTATCGTCATATGTCGATTTTTGGCCACAAGCTCAATAAAATCGCGGTAGCCACGCTCAATATTTAACTGAACAATTTTAGCCATACCTGGTGTTAACGCGCGCGTGATACCAAAGCCGGCGAGGTCAGTGGTACCTACACCATCGGTATGAATACCAATTTTACTTAAGGTGTTTTCAAAGGTCATAAAAAAGCCAAATATGCCAATAGAGCCGGTAATAGTGGTCGGTGAGGCATAAATTTTATCGGCTGAAGCTGATATCCAATAGCCACCTGATGCAGCATAAGTGCCCATTGAGGCGATCACAGGTTTACCGGCCGCTTTCAGTAGTTCCACTTCTTGGCGAATAACTTCTGATGCATATGCGCTACCACCAGGGCTGTCGACACGAAGCACTACGGCTTTGACGTTTTTATTGTCACGTGCTTCTCGCAATAATGCGGCGGTACTTTCGCCGCCAATATTACCTGGTTTTTGCTTGCCATCTAAAATCGTACCTTTGGCTACAATGACCGCCACTTTAGCGCTTGTGAAGTTTTTCGTTGCTTTATTTGAGCTTACGGCCATTAAGTAATCATTAAAGCCAATGTTGAGATAACTTTCATCACCATCACTACCAACGATATCGATCAGCGCTTGACTGATCTGTTCGCGGGTTTTCAAGGCATCGACCCAATTATTTGCTAAAGCATATTCAGCAATATTGCCATCGGCCGCTGCTAGTTTACTGACCAAAACGTCTACGTCTTCGTCAAAATTACTGACCGCAAAATTACGCTGTAGAGCAACATCTATTTTATATTGCTGCCAGAGATCATTTAACCATAATTGGTTCGCCTCTTTAGCTGCGTCTGACATATCGTCTCGAATATAAGGTTCAACGGCAGATTTATAGGTACCAACGCGAAAAACGTGCTGGCTAATTGAAAGTTTTTCCAATGCTGATTTAAAATAAAGTTGATAGCGGCCATAGCCATCTAGCAACATCCAACCTTTAGGGTTAAGCCATACTTCATCAGCATAGCTTGCCAAGTAATATTGATCTTGACTGTATTGCTCACCAACCGCAATTACTTTTTTTCCGCTAGTTTTGAACTGGCTTAATGCTTTAGCTATGTCAGCTAATTTGGTGATACCAGAGCCTTGCATGTTTTTTAAATCAAGTACTATCATCTTGATCCTGTCATCAGTTTCCGCGTGCTTTATCACGGATAAAATATCAGACAGTAATACTTCAGGCACTTTTTCAGCTCGCTCAAGCGCTTCACTGATAAAAGCGTCCATGGGATCTATATTGTGTTTCTGTTCGACAATATCTCCACGTATATTCAGTACCAGTGCAGAGCCTTGTTTAACATTGATATTTTCTTCATCGCTGTTAATAGCAAGAAATAAAATAAGTAACACGGTAAAAAACACTAAATTAATAATGATTTTCCGTGACGTGTTGAGCAAACTAAATAACCCTAAGGTTATTCTTGCAAATGTACTTTGGTTTTCTTTCATAAAACGTTATCTATTGGTTATCTTGAGATCTGATAGCCATATGCTACTGAAAATTGCCGCGCTTAAGTAGTCGTAAATGTAAATATTTTTGTCAGTAGCCTAAATGCACGACATTATCGCTAATAAAGTTAGACTATTGCGCTAGTTGATCCGATCTTTTCACATTTACGTATAATAATGTAGACGAAACCATTAAGTTATATATATTTAGCGAAAATTAACTATTTATATAATTGATAACAATGGGATAGCATGTAATTATGTCGCTATTATCTGTTGAATATATACCTGTGGAAGGTTATATTTATTGCTCAGATAGTCGTTAAAGGATTAAATCAAAGGAATTTTCAATTTTATGAATGTATTGGAGTTTTTACATACTCGCCAGTCTAACCCTCACTTACAAGGTAATGCACCTGATGAGGAAGTAATTAATAATATTCTTAAGGCTGGCATGCGTGTCCCTGATCACGCAGGTTTAACGCCATGGCGATTTACTGTAATTAAAGAAGCAGGGCTGACAAAACTAAGTAAAGCGTTTAAATCAGCGGCTATCAGTGATGGTGGTGATGATGTAAAAATAGAAAAAGCGGCTAAAATGCCTTTTCGAGCACCGTTAATTATTGTTGTTAGTACTAAGTTTCATCAGCACGTTAAAGTGCCTAAACAAGAACAACTAATAGCTGCAGGTTGTGCGGTTCATGCAATGCAGATGGCTGCAACATTCCTTGGGTTAGGAGCCATGTGGCGTACGGGTGCAATGAGTTATCATCCGTTAGTAAAAGAGCGTTTAGCTATAGAGCTGCATGAGGAAATTGTCGGTTTTCTTTATATTGGTGAAAAAACGAAAGAGTTAGCTTTAAAAGCCAGCAAAGTAGCAGACGATTACGTTAGTTACTTTTAAACGTTAGCTTGGTCAATTATTTACTACGCCGCTAATCAGTATTAGATATGAAAAAACCCTCAACTGAGGGTTTTTTTAGTTTTAAGTGCCGCTAAACTTTACACCATTAGAATGCCGCGTTATTTGGCGTTCTTGGGAAAGGGATCACGTCACGCACGTTTTGCATGCCAGTAGCATAGGCCACTAAACGTTCAAAACCTAAACCAAAACCAGAATGTGGCACAGTGCCGTAACGACGTAAATCGCGATACCAGCTGTAGTCGGCCGGATCTAAATTCATTTCCGCTAAACGTTTATCTAAGACATCTAAACGTTCTTCACGTTGACTACCACCAATGATTTCACCAATACCTGGTGCTAAAATATCCATCGCAGCAACCGTTTTACCGTCGTCGTTTAGGCGCATGTAGAAAGATTTGATGTCTTTAGGATAGTTTTGTAACACTACCGGACCATTGAAGTGCTCTTCAGCTAAGTAACGCTCGTGCTCAGAGTTTAAATCAACGCCCCAAGCGACCTTATTTTCAAACTTTTTACCACAGTTTTCTAAAATAGTGATGGCGTCAGTATAATCTAAACGCACAAAGTCGTTGTTGATCACTGAGTTTAAACGCTCAAGCACGGTTTTATCGACCCGTTGTTGGAAGAAGGCCATATCATCAGCGCGTTCATCAAGCACAGCTTGAAAAACATATTTCAACATTTCTTCTGCAAGATCAGCTGCATCAGAAAGATCAGCGAAAGCCAATTCAGGTTCTATCATCCAAAACTCAGCTAAATGACGCGTAGTGTTTGAGTTTTCAGCGCGGAATGTTGGGCCAAAAGTATACACTTTGGACAGGGCACAACAATAGGTTTCAACATTTAACTGACCTGATACGGTCAGGAAAGTTTCTTTACCAAAAAAGTCTTGGTTGTAATCTACTTTGCCTTGGTCATTTAACGGTAAGTTTTCCATATCAAGTGTACTAACACGGAACATTTCACCGGCACCTTCACAATCACTACCTGTTATTAACGGCGTACTGATCCAAAAGTAACCTTTACTGTGTAAAAAACGGTGTACTGCTTGTGCCAAGGTATTACGAACACGAGTTACCGCGCCGCCAATATTAGTGCGTGGACGTAAATGCGCTTGTTCACGCAAAAACTCGACGCTATGGCGCTTTGCCGCCATTGGATAAGTATCAGGGTCTTCGACAAAACCTAATACTTCAACTTGTTCTGCTTGTAGCTCAAACGACTGACCTTTACCTGGAGATTCAACTAAAATACCGGTAACTTTTACGGCAGCACCGGTAGTAAGTTTTAATACATCAGTCTGATAATTATCTAAATTATTCGGAGCAATTGCTTGAATAGCGTCGAAACATGAACCATCATGTACCGCTAAAAATGAAATACCTGCTTTGGAATCACGACGTGTGCGGATCCAACCATGGATAGTAATTGATTCATTAACAGGATGTTTTCCTGCCAAGATATCAGTAATTGCAATGACTGACATTTACAAACCTCTTTTCTGTCAAAAATATACTCAAATTTTAAGGATTGATATGTTACCTTGCTTGTTAGGTTTAACAAGCAAAAGTTGCTAAATTCGGCTATATAAAAAGAAAACTTGTTAATTTGTCACTATAGGTAGTGTGAGTTATGGAAATATCGAAAAATGAGCGCAGGAATAGAACTGATAAATGGATTTATGTAGCCAGGGCGTTAGCGATTGTTGGTTGGGGGTTATTTGTTTTTGCCTTAATCGTTTCTTACTACGCGGCACCGGAATCTGATTATGGCATGTTGCGTTACCATAATATTGAAATTAGAAAATTTTGGCTAACGCCATTAACTGGCTACTTATATATTATTTTATGGTTAAGCGCCTTAAGCAGTTATTTTTGTTTGATACTTAATAACTATCGGAGTCGACGCAAAAACGATGGTAAGCATTTTAATATTTTATTATTGCTGATAGTTACCATCGCTTGGGTAAGCTTTATATTATTACAAGTTTCAACCGTCAAACCTGATTAATAGCAAAGGTGTTAATTAGCTAGCGCTTCTTAAAACAAACGTCCTCATCTAATATGGTGCCAATGGCATTGATCAGTAAACTCAGTTGTTCATTATTACTGATAAACGGCGGCATGATATAAATAAGCTTACCAAAAGGGCGTATCCACACGCCTAATGCGACAAAACGCTTTTGGATCTCTGACATGTCAACATTTTCTCTTGCTTCAACCACGCCAATGCCACCTAATACTCTAACATCATTCACTCTTGGGTGATTTTTAAATGGCAATAACTGCTGCTTGAAAAAACTTTCTATGCTCGCTATTTGTTGTTGCCATTCGTTACGCTTTAATATTTCAAGACTCGCATTAGCAACCGCACATGCGAGAGGATTACCCATAAAAGTAGGCCCATGCATAAAGCAACCCGCTTCACCATTGCTAATAGTGTTGGCAATTTCGTCGGTGCACAGGCTTGCGGCTAGTGTCATGTAGCCACCGGTTAGGGTTTTACCTAAACAAATAATATCAGGACTAATATCTGCCCATTCACAGGCAAATAACTTACCGGTTCGACCTAAACCCGTGGCGATTTCATCGACAATCATTAAAACATTATATTGGCTACACAAGGCTCTACAGGTTTTTAAATAGTTTGGATGGTACATACGCATGCCACCAGCACCTTGTACTATTGGCTCGATGATAAATGCTGCTATTTCATCATGATGCTTTGCGAACATGGCGCTTAATTCTTCCACGTCTGTTGCATCCCATGCTTGGCCAAATGCTACGGTCGGTGCTGGAGCAAATAAATTTTTCATTAACACAGGCTCAAACAGCTGATGCATGCCATTAACTGGGTCACACACAGACATCGCTGCAAATGTGTCACCATGATAACCATTTCTAACCGTGAGTATTTTATGCTTTTGCGCTTTATTTTTACTGTGCCAATATTGAATCGACATTTTTAGCGCCACTTCAACTGACACCGAGCCACTATCACTTAAAAATACCTTAGTTAAGCCTTCAGGCGTAAGCTCAATTAAGTTTTGAGCCAGTGTGATAGCAGGTTCATGGGTTAAACCACCAAACATCACATGGGAAAATTTTTCGCTTTGCTTCAATAGCGCCTGATTTAGTTCTGGATGATTATAGCCGTGCAGTACTGACCACCATGAAGACATGCCATCGACAAGCTTCTCGCCACTGGCCAAGGTAATATAAACCCCATCAGCAGACTCTACCAGATAAGATGGTAGGGGGTTTGACATAGAAGTATAAGGGTGCCAAACATGATTTTTATCAAATTCAAGGGCTTTTGTTTGTTTATTGTTCATATGTAAAGCTTGGTTAAGTAAATTAGTTGACATATCGGTGTTGGCGCATAGACTACCCGTTAATATTACTAGATGCAATTTTCAAAACGAGTGAATAACTATGACACAGCAAACATCCGCGGCCAGTGAATCTAGATCTGAAACCGTCGCAAAGTTCAATCAAGGCAACAGTGACATTCGCCATAATTGGCAAGCAGCTGAAGTGAAAGCACTGTTCGACATGCCATTTAATGATTTGATGTTTAAAGCACAAGTTACGCACCGTGAAAACTTTAATCCTAATGAAGTGCAAGTCAGCACGTTATTGTCAATTAAAACCGGGGCATGCCCAGAAGATTGTAAGTACTGTTCGCAAAGTGCGCGTTATAAAACTGACATTGATAAAGAACGTCTAATGGAAGTTGAAAAAGTACTGGAGGCGGCGCAAGTAGCTAAAGATCAAGGCTCTACACGTTTTTGCATGGGTGCTGGATGGCGTAATCCAAAGGCAAGAGATATGCCCGCAGTGGTTGAAATGGTAAAAGGTGTAAAAGCATTAGGACTTGAAACCTGTATGACATTAGGCATGTTGTCTGCTGAGCAAGCCGAAGAACTTCAAGGTGCAGGATTGGATTATTACAACCATAACTTAGATACATCGCCTGAGCATTATAACCAGATTATTACCACTCGCACTTATCAAGACCGCTTAGATACCTTAACCAATGTGCGTAGCTCAGGCATGAAGGTTTGTAGTGGCGGCATTGTTGGTTTAGGCGAAGAAAGTAAAGACCGAGCGTCATTACTAGCGCAATTGGCTAACCTTTCACCGCAACCGGAAAGTGTTCCGATCAATATGTTGGTTAAAATTGAAGGTACACCGCTTTCTGATGTCGCAGATTTAGATCATTTTGAATTTATTCGCTGTATTGCCGTGGCACGTATCATGATGCCTAAAAGCCATGTTCGTTTATCAGCAGGACGTGACGCGATGAATGAACAAATGCAAGCTATGTGTTTTTTAGCCGGTGCGAATTCAATATTTTACGGTTGTAAATTATTAACCACAGGTAATCCTGAAGCGAATAAAGACATGATGTTATTTGATCGTTTAGGCATAAATACTGAAACTATTGCCAGTTCAGAAGTTGATGAAGCTAAAATTAAAACCGCTGTCGTTGATCAGCAAAATAGCGATCTATTTTATAACGCCGTAAATTAATATTTATGGCGTTTGATTTTCTAACCGCAGATATTGCCCAGCAAAAACAGCGCGCGCGTTATCGGGTGCGTCAATGTGTTGCTGAACAAAGTGGCCGGCATGTTAAAATTAATGATAAAAGTTACCTAAACTTTTCTTCAAACGACTATCTCGGCTTAAATCATCATCCAGAAATTAACCAAGCCTTAAATGAAGGTGCTGAACGTTTTGGCGCTTGTGCGAGTGGCTCGAGTTTAATTACTGGCTATTCTTATGCACACCAAGCATTAGAAAACGATATTTGTGCTTGGCTTAACAAGCCAAAATGTTTGTTATTTGCCAGTGGATTTTCCGCCAATAATGCCCTAATGCAGGCATTAGGCCATAAAAGCACTCAATTATTTTTAGATAAACTCAGTCACGCGTCATTAATCGATGGTGCATTATCGAGTGACGCCAAAGTAAAACGCTTTTTACATAATGACAGTGCGCAACTGCAACGCTTTTTAATACAAAGCGAGCAAGCAGAGCGTCAATTAACAAGCACCGACAGTGAGATAAACAAAGTTATCGTCTCCGAAGGGGTATTTAGCATGGACGGCGATCAGGCCGAGGTGGCTAATTTGGCAAAAATAGCCCAACAGTATCAAGCGTTATTATATTTAGATGATGCGCATAGTCTTGGGGTTATCGGTAATAAAGGTCAGGGTAGTAGCAGTATCGCCGAAGTGGATGTTATCATGGCAACCTTTGGTAAGAGCGTAGCTACTAGCGGTGCCTTTGTGGCATGTGATGAAAGACTGGCTGATTATTTAGTTAACTTTTCTCGGCATTATATTTATTCTACGGCAATCTCACCGGCAATAGCATGGGCAACAAAAAAGAGTATCGAAATTATTCAACGTGAACATTGGCGTCGTGAAAAAATCGTTGAGTTGAGTCATTTACTCGCGTCAAAACTCACCAGCAAGGTGCAGCTAGTTAAAAACGCGTCGTCAATTCACGCGATTGTTATCGGTGATGAATTGGCAACACTAGACGTCAGTCAAAAGCTCCAAGCTAAGGGTATTTGGCTCAGTGCCATTCGTCCCCCCACGGTTCCAAATAATAGTTCAAGGTTACGCGTAACCGTAACATCGAGCCACGAAAGTAAAGATATCAATTACTTAGCCAATTGCATCAACGAGATTATAGCATAATGACTGGAAAGACTAATGGTTTTAAAATAGCGAGATCTTTTGGCTCGGCCAGTGCTTCTTATGATATTTCAGCACGTTTACAACGCTATTGCGGCAAGCATTTAATGCCATGGTTACCTAATCGTAATGATTTAACAGTATTAGATTTAGGTGCAGGTACCGGTTTTTTTACTGAGCTTTTAGCCAGTCGCTATCAGCAAGTCATTGGCTTAGATATTGCTAAAAATATGCTCAGGTTTGCCCAAGAAAGTCGCGATCAGAGCATTTCTTGGCTTGAAGCCGACGCATATAAAATACCATTGCAAGATAAAAGCGTTGATTTTGTCTATTCGAATCTTATGATCCAATGGTGTGATCCTTTGGACTCAGTGATAAATGAAGTGATGAGAGTGTTAAAGCCTGGCGGACTCTTTGTTTTTAGCACACTAGTTGACGGTACGTTATTTGAGTTGAAATCATCTTGGGCGCAAGTTGATAATGACGAGCATGTAATTGATTTTAAACCTGAAGTTGAAATTAGAGCTTTACTCGATGGTACTGACCGTAAGTTATTAGACGCGAAACAACAAGATATAGTTTTAGAGTATGAAAATGTCTTGCACTTAGCACGTGAATTGAAAGGCCTTGGCGCGAGTCATGTGCCTAAGAAACGTGGTAAAGGCTTAGCAGGTAAAGAAAAATGGCAAAAAATGTCGCAAAGTTATCAAGACTTTTTAGAACCCAGTAATATTTATCCTGCCACGTATAAAGTGTTTTCAGCTTTAGTCGTCAAATTAAGTGATTAGGTCTAATGCTTATAAATAAAAGCCATTGCACCAATGACGGTTTATTGAGCCGTTCGTTAATGTGCTCGGTATAACCCATTTAAAACCCTAGAGCCCGTAGTTATGTTGAAATTATTTATTACCGCCACTGACACTGATGCAGGTAAAACTTATGCAGCACAAGCACTTGTTCATGCTTTGGTAGCCAATAATAAAAAGGTTGCGGTCTATAAGCCTATTTCTGCTGGCTGTGAAAGAGTTAAAAATGACTTAGTTAATGAAGATGCTTTATTATTACTAAAAGAGTCCAATTGCCAGCAAAGTATTTCTCAGGTTAATCCTATTGCCTTTGAGCTGCCTATAGCGCCACATATAGCGGCCGTTAAAGTGCAACAAACAATAAACTTAGCGGACATTCAACGCGGCTATGACGAAGTTGCTGCTTTAAATGCCGATGTTATTATTTGTGAGGGCGCAGGTGGATGGCGGTTACCGTTAGGGCAAGGAAAGTTTTTATCTGAATTTGTCCAAGCAAGTGGCCAAGATGTTGTACTGGTAGTTAATATGAAACTTGGGTGTTTAAACCATGCGGTGTTAACTTATGAGTCAATTGCAGCCGATGGCTTGACTTGTTTAGGCTGGATTGCTAACTGTCCAGAAAACATGCCTTATCTAGCTGAAAATATTAATGAATTAACCACGCTACTGCCAATACCTAAATTAGCCGAATTAGCTTTTGAGTTAGATATTAGCAAAGCAGCGAAGCAAATAGATATTTCGCTACTTTAGAAGTTTATAGCAGATAGTCTAAGTTATCATCAGTGCTGATAGCTGACTTCTCACTCGCCTTAAACAAAAATCCATCAGACTTGGCATTTATTTCAGCTAAACCAGAGCGCAACTTCATGGTGTTTTGGTTTATATCTAATGCGGTACCTTCAACAATAGCAACAATCGGTGTCGTAGGATTTAATACCATAAATTCAGCCAAACGTTGCGCACGAGTTTCACCGTTGTGGCCAGGTGGATTGTGATCGGTATAATGTGGGTTAAGTTGAAAATCAACAAGTTGCAGGGCATGGAAGCTTTCTGGTTCAATAATGGGCATATCATTTGTCGTGCGAATAGAAAGTCCTGCAATATTTGACCCTGCGCTCCAGCCTATATAAGGCATACCCGTCGCTACTTTGCTTTGAATAGGTGCAATTAAACCCTTTTGATATAACTGATGTAATAAATGGAAAGTATTACCACCACCAACCGCAATTGCTTGTGCGGTATTAACTGCGCTGATTGGCTCATCATATTGATGAATACCGGTTACTTTAATGCCTATTTCGGCTAATGCACTCTGCACCATTGCCGTGTAGTCATCATAATTAACGCTGACACCGGCATAGGGAATAAATAATAATTCGCTAATACCATTAAGCTTTGCCTTTATCAGCGATAAAGCATGTTGCAAGTATTTAGTATCGCCAACGCGAGAGCTACTCAGTAGTAGTAAGTTTGCATTTTCAATGGTCACTTTTTTTACCTTATTTTCAATTTATTACCTAGTGTTATTTTAACTGATTTAGCAAACAAAGTTTAACAAATATATCGCTTTTACTAAATATTATCGCCGCTCTTAACGGTCCTTAGAGACTCAGTTTCCGTTGGTCAATTCTGTTAAACATGCCATGGCAATAAAGCCAGAGCGCGTCTTATAATGGCAAGATTTAGCTACCCGATCATCAATTTGCTTTATTAATAACTCCGGCAGTGTCACGTTTATTTTATGACTTTTCCCCATGTAGGGAACAATATCAAAATCAAGCACTGCCCAAATCGGTAACGCTGCGCTCGACGCCAACATATGCTCTTCAATGGTTTTTGCATGTGGTACTTTTTCGCCGTATTCAACCAATATTTTTAAGTGCGAAATCATCGCTTCATTTAGCAATAAAAAACCCTCATCCATAGTCGTCGCTTTTACCTGACAACCGGGTAAATCAACAATTGAAAACAGGTAATTATTCTCTTCGTTATTGCGTAAAACCAAGACTGGATATTTCATAGTTATTTCCCTTATTTTGCCTACCCATTAATGATAACCCTTATAACTCCTAAAGTAAATGCGTAGATAACTCTGGGGTTATTGCCTTGCTGTAAATGGTAACCCTGACAACCCCCACTAGGTCTATCGTAGCAACCCTGATAACTCCTTTATTTATTGGAGTGACTATTTACTTACTAGTTAGTCCATTAGAAAATAGTATTACTGAACTTTCGCTTTCACTTTCCTGGTGCTTTTTTTGTGCAAATTTTTAATCGACAATACGTTACTTTCAGAGTTATTGGGTGGAATTATTAGGTCATAAATGATGGCGAGATGGCGCGTTATCTAAATTAAACTGGTGCTAGGTGAGTGGATATTAGCGCTGTTTATTTGATTGTGTTGGCTTGTTTTTGAACAGGTTTTCTGCAATTTTATAGCGGGTATATGACAATTAAATCGCTCAGATATAAGCGTGCTAGCATGGCGGATTGGCGCTATTGAGTAAGTGAATTAGCCAGAAAAACGTAGCGGTTTTAGCACCATATTCAAGCTGATTGGGGGACTCAAATCAGCAATTTTTATCGGCTATTTTTGAAAATGTATTGCCAATTTGAACTGCTATCAAGGTAATAATTATCACAAATGTCTAATGACTGCAGTGAGTGTTGTTGGCAGAATAGACACTAAATTTGCAAGCTTTAAGCACATAATTACCAATAGTTTTCAAAACTAAAATGCCCTGAAGAACGTCTTAAATGTTTTTCAAAACCTAGTTCAAGTAAGACATCACGCGTGTCATGTACCATTGCGGGATTGCCACACAAATAGAAAAAGCTATCTAGCTTGTTTGGCGTTAATTGAACCGCCTGCATTAGGCTGCCATCCTTTAATAATTCGGGGATCCTCCCTGACATTATATGTTGATGTTTTTCACGAGAGACAATCGGCAGGTAACTCAGTTTACCTGCATAGCTTTGTTGTAAATTAGCAATCAAGTCTTGATAGACTAATTCTTCGCGAGTACGCACAGCATGTACTAAGACCACGTTTTCAAATCTTGTGCTAGTTTCTTGCTCCGCTAATATCGAAAGAAATGGTCCAATAGCGGTGCCCGTAGATAGTAGCCAAAGTTTAGTGGCGCTTGCTGGAATTTCATCCAGGGTCATAAAACCACTGGGTTTATCACCAACATAAATTTCATCACCAATACGTAATTGAGCAAGTTTCGGGCTCAAGCCTTTGCTCGGTACATCTATGATCAAAAACTCCATAACGTTTTTGCCTAGATTATGATTTGGTGAATTTACAAAAGAATAGGCGCGCCTTAACCAGTTCTGATGTTGATCCGGTAATGCCAATTTCGTAAATTGCCCCGCAACATAGGGTCCAATCTCAGCTTTTACCGTGATAGAGAACTCATTGGCAGTCCACTTTTTGTAGTGAGTAACTTCACCTTTGGCAAAACCATTAAGTGCTATCATCAAAGTGATCTCCTATGAGTTTAACTATATTGTTAGTTATATGCTTAACTATAGAACTAACGCACTATTTTACATAGAAATTTTTATTCGCAAGGACTGGTGGTTTGCAGCTTTATGGCGATAGTCAATCAGGAAATTGCTACAAGGTGCAATTAACCGGTATTTACTTAACATAGAGTATCAATGGTTACCGATAGATGTGCTCAAAGGTGACAATGCCACGAGCCGTTATTCTTAATAAAAGCCATAGTGGCAAAATTTACCTTTTAGCATTAGATAACGGTCGCTGTCTCGTTGCAACAAATGCCGTTATTAATTATCTAGCTCATGATGATAAATTGTAATTTTATATTAATGTAGCTTAAAAATACTGCCAACCAAATAAATAAGTCATATGCTTAAAGCATAGCTAAGTATGATGTTTACTTGGAGCGGATATGAAGAAATTAAGCAATCTCTTACTTATAACCGTCATATTATTTTTATTAATCGCCTGTCAATCGACGAATACACGCGAGAAAAACTACTTTAATGAACGCCAAAGTAGTGTTTTTTTAGATGATAAATTTATCGGTTATAAAAATATTGATGTCGAAACTGAGGGTGAAATATTTGCCTTAAGTGAAGAAATGAAAGTGATGGCAAAAAATGTTGCGTTAGAGCGCAATACGCGTAAAAAGGCGACCAAGTTACTGATGCATTTTTTTAGTCCAAAAAATATTAACTTAGCTTATCGAACCGGTGCCAATGTTATCGCTGCTAATGCGTTTCAAAACAAAGAAGCTAACTGTTTATCACTCACCATTATGGCGTACGCGATAGCAAAAGAAGCCCAGTTAGATGTTGCTTTTCAACGTGTCAGTGTCCCTGAATATTGGGTACGTAATGGTCATGTCAACATGTTAACCGGCCATATTAATTTATCCGTATTACCACCTAAACCATCTCACCCAACCGTGTTTTTAGAGCGTACGTCAATTGAAATTGACTTTGACCCCTTTGTTAACAAAAAGTCATTTCCAAAGTACCGAATCTATAAAAACACGGTACTGGCAATGTTTTATAATAATAAAGGTGCTAATGCCATGATTAATGGTGATTATATTACCGCCTATGCATATTTAAGAAAAGCGACCAAAACAGACCCGTTATTTTCTTCAGCTTGGGGTAACTTAGGCATTTTATATCGCTTTCAGGGTTACCAGCAAAGTGCGATTGATACTTATCGCTATGCGATATATTTAAATCATAACAATTTAACCGCAATGGCTAACTTAAGTATGTTATTACACCTCAATGGTGGCTATGAAGAAGCAAAGCGATTAGATACTTATATCATGCGTAAGCGAGCAACTAATCCTTATTACTATGCCTTACTTGGCGACGAAAAAATGTATAAAGGCGCTTATGATGAGGCGATAAATCATTATAAAAAAGCGATAAAACTTAATAGCGATATTCATGAATTTTATTTTGGCTTAGCAAAAACGTACTATATGTTACACGACCTAGAAAAAGCGGAAAGTTATATGAAAAAGGCCATTAAAAAAAATCGCTCAGCTCGACTTAATGAGCAATACATAGCAAAGTTAAATATTTTAAAGCGCATAGAATGAGGCAATTTATCGCGATGATTTCCTTAAAATCTTACCTTGTAATTATCCTCATAGTGTTCAGCTCTGCTTGCAGTATCGCTAATCATACCGAAAAAAGTCGACTCTACAAGCTTAACAATGCGCCTGATGAACTGGTGTTAAAGCATTTGCATTATTTGTCGTCTGATGCGTTAAACGGTCGTCGTATTGGCACAGCAGGTGGCAAATTAGCGCAAGATTATATTGTTAGGCAACTTCAATTCGATAACATCAAGCCACTGGCTAAAAACTATTTATCAGCTTTCTCATTTAACAGTCTTTTTAAATCTACCCAAGGTCATAATGTTGTTGGCTATATTAAAGGTACCGAATTCCCCAATAGTTTTATTGTGCTCTCGGCTCACTTTGACCATATTGGTAGCCAGGGCAGCAAAATATTTAACGGTGCTGATGATAATGCTTCAGGTACAGCAGCGCTATTGTACTATGCAAAACGTTTAAAAGAGTCGCCTTTACGTTATAGCGTTGTATTGTTATTTACTGACGGTGAAGAGCTAAACCTAAAAGGCGCAAATGCCTTTGTTAAGCAAAACCCTCAGTTACTAAGCAATATCGTACTAAATATCAATCTTGATATGATCGCAGGCGCTGCAAACACCAAACATCTGCGCTATATAAGTCGTGGGTTGGATAAGGTATTAGCTAGAGATAAAATATTAGCATTACAACAACAAGCTTATCCTATTCAACTAAAAAGCGGTTTTAGACCATCAAATCGTCGTGACCAAAAGAATATAAAGTGGGAAATATCCAGTGATCACGGCGTATTCTACCGACAGAAAATTCCGTTTATTTATTATGGCGTTGGTAACCATAAAAATTATCATCAAACTACCGATAGCTATGAAAATATAAATCAAGCATTTTTTATCGCGGCGGTTGCGGTTATCTATCATCAAATTGGCTTTATTGATCGAAATCTATAAATTATTCAACTGAGCTACTCAGGCTGAAGAAAAACACGTTATAATAATCTTAACTTTAAAATTAATTAAATAAGGTTAATTGATCAATGGAAAAGCGATTTATAACAGCGCAAGAATTGCTTGAAGATTCATTTCGTGTTGCAGCGAAGGTCTTTGAAGACGGTTTTAGACCACAATTTATTGTTGGTATTTGGCGTGGTGGGGCACCTATTGGTATTGCGGTGCAAGAATATTTTGATTTTAAGAAAGTAGAAACCGATCATATTGCGGTGCGTACGTCTTCTTATTACGGTATCAATCTGCAAAGTAAGGAAATTAAAGTCCATGGTTTGCATTATATTATTGAAAATGCCAATGCTGATGATGGTTTATTAATTGTTGATGACGTTTTCGATTCGGGTCGTAGTATTGAAGCCTTAATCAATCAAATGAAAAAGCTGACCCGTAACAATATGCCAAAAGATGTCAGAATTGCATGTCCTTGGTATAAGCCGACAAATTCCAAAGTCGATTTAGTCCCTGATTACTATGTGCATGAGTCTACTGAGTGGTTGGTTTTCCCCCATGAATTATCTGGTTTAACACCCGATGAAATAGCTCATGGTAAAAAGGATTTAGTTAATATTTTAGAATTATTTGAATAATATTTTCAATATCGCTTGCAGTACTAACGCACGGGATTGACGTGCGTTAGTAGCTACAGCCTAAGATAGTAGCCTGAAAAATAATATATATAGCCAAGAAAAAGCGTGTTAAACGCTTCGTTTCTACAAAATAGTTGTACGTTATGTTAATCTTGATAAGTGGTATTATTTGGGGTTGTAAGGCATGAATTTAAAAATAATTATACTTGTAGGTTATTTTATTTCTGCCATTAGTTGGGCTAAAACACCGTTAGTACTCTTGTCTATAGACGGCTTTGCTCAACGCTATATTACGCAATATAAACCCAAAACCCTAATGTCCCTTATCCAGCAGGGCACCAGTGCGAAAGCTTTGTTACCTGTTTACCCCAGTAAAACCTTCCCTAATCACTTAAGTATAGTTACCGGACGCTATCCGATAAATCATGGCATTGTTCATAACACGTTTTATCATCGTGAACTTGATAAAGTATATCGCCTTGGCGATGGAAAAAAAGATGCTCGCTGGTTAACCGCTAAACCACTTTGGTATATTAATGAAATGCAGGGTAATAAATCTGCCGTTTATTTCTGGCCCGAATCAGAGACCGCAATAAATAATACAATGGCTAGTTATTATTATCCTTATAAGCATACCACTGCTAATAAAAAGAGACTCGAACAAATGCTTGCGTGGTTACGCTTACCTGAGTCAGAACGGCCAAATTTTATTGCTGGATATTTTGCGAGTATTGATGACGCTGGTCATAAATATGGTGAGAATTCACCGCAACTTATCGAGGCGATTATCCAACTTGACAATTTAATCGCTGATTTTTTGCAGCAAATTAAGCAAGAATTTAATAATCAGGTCAATGTTGTTATTGTTTCCGATCATGGCATGACTAAAGTGGATAAGAATCAGTTAATCAATTGGCAGGATAATGTTGTCGATGGCGTTAAAGCCATTAATGGCTCGACACAACTATATTTGTATAGCGAGAACCAGAGTAAATTACAGCAAAGTATTGTTTTATTTAAAAATGCTCAAACCAATGCAGCACAAGATAACTATCGTGTTTACCAATACCCCGATTTTCCAAAACATTGGCATTTAAGCCGAGAAACCGCCGCAGTTCCTAATGTTATTATTGAGGCTTCGCCATCATATGTGTTTAGCAGCGACAGTTCGGAAATAGGGGCTGAAACACATGGTTACGATCCGAAATCACAACGCGATTTAGATGCAATATTTATAGCTATAGGACCTTCATTTAGAAAAAACATCCAAGTTGAAGCGTTTGAAAACATACATGTGTTACCTATCCTTACTCGAGCGCTAGGCATAAAAGATGTTAGTAATCTTGATGGTAACTATCAATTGGCAACACAAATAGTTAAATAAAAGCGACCATATGGCGATATTTCAATTTACCCTAGTAAAAGGTCATCAAGTAGCGTCGGGTATTGCCAATGATCCACGCTTTGTCAAGGGAACCATTGCCGCACAACTACCATTATTTCAAACACTGGGCTTAGATATTGAAAGTTTCCACCGAGCTACGTTAAATGCTAAATTTGACTGTAACTCGATAATATTGAACCATTATGATTACTACTTTAAGCAAGTAAAGTGGCATAAGCAAATGCCGGCAGAAGATTTTAAGTTTTGTCGATGTCATATTTTAGCCAATGAGAAGTGCTATCCAGCCATTATTTATCAGCCGCAGGCTGTTACTAAAACAGAGCATTTTCATGCTATCAATCAGCTGGAGTTAATTGCGCCATTCATTGCTAATATAAGCTACGGCGATAGCTTAATGCTCGACATGCCAAACACGTCTATAACCTTGGTTTTTACCTAGTTTTTGTGTGTTTTATGGCACTTATTTAAATGCCTAAATGTAAAAATCCGCGACAATTGATATTTTCCCTTAAATAACTTTTCATTAACATGCATAATAAGGTATGTTTTACCTACCATTAGTCTTTAAATAATCTATCTATGGAAATAAGCTATATTGCCCGTCAGGCTATACTTGACAGAAATAACCAAACGATTGGCTATGAACTTTTATTTAGAGATAGTCCAGAAAATAAATTTCCCGAAATAGATCAAGATATTGCCAGCTCTAAGCTGGTAATACAAAATCACTTTCAAGGCGATATTAAATCGGTTAGTTTAGGAAAATTAGCTTTTATTAACTTCACCGAAAAATGTCTCATTGATAAATATCCGTTGATGTTTGATAAGGCGACTATTGTCATCGAGTTAGTTGGTCACAAATCAGTGACTGAGCGGTTATTAAAAATCGTCAAGTACTATCATGATAAAGGTTATAAAATCGCCTTAACGGAATATGACTTAGATGATAAATGGGATGTGTTTTTTCCATATATCACCATGATAAAAGTAGATGTTGAGGTAATCAATGCTAAGCGTTTACGGCCAGTTATCCAACGACTAAAACCTTTTGATATTAAGTTAATCGCTGAAAAGGTTGAAACTAACTTTCAGTTACAATCATTAGCCGAAGTTGGCTTTAATTATTATCAAGGTTTTTTCTATCACGAGCCTGAGATTGTTGAAGGCCAAACCTTAGTACCGATCAAATCACAAATGCTGCATTTGATCAGCGAAACCTTTAATATTCCGTTAGATTTTGATCATATAGCTGAAATAATTGGTCACGATGTCAATTTAACGGTCGGACTACTTAAATTAGTTAACAATGTAGCAACAGGAACCCGTGTTGAAATAACCTCATTAAAGCAGGCCGCAGCATATTTAGGTGAAGATAAACTTAAGCAATTTGTCACTATTTTAGCGTTATCAAAACTTGCGACTGATAAAACTAGCGAAGTTTCAAAACAGTCTTTAATAACAGCAAAATTAATGGCTGCGCTGGCAAAAGAAAGTGCGTTTATAGAAATTAGTGACTTTGCCTTTATTACCGGTTTATTAAGTGCCATTGAAGTTATTTTGAGTATGCCAATGGATGAGATTTTGCAGACAATGCCATTAGCTGAACCCATAAAAGATGCACTAGTAAACCACAGTGGTTTATTGGGCCAGTTATTAGAACTAACGACTAATTATATAACCGGTCATGGTGAGAATATTCAGCAATTAACTGAATTATATGGACTTGATGGAAACTTCATCCATAAAGAGTTTGTTAATGCCAGTAATTGGTGTAAGTCTTTAGACATTTAGTCGGGTATATTTGTCAAGAAAGAGCGTGCTTTAACACGCTCTTACGATTTTTCTGGCGAATTAATCAACTAATTCAAGTTTATCTTGCGTACGCTCTAAAAAATCACTGGCATCATGGCGTTCATGTAATTGGTTTGATAGCTCTCCCCAAGTTTTATTGACCATAACACCGCGCTTTACCGCAGGACGCTGATCAATTTGTTTAGCCCAACGCATGACATTTTTATAAGATGGTAAATCTAAGAATTCAGCGGCATCATATAAACGATTTAAAGCAAGTGCGCCATACCAAGGCCAAATCGCAATATCGGCAATAGTGTATTCATCGCCACACATATAATGATTATTTTCAAGATGCTTGTCTAGCACATCAAGTTGGCGTTTTACTTCCATTGAAAACCTATCAATACAGTATTCTATTTTGTCTGGTGCGTAAGCATAAAAATGTCCAAACCCGCCGCCAAGATAAGGAGCGCTGCCCATTTGCCAAAATAGCCAAGACATACATTCTGCACGTTTTTCATCATTTGGTATAAAAACATCAAATTTTTCAGCTAAGTAGAATAAAATAGCACCCGACTCAAATAATTTAATGGCCCGTTCATTACTTTGGTCGAGTAAAGCAGGTATTTTTGAATTGGGGTTTATATCAACAAAGCCACTACCAAATTGCTCGCCATTGCCAATATCAATCAGGAAAGCATCGTATTCTGCTTCCTTTATGCCTAAGGCAAGTAACTCCTCAAACATAATGGTAACTTTAACGCCATTAGGTGTTGCTAAGGAGTATAACTGAAAAGGGTGCTTACCCCTTTCTAGCGCTTGAACATGGGTTGAACCGGAAACAGGGCGATTAATATTTGCCCAATTGCCACCATTGTTCTTATTCCATTGCCAAACGTTTGGTGGAATATATGAATTGTCATCACTCATGTTAGCGCCAATAGTAAAATATTGTTTATACGTTATGGTTAAACAGGCTAAAATACCAGTCTTTCTGACTATTTTCTTATCTTACCTGGCTATAAGCCAGGTAAAGATGTTCTGATTAAATATTGAACCAATAGATGTAGTGAATACACTGATAAGTGTTTGCAGATGAAGTATGCCTATGCGACGGGTAATATAATAGATCAATGCGACTGCAATGCTTCTGCGATAGTATCAATAATACTAAAAGCATTACTACTGTGAAGCACGCTGTCTGAACTCCAAATATTAGCAACACCCATATGGGTAAGTCTTGTTATGGCGTCATCAACAAAAAATGCATGGGTGACTATGATTGAAATACTTGCGGGTGCTTGAAGTTGTATTTGTGCTATCGCTTGTTCAAGGGTTTTTCCCGTACTGGCAATATCATCAACCAGGATCACGTCGCGATTGGTCAAGCTTAGGGCCTTATTGTATTTATTACCAGCACTCTTCTTATCATCAGTGTCGCTATTAGTCGCTAAGCTTACCGTAACATTTTTATCACCCAAGCGCTTTTTAGTTGCGATGGCATAATGCCAATGGTGCGGTTTGGCGATGGCTTGAACCCATTGCGCAGACTCTTCATCGGGACCAACAAGGACAGGGTGACTAAAGTGCTGCTGTAAAAATGTCGCCATGGCATTACTCGCATGTAAAGCAATGGCTTGACTGCTAATAGCCTCACTTAAGTTATTAATACGATGCAAGTGTGGGTCGATAGTGATAACGCGATCAAAATAGTCTCCGAGTAATTTGCCAATAATCTTTTGGCTAACAGCTTCACCTTTGTGAAAAGCGATATCTTGTCGCATGTAGCATAAATAAGGCGCGACTAAGGTTATAAATTTAACGCCTTGGGCTCGTGCTGCGGCTGCTGTGATAATGAGTTCAATGAGCTTTTCATTAGGTTGGTTTAAAGTACGGCATATGATCACTTGCTCTGGCAATGTAGCCGGTAATAAAACTTTTGTTTCACCATCTGGAAATCGATGCAATACAATCCTTTTGAATGGCACCGATAAACTTTTCGCTAGTTGTTGTGCGGGTGTTAAATAATCGTCAAAACCCAGTATTACAGTCATGGCAACTCCTAAAGGAAAAATTAAATAAAGTAGTTATCGTTTGTCACGGGTGGATTTCTATCTATGACATAAGCATTGTTTTGATTAGAAAATTGTGTGGAAAATTCATAATTACTCTTAAAACAGGCATATATGGTAAAAAGAATGTCACCTTTTTTAACTTTATCGCCCACTTTTTTGATGAGGTTAATACCGGCATTTTTATCGATAGGAGCGCCAGCAAGGCTTGCGATATGAGCAATATTTAAGTTGTCTATGGCATGGACATAGCCACTCTTTATTGCGGTTACCGAGTATGCTAATGCGGCTTTACGTTGTTGTTTTTGCTGGACTCCTTGTGCTGCAATAATAGCTTGCATTTTCTCAAAGGCCCGACCAGATTCTAAAATATCTCGGGCAATATTATACCCTTGACCGCCTCTAACATCAGGGTCAAACTCTAATATACGTCCCGCTAAGCGTAAAGATTTTTCCCTTAAATCACTTGGGGCACATTTTTGGTTACTTAATACTTGTTGCACATCTCTGGCTTCTAATGCGGGACCAATACCATTACCTATGGGTTGAGAGCCATCACTCACCACAACATCTATATATAAACCAAATAGATCACCAATATATTCAAACAATTTTCTCAAGGCTAATGCCGCCTGATTATGATGAATTTTAGCGGAAGTGCCGACCGGTATATCAATGAGCAAATGAGTTGCTCCCGCGGCTATTTTTTTAGATAGAATGGACGCAACTAATTGCCCCGTTGAGTCCATAGATAATGGTCGCTCAACCGAAATTAAAATATCGTCGACAGGGGCCAATCTTGCCGTTCCTCCCCACGTCAACATGCCGCGATGCTGCTGTACAACCTTTTTCATTTGTTCAATGGAGAGTTCAACGTTAGCCAATACCTCCATGGTATCGGCAGTGCCGGCCGGTGAGGTAATAGCACGGCTGGAAGTTTTAGGCATAAGCATACCGTGGGCAGCAATGATTGGCATAACGACCATGGTGGTTCGATTGCCCGGAATACCGCCAATACAATGTTTGTCGACAACAATAGCCTCGCCCCAGTTTAAGCATTTACCCGTGTCTACCATAGCTTTTGTTAAAAAGAAGACTTCTTCACGTTCTAACCCATTATGGCTACAAGCGACTAAAAACGCTGCAATTTCCATTTTTGAATAACGGTTTTCTAAAATATCTTGGCATATAAGATGAAATTCATTTTTATTGAGCGTTTCACCGGCAATTTTTCGATGTACGGCTTTAAGCGATATCGGGGGTTTGGCCGGTGCAATGCTGACGTTAACTCCCTGCCTTTTGGCCAGTTGTGCGAAGGCTTGGGTGCTTAAACCGAGTTCATTTGTATCGACAATAGTGCAGTCATCAACAATATTTAATACCGCAAGTACAGGGCAAACATTGCCTTTTACTGAAATTTCTATTTTCATTAAGGCCTGAAAGCCTTCGGTACGGTATAAAGGACAATCCCGGTGTAAATAGGCTACGTTCTCTTTAAAGGTGTCAATGGCAACGGATTTGAGTTTTAACATCAGCTATAAATCCTTTCTTACACAATTTTAATAGTTATAAACAGTACTCGCCTATAGCGACGTTAGTCAGTATGCGATAATTAAAAATATAGCTGCGCTGATGGTCTTAATGATAACGATTCATAAATATAATGTACTAACTACAATATCTGCAGGCTATAAATATAATGGTAAAAAGCAGATCAGCACGGTATTTTAGCGCCAGTAAATTGATTTTTAGCGACGTTATATAGCTTAGCTCAACCTATCAGTTAATTTTACTGCTGTCACGGGGGTGGTGTTAAAGCTAAAACTCGGTTTTTTATTATTGACACCGCACGGCTAGCACATCACATTTTGCACCGTGTAAAATAGCATTCGCGGTAGAGCCGAGTAATAATTGCAACCCATGCACTCCGTGGCTACCCGTTATAATTAAATCGACTTTTTTACTTTCTGCAAAAGCTAATATTTCCTCGCTAATACGTCCTATCGGTATATGCAAGCTTTGCGCTTTAATACCTAGGCTTTTAGCCAGGGGTTTTAGTTGCTCTTTCGCACGCTCTTCCAATAATTTTGTGGCGCTAACACTATCTGTCGCGTCTAGGTTAGGAACAACACCGTAGATACCACCATAATAAACCTCAGGTATCGGCTCTATTACATGAATAACACTCAGTTGTGCCTTGGTAAGTTGTTGCAATTCTTTAACTTTATTTTCAATGGCACCATTAGTGTTATTTAGTTCTGTGGCAAATAAAATATGCTGATACATAGACTTCTCCATTTTTAGATAACAATATTTTGTTTGTAACTGGCTTGTACAACACTGACTTTGTGTAGGTGTTTTAGTTTTTGTGAGAGCACTTCCATTGCTTCTTCTTCACCATGAACAAGCACCACAGGGGGGGTATTTTCAAAACCTTGATACCACTCTAACAAACCTTGCTGGTCAGCATGGGCAGAAAAGCCACCAACAGTATGAATATGGGCATTAACTTGTATCTTCTCACCCCATAAATTAATATTTTTAGTACCATCGACAAGCGCTCTGCCTATGGTGCCTCTCGCTTGAAATCCAACAATGAGTACATGGGCATTTTTACGCCAAATGTTATGTTTAAAATGGTGCTTAATTCTACCTCCTGTACACATGCCGCTACCTGCGATGATGATAGCGCCAGAATTAATTTGGTTGATTTTCATTGAGTATTCAGTTTTTTCTGACATGTGCAGGTTAGGAAGATCGAATAGCCCCTCATTGTTTTTGTTAATATCTAGCGCTTTTTGGTCGTAAACTTCGCTATGTTTAGCGTAAACACGGGTCGCTTTTATCGCCATAGGACTATCGAGAAAAATTTGCCAATCACCCAGCTGCCACTGGTCAAAATGTTGTTTAAATTCATAAAGTAGCTCTTGGGTTCTACCAACAGTAAATGCAGGAATCAATATATTACCTTTATTACTTTTAGCCTGAGCAATAATCTCGCCCATTTCTTGCCACGTATCGTCCCAAGTGCGATGCAGCCGGTCGCCATAGGTACTTTCCATAATGACGAGGTCAGCATATTTAATTTTGCACGGATCACGCAAAATAGGGGCGTTTTTATGACCTAAATCACCACTAAACACTACTTTTTTGTTCACCCCATTGTCATTAAGCGTTAATTCAATGATGGCTGAGCCAATAATATGCCCTGCATCTTTGAGGGTTAGTTTAGCACCTGGGCAAATTTCCACTTCTTGATCATAATTAAGCCCTTTAAAATACTGTAAGGTTCTTTCTGCTTCTTCAGTGGTATAAAGCGGCTCTATTAAGGGTAAGCCTTTACGTTCAAGTTTTTTGTTTTCCCAACGCGCTTCTTTTTCGTGAATATAGCCCGAATCAACCAGCATGATTTTACATAAATCTACCGTAGCGTTATGAGTAAATATACTGCCATGAAAACCTTCTTTAATCAGCATGGGTAATCGACCCGTGTGATCAAGATGAGCATGACTGACAATTACCGCATCAAGTTCAGTAACATCAAAAGGAAAATCATCATGATTATGTCGTTCATGCTGGTGAGAGCCTTGTAACATACCACACTCCAGCAATATGCTTTTATCATTAACTTGTATCAAATAGCACGAACCTGTGACTTCTCTGGTCGCGCCAAAAAATTTAATATTCATCTAAAGCTCCAATAATTATTATTGAGGATAATATTGATACTTGGTATGTCGGTAGGGGACCAAGGTGTAATTTGGTTGTAAAAAGGTCACCAAATCAATCAGTTCAGTCACCGTCATTTCGTCATTAAAAATTTTCATTTTAGATTGTCCGTCAGCCGTTTTTACCTGAGTCCTGGCTGGATTAGAAAATTTATGAGAAGGATTAATTACTGAAGTAACTAATTCAGCATAAGTGACAATTTCAGTTTTATTGCCGCCAAGGAAAATCGAAATACTTTCATTTTTCTCAATACTGGCATCCTCAACATTGTTAATTCTGTGGCAAGCTAAACATTGAAACTTTAAAAATACTTTTTCACCTGCTGCTACAGAGCCTTTAGGCAGACTAAAGCCTCTAGGAGAATCAACACCTTTAGTACAACTGAATAGGGTTAATGACACAGTGATGAGTAAAGTGAACAGCGTGTATTTCATTTTCATTCCTTAACTGATTTATTGCTTAGATAATCGTCTATTTCTTCTTTAACTAGCAGTCTTCTGGGGGAATCGCCGCGTTATAATTTAAACCATGCTATCTTCAAGTTTTTTCACAGCGCTAGAGTAACGCTTATCTTTCAGTCTAGTTAAACTTAACCTTTAGCACTTATTTATCTAACCAAATATTGATTAAGATCAAATTGCTGACTTAGTCATGTCATTAAATTTGTCAGCTGATTTAGCCAAAGTGTTTGATGAGAGCTACAGATAACGATAACAAAAAGTTATTCGATTACGCTATTGATACAGATCAACTGCTTTTTTTTATAATCTGCTTTAATTAATTAAGTTAGTTAACGTAGCATGAGGTTTAAGATGACATCAAAGCAGCGATATCCCTTTTTATCCATTACCTTGCATTGGTTAATGCTATTGCTCCTAATTGCTGTCTATTCCTGCATAGAATTACGAGAGTTATACCCAAAGGGCAGTGATCCTAGGGAAGCACTTAAAACATGGCACTTTATGCTTGGTCTAAGTGTTTTTTGTCTAGTATGGCTTCGCTTGTTTTTTAGGGCGACAACTTATACTCCTGTGATAACACCCTCGCTAGCCAATTGGCAAAAACACTCTGCCAAATTTATGCATAGTTGCTTATACTTATTTATGATTATTATGCCGTTAGCCGGTTGGCTAATATTAAGTGCAGAAGGAAATATAGTACCTTTTTGGGGGCTTTCTCTGCCTAGCTTAGTAGCTGAAAACGAGCCACTTGCAAAAACTATTGAAGAGCTACATGAAACTACTGGCATGGTGGGATATTACCTGATCGGCTTGCATGCTGTTGCGGCACTTTTTCATCATTATGTGCAAAAGGACAATACCTTAATCAGGATGTTGCCTTGGCTTAGCTCGAAGTGATCAAGGTCTCAAAGTATTGGTATAGGTAGAGCGAAACTGCCTGTAATATTAAATTCATTCAAATCCTCGACACTATAGCGATAGCAGACTAACGCTAGGCATCATGAGTTTATCAAGCAATTGCTACTAACCACTCGACACTAGCTCTGTCATCATACGATAAATACCAATGCCGGTTATATGGGTATTATTCATTATACAAACAGGGGGCAAGACACTATTTTTCAGGTTTTTACAGATATAGCCTCTTGGCTTGTGGTTGATATATTCGGTTTATCTAGAGCAACAAAACTAGGTAATGCGCTGCACTTTTTTATAGAAGATACCACAAAGATCTGCTTTCTACTGCTGGTGATGATTTACGCCATTGCCTTATTAAGAGCGTCGATGAATCTCGAACGTGTTCGTGATTATTTAGCGGGTAAACACAAAGGAGTCAGTTATTTATTCGCCGCTAGTTTTGGGTTTTACCTGCGCCGGTATGCCCTTAACCCGTGTGAAAATGCTTTTTTAGCTGTTACTTTTCGGCTCGTGCTAAAAGATAAAGTGGTGTGCTTGCCAGACTATTTTTTCGCTGATTTAACTAAACCGCTGATCAGCTCCATTGGTAGCGGGAAGATGATGGTGGAATTTTTTTCACCAGCAATTTCAGTTAAGGTTTGTAAATAGCGCAACATAATTGCGTCAGGCTCTTGTGAAAGTTTATTTGCGGCTTGGGTCAGTTGACTCGATGCCTCCATTTCACCAGTAGCATGAATTACTTTCGCTCTTCGAGTTCGCTCTGCTTCGGCTTGTTTGGCAATAGCACGGATCATACTTTCATTTAAATCGACGTGTTTAATTTCAACATTAGATACTTTTATGCCCCAACTGTCGGTTCTGACATCTAAGATAGCTTGAATATCGGCATTTAACATGTCGCGATTAGCCAACATTTCATCCAACTCATGTTGCCCCAATACTGAACGTAAAGTGGTTTGTGCAAGCTGAGAAGTTGCCTGTAAATAGTTTTCCACGTTAATGATGGCTTTTTGTGGGTCAATGACTCGAAAATAGATCACCGCATTGACTTTTACCGAAACATTATCGCGACTGATAACGTCTTGGCTGGGAACGTCCATGACTACAATACGTAAGTCGACTTTCACCATTTGCTGGATAAAGGGGATCACGATAATAAATCCCGGGCCTTTGACTTGATAAAACCGTCCGAGTAAAAATATCACCCCTCGCTCATATTCTCGTAAAATGCGAAAAGCACTGAAAAAAAGTGCAATGACTAAAAAGATCATTGAGCCAGTGAATAATTCTGTACTACTAAATAGTTGTGTCATTACTTTGCTCCTCAGTGGTTGAAAAAATTGCAGTGGCAGGCGCTAAAACTAGCGTTAAGCCATTCACTTCGTGTACTTGCACCTGCTGATTTTTTTTCAATGCCTTTTTGCTGCTAGCAGCCCAGCGCTCGCCATTAAAAAGCACATAACCCAAACCGGTAAAATCATCTTCTACCATCACCCAAGCATTAATTATCTCTTCCTGGCCACTGACAAGTTTATTTTTTCGCGCGCGGTAGATAAACCCTAAAGCAAAGACAATAAATAACGCTGAAAATAAGGTGAAACTCGCAATAATTGGCAGTGATACGCTAAATTGCTCAAGTTTAGTGTCGAATAAAAAAATTGAGCCCAGAGCGAATGCGCCAACACCACCAATGCCAAAAACACCGAAGCTCGGTATTAATGACTCCATGGTTAATAGCACCACACCTAATAGCAGCAGGGCCGCACCGGCAAAATTGAGTGGCAATAGTTGAAAAGCATATAAAGCGATCAACAAGGATATACCGCCTATGATACCGGCGATACCAACGCCAGGGCTGTAAAATTCAAGGAGTAAGCCATAAATACCGAGTAACATCAGAATATAAGCAATATTAGGATCTGTAATCGTGGCAATAAATTGGCTGCGCCAGTCAGGTTTTTTACTGATAATAACGGCATTGCTTAACGCTAATTCAATGTTTTTATGCTTTACTGCTACGCGCTTGCCATTGAGTTTATCTAATAGCACTTTTGGTGTTTCTGCTATTAGGGTAATGACGTTATCTGCTAATGCTTCTTTAGCCGTTAATGTTGCGGCCTCAGTTACGGCTTTTTCAGCCCATTGCTCATTGCGCGAACGTAATTGAGCCAGTGAGCGGATATAGGCAATGGCATCATTTAAAACTTTCTTTTCCATAGCGGATGGCGTGCTTTGTTGCGCTTTTTCGTCATCAGCAGGTGCCATCGGCGAGGCAATATTCACCGGCGTGGCAGCCCCCAGAGTAGTAGCTGGAGCCATGGCGGCAATATGGCAAGCATAAAGTATATAGGTACCTGCACTAGCTGCCCGTGCACCGGGAGGGTAAACTAAACAGGCAATCGGAATGTCTGAATTTAAAATACTCTGATTAATATCCCGTAAGCTAGCACTTAAACCACCCGGTGTATCAAGTGTAATGATAATTAAAGGCACATTATTTCGACTATTAGCACTATTTATTTCTCGCACTAAATAGTCACCGATTGCGGGCCCAATAGCTCCTTTGATAGTCAATAGTGGTATTTGGGAAGTGAGGGAGGTCAGGTTGTTTTCTTGCTGCGATGGTGTTATTAATTGCTTGGGTAATGTTATTTCTGCTGACAGCACTGCACCTGCTGTGATCACAGCGCTACATAATAGCCACAATACCCGTAACAGTTTGTACATAACCATTTCCATTAATCGCTTACGATCAGTTTAGTTGAGGCTGGACGATAACTCTAATTTGCACGCTTAAAGTTTGATTGAGATCAATAGCCACTATTAATAAGATAAAGGGCGAATAAATACAGTGACGTTATTTATTAAAACTATCAAAATGATATTTAGCTTAACTAGACTAAGGTATTAAAGATGCTCACATGGTGATTGCATAGGCAATTCATGCGTGGAAATAAGCGGCCTCAAAAATCAGTATTAACACGGGATTAACGTAATCACCCATCATTTATCAAAAGCTTATGGGTATACTGTTAATGCCGTATAGTGACAAGGTTAAAAATTTCGTAGTACAAAGTACATCTATAACAGCTAATAATAAGTAAAAATAAAACTTAGGAGCATTAATCTATGATAGATATAAATCAAGTTACCCTATTTTTCGGATGGTGTACGGTCATAAATATGAGTATTTATCTTTTTTCTGCTTTGGTTATTATCGTTTTTAAACGATCTACTATCAGTCTACATAGTAAACTCGTCGGTATCGATGCAGCAGTGTTGCCTACATTGTATTTTACCTATCTGGGTAATTACAAAATAGCGTTGCTGACTTTTAATTTAGCACCGTATATGGCACTAAAGTTAATGACTTAATACTAATGTTGGCAGAATAATGCTTTGTCGTAGATATTTTAGAACACTATTAGATCTGACAAAACAAAACAGCCGTGTCAGGGTACTAAAATAATAGGGATGCCAACACGGTGGGCGAGTTGATTGGCAACACTTCCAAGCAAAATATCAACAATACGAGACCGTCCGTGTCGACCGACAAACAGTAAATTTGCATGGCTTTTCTTAACCTGTTCTAAAATCACTTCGACAGGAACCCCCCAAACCAATTCAGTAGTAATATCGACAGTAGAATTATGATATTTGGTAACCAGAGGTGTTAATACGCGATTGGTGACATTATCCTCCTGTGTAGTTGGGTCTAATAAAGGGGGCGCTACACCGTCAATGACTTGGGTCTGTAAATATGACCAATCCATGACAGTGATTAATTTAACTTTAGCGCCAATCTGCTCTGCTAAATTAATCGCTCGTTCAGCTGCACGTTCACCGAATTCACTGCCGTCAACGGCCACAAGGTATAAAGGTCTAGTCATATATATGTTTCCTCAAGCGATTATGTTATTTTCAGGGGGCTATTAATAACCAGTTCTTCTATACGGAACTAATTGATAATTTGATTGTAAAAATGTAGTTAAATTAATGAGTTCAGATACGGTCATAACATCATTATAATTCTTCATTTTTGATACACCGTCGTATTGAACGACGCTGAGCGCATAGCCCTTAGCGAATTTATGCGAAGGATTAATAATGGATGTCAGTAAATCCGCATAAGTTTTTACTTGGGTCGATTTACCTCCCAATTTAATATTATATTTGTCATTATTAATAGTGCCTTCTGGTGCTTGTAAGCCAGTCACTTGATGACAAGCCAAACATTGATATTTTAAGAAAACAAGTTCACCGCTATCAACATTCCCTTCAGGTAAACTAAAACCTCGGGGGGATTCAGGGCCCAAATCACAACTTATTAAACTGACCACCATTAAGGTGAATAAAACAAACATTAATAAGTGTTTCATAATTGCTCCAACTTTACTTAAATGCATTTGATAATGTATTTAGGCTTACCATAAAAGAAATAACTATAATGAAGTCTAGTTCAGTAAATAATGTCTATCTAGCAACTATTTAGTAAAGCTTAATGTAGATCAAACTTTTACGCTTGAAGCTCGTTTCAGTTTTCTTTGGTTGCATTTACAGTATTGATTAAAAATAAGTCTAATGTTTGCAATTAACTTGATTTCGCTTAATTCAATTTTTGGTCGAAATACAAACAACCGTTATACTTTATTTGAGCGTTTACCTAGCGTTAAATAAATAACAAAGGAACCAGTAATGAGTAAAATTTTATATCTTGTGGCCGTAGATGGCAGCAAATGCAGCGAACGAGCCGTTGAACGGGCTATTGATTTAGCTAATAAAACTCAAGCTAAAGTAAAGTTATTAAAGGTAATGGATTGGTCTTATTTACAACCTATGGTTCTAGAAGGGGTTGCTCCACCGATATTAAATCAAGCATCAGAAGAACGTAATGCCATCGAGAAGGTACTCACTCCGCTGCTCCAAAAGCACAGTGAGTCAGGTGTCGATATTACCACCGAGTTAATATGGGGCGATGCTGTTACTACTATTCTCGAGCAAGTTAAGGTTCTACACGTTAATATGTTGTTCGTAGGTCGACAAGGACGATCGCGCATTGCTGATATTTTGCTAGGCAGTGTTGCGAATAAACTGGCGCACCGCGCAGGCGTGCCGATAGTATTGGTGCCCTAATTAAGCATAGCAATAACTAAGGCACTATATATTTCACCAGTTGTAACTTGTCCGTTACCACCAGCTTAAGAAAAATACTGACGCTAGAGCCAATTAGAAATGCAGTAATGACGGATATCGCTTTAGGTAATATCACATGGCCAATGTGACTTAAAAAATTAAAGCGCTGCGCTGGTTGCAGCACATTTTCATCTCAGCACGCTAAGCTGAGATGGGATGGGATGACCGCGATAATTTTACTTATCTAGTAAATTATAAAGCCAGCTAATCCACTTTTCGTTTTTTACCGCTTTCAGCTCGTTTCTTATGTTCACTTTGCACATAAACGGTATCAGTGGTTGCCATACTTGCATGACCAAGATCTTCTGAAATGTCTTTAAGAGGGCGCCCACGTTCAATTTCCATACTTGCGCCGGTATGCCTTAACCAGTGTGAAGATGCTTCTTTTAGCTTTAATGCTTTATTGGCACTTTCAGATACACGCATATTATCGTAAGCTTGGTCGAAAACACTTTGCACTAAACGTCTTAAATGGCGTGATGTCATACCACCTTGGCCCCGTACTTTTTCTACCAAAATTGAATTTTCATCACTTGATGGCAAGCCAAACAAACCGCGAGAAGCACGATAACGTTCTAAAAAAGGTAAAAAATCAACCGGCACAGTAATGTCACGTAATTTTCTGCTTTTCCCAAACACTTTCAGCCACCAATTTTCATCCTCATCTTGCCAAAAATGGCTCATAACGGGAGACCAATTCGGTCGTTCAGATAGCTCTGAAATTCTTAAAAATAGCGTTTTTAAGGCAGCAATAACGAATAAGTTGCGTTCAAAAATAGGGTTTTCATCAGCCATTTCTACAGCGGTATCTAAAACATATTGCCATTGGCTATTGGTTAAGCGTTTAATTTCTTTTACTTGTGAGTCAATTATAAAGTGTCGGCAATCTTTTTTAGCGATTTGAGCTGGGTTACCAATACAGAAATCTTCAGACATTAAGTAATTATAAAACGCGATAACGGCCGTAAACATTGATGTCAGTGTTTGTTGTGACGGACGATATTTTTTCTTATCAATAATATAATTAGCTTTTTGACTCTTAGGTGCTTGAATTTTAAATGGAAACCAAAGTTCATTGGCTGATGAATAACCATGGGTTATTTTAAAGCGCTCTTGGTTTGACGTGCCAATCCAGCTAACCGGAGGCTGCCAACAAAAGTCAGCATATTCTAGAAAGTCTGATTTACGCAATTCAACGATTGGTTTTTTCTTTTCGATAAAAGACCATAAAAGAAAACGTTCAACGTCATTCCTAAATCTGTCATAGGTATGCTCAGATTTATTTCGGCCTATATAGGTAAGGAAAACTTTTCCCAAGTTAAATTG
>CAXBNP010000041.1:0-30982 GCA_963977145.1 uncultured Colwellia sp.
ATTGCGCTTGTTTTTCTACGCCTTTATGCAGTAAAAAATCGCCTTGATAAGTAACTTGCTGCTCTGCAATTGTCACTGTATCTTGATATAATTCTTGCGTACATAAAGTTAAGTTAGATAGTTTCACATTAGGATTAGCTGCCACTTGTGATAATAGGTGATTAAACGCTTGAGCAAATGCTTCAATACTCTCACGGTTAAATAGCGAAATATCATATAGCCATTGGAAATCCATGCCATTTTCACAAGCAACGGCAGATACCGTCATATCAAACCTGACTCTTGGACTAGGATCGATAAATGACATCTCAAGTTTTGCCAGTTTGTGTTCACCTTGACTATGCTCAATTTCATTAGTATTCATATTAAAAACTAATTGAAATATCGCGTTACTATTATTACTTCGTTCAATATCAAGCGCTTTAACAATCGTATCAAACGATACATCTTGATTAGCTTGGGCATCAATATGTACTTGTAAAGCATGCGCTAAATAATCTTTCAGAGCATCAAATTCAGTTGATAAACGCACGGCAACAGAGTTAGTAAAAAAGCCAATAAGATTGGCTAATTCGCTTTTAGGACGATTGGCAAATGCCGAAGCTATAACAACATCATTAACACCTGAAATTTTGCTCACAAGCAGTCCATATAATGAATGCAGTAACATATAAGGTGTCATGCCTGATTCTTTTGCTAGCTGAAGCAGTGGCTTGAGAAGCTCATTTTTTATGTGACAAGTGACCTTATCGGCTTCGGTTTTTTTTCTTTCTGGTCTAATATAGTCTAAAGGCAAGCTATGTTCAGCTGGCGCAGATTGCAGTTGCTCTTTCCAGTAGTTAGTTTTTTGTTCAAGTACTTCAGGGGTAATGTGCTTTCTTTGCCAAGCTGCATAGTCGCTATATTGCAAGGCAAGTGGTGCTAGCCGGACTGCTTTTGCTGAAATAATTGAATCATAGTACGCAGAAAACTCAGCAACTAATAAACCCGCAGAAGCACCGTCAGCAGCAATATGATGAAGACTTAAAACTAAAACATGACAGGGTTTGGCTTCTCCCGCTGCAGAGTTACTGCTACTAAGCTCCAGTAATTCTGAGCGCAGCATCAAATCTTTGGCTAAGTTAAATGGCGAGTTTGATGCTTTTTTAATACTACTGGCAAGCGCTTTTGATTGTTGTAGCTCAGATAATGCTGAGATATCTTGTCTATCAAGCTTAAATTCACACGCATCATCTACTACCTGAAAAATATCTTCATCTTGCTTTTGATAGCGAGTTCTCAGTATTTCATGGCGTTCAATAACGCGATTAAATGCTAATTCAAGCGCATTTAGATCCAGCACACCAAGCATTTTTATCGCCATAACGATATTGTACTCAGAACTTCCTTCATTCAACTGATCAATAAACCAAAGCGCATGTTGACTAAATGACAATGGCGCTTCTTTTAGTCCTTGCTTTTCAATGGCCGGTAGCTTGGCCTCTTGGCTTAATGCTTCCTTTTCAAGTTTTTCCAAATGACTAACAATCTCGCTTTTATGCTCTTTTAATAAAGCTTTTAATTGTTCTGTCATAGCCCCCGCAGCGGCCTTAAATTTAAGTTTACCCTGTGCTAAGTAAAGGTATACTCCTTGATCAGACGCTATTTTTATTGTTGTTATTGCGCTCATTATATTTCGCCTTCTTCTGTTTCTTCTGAGCATTCCAAGTGTTCTTTCAAACTCAATTGAACATGCTTAATTGTTATAGCTTCTATAATGGATGCTATATTGCTAATTGTTGGTTTTTGTAAAACTTTATCTAAAGGCACGGCATTGGCCTCCAGTTGAAATTGCTGTTCGACTTTACTTAAGAGCTTCATCAGTAGCAGTGAATGTCCGCCTAACTCAAAAAAGTTAGTTTCAACACTGAGTTTTTCTGTCGGTAAAGTCAGTAATTCCGCGCATAAGTTTACTAATTGAATTTCTGTTTCTGTTTTCGCTGCTTTATATCTAGTATCTGTGATCCTGATTTCAGTTTTTGGCAGATTAGGCTTATCAATCTTTCCGTTAGCATTTAGCGGCCACTTATCAACCAATACGTATCTGCCTGGCACCATAAAGTGCGGTAAATTTTCTCCCAAACTAGACTTTAAAGTGCTGAAAAATGATTCCTGCTGAGCTGTTATATCGTCTATTGGTTTAACATAAGCTAATAATTCATTGAGTCCGTCATCACTTTTTTGGTTAACCACCAATGCAGAATCAACGCTATCATGTTGCTGCAACTGGTGAGCAATTTCGCCAAGCTCTACGCGATAACCACGAATTTTCACCTGTTCATCACCACGTCCTACGAAAACCAAACGGCCATCATTAAGATATTTAACTAAATCTCCACTGCGATAAATATATTGGCTTTGGCCAAACTCCCCAGCTATATAGAATGGGTTTGCAATGAACTTTTCAGTGGTCAAATCCGCGTTATTTAAATAGCCAGTCGATAATCCTGCTCCACCAATGTACAACTCACCAATAGCGCCTTGAGGTAGTAACTGCATTTGTTCATCCAGAACATAACATTGAACATTCTGAATCGGTCGCCCTATACTTAATTCGCCTTCGTTATTATACTCACCAAGAGTCGTACAAACCGTCGCTTCAGAGGGGCCATAAGCATTTATTAAAGTACGCCCTTGTGCCCATTTACGTGCTAGCTCCAGTCCACATGCTTCACCGGCAATAATTAAAGTATGAACTCCTTGCCATGCCGCTTTAGGTAAAACTGGCAATAACGCCGGCGGCAAGGTGGCATGCGTGACTCCGTGTTGAACGACCCTATTTGAAAGTAATTGCGGCGACTTTTGATCCTGTTGGTCAACTAAAACAAGCGTCGCACCTGATGACAGAGTAACAAATATTTCTGACGCTGCGGCATCAAAGGCAAAAGAAGCAAACTGTAGCACTTTACTTTCTGGTAGCAGATTAAAGCCAAGCTGCTGGCCTTGAGCTAAGTTAATTAGACTACCATGACAGATCATAGACCCTTTTGGCGCACCGGTAGAACCAGAAGTGTACACGACATAAGCTAAACTTTCTGCGCTTAATTCAGAAACGTTAAGTTCAGGTTTGCTACAACTTAATGCCTTAGTATCAGCAGAAAAAATTATATCATCAATCGCTAGCCATTCTACGGATGTAGTAGTGAATTTTGATCTTAATTCAACCTGACCAATAATACGCTTAAGACCTGCGTCAGAAACCATATATGCCAAACGATCTAGAGGATAGTCTGGATCTAATGGTAGATAGGCTGCTCCGGCTTTCAGCACAGCCAACGCAGTAACGATTAATTCAGGTTTTCTGTGCTGACAGATACCAATAATATCACCCGGGCGAACTCCTGAGGAAATCAAATAATTAGCAAGCTGATTAGCGGCTTGATCTAATTCAATATAACTCCACTTTTGCTGTTCATAACTCAGCGCAATCTGATCTGGATTTCGTCGCGCGTGTTGTTCAAACTGTGTCTGTACCAACTCGTTAGAAGTTTGTATTACAGAGGCTCCTTGGTATTGATAAAGTTGTCGATTAATATCACTATCGGACAAGATACTGATATTTTTTAAAGTGTCCGCATCTGCAGCCGTAAAACGCTCCAAAATACAGCTAAGTTGTTCAAGTAATATTTCAATGCGTTGTTTACTAAATTTACCTTCGTTGTATTCAAATTTAAAGCCAATGCCATTATTGACTGAGACAATCAACGATAAATCAAAACTAGCCTCTTCGAAATATTTAACATCAGCAACATTCAAACCCGAAGAACGTGACTTATCTGCCAACATAGTATCAACAGGATAATTTTCAACCACCAATAAGGTATTTACAAGCGGCGCTTGGTTATGTGCTCCGACCGCGTTTTGAATATCAGTCAAAGATAGATAATTAAACTCGTCTCTAGCCACCTGTTCATGGTGTAAACTGGTAAACCATTCACTTAATCTTTGTTGTCCATCAAGTTTAATACCAACAGGAATAGTATTAATAAACAGACCTACCATATCATCAACCCCTTTTAACCCCGCCGGTCGGCCAGAGACAGTGGTTGCAAAGGTGACTGCCTGTAAGCCAGCATGTCTACCCAACAAGAGGCCATAAGCAGCTTGCAGTAAAATATTTAACGTTGTTTTATGTTTCTTAGCCAGAACTTGCAGTTTTTCTACTAGCACTTTATCCAGCTGATGTGACTGAAAGTTTTTACTATTGATTAGCACTGACTCCAGATCACTTGGCAAAATCAAAGACTGGACTGGTTCACTAAAACACTTTTGCCAATAATCCTTGGCTTTATTTATATCTTGCTGACTAAGCCATTCGATATAGCTTTTATAATCTTGTTGAGGTGACTTTAGTTCGCTCTTATCAAACGCAAGTTGTTGGTAGCGCGTACTTACCTCGCCAAATACTGAAGATAAGCACCAACCATCAATAAGTGCATGGTGATGAGTCCATAACAACTTATAGTTATCATCATCTATCTTCCATAATGTAAAGCGCATTTGTGTATACTGTTTAGTATCAAATTTTACCCGTTTACTTTCAATAGCATACTGTTTGATTTCACTATCGGTCAATCTATTTTCATCATTAAACTCAATCAATGACCAATCTATGTCACATTTTTTTAGCACTAATTGCTCAAATTCACCATGACCATTGTCGACAAATACGGTACGCAAAATTGCATACTTATTGGCAACGTCAAGCCAAGCTTGCCTAAAGCGCTGCGTATCTAATTGACCTTTTAGCGATAGTAACACTTGGGTTTTATAGGCCGACTCATCAACCTCACTTTGGTACAAGAGTCCCGCTTGTAATGGTGACGTCGGATATAAATCCTGAATTTGGTAGTCCTGAGACAGTGCATTTAGACGCTCAGGTGTCATGGTGGAAAGTGGGAAGTCAATAGGAAGATATTGCGTGTGTTTTTGCTGACAACAATGATCAATAACTGCTTCTAGAGCTTGTACCATACAAGTCGCAAGTCGTTGCATCTGCTGCGCAGTAAAGTTGACGCCATCGTAAGTTAAATTAAATGAAAGACGTTTATCAATTAACATGCCATTGAAGCTCAAGCCATGACTCAGCATGCGACGGCGACTGACGGATGCTCCAGCCAGCTCTTTGGCAGGTTTAAAAAGCTCTGACTCGTTAAATACCTGATCAAATTGCCCTAGATAGTTGAATACAACCAAGCGAGGTGTTTCGTCTATTGAGTTCTGCGAAGATTCCCCCAACAGGTATTTCAACACCCCATAGCCTACGCCATTGTCAGGTATAGCACGATAGTTTTGCTTGACCTTTTTAATCACTTCACCTACTCGGCAATCAGCAACATCTAAACCGAAAGGAAACAGGCTAGTAAACCAGCCGATAGTCTGACTGGTATCTTGTTCACACAATGTGGTTTCACGACCATGCCTTTCCAAATCAATGATAAATTTCTCGTCACCGCTCCAATCTTTCAAAGCAATGGACAAAGCACTAAGCAACAACTCGGTAATTTTGGTGTTATAGGCCTGTTGTGCCTGGTTAACTAAACGCGCGGTATATTCAGCATCAAGTTGAATGGCACAGTGTTGTTCATCTGCGTGAGTACCTCTTGACTCAAATGGATATTTGATACTCGACGCTTGCCCATGAACTAATAACGACTGCCAATATTGAGTTTGCTCAGTAGTTTTGTTACTTGTTAGCGTTAAACTGTCAGCCCATTCTTTCAAACTGACGGTTTTAACAGGCAAATGAAGCGCTTTGTTTTGCTCAGTTTGCTGAAAAAGCAAGGCTAAATCAGCGAGCAATATCCGCCACGAAACGCCATCTACAACCAAATGATGTACCACTATTAATAAACGCTGCTCACCCTTTGCGTTACTGAAAAGCGTAATTTTAAATAATGGACCTTGAGCAATGGATAAACTCGTTTGCACCTGATTTGCTGCGGCTTCAAGCTCAGTAAAGTCATGTTCAGGTAGCTTAATTATGGCTAGGCTTTTTGCTACCAGCTGCTCATTAAGTACCTGATAAGCAGCGCTCCATGTCCCATCTAGCTCAGAAAATGTCAATCTCAGTGCATCGTGGCGTTGATAAATTGCTGCGGTGATGCTTTGTAGTTTTGGTAATGTTATTAAACAGTTAAGTTCTAACATGACTGACTGATTAAAGTGGTGTATGTCCGTAGGATCGGTAAAAAACTGCTGTTGAATTGGCAGTAATCGCTGCTGCCCGAGACTCGGCCCCTGCTCTATAACAGCAAGCGTATTACCGGTTTCACTCACTACTTGACTTAAACGTCTAATAGTTTGAGCTTGATATAGCTGCTTGACGGTAAAATTTATACCATCATGGGCTGCTTTTGCGACCAGCTGAATGGCTAAAATAGAATCTCCACCTAATTCAAAGAAATCACTTTCTACAGAAGTCTCTGATATTTTTCGAGCCAGTAATTTTCCCCAGATAATCTGCAATTTTTGCTCTAATAGTGTTAACTCTCCTTGTCCATTCGCTTGAAGCGACACCGGAGTTAACTGCAGTAGCTCTGCTCGTGAAATTTTTCCTGTTGGTGTCAGAGGCCAACTAGCAAGCAAATGAAATTTCTGCGGCATCATATGAGTTGGCAGCCGATGACTTAAACGCATTTTAAGCTGTGTGACAAACTCATGAGCTAAGCTTTCAGACTTTTGTTCAACTGGCTTAATATAAGCACTAAGCTGTTTTACTTCATTCTGCTCGGTAATTAAAATACAGGCAGAGTCAATATCTACATCCTGATTCAGCTGCCATTCAATTTCTGCAGGCTCAATTCGATAGCCTCGTATTTTTACCTGATGATCTACTCGGCCGACAAACTCGATGGCACCATCTGACAAGTAACGTGCTAAATCACCGGTTTTATAGAGCTTTCCTGTGCCAAATGGGTTGATAATAAATTTTTCATCGCTGAGTTCTGGGTGATTCAAGTAACCTAATGCGGTACCAAGCCCTCCCGTAACTAGCTCACCAATAGCTCCTTGTGGTGCTAACTTACCGTCACAAGATAAAATATATACCGAAGTGCCCGCTACCGGAAAGCCAATTGGAACAGATAATTCGTTAAAATCATCCGGAATTTCATAACAGGTGGTAAAAGTAGTATTTTCTGTTGGTCCATAGCCATTAATTAACGTTACATTGGCTAAGGCAGATTTTACTCGGCGCACAGCTTGTGGCTCCAGACGATCTCCCCCCGCCAGAACATACTTAAGGTTCGGTAAGGTGGGTAAACTTTTACTCCATTCGTTAAATAAACCTGCAGTAAACCAGATACAATTGATATCTTTAGCTTGCAACACAGCGTTAAGCTCAACTACATCAATATGTTCAGCTGAATACAACAGACAACGTCCGCCATTGAGCAATGGTCCCCAAATTTCTAACGTAGCGGCATCAAATGAGGGCGAAGAATAGTGTAAAAAATGACTATCGCTATTGAGTTTCATAAAGTGATTGTTCACCACTAGCCTGGATACGCCGCGATGAGGGGTTAATACTCCTTTAGGTTTACCTGTTGAACCGGATGTATAATTGACATAAGCAACTGATTCAGGAAAACAACTGACCTGTTGAGCGTAACTAGCGTCGCACGATCTTTGCTCGATGTCAGCAAGTAATAAGTTCTTAGCTCCGCTCAACTGAATTTGCTCTAAACCACTCAGTACTACCTGCAATTTTGCATCTTGAACGATTTCTTCAAGTCGAGCCTTAGGATAATTTGGATCTAACGGCACATAAGCACACCCTGCTTTTAATATGCCTAACATCGCCACAATCATATCTGGCGTGCGCCCCATACAGATCCCGATCAGGCTACCAGGGGTTACTTGGTATCCATTAAGCAAAACCGCTGCCACATGTGAGGCTCGCGCATTCAGCTCGCCATAAGTTATCTGTTCAGCTTGATACTCCAACGCTATACGCGTCGAACCTTGCGCGACCTGCTCCTCAAATAATGTATGGATGCATGCACTAGGATACCGTTGCTCTTGAGGATTCAAACTTTCTGTTAGATACGTCTGCTCTGCGGCTGAAAGCATTTCAAGCTCGTTAACCCGCGCCGCTTGACCTGACACTAACTCCGCTAATAAACCTTCAAAATGTGCGTTTAACTGACTAATATGGGCTTCACTGAATAAGGCCTTATCATAGAGCCATTCTATCTGCGCCCCATTTGATTCAAGTTTCACATTGATCGTCAAATCAAATTTCGCTACCGCTTGCTTTGAACTCCTTGGCCGTATAGCGACTTGTGGTAACACCAATTCATAAGACTCATCTTGCTCAAGCGTCAACATAATTTGAAATAATGGTGAGTGCCCGGTACTTCGAGCGACCTGACAATGATCGACCAACTGGTCAAAAGGGATATCTTGATTGGCTTGACCGGCTAAGTGCACGGCTTTCACATGGGCTAAATAGTCGCTAACTTTGTCATGGCCTGTGTGCACCCTCAATACTAAGGTATTCACAAAAAAACCTATCAGTGGTGCTAGCTCTTCACGTTGACGATTCGCCACAGGGGTACCAATGAGCACATCTTCACTATAACTATGCCTTGATAAGACTAAACTCAAGGCACCATGCAAGACCATAAATGCCGTCATACTGTGGTCTTGAGCGGTCTTTTGTAAGCGCGCTACTACTCCCTCATCTAAGTGTCCGTGCACCACATTGCCCTGATATTGCTTTACGGCTGGACGAGGTTTATCTAACGGTAAACTATGTACTGAAGGGGCATCCGCTAATTGTGTTGTCCAGTAGTCTAGCTGTGCGTCTAAATGACCTTGTGCAGCATGATTACGTTGCCAAACCGCGTAATCTGCATACTGAATAGCTAAAGGAGCAAGGGTTAACTCCTCCGCCATAGCAAAGTGACGATACAAGGCGATAAATTCTTTCACCAGTATCCCCATGGACCAGCCGTCACTCGCGATATGATGCATATTAAATAGCAAGGTGCCATGATGGTCTGAAAGCTTGATAAAATGAGCTCTGATCATTAAATCACGGCTTAAGTCGAATAACTGACTGGCCTGCGTAATGATACGCTGCTCCAACGCGGCGCCTTGTTCATCTAGGCTTAAGTCACACAAGGATTCATAAGCTATATTGACTGGCGTTGCCGGTTGGATACGCTGACAACCTTGCTGCTCAACGGTGATATAAACCGTGCGCAACACTTCATGGCGCGCTACCAATGCGGTTAAACTCGCTGATGCGGCGGCCAAATCAAACTGACCGATAACATCAAAGGCAACCGGCATATTGTAATGGGCACTGCCTTGCTCCATTTGGTCTATAAACCACAACCTTTGCTGTGAAAAAGACAATGCTGGATCAATAATCTCTTGAGCGCGAGAAGGTATTGGTAATTCTTTTTTCTGCTCAGACGCTTGTCCCAAAGCTAAATATTCAATAATGTCCTGTTTATTACTCACTATCTGCTGTTTAAGCGTTTCAGGAAAAACTTCTACCGAGGCCTTAAAACGAAGTTGACTATCTTCAAGATATAAATAAACTCCCTGCTCAACTGCTTCTTGAATCAAAATTGCAACTGTCATAATACACCTTCATTTTTAACTTCTATTGATGCTTGCTGTTGTTCTAGTTTTTGCTGCAAGCATGTGCTGTCTAATTTTTTAGCTAATTGCTCAATGGAATTCATAGAAAATAATTCATCCAATCGTAATTCCACATTAAAACTCTGTTTTATTTCGGAAATTAATTTAATCGCCAGTAACGAGTGGCCTCCAAGACTAAAAAAGTTACTCGTCACTGAAATACTCGCTGTGGGTATATCTAACAATTCTGCTATTAATGCTGCCAATTTATGCTCACTGGCACTAGCGGGCTCTTTGATCGCTTGCTGGTCAAATTCAGGTTTGATTTGCATTAATTGTTTCTTGTCGACTTTTCCATTTGGCGTCAAAGGCAAAGCATCGAGGGCAACAAAATGATTGGGTATCATAAATACCGGTAATTTTTTAGCTAAGTATTCCAGCACGACACTTGTCCAATCGTCCGTTATTAACTCAGCTTTATCTAGCGTTACATAGGCGGTCAATGTGACATTTTCCTGATGACGCTTATCTGCAATAACCACGGCTTGATTAACTTCCGGCAAAAGCGCTAAATGAGATTCAATATCGCCCAATTCAATTCTAAAGCCTCGTATTTTGACTTGTTCATCACGACGGCCTAAACACCTTAAATTGCCATCAGGCAAATAACATACGTAATCACCCGTGCGATAAAAACGTTGCCCCGATAATGTCCTATACTGCTCACCAAATAAGGTAACAAACTGCTGACTTGTTAAGTCATTACGTTCAAAATAGCCACGAGTTACCCCACTACCACTAATATATAACTCACCAATAGCACCAAAAGGTACAAGTAATTTATCTTCGTCCAACACTAGAAATTGCGTATTGGCGATAGGTCGTCCGATATGAACACTTTTTTCTGCCGTCATTTTAGCCATTGCTGACCATACGCAAGTCTCTGTTGGCCCATACATATTCCATAATTCTAATTTAGGGCTTAAAGATAACAATTGGTTTTTCAACACTTCAGGCAGCGCTTCACCACCGGTTAACGCCCTAAAAGCATGAGATAGTTGCCAGTTACTGTCTAACATCATCCGCCAAGTCGCTGGCGTTGCCTGCATAATATTAATTTGGTGGTGAGCGATTAAGCCTTTAATACGTTCTGGCGATACTGTTTCATCTTTGGTCGCGATAACTAACTTAGCCCCAGAAATTAAAGGTAAAAATAATTCCAAGGTATGAATGTCAAATGCTAAGGATGTCATCGCTAATAAACTGTCACTTGTGCTAAGTGGCAGTTGCTCTGACATAGCTAAGATGAAGTTAGTCAATTGACGATGTTCAACCATTACCGCCTTAGGTCGACCGGTAGAGCCTGAGGTATAAATCATATAGGCCAAACTTTCTGCTCGGCTTGGCGATTTAACGCGCTGATTTGATAACGCACTTGAATGAATCAATTGCTGTAGGTGTAAATCATCTATTGATAGGCAAGTTTCTGATGTTGAGCACTGCTGAAAACTGGCATCACAAATAAGCAAGGCAGGATTGGCATCTTCTAGCATCAATGTAATTCGCTCTGCCGGGTAACTTGGGTCAATCGGCAAATACGTACATTCAGCTTTCAGGACGGCCAAAACCGCAATGAGCATATTAATTGAACGAGGCAAGGCAATTGCAATCACTGAGGACGCTTGGATTTGATAGCTATCTATCAACTGATTTGCCAACTGTTCTGCGGCTTTATCAAGCCCGTGGTAACTCAACTCTTGTTGATCACAACATACCGCAATAGCTTCTGGCGTTTTGAGCGCCTGTTGGGCAATTAACTGATGAATACCTAACTCGGTATCGAATTGTTTTTCAGTCTGATTTAGTTGACAAGTTAAGTGATAAATTTCATCACTCGACAACATAGACAATTGACTGATCTGAGTAGGATTTGTTGCCAAGCATGCAGCCACTAATCGCTGAAAATGCTGATTAAATACAGTAAGCTTTTCTGCACTAAAAATGGCTTTATCATAAATCCATCTAAGCTTGAGACCACTGGCACCCCAATCTGCTTGTAAGGTCAGATCATATTGTGCCGCAACGGTTTTTTGTTCAACGGGTGTCATAGCAACACGGGTTAATTGCGTATTGGCTTGGCCGGTATTATTGGTAGATAACAAAATTTGAAAAAGTGGACTATGCGCGGTACTACGACCAACTTGACAATGTTCAACAACCTGTTCAAATGGCAGCTCTTGGTTTCCCTGAGCATCTAAATGTATTTGTCGTATATGAGCAAGATAAGAATCCATTGAAGCGTGATCTGTATTTGCTCGCAACACTAAAGTATTAACAAAACTTCCAATTAGCGGTGCAAGTTCACTTTGCAGACGATTAGCTACCGGTGTGCCAATAACGATATCGTGACTACCACTATGGCGGGCTAAAACTAAACTTAACAATGCATGTACTAACATGAAAGGTGTCATCTGATGGCGACTTGCCAGAGCCGCTATCCCTGCAGTTTGAGATTGACTTAAAGTCCCGGTAACTGTGGCCCCTTCATACTGTTTCATGCTTGGGCGAGCATAATCTAAGGGTAATGAATGTAGCGCGGGTATGCCTGCTAGCTGTTGTTTCCAGTATGCTAATTCAGCTTGTTGTTTAGCGTCATTATATGCACTGCGTTGCCAGTAGGCATAATCGCCATATTGAATCGATATAGCGGGAAGTTCAGGTAAACTTTTGTTACTTAAAGCTTCATAACAGACAGAGAATTCATGCACGATAAGACCAAGAGACCAACCATCTGCAGCGATATGATGTAGGGTCAGTACAAAAAGCCCTTGATTAGGCGTGGCCTCAGAAAGCAGTTCAAAATAACATCCTCGCACCATAAGATCTTTGTCTAGCGCAAACGGTCGATTAATTTGCTCTGCAACATGTAAATCTATATCCGAGTCATGCTCTGACAGTTGAACCTTTGGCAGCGAAAATTGCACCTCTGCCATTGGTAAAACTTTTTGCAAAGGTACACCATCGTGTTCTATCAATAACGTACGTAATACTTCATGACGACTAATGATAGTGTTTATTGCCTGTTCTGCGATAGCGATATCAAATGGACTCGAAACCTTCAAAACAATAGGAATATGATATTCGCGACTACTACCTTGAACTTTATCGACAAACCAAAGTCTTTGCTGTGCGAAAGATAATGGTGGATTTACCTCAAAATCAGGTCGTTTCTCAATCACTTTTTTATTCGCTAAGTTAATGCCTGGTATAAGTTTGCTTAACTGTTCAATGGTAGGATTATCAAAGACCATTTTAACCGTAAGTTCTTGACCAAAACCTCGACGAATATCAGATAACATTCTGACCACTAACAACGAATGACCACCAAGTTCAAAGAAATTATCATGAAGACTTATTTCCTTGTTGTTGAGTGCTAATAAATCACACCATATTTCGGCTAATGCTTTCGCTATGGCTGAGGTTGGTCGCTGTATTTCACCCAGGTGCTTATTTCCTTGAAAAACAGGCAGCCCTTTACGGTCTAATTTGCCACTCGCGTTCAGTGGTAAATGTTGCAAAAACACTAAGGCGCTGGGCACCATGTAAAAAGGTAATGCGCTGGTCAATTGTGCTAGCAAACACTCAGTTTGCACCGTTTCATTTGCCGGCACAACATAACCAATCAAATTACCATTTTGCTGCGCTACTACTGCTTGGGCAACGTCGGGTTGTTGACGTAAATGATACTCAATATGCCCTAACTCTACTCGATAACCACGAATATTTATCTGCTCGTCTTCCCTTCCGACAATTTGTATGCATGATTCATCAAGATAAAAGCCAAAGTCGCCAGTTCTATAAACTCCCGGTTTTAAGAACCCGGTGCTGCGATCTACTAAGTTATTAAAATAGCCTAACGCTATATTCTCACTATAAATCGCTATCTGACCATACTCACCTATGGCACAAGGGTTACCCAATTTATTTAATAAAATTAATTGGGTATCTTCACTGTAGCGCGACACTGGAATGACCTGGTAATCAGAGGTTTCGCAAGTAATAGGAAAATAAGTCAGCGCTCTCTGCGATTCAGTTGCACCATAACAATTAATTAACACCGCGTTAGGGCATAACTTTTGTAAAGCCACTACCACGTCTTTTCGCAGAACTTCTCCGGTAATAAATACATACTCAAGAGAGAAAATAGCGATATTGTTGTTAACAATCACTTCCGCCATAGATGGTGTGATATGACAAAGATTAATGTCATTGCCTGCCAACCATTGTCCTGGTTTTAATTCAGCTATAACGGTAGCAGAGGGAATACACAATTCTGCGCCGCTGCTAAGTGCTTCAAAAATATCCCTTTGCAGTGGGTCATGTAATAGCCCAGACAGCAAGCTAACTGATTTACCCTTGGTTAACTGATAAGTTTCAGTAAACCAATCAAGATAAGCACTTAATCCTCGTTGGCTACCCAATACCGCTTTTGGCGTACCTGTAGACCCAGAAGTAAACGTCAAACATGCAGGTTCATGAGCTTGCATATCGACTGTTGTTCCGATGAGATAGTCGTCCACTGTAGTGAGATTAATTAAGCAAGTTCTGACACCGTGGGCGCCAAGTTCACTGAGCACTTGCGTTAAATTTTGAGTTTGCTGCGCAAGCAGTACAACTTTAGCGTTAGCAATGTCAATTCGTTGGAGGCAAGCTTGCAACGGAATATCATCACTGACTATGGTGTAAACAGCACCAGCCTGCAATACGGCGTATATTGAGACAATCAAGGAATAATCTCGGCTGCCATAAATAGCGACTCGTTCGCCTTTTTCTATGCCATAAGTTTTTAATATTGCATTAACATGATTAATATCACGCCAAAGCTCCTGATAACTCCATTGACTTTTGCCCTGGCGAACAGCAACAACACCTGGTGTATGTTGCACCTGACGTATCAATTTTGAAACGACATTTAAAGGCTGAGGGTTAGCCTTAATCGATCTTGGTTCCACACAACTAAGCAGCGAATGTTGATTAATGGCCGTGAAAGGCTGAGCAATCATTTTTGTCATCAGATCGATATATTGTGCTAGGAACTGTTCTATCGAAGTTCTAGCATATAAAGCGGTATCAAAAACAGCCACCACATCCAAACCTTCTGCTGTTTGCTTCAGGTATAGCGTCAAGGCAAATTTATGCTCTGTCTGTGCCGCTTCGATAGGCTTGATGGTTAATTCGCTTAATGTGGCGTCTTCATCCTGTGCCGACTCCAGATTAAGCATGTTAATAAACACTTGGAACAATGGTGATTTTTGCTGGTCGCGAACAATAGCGACTTGTTCTAAAATTTGCTCAAAAGGCAAGTCTTGATGACTCATAACCTGCTTAAGGTTAGTGACTTCAGCACAGATAACGTCTTTAAAGGACGAGGAAGCTTCAATTTGATGGCGAACGGGAAGGTTATTTACAAACATGCCAAGCATGTCCTGTGTGGCATATTGGTGACGTCCAGACACCGCAACGCCTAAATTAAAGTCTGATTGCCCTGAAATACGCGAAAATGCTATCGCTAAACCTATATGCAAAATATTAAACACACTGGTACTGTGCGATTTCGCCAGTTTTTCTACCCCAGTCATAACAGCTTTTGGTAGTTGTTCAAGCACCATATTTGAGACAGAATCTTTTTTGTCACTGCCTGCAAATGGCAAGTTTAGTTCAGTATTACAGTCTTCAAGATAAGCTCGCCAAAACTCTCTTTGCAGCTTTGCTGCATCTGACGCTAACCATAAGCGCTGCCAATAAGAAAAGTCGTAATAATCAAGTGCTGCAGACTCGCTTGATAAGCTTTCACCTTTTGCCAAACTACGATATGTCGCAAATAATTGCCGATAAAAAATTTCCTGTGACCAACCATCAGAAATAATATGATGCTGGTTAAAATGCAAGCGATATTCACTTTCAGCTAACTTCACAACAAGTAATGAATGTAGAGGGGCTGACGATAGGTTAAACATTTGAGTATCATGTGTAACGGTTAATATTTTTAACTGTTGCTGCTTTGACTCTGTGTCCATCTCTGTCAGGTCATGATACTGTATTTTTGCTCGACAATCAGGCGCAATCATCTGCCTAGGCTCACCATCGACCTCTTCAATATAGCTCGTTAGTAAAATGTGGCGTTGTTGCAAAGCTAACATAGCTTGTTCTAGCACCATGAGATCAAGTTGCCCCTTTATCTCAAGTGCCGCCACCATATTATGGGCATTAGTTTTTGCCAATTGTTCGACAAACCAAAGTCGATACTGTGAAAAACTCAGTGGGGCAGAAATGCTGGCGTCAGTCCTTTTGGTGATATTAAGTAGTGTTGAACCTTTTCGCTCATCGATGCGAACACTCAATTCACGAATGGTCGATGCCTCAAATAAATCTTTAATCTGGATTTCGACGCTTAAACTATCAACAATAGCCCTAATAAGCCTGATTATAAGTAGTGAATGCCCACCAAGTTTGAAAAAATCATGATCTATACCAATACTGTCCTCTGGACAGTTTAATAGCTTGGACCATATTTTTCGTAAAACTTTTTGTTGTACGTTTTTAGGTAACGTAATGCCCTGCAAGCTTAACTGATCTGACGGATTTGGTAGCGATTTCCTGTCCACTTTACCATTGCTTGACAATGGAAGTTTCGCCATCACTATGATGACACTGGGTACCATATACTGGGGGAGCTGCTGTATTAGATGAGCTTGACACTGCTCTTGCACCATTTGGATATCCTTATCGTCCAAACCTGGTATTTGTGCGTAAGCTACTAGTCGTTTTTCGCTATGACTATCATCAAATGCTATGACCACAGCTTCATTTACCCGTTCATAATCACGTAAATGTTGCTCTATTTCGCCCAGCTCAATTCTAAAACCACGAATTTTAACCTGGAAATCTTTACGTTCAATGAACTGTAGTCGACCATCAAAGTGACGCCTAACGATATCTCCGGTCAAGTAAAGTCGATTATCGCCCGGAAAGCGTGGATAGGGATTAGTTTTAAAGACTTCTGCAGTCAAATCTGGACGGCGATGATAGCCTCGACCAACGACAGCACCTGAAACAGCTAACTCCCCAATGCCACCAAGCGGTAGCAAGTTCTGGTTTTGATCTACAACATGAACCTGAGCGTTGGCAACGGGAGAGCCTATATATACGGTATCGACAGGGCGTTCAATAAGCTCAAAACAAACATCATCTGAACATTCAGCCGGACCATAGGCATTTAATAGCGGAATATTGGGGTATATTGAAAACCAACTATTCACCAAAGTAGAACTTAACGCCTCGCCCGTTGGTAACACTAACTTTATCGTATTGAGTGCTGCAGAGCTTTCTACCATAGCGGCCATCATCGCTGGTACAGGCTCCCAAATAGTCACCCCAAACTGATTAAAGCTAGCGGCCAGGCGCTGAGCATCCATAACAGTCGTTTTATCAATAATAACGACTTGAGCGCCCAACACAGCTGCAGTTAAAAATTGCCACACTGAGATATCAAAGCACTGAGAAGCAGTCTGAGCAATAACATCATTTTCATCCAGTTGTAAGGGTGAAAACTTACTTAACATATTATTAATCATACCTTGGTGTTCAATCATCACGCCTTTCGGACGCCCTGTTGAACCGGAGGTAAATATAACATAAGCAAGATCGGTAAGTTTTGGATATACCAATGGCTGAGTCGTCGTCTCTACGATCACTTCATCAAGTCGCCATACGGCATAGGGAGCACAACATGCGGTGAACTGTTGATGTTGCTTTAAATCTTTAACGTTACTCAAAATAATAGCAGGAGTTGCTTCTTGAATAATTTGCTGCCAACGTGCGCTAGGTTGAGTAGGATCAAGCGGTAAATAGGCAGCACCCGCTTTTAAAACCCCCATAATCATTACGAGCAAATCGATGCCACGCTCATCAAATAGCGCAACTAACTGGTCCGTTTTAATACCTTTAGCCAATAGACCATATGCCACTTGATTGGCGCGCAGTTGCAATTGCTGGTACGTTAACTGTTGAGCACTATCAATGACGGCAATTGCATTAGGCGTTTTACTCACTTGCTGATCAAATAATTCAGGCCAACTGTGTGTCATTAGATCCGGTTGCATAGTGTCATTTAACGTATAAATAAGGTGATGCTTTTCCGCTTCATTTAGCAATTCAAATTCATTGAGTGGCTGCTCTTTAGCCGCTGTTATTAACTGTTCTAACAAGTGCACAAAATGACTATTTATTTGTGTTATATGTTGTTCACTAAACAGTGCGGTGTCATAAATCCAGTTTAACTCACCTCCTGATTGGTTTTTACTTTGCAGGGCTAGCGATAATTCCAAATCAAACTGCGCTTTAACTTGTTCTGACTGCAGAGGAGTCATCTGCACTCCGGTTAACGCTAAAGCTTCATCGCCGGTATTATTCATTGATAACATGAATTGAAATAGTGGACTGTGTGCGGTACTGCGCACTACTTGACAATGTTCAACTATTTGCTCAAAGGGTAACTCCTGATATGCCTGAGCATCCAAATGTACTTGTTTTATATGTGCTAAATAACTCACTAAATCAGCCTGTGCCGTGTTTGCTCTAAGCACTAAGGTATTAACAAAACAACCAATAAGCGGTTCTAACTCACTTTGTGTTCGATTAGCAACCGGCGTACCGATCAAAATGTCATTAGTCCCGCTGTGCCGAGCTAAAACTAAACTTAATAAGGCATGCACGACCATAAATGGCGTCATCTGATGGCTTTTAGCCAAGGTGGAGAGTCCCGTAGCTTGAACTGGGGTCAATGTTCCATTAACAACAGCCCCTTCATACTGTTTAAGCTGTGGTCTTGGGTAATCCAACGGCAAGGAATGTACTGCCGGTACATCTATCAGTTGCTGCTGCCAGTAATCTAACTCCGCTTGCTGTTTAACTTCATCGTAAGCATTACGTTGCCAATAAGCATAGTCGCTATATTGGATTTCCATGGCTAAAAGTTGGGGCGTTATGCCGTTACGCAGTGCTTCATAACATGCGGAAAATTCACGAGTCATGATGGCCAGTGACCAGCCATCTGCAGCAATGTGATGTAATGTAAGTACTAATACTCCTTGGGTACCTACGCTGTCAGGCAGTAACTCAAAATAACAACCGCGTACCATAAGGTCTCGATCCAAGGCATATGGCCGATTTATCTCCTTGATTATCCGTTGATCGAGATCTTCTTGCTGACCACTAAATTGATGTTTAGGTAAAGAGAAAGCTACCTCTTCTACTTTTAAAACTTGCTGCATAGGTAAGCCATCGCACTCAACCATCACAGTGCGAAGAACTTCATGACGGGCAATAACGTTTCTTATCGCTTGCTCTGCGATTTCAAGGTCAAATTTTCCTGAGACCTTAAGTACCATTGGAATATGGTACTCTTGGCTGTTACCTTGCATTTTATCGATGAACCAGAGCCGTTGTTGGGCAAAAGTAGCGGGGGCTAAATCATCGGTTGCTGGTCGCTTGATGATACTTTTTCGTGCAATCGTGCCGGTTTTCTTCGAGAGAAAATCAATAATCGCTGGTTTATTTGCAATAAGTTGTTCGCGGATAGCATCGGGCATCTCATCGACGGTCATTTCGAACTCTAGCTCACCATCATTAACGGATAAAAAGATACCCGCTTGCGCGGCGTTTATTACTAATTGACTGATGCTCATAAGGTGCCTTTCTTTTTTATCACTGCATTTTTATGTTGTTGTTGTGCAAAGTTAAGAGCAACAGCCGCATCTATTTCAGACGAGATAGCCCTTAACTCTTTCGCTTCGTATACCGCTCTGACATCTAGCTCTACATCAAACTGAGTACGGACCTCAGCCACTAAACGAATGACAAACAAAGAATGTCCACCAATTTCAAAAAGATTGGCTGCCATACTAATTTTATCAATATCAACTTTTAAGAGCTCGGAAATCAATTTGACTAATGCCTGTTCTGTATCGGTAGCAGCTTTAAACATGCTTATTTGAGTGTTTAACTCTGGCTCAGGTAAAGCCTTTTTATCGATTTTCCCACTCGGTAATTTAGGCCACGAAGTTACCTTGATGATACTGGTTGGAATCATGTAGTCAGGTAAACTATCCGCAAGTTGAGATTTAAGCTGCTGAGAGGTTTCTACTTCTGTTTCAAATCGCTGCTTATTAAATTCAACATAAGCCACCAATTTAGCAACGCCATTATTGTCACAACGAACATCAACAACGGCTAAGGTAACTAAATCATTTGCTAATAAATGGTTTTCTACTTCGACTAGTTCTATTCGGTAACCACGAACTTTCACCTGTTGATCATGACGACCAATAAAGATCAGACCTTGGTTAGCAATATGTTTAACGAAATCACCTGTTTTATAAAATCGTTTCGAGCCAACGTCACCATTATCGAATTGAAAAGGCAACTCAACAAAGGCCGCATCGGTTAGAGCTGGCTGGTTTATATAACCTCTGGCTAAGCCAACACCACTGATATGTAAATGTCCTATAGCACCAGGTAAAGCAGGACGCCCTAAGTTATCTAAGATAAAACATGCCATATTATCAATGGGTTCACCGATGCAATTTAATGTCTGCTGTTCTGCGATATCAGTACATAGCGTTGTGGTAACTGTTGCCTCTGTTGGCCCGTATTCATTAATAAGCTTATTGCCCCATAAATCAACAAGGGCTTTAGAAGCCGATTCACCGCCATAAACTACGCGATTTATATTGTCATGACAGGGTGGTAAGCCTAACGCCAATAAATAAGACGGGGTGGCGACTAGATGAGATATGGCGTGCAGTTCCATTTGCTCAAAGATAGCATGCGGTAGATTAATGTCTTGTTGACTAGGAATGACAACTTTGCCGCCATTGAGTAACATCAAAAATAATGCTTCCAATGAGGCATCAAACACATAGGAGGTCAACCATAGGGTGGCTTCATTGGGTTTAATCACCAACTGTCTTGACAACGCATTGACTAAATTAGCAAAGCCACCATGCTCTACCATTACTCCCTTAGGTGTTCCCGTCGTTCCAGAGGTATAGATGATATATGCCAGATTTTCGCCACCGCTAGTCACTGCTAGTTGTGCCGAAATTTTTTGTGGCTCATCAGCGAGTAACACGTGCACATCGCTAAAGTGCTGCGCTTTATACTGTTGCACTTGTAACGACAAAGGTCGATGTGACAATATTAATCGCGCACCGGTTTCTCTGACAATATGAGCCATTCTCGATACTGGACAATCTGGTGCTACAGGCACGAAAGTGCCGCCAGCTTTCAGGGTGGCTAAGATCGCAACTACCATATCTACACTGCGCTCAAAATAAAGCACAACGGGCATTTCTTTTAATGACGAACCGCCACCAATAAGCTGCTGTATACTTACGGCCAACTGATCAGAGCGATGCTCAAGCTCACGATAAGTCAAGTCATTGTCATAATAAACAATAGCGGTTGCATCAGGCGTTTTAGCGACTTGTTGACTAAATAACTGATGTAAGCATTGCTCCCTAGGGTAGTCTGTCACGGGACCAAGTATGCCGTCGTCAATGCTCAACAGCTCTGAACCACCAGCTTGTAAAGAGAGCTGTACTATTGGTAAGTGTTGTCCCTGCGTTAAATTACTCAGTAAATACTGAAAGCTTTGTGCAAGACATGAAGCACTATGTCGGCTCATCAAATTACCCTGCACTTCTAACTTCAGACTCAGACATTCACGGGCAGTGGCGGTAATGCCAATACCGTATGTACTGCCCTCAACAGCCTCAACATCACTAATACTAAGGCTTGCTCCTTGCGCTTGTTTCGTTAAATTTTCATTCACTGGAAAATTTTCAAAAACGATAACACTATCAAAAAGGCTATTATCTAGTTCCGTTGCAGCTAACTGCTTGATTTTTTGCAGAGGTAAATAATTAAACTGTTCCCTTTCTAACTGCTGACTGGCTAGAGACTTCAAAAATCCAGTTATATCTAACTCTGTATCAAGATCGACAACTACCGGCAAAGTATTAATAAATAATCCTGCGATACGTTCTACATCTTTCAGTTCCGCGGGCCTGCCTGACGTGGTTGCACCAAACATAACTTTTTTCTCACCACTATATCGAGACAGTAATAAGGCCCATGCAGCATGAACTACCAGACTTAAAGTCGTTGTCGACTCACCCGCAAGTTGTCTAAGCTGGTTAGTTTCTTGAGTAGAAAGGCTGAAGCTCTCAACATGGTTTTCTACGGTGTCAGAGTGTGCTCGATACTCCTGTAATGGCAATGGCGTTTTATGGCTCAGCTGGGTCAATTGTTGCTGCCAATAATCTTTAGCCAACTCCTCATCTTGCTGTTCAAGCCACGCAACATAGTTACGATAACGAGATGACTCTGGCAGTGGCTCGTAGCCAGTGCTGGCATCTGCCGAATATAAATGTAGTAAATCTTGGAATAATATTGGAATTGACCAGCCATCCAACAGAGCATGATGAAAAGACCAAACAACGCGATAATGCCCTGCCGCTAAAAGACAGAATGACATTCTCATCAAAGGGGCTTGTTCTAATGAGAAGCCTCGTTTTTTATCTGCTATTCGTAATGCATCAATTCTCTGTAACTGCTGTTCAACGGTTAAGTCCCGTAAATCATGTTCCTGCCAGTCTAACTTAGCGTTCGAAGATATCAGTTGCTGTGGGTTCCCCTGCTCTAAGCCAACAAAACTAGTACGCAAAATATCATATTTGCTAATCATTAATTGCCAAGCACTGACAAAACGATCTAATTCAAGGCCTTTAAAAGTGAACATTAGTTGGGAAATATAACTACTATGGTCCATTAAAGTATGAAATAACATCCCTTGTTGCATTCCAGTGGCAGGATACAAATCTGCGATATCGTAGTGTTTTTGCCACTCATCTAATTGCGCTTGCTCTATTTTCGCCAAGGTAAAATCACTCGGTGTGAGTCGTACTTCTTGACGTTCAATACAGTGTAAAACTATCACTTCAACTGCACTGATAAAAGCATCCGCTAACACATTAACTTGTTGTCTATTGAGACGCGGCGCCAGATAACTCCAAGTAAACGACATAGTACCTTCTGCTACAATACCAGCAATACTAAGATCATGAACGGGTAGATTAACCTCACTAATACTGTCACCGTAAGACTCTGAAGCAATATCAAAACAACGCTCAGCATTTACCGTTTGGTCAACCTGTCCAAGGTAATTAAATAGAATTTGGCTACCAGAAACTTCGGCTATCTCTGATTGTTCATTTAAATACTTCAAAACACCAAAGCCAAGTCCTTGGTTAGGTATATTGCGGTAATCATCTTTGATACTACACAAGGTATCGGCAATATTAGCTGGATTAACCGAACTTAATACCACGGGATAAAGGCTGGTGAACCAGCCGATAGTATCGTCTAAACTGATCGCGCTATCCAAGGTCTCACGGCCATGACCTTCCAAATCAATTCTAAAAGCAGCTTCGCCAGTGGTTCTTTGTATCGCTAAATACAAGGCAGATAAAAGTAATTCATTAATTTTCATACGATAAGCTTGATGACACTGGGTCAGTAATTGACTGGTCAGGGTCTTAGGCAAGCTAAATTTTACGCTTTCGATTGACCTTGCTTTCGTTGCTTGTAATGCAAGAATGTGGGATTTTGCACGTCCTTTATCAAGCCAATAGTCTTGCTCTTTATTCAGCGTAGTGGTTTGACTAAATTCTGATAAATAACGCCCCCAATCTTGATAAGAAGTGGTTTTACTGGCTAATTCTAAAGCTTCTTTACGTTCAGATTGTAAATAAAGGCGCTCTAAATCTGCTAATAAAATGCGCCATGAAACCCCATCAATCAACAAGTGGTGGCTAATAATCAATAAACGGGCATCATGTTCGGCACTTTCGGGTTTGAAGTAGAGCCAGCGCATCAGCGGCCCCTCTTCAATATTTAATGATGCTTGATAATGAATTGCATGTTGTGAAATATCATCAGAATTTACGCCATCCCAGGGAATAACGTGAATCATTTGCTCAATATCAATAGAAGATAAGGCTCGATAATTTGCTTGCCATGTTTCATCTTTAACATTAAAAGCCAATCGTAACACGTCATGACGTTCGCACAAGGTAGCAACAAATTGTTGTAACTCTTCCTTTTCAATACTGCCAGGCACTTTCAAAATGATGGCCTGATTGTAGTGATTCTTTTGTTCTATATCGGCAAAGAATGCTTTTTGAATTGGCAATAAATCCTGCTCGCCCTGACTAGCTGATTGCTCAAAATAGCCTTCTTGCTGCAGTTTAGTTTCTCGCGTTAGTTTTGCGATAGTTTGCGCAGAAAATATATCTTTAACAGTAAAAAATAACCCTTTCGAAGCCGCTCGAGAAACCAGTTGAATTGATAAAATTGAATCGCCACCCAATTCGAAGAAATTAGCATCCGGTGTCAATTGTGCTATCGAACGATTAAGTAATTCAGACCAAACTTCGGCAAGCTGAAGCTCTAGTGCATTAAACGCTCTGCTATCAGTTAATTCTTGAGGTAACGATAATTTAGCTAACGATTTTTTGTCAATTTTGCCGTTAGGCAATAACAGCCAATTTTCTAAAACAGTGAGCCTTGCTGGTACCATATATTCAGGTAATAGCTTATAAAGCTTCTCTTTCAGTTGCTTAGCCAATTCAGGGTTTTGACTATCAACACCTGTCTCTGCAATTAGAAAAGCAATTAATTGGTTACCGCCATTAGCACTTGGCACTACCAGTACTTGACTCTCTGCAACTTCTGGTAATTGATTTAGTTGATGCTCAATTTCATTTAATTCTATTCTAAAACCGCGCACTTTAACTTGATTATCTAGCCGACCAAGATACTCTAATTCTCCCGATTCTCTATACCTAACCCAATCACCCGTACGGTACAGCGTACCAGCACCAAACGGATTATTAATAAACCTTTCTTTCGTCATTTCAGCTTGGCCATAATAGCCACTACTTACACCGGCGCCAGCAAGAAAGAGCTCGCCCGAACAGCCAAAGGGTACTAGATTAAGTTGCCGATCAAGTACATAGCCTTGGCTATTCGTGATAACTCGACCAATGGAGGGAGAGCACTGTAAAGGTTCGACAAAATTTGCAAAGGTCGAATATGTAGTATCTTCTGATGGACCATATAAATTACAAACTCGGGTCACTGACTGCAAAGCCAAAAGTTCGTTAACGACTTTTGCCGCCAATGGCTCACCAGCCAAATTAACAACTTTGACAGAATCAGGAATTTTGTTTTGATTTAGTAAGCCCCTAATCGCTGATGGCACAGTATTAATTAAAGAAGGTTTGGGATTTCCTTCACACAGGCTCAGTGCATTTTCAACCAAAATACTAGTAAAACCAAAAGATAATGGCAAAAATAGTTCAAATATCGACAGGTCGAAATTAATTGAGGTACTGAATAAGACTCTGCTTAATTCTTCATCTTGATATACTGTACGTGCCCAATTTAACATCGCTACCGCATTTCGATGATGGATCATTACCCCTTTCGGCTTGCCGGTTGAACCGGAAGTAAAAATAACATATGCCAAACTTTCTGGGCTAACGCTTATGGTTGTTTTACTATGATCTCTACCGGCTGATAACAACTGTAATTCTGAGAACAACATACTCGGCATGTTCACATCAAGTTCTTGGTCAATCAGTACTAATTTAAGTTCTGCACTTTGTGATATTTCTTCAAGTCGAGCCTTAGGATAATTTGGATCTAACGGCACATAAGCACACCCTGCTTTTAATATGCCTAACATCGCCACAATCATATCTGGCGTGCGCCCCATACAGATCCCGATCAGGCTACCAGGGGTTACTTGGTATCCATTAAGCAAAACCGCTGCCACATGTGAGGCTCGCGCATTCAGCTCGCCATAAGTTATCTGTTCAGCTTGATACTCCAACGCTATACGCGTCGAACCTTGCGCGACCTGCTCCTCAAATAATGTATGGATGCATGCACTAGGATACCGTTGCTCTTGAGGATTCAAACTTTCTGTTAGATACGTCTGCTCTGCGGCTGAAAGCATTTCAAGCTCGTTAACCCGCGCCGCTTGACCTGACACTAACTCCGCTAATAAACCTTCAAAATGTGCGTTTAACTGACTAATATGGGCTTCACTGAATAAGGCCTTATCATAGAGCCATTCTATCTGCGCCCCATTTGATTCAAGTTTCACATTGATCGTCAAATCAAATTTCGCTACCGCTTGCTTTGAACTCCTTGGCCGTATAGCGACTTGTGGTAACACCAATTCATAAGACTCATCTTGCTCAAGCGTCAACATAATTTGAAATAATGGTGAGTGCCCGGTACTTCGAGCGACCTGACAATGATCGACCAACTGGTCAAAAGGGATATCTTGATTGGCTTGACCGGCTAAGTGCACGGCTTTCACATGGGCTAAATAGTCGCTAACTTTGTCATGGCCTGTGTGCACCCTCAATACTAAGGTATTCACAAAAAAACCTATCAGTGGTGCTAGCTCTTCACGTTGACGATTCGCCACAGGGGTACCAATGAGCACATCTTCACTATAACTATGCCTTGATAAGACTAAACTCAAGGCACCATGCAAGACCATAAATGCCGTCATACTGTGGTCTTGAGCGGTCTTTTGTAAGCGCGCTACTACTCCCTCATCTAAGTGTCCGTGCACCACATTGCCCTGATATTGCTTTACGGCTGGACGAGGTTTATCTAACGGTAAACTATGTACTGAAGGGGCATCCGCTAATTGTGTTGTCCAGTAGTCTAGCTGTGCGTCTAAATGACCTTGTGCAGCATGATTACGTTGCCAAACCGCGTAATCTGCATACTGAATAGCTAAAGGAGCAAGGGTTAACTCCTCCGCCATAGCAAAGTGACGATACAAGGCGATAAATTCTTTCACCAGTATCCCCATGGACCAGCCGTCACTCGCGATATGATGCATATTAAATAGCAAGGTGCCATGATGGTCTGAAAGCTTGATAAAATGAGCTCTGATCATTAAATCACGGCTTAAGTCGAATAACTGACTGGCCTGCGTAATGATACGCTGCTCCAACGCGGCGCCTTGTTCATCTAGGCTTAAGTCACACAAGGATTCATAAGCTATATTGACTGGCGTTGCCGGTTGGATACGCTGACAACCTTGCTGCTCAACGGTGATATAAACCGTGCGCAACACTTCATGGCGCGCTACCAATGCGGTTAAACTCGCTGATGCGGCGGCCAAATCAAACTGACCGATAACATCAAAGGCAACCGGCATATTGTAATGAGCACTGCCCTGCTCCATTTGGTCTATAAACCACAACCTTTGCTGTGAAAAAGACATGGGCAAAGCTTGACTCGTATCACTTGTTGATTGGATTTTTTGTCGTTGTTTATGATCATTTTTAAGCAGAAGATCAATTTCAAGGGCAATATGCTGTAAACTTGAAGCATTAAGTAAGGTACTGATCTCTATATCAACATTAAACTCGGCAGCAATAGTATTTGCCAAACGCATTAATAATAATGAATGCCCACCCAATTCAAAGAAATTATCCGCTAAACTCATTTTTTCAAAGGGCATATTCAACAGACTTGAGCACATGAGTGCAATTTGATGTTCAGTTGCTGTTTCTGCGGCATGATAAGCAGACTCTGCTGCTCTGAACTCTTTCTCAGGTAAAGCTTTTTTATCAATTTTTCCGTTCGCCGTTAATGGCCATTGCGCTATTAACACGTAACGTCTCGGCACCATATAGTCTGGCAATACTTGACAAAGCGCTTGCTTAATTGCCGCGACAAACTCCTGCTCTTTTCCAGTGATGTCCTCATTGGGCTGCATATACGTAAGTAATTCTTTGACCCCGTCACTACCACTTGTCGCAATAACTAAAGCTGAGTCGACCCCATTACAACCTTGTATCTGGTGGGTAATTTCTCCTAGTTCAACACGAAAGCCTCTAATTTTAACCTGTTCATCATTACGACCGACAAATATCATACGTTGATTATGAGCGTATCGAACTAAGTCTCCACTGCGGTAGAGTGATTTACTTTGGCCGATATTGGCTTGGTAAAAAGGGTTTTCAATGAATTTTTCAGCTGTTAGCTTGGCCTTATTTAAATAGCCAATAGAAACACCAACGCCGCCAATATAAAGCTCTCCAATCGCGCCAAAAGGTACAAGTTTTTGATGCGGGTCTAATATATAGCATTGAACATTATCTATTGGCTGACCTATACTCAATTCGCTGTCGGTTACTAGCACTTCACCCCATGTTGCACAGATAGTCGCTTCTGAAGGTCCATAAGCATTAATCAAGGTACGCCCTTGCGACCAGAGTCGTGCTAATTCTAGCCCACAGGCTTCACCCGCAATGATTAGTGTTGAGACACCCCGCCAGTCGGCTATGGTTAGTGCGGGTAACAATGCCGGTGGCAACGTGGCATGAGTGACTTTATGCTCTATCACTTGTTGTGCTAATTGTTGTGGGGAAGTCATCTGCTGCTGAGTAATCAACAGCAAGCTTGCGCCATTGGTGAGCGCCATCACCCAATCCCAAGTCGCAGCATCAAAAGCGAATGATGCAAATTGTAGGATACAGCTCTGGGCTGTCACATTTAATGATAGCCCTTGAGTTTTGCCTAAGTTTACTAAGCTACCATGGCGAATCATCGAGCCTTTAGGCGCACCTGTTGAACCCGACGTATATACAACGTAGGCTAAACTCTCGGAATTTACAGCCAGTAATGGCTGCTCAGGTGTGCTAATTTCACAATGATTGATGGCAATTTCTATTGCTGTATTATCGACCAAAACCCACTCAATCGCTGTTTGAGTAAATTTTTCAGGCATGCCATTTTGCCCTAAGATTCTCGTCAATTTTGCATCTGCCACCATATAATTTAGCCGTTCAGCTGGGTAGTCAGGATCTAATGGCAAGTATGCCGCGCCCGCTTTTAGAACAGCTAACACAGCAATGATCATCTTTGGACCACGTTTTTGGCAAATTCCCAATAACTCCCCAGGCCGAACGCCTAGTGCGATGAGGTAATGTGCCATCTGGTTAGCTGCGCGATCTAATGCTTCATAACTCATGGTCTGTAGACCATATTTTATCGCCACTGAATCGGGCTGTTGCTGTACACGTTGCTCAAATAGATTGTGTATACATAAGTCTGCTTTAACAGCTTGTCCGGACTTATTTAGGCTCTGTAGTAATAAATGTTTTTCATTGTCCGTCACGTCACTAATTTCGCGTAAATCAACATGCTGACCTGCTAGTATTAGTGCTTCACTGTCGGCAATACGATTTAAAACCTCGCCCATATGATGCATACATAATGCAATGTTATCTTTAGAAAACAGCTTGGTATCGTATAACCAATTAAGTTCAATCCCGTCAGTAGCAAAATTAACAATGACATCTAGATCAAACTTAACGGCAATATTTTGCTGAACTTGTGGCTGGAAAGTGACATCACCAAAATCGATCTTGGTGTTGTTATCCTTAGCAAAATCAAAATGCATATTGGTTGCCAGCATAATTTGAAATAATGGTGTGTACTGGCTACTTCTGCGTATTTGTAACTGCTCAATTAATTCATCAATTTCTATCTGTTGGTGCTGTAGTGCATCAATATTAATTGTCGCAATGTGGGATAAATACGCTTGTAATGAGCTGTGTTCAGCATGACTTCTCAATACCAAGGTATTTGCAAAAAAACCTATTAATGGTGCTAATTCTGCTTTATCTCTGCTCGCTGTCGCCGTGCCAATGACTGTGTCTGGATCGCCACCACGCTTTGCGACAACCAAGGCAAGTGCCGCATGCGTCAACATAAACGGAGTCATATTTAAATGTTGTGCTATGGTCAATAAACGTTTAGCTGTTCGACTCGATAAGGTTAATTTAAGTCTTTCGCCGACTGAATTTTTCACCGCAGGTCTGGGATAGTCCAATGGTAACTTATGAGTCTTCGGCGCATTTGCCATCATTGCTAGCCAGTAGTCATATTGCACTAATTTGAAGCTATCGTTATTACACTTGTCTAGCCAAACTGCATAGTCACTGTACTGGATTGATAATGGCGCTAAATTCGCGTCGCTGTTACTACTAAATTTTTTATAAAGTTGCTTAAACTCTCGAAGTAAAATATCCATTGACCAACCATCACAAGCGATATGGTGCAAGGTCATTAAAAACAGGCCTTTACCTTGACCGTAAGTATTCCGCTGCAAGGTAACGCTAGTTGCTCTTAGCATCAGGTCATGGCTAAGTTCAAAGCGTTGTCGAGCTTCCAATTCCCCCAGTTGTGCTGCCCGTTCTTGCTGTTGATCAGATGGCATTTCGGTTAAATCTACATGCTCGATTATAAAATCAGTTACCGGCTGTACTTGCTGATAAAGTTGGTGTTCATGGTCGAAAAAAGTCGTTCTGAGACTTTGATGTCTTGCTACAATGGCTCCTAAAGCAAGCTCTGCTGCACTGTGATTAAAGTTACCTGCCCAATTAAAAACATGTGCCGAGTTATACTCATGGCTACCACCTTGCATTTGATCCATCAACCAAAGTCTACGCTGTGTGGGTGACGCGGGAATTTCGCTTACACCTAATATTGGCACTATATTGTCTTCATAAAGCATATGAGCTTCAAGATATGACAATAGCGCTGCTTTATGGTTTTTTAGGTTATTGATAAGTTCAGCGGGTATCGGCCCAGTTCTCTTGACAACTTTTAGCTTTTGATTTTCTACCGAAAGATCTATGCCTAAACGCTTACATTCGGCAATTAATTCAACAAGTTTCATTATTATTTTTATACCCGTTTTCAAATCAGGGCTAATAAATAGGGAAATACGAAAGCAGAACTCTAAAAAGATCTACAACTTATTACCCTATTCCCCTGATTGGTCAGAATTTATTATTTGATTTTGTTATCATTCACACATCTTGACATATCACTTTATGTCAATTGCTGGTCGCACAATTTTGCTGTATTTCACTGCCTTTTAGCTATAACAATAACTCAACGCCATCGGCTGCAATTTGTGTCTGCTTCTTTCGATCTTCAACAAGCTCGGCCTGTTTGGCGATAGTCAAGTTCTTGAATAAATCTTTTAAAGTAAACGCTACTTCCAGCTGACGCCTGATTTGAGTTGCTAATCGTGTCGCCAATAAACTATGTCCGCCTAAAGCGAAGAAGCTTTCATCTAGTGGTAACTTATCTTGCTGTAAAAGCGACTGCCAAA
>CAXBNP010000042.1:0-29967 GCA_963977145.1 uncultured Colwellia sp.
ATGATACCGATAAAGAATCTCATTCGCTCTCTACCGTAAAGGTGTTTCGTTGCTGTAGGCCGCTCTTTGCTTGACGCTAAGGGCTCCTGAAGCGAGATGCGCATTCTACGCACCTGAGTTTTAATGTCAACGTTTTATTTCGTTTTTTTAAACTTTCTTTTCAGAAGATTCAAAACCCTACTTTAAAACCTTAACTTATCTAATGTAGCCTAAACTGCGCTAGATAACTTATTAAAACCGTTCTTTCGGGTTACCCCTTGGAACTGGAGCGCATTCTAGAGATTTCTGACCTCACGTCAACACCTAAATACAATTAAATTGCCAATAAGTGTTTGTTTGCTTTTTAATTGAACTAATCGTCTGTTTTACGGACTAATCACAAGATAGTTAACAAAATTTGGTTAGCCGTTTTACAAATAACCATGTTCACATGGTCAAAAATTTAAGGAGATATAAAGCACTATATACTCTATATTGGTTTGCACATAAGAATTATAGAATATGTACACTGTGGTTTTCACCATAATATGTACATAAAACAGAGAGCATAACAAATGAAAAGATTTCTCATCTTGTTAATGCTTGCTGGCATTAGTAGTACGGTTGTGGCAAAGGATGTTGCCGAATATAAACAGGAACGTTTAATAGCTAAGATATTAAACCAACAAGTAAAAAAACATAGAACAATTCAGAGCAGTGTCCATTCGATACTTTCGCGCTATCCAGAGAAAGTTGATGTTGTTATGGCGGTGGCTTTGAAACGCTACCCAGAAGAATACCGTCAAATTATGTTAGGTGCGTTATCAGCGCAGCCTGTTTTAGCCTGCGACGTAATAGAAATCGCGATTAAAGCTAATGTAGCTCCTAGCAGTGAGTTGGTAGAAATAGCCATCAAAGCTGAGCCTGCTTATGCTCAAGAGATAGTTAATACTGCTGTACAGTTTAATCCAAGTGAGATTGAAAATATTGTCCGTATAGCGATAAGAACTGAACCTTATGATACCAGCAATATTGTCAACAATACGGCATCTAGTTACCCAAGCAAAATGTTGAATATCCTGACAGCTGCTATTACTGCAATACCTGAACAAGCAACTAACATTGTTAAAGATATATTGATTTTATTTCCAGGGCAAGCTAATACGGTTGTGACTACGGCAGTAAGTAAGAGCACCGATAGCCACAATAATGGCATTGTAAATGCGGCGATTGAATCTGGCTTTGATAGGGACTCAGCAATTGCCGCAGCAGTTGCCGGTGGCGCCAAAAAAGAAACTTTGGCAAAATTGAATAATTAAAAGCCATGTCCTACGAAAAAGCCCAGCTTTTGCTGGGCTTTTTGTCTATACAGTTAACGTTATCGTAAGTTAGACTTTTTCGCGCTCAATAGCTCGATAAGCGATATCAGTTCTATACTCTACACCATGCCACGAAACCTGTTGCAGCAATTCATATGCTGCTTTCTGTGCCTGAGTAACGTTATTACCTAATGCTGTCGCACATAACACACGGCCGCCGGCAGTGACTATGGCACCATTTTTTTCGGCTGTACCTGCATGAAATATTTTTCGATCAGTAGCATTACTTGTCTCTAATCCAGAAATAACATCGCCTTTGGGATAACTAGCAGGGTATCCAGCTGCCGCCAATACAACGCCTACCGCTGATCTTGAGTCAAAATCAATGACCGCTTTATCCAACTCACCGCGACATGCCATCATACATAACTCGACAAGATCAGAATTCAATCGCATCATAATAGGCTGAGTTTCAGGATCACCAAAGCGACAGTTGTATTCGATAACTTTCGGAGTACCGTCAGCATCAATCATTAAACCAGCGTATAAAAATCCCGTATAAGGTGCGCCTTCCCTTGCCATACCTTGTACAGTTGGCATGATAACTTCATTCATAGCGCGTTGATGAATTTCGGCTGTAACAACAGGTGCGGGAGAATATGCGCCCATACCACCAGTGTTTGGTCCTTTATCACCGTTGTATGCACGTTTATGGTCTTGACTGGTGGCAAATGCTAAAACATTCTTCCCATCAACCATAACTATAAAGCTAGCCTCTTCACCTTCTAAAAATTCCTCAATCACTACACGATGACCTGCATCACCAAAAGCATTGCCAGCCAGCATATCCTGAATAGCGTCTTCTGCTTCTTTAAGTGTCATCGCAACAATAACGCCTTTACCCGCAGCAAGACCATCGGCTTTAACTACAATAGGTGCACCTTGTGCTCGAACATAGGCAAGTGCAGGTTCGATTTCAGTAAAGTTTTGATAACTACCTGTTGGTATATTATTTCTTGCTAAGAAGTCTTTGGTAAATGATTTTGAGCCTTCAAGTTGTGCGGCTTTTGCACTTGGACCAAAGATCATCAAACCTTCAGCTTGAAAAGTATCAACAATGCCGTCAACCAGCGGTTGCTCAGGCCCAACAATAGTTAAGGCAATTTCATTGCGCTTAGCAAAGTCGACTAAGGCTGGGATATCGCCAACAGATATCGCGATATTTTCAACCTTCGCCTCTGTTGCCGTTCCTGCATTACCTGGCGCTACAAAGACTTTTGTTACCGAAGTTGATTGTGCAGCTTTCCATGCTAAGGCATGCTCACGACCGCCACTACCAATGACCAAAACATTCATTTACTTAAATTCCTAGTATTTTTAATCGCTATAACCTGAAAAGACCAGATTATAGCGGCTTAATGAGTTTATTTTACAAACTTTAATGTCATGCGATCACTTTCGCCAATCGCAATATATTTTGCTTTATCTTCATCACCTAAAGCTAAAACAGGTGGCAATGTCCAAACACCTTTAGGATAAATAGCCAAATCTTTAGCATTAGCATTTATTTCACTGCTTGCCGCTAATGTAAAACCGACCATTTTGGCTTGTTCAATGGTTTTACTTTGCGAAACATAGCCCTTGGCTTTTGTAGCATCCGCACCTTCAGGTAAACGATGCTCAACTACACCTAATACACCACCTTTCTTCAAGGCTTTGTATGCATCTTTAAATGCTTGCTCTACGCCTTCATCACGCCAGTTATGTAAGTTACGAAAAGTTAGTACCATATCCGCTGTACCTGCAGGAGCAAGCTCGCTTGCTTGGCGCGGTACAAAGTTAGTTAACACAACTTCACTAAATACTGGGTCACTGGCTAATTTTTCAACTAATTTTTTACGTGAATTGCTAAAATAGTTATCTTCGCCCGTATCTGGGTAATGAGCTCCGTAAAGTTTACCCTTACCTTTAACTGCAGGTGCCAAAATTTCGGTATACCAACCGCCACCTGGCGTAATTTCAACAACAGTCATTGACGGATTAAAACCAAAAAATTCTAACGTTTCTTTTGGATGACGATATTCATCACGTGCTTTGTTTAGTGCTGAGCGATGCTCTCCAGCAATAGCTTGTTCAAGCTGACCGCCTTGATGTGCATCTTGATGAGCGCTAACAAAACCAGAACATAATAGCGTTGCAGTCAAGATCGACACGTTAAAAACTTTTTTTATAGTTTGAGCTCTTGTAAACATTGTTATCTTCCATTAACTAGTAAATTTTTGTCAAGGCTAGTTATAGCAGATTTCTTTCAGATGTTCAGTGCCGTTAGTATGATCTTATCGACGAAAAACAGCACTTGAACTTAATTGAGTATGTCTAAATGTTAATTTTTCAATACAGACACTATTCGACAATGATTTGGACAATAAAAGTGCTCAAGACAACATCCTATCTAAGCACTTTATTATCACTTGTTTAAATTAATGACGGAAATGGCGCATTCCTGTAAAGACCATAGCAATATTATGCTCATCTGCTGCAGCAATAACTTCATTGTCACGCATCGAACCACCCGGTTGAATAACGGCGGTAATACCTGCTGCCGCTGCCGCATCTAAACCATCGCGAAATGGAAAGAAAGCATCTGAGGCCATGACCGAACCCGCCACTTCTAAGCTTTCATCCGCCGCCTTAATACCAGCTACTTTTGCCGAATAGACCCGGCTCATTTGGCCAGCACCGACACCAATGGTCATACTGTTTTTAACATAAACGATGGCGTTTGATTTTACATATTTCGCGACTTTCCAGCAAAACTCTAAGTCACGCATTTCCGCCTCGGTCGGTTGACGCTTAGTGACAACTTTCAACTCGTCAGCGTTAACTTTACCTTGGTCACGGTCCTGAATTAATAAGCCGCCATTGACACGTTTGTAATCAAGGCCTGTTGTTTGCGTTGACCATTGACCACAGACTAATAAGCGAACATTAGGTTTAGCCGCAACAATTTCTGCTGCAGCGTCAGAAATACTTGGCGCGATTATCACTTCAACAAATTGACGAGCAACAATAGCTTTAGCCGTATCTGCATCTAGCTCACGATTAAAGGCAATAATACCGCCAAATGCTGATGTTGGGTCGGTTTTATAAGCGCTGTCATAAGCGGCTAAAATATTGTCACCAATAGCAACGCCACATGGATTGGCGTGTTTTACGATAACGCATGCTGCTTGATCAAATTCTTTAACACATTCTAAGGCCGCATCTGTATCAGCAATATTATTGTATGATAACGCTTTGCCTTGAATTTGCTTTGCAGTCGACACTGACGCTTCTTCTGGCTTTGCTTCAACATAAAAAGCGGCCTCTTGATGCGAGTTTTCACCGTAACGTAAATCTTGTTTTTTAATAAACTGGCTATTAAAGGTACGCGGGAATTTTTGTTTTTCTACACTTGCTGCAGCATTACTACCATATGCTGGCAACATTTTACCAAAGTAGTTGGCAATCATACCGTCATAAGCAGCGGTATGTTCATAAGCCGCAATGGCCAAATCAAAACGCGTTTGATAAACCAAAGAATCGCTATTCGCCGCCATTTCTGCTAACACACGTTCGTAATCACTAGCGTTAACTACAATAGTGACATCTTTATGATTTTTAGCTGCTGCACGCACCATAGTTGGCCCGCCTATATCGATGTTTTCAATGGCATTTTCTAATGAACAGTTTTCATCAGCAACTGCATTGGCAAATGGGTAAAGATTTACCACAACCAGATCAATAGCACTGATATCATTTTCAGTCATCACCGCTTCGTCGATACCACGGCGCGCCAAAATACCACCATGAACTTTCGGGTGTAAGGTTTTTACTCGACCCGCCATAATTTCTGGGTGGCCGGTGTAATCAGATACTTCAGTGACTTTGATGCCATTTTCAGCCAATAACTTAGCGGTACCACCTGTTGACAAAAGGTCGACACCTTTTTGTGATAACGAGCGAGCAAATTCAACAATACCGGTTTTGTCTGAAACACTTAATAGTGCACGTTTGATTGGGCGTGGTGTATCCATGGTTTTTCTAATTACCTATAAATTAAAAGAGTTGTCTGGCCTATGACTCATATCTGTGGTGATAAACTTTTGCGTACCACTGATATTAGATATTTTGCTTGCGGGATAAAAGTTGACTAATTGGATAACTTTTACATCCCTAAAAACAAAAAAGCACCCGAGGGTGCTTTTAATTGACAGGCTAAGCTGTCGTATTGCTTAGTTCATACCGTATTTTTTTAACTTTTTACGTAAAGTACCGCGGTTAATACCTAGTAAGTTAGCGGCGCGGGTTTGGTTACCACGAGTATATTGCATTACTTCTTCAAGCATTGGCGCTTCAATTTCTGAAAGTACAAGGTCGTACATATCATCAACGTCATTACCGTTTAACTGAGACAAGTAGTTTTTAATAGCTACTTTGGCTTGTGTGCGTAAAGGCGAGGCCTTTGTCTGAGTTTGTAGATCACCGGTAATAAATGGAGAGGAAATATTTTGTTCAAACATAAAGTTCAGACTCTTTCTAAAGTTAAATTATCAAAATACATAGTTAATGCGTCAAGTTGTTCAGTGACTGACTCGAACGCATTAAAAATAGAACGAAACGATTTTCCTTGTTCATGCGTTTGCATGTACCAAGAAACATGTTTACGGGCAAAACGTACACCCATAAATTCACCGTAAAAATTGTGTAATTCCATTACATGTCCAATTAAAATTGAACGTACTTCTTCCGTTGAAGGAGCAGACAAATGTCTACCCGTTTTCAAAAAATGATTAATTTCTCGAAAAATCCAAGGTCTCCCTTGGGCACCACGACCAACCATAATGGCATCAGCCCCGGTGTAATTCAGCACTTGTTCCGCTTTTTCCGCACAAGTAATATCGCCATTAGCAACAACAGGAATATTCACCGCTTGCTTAATTGCTTTGATGGTATCGTACTCGGCATTACCTTTATAAAAGTCATTACGAGTACGGCCATGCACAGCAAGCGATTGTATTCCGTTATATTCAGCAATATTGGCTATTTCAATACCGTTGCGAGTGTTTTCACACCAGCCAGTTCGAATTTTCAACGTTACCGGAATATCTACCGCATTAACCACAGCCTTAACAATCTGCTCGACTAATGCTGGCTCTTTAAGCAACGCTGAACCTGCTAATTTTTTATTTACCTTTTTTGCTGGGCAGCCCATATTGATATCAATAATTTGAGCGCCATGATCAGCATTATACTTAGCAGCAAAAGCCATTTCTTCAGGATCCGAGCCCGCAATTTGCACGGAACGTATACCTGCTTCTTCGCTATGCAACATACGGCGTTGAGATTTGCCGGTATTCCACACCTTAGGATTAGACGACATCATTTCAGATACCGCTAGCCCTGCCCCCATCTGACAACATAATTGCCTAAATGGTTGATCAGTTATTCCCGCCATGGGTGCAAGCATGGTATTACTTGCTAATGTGTATGGACCTATCTTCACGCTGTTGCTTTTTTGAGCTACTAGTCAAAAGGGCGCTAAGTTTACGTGTTTTTTTTCGGATTGAAAAGGATATAAATTGAACAAAAAGCGCTTTTTTTCACGTTTTGTATATTGACATTTTATAAAGTGTTGATGCGAGCAGATTTTGTACAAATTGATAACAATATCTGCTCATTTTTTAGGGCATTTATAAATGACTATTTTCGCACACCTGATAAACGCACCCATTCATCTTGAACGACAATGGCATCCATCTGACAAAATTGACCATATATGGTTTGTAATTGCTGTGCTTGCTCTTCCAAAACACCCGATAATGCTAGTACACCATGACTAGCAACATATTCTATGATCACGGGGGCAAGTTCACGTAATGGACCTGCTAAAATATTGGCCACCACCACATCGGCTTTAAACTCAGGCTGATCTTTTGGTAGGTATAATGTCAAACGATCTTCACATTGATTGCGTTTGGCATTTTCTAAACTGGCTTGTAAGGCTTGTGGATCAATATCGATGCCAATCACTTTTTTCGCGCCGAGTTTCAGTGCAGCTAATGACAAAATACCAGAACCACAACCAAAATCGACCACGGTTTTACCTTCAAGGTCTAAACCATCGAGCCAAGTTAAACATAATGCGGTAGTTGGATGCGTGCCCGTACCAAACGCTAAACCGGGATCGAGCATCACGTTAACCGCGTTAGGATCAGGCACATCGCGCCAGCTTGGACAAATCCACAAGCGTTGACCAAATTTCATTGGATGAAAGTTATCCATCCATTCGCGTTCCCAATCTTTATCTTCAAGTTGCTCTAGCTTGTAGGCCATTTTGTCTTTATCAGGATGAATGCCCTTTAAATAATTCAGCACCTTATCCATATCATGGCTAGCATCATATAAGCCCATTACCACAGTATTATTCCAATAAATCACTTCATCACCAGGAAGAGGTTCATATATAGGTGTATCTTTAGCGTCAATAAAAGTGACCGCTTGTGCACCACAGGCACTTAGCCAATCACTATATTTTTCCGCGCTCTCTTCATTCGCACTCAATCTAAGCTGGATCCAAGGCATGTTTTTTCTCATTAAAATTTTATGCTAGTTTAACATTCAATAGCGCGACAACATACCCAATTGGCCCGTAACTAAGATAAAATTGCGCTAAGCGGTGGTACACACGCTAAAATCGGCTGCACTTTTGCAATGCTTTAATAGATATAGAGGCCAACAGAACCACTAGCGTTCTGCAAAATAAATCAGCTTTATAGTCACTATTAGCCTTTTCAACAGATCCAAGCTGATTGTTCTGCTACAGTAATGTTTCATATATAGCCATTAAATTAATGCATTGCTCACATTTTAAGGATACTGATGTTAGATCTACTACCCGATTTATTTGATCACCATGTTGATAAGCTTTCCTTAGCAGCAGCTATTTTTAAAGATTATGGTGCAAGGAAAATATTTTATGGCGAAATAGTCACCGTTAGCTGTTACAACGACAATTCCAAAGTTAAAGAGCTTGTCGCCACCGATGGCAGTAATAAAGTTATGGTGGTTGATGGCAAAGCCAGCATGACAAATGCTTTATTGGGAGACATGCTGGCAGAACAAGCAGTAGAAAATGGCTGGCAAGCTATCGTTATAAACGGCTGTATTCGTGACGCAGGCACCATAGCTACTTTGCCTATTGCCATTAAGGCACTTGGCTGCTGTCCGATAAAAACCGAAAAGTTAGGTAAAGGAGAAATTAACACTGCAATTAGCTTTGCTGACTTAAGCTTTAAGCCCGGTCAATATATTTATGGCGATAGTAATGGTTTAGCTATCAGTAAAGCTCTACTATCTTTTAAATAACCATAACCCGAGTAAAGCGAATTTGCCGCGGTTATAAGTAAAGCCAACAGCAAGAGTGTTAGAACAATGAAGTATTTTCCTATTTATCTCGATGCCAAATATATTAACGCCATGATTATTGGTGGTGGCGAAGTGGCGGCTCGTAAAATAGAGTTGTTATTAAAATCGACAACTAACATTTCAATTATGTCTGAATCACTTAACAGTAGTGTTGAGCGGTTGGTGAATTTGCATCAGCTAACCTGGCTCAAACATAATTATCAACCTGGCCATCTTAACCAGTGTAATCTTGTTATTGCTGCAACCGACAGTAGTGAGGTCAATACTGCTATTGCGAAAGAAAGCACGCAGTTAAAGTTGCTGACTAATGTTGTCGACCAACCAGCTCTTTGTAACTATATAACGCCAGCGATTATTGATAGAAAACCCATAATCATCGCGATGTCGAGTTCAGGTAGCGCGCCTATCTTATTGCGAATGTTGCGCGAACAAATCGAAAAAACATTGCCGAATGGTTATGGTAAATTAGCTGATTTTTCCTATAAATTTAGAGAACACGTTAAAGCGCGGGTCAAAAGTATGCGCGAGCGTCGTACTTTTTGGGAGCGCACGTTACGTGGCCGTATCGGGCAAGATATTTTAGCAGGAAAAACAACCCGTGCTGAACAACAATTAATCGCTAGTTTACAAACACAAATACCACCGCCAAAAGGTGAAATTGTGTTTATCCATATCGGTGACGGTAACCCTGATCACCTAACCCTTAATGCTCATCGAGAAATGCAATTTGCTGATGCTGTTTTTTACGATCAAGAAGTAAATACGGATCTTATTGAATATATTAGGCGTGACGCCAGCAAATATCCTCAAGACATTGCATCCACTATTTTAATCAATGTCCAACATGCCCTAGATTTAGCCGAGCAAGGCGAAAAGGTTATCTATCTGCTCAGCGGTCCGGTCGCAATTCCAGAAAACAAAGCGTTGACTGGAAGCACGATTAGCAAAAAGCATATTTACAGCGGCAGTTAATACACTTAGCAATAAAGCAGCTAATTTATATGTTGCAGCACGGATTCAACTACAATATTTATTATGCAATTATATGATTGAAATAGGCTATTTTAAGAGACTAAGTTAGATACTTTGTTTTCTGTAAATTAACGAATATTTAGACATTTATAGTTGTATCGTAGCTTGAGTTAATATTTCACCTTAAATTCACCGATTAATGTAAGTTGAGCTCAATTTAATTGCAATCACATTAATAATTGCCACTTGGCTTACTTATAGAATAGCACTGCACTCAACAACACCTATTTTACAGCTAACCTCAACACTGCAGACTCAACAAAGAAATAATAAAACTATTGAGTTGCCCACGCTTGATTATGAACTAGGTTACTTGTCTCGAACCTTGCAGCACACCTTCGATGAGTTGCTAGAAGCGTTACATCGAGAGCAGGAATTTACCAAAGATGTAGCTATGAGTTAGGTACCCCGTTAACCATATTTACCAACACATTGGTCTTAAGTGAGCAACGTCAATTCACCGCGCAGCACAAGATAGCCAGCAAATGCAAAGCACAATAAAGGTGTTGCTCACTTTGGCGCGCACGCATACCTTAACCAATCAGCTTCAACAAGATGCGAGTCAGTTTTCACTTCTCGCTATACTTGAAGAGGTTATATTGCCTTGCCATGCCAACGAACGTACCGCGAATTTTAATTTCAACATCAAGATTAAAAATGATCTTACGATTCAAAACGCCATTAATAATATCGTAGCTTTAAATTCAATCTGACTATTATAACCGTAACCTTGGTTACAGCCTTTTTCACTTTCAGACAACGGCTACAACCTTTACCATTTTGTTTAGTTAATCTGAGCACGCATTTAGAAAACCTTTATAAACACAATCCTGTCATTAATAAATCACCACTATACATTCAAATTATACACAAACACTTACCAGTGTAATAATGTCGACAAGAGCTTGGTTTATAATAACTAAATATGTGAAAAACAGGTGATTTTAAAAATTTGAGTTACACTAAATTTAAAAGAAATATCTACTTAAAATGGAATGTAATAGATGCCAAATAATAAAAATAGCAAAAAAGAACAGCAAGAACATGTAGCGCCTGTAGATGAGCTTGCTCAGCTTAGGAAAATTGTTTTTGGCGTGGCAGAGCAACAGCTAAAAAAACAAATTGCCGCCACGCGCAATGACATGGAGCAAGCGTTAAGTGCACAAAACACCAATTTTGCCGATCGCTTAGACAAAATGCAGGAAAATATTACCCTGCGTTTTGAAGACATTGAGCAACAAATACAACGTTCAGATAAAGCCCATGATAATAATGAAGTTAACATACAAAAAGAACTTAGCAATTTGACATCCGAGCATGAGATGTTTGCCACAACAACCCAACAAGACTTTAAGACCATGGAACAATCTCTGGATAGTGAAAGTCAGTCACTAACCCATAATTTTAATGAGCAGATTGAGCAATTAAAAACCCACCTAGAACAGGTATCAAATGAACTAAGCTCTTCAAAAACAGATCGAAAAACACTCGCGAAATTACTGGCGACTATGGCGACTAATTTAGCCGATGACCAAATATAATGGCAAGTGATAGCGCAGCAGAACATGCTGACTCAGAGCAACAGCTAGAACAAGTACGCACGCTGATTCTAGGTAAAGAAAATCGTAGAATAACAGACATCATAAAAAAAGATGCCCGCAGTATTGTCGCAGAGGTTATTACTGAAGCGCTGCGCGATAGGCAAAAAAAAGACAATTCTGTCGATAAAGTACTTCAGCCCTTTGTCGAAGACTCTGTTCAACAATCTGTTACCCACAATAGTGAACAAATGGTGATTTCTTTATATCCCATTGTTGGTAGTTTAGTAAGAAAATCGGTTGCGGCGTTTCTTAGTGACTTCATGGAAAAGACCAATCAGCTATTGGAAAACAGCCTGACTATTAAAGGATTAAAATGGCGCTTAAAAGCTCGGCAAGCTGGCGTTAGTTATGCCCAATATGCTGCCTCGCAAACCTTTAATTATCGAGTAGAGCATGTCTTTCTTATTCATAGAGAAACCGGCCTACTGTTAAACGCCATCGCCTTAGATAATACCGATAAAAGTGATGCCGATATCGTATCTTCGATGTTAACGGCAATTAATGACTTTGTTGGTGACTCATTTTTAACAGAAAATAATCAACCCAAGGAACAATTACAATCCGTCAGTACCGATAACTTTACCTTACTGATAAAGCCAGGGCCAAGTGCCCTTGTTGTTGCAGCGGTCAGCGGTAATCCGCCACAAAGTATCAGTGATCAATTACAGTTAACTGTTGAAAACATTCACAGTTTGTATCTTGATGAACTTAATAGCTTTAACGGTGATAACCAACATTTTGACAATACTGACAGTCTGTTACGCGACTGTCTCTTATCTGAACAGAAAGCCACAACAGCTCATAAGAAAAAACCCCCTTGGTTCGCTTGGGCAATAGTTTTATTGCTCATGTTATACCTTGGATACCAAAGCTTTAATTGGCTAAAAATCTCGCAGCTTCACGATAAAATAATGTACTTAGACACTCAGCCTGGGATTATAATAAAACAACTTAAAATCATTGAACTAGATAATATAACACTAGATATTTTACGTGACCCTGATGCATTAAAGATTACCGACTGGCTTAACAGCAATGAGCTGGATACGAGTCAATTTAAGCTTATTGAACGTAATTACTTTTCTTTTGATGCGCCAATATTATTACAACGTGCACAACGCATAATGAAAGCATACCCAAATGTTAGCTTTACTTGGCAAAACGATATGCTGGCACTTACTGGCATATTAGACATAAGCAAAACTGAACAATTACTTAATACATTAGCGATTGCAGGCTTTACTAGCGATAAAAATTTAACTACGGAACAATTACAACTGACATCCATACTGCCGCTAACCTCCAGTATGGAAGTTAAACAACAAATATTTGATGACCTTATTGGTCGCATAGCATCAGTTCAACTAAATTTCCCAGTTGCAGTTGAAACTATCACCCCACAAATGCATGCATCATTAAAGCGACTTTATCAATATATACAACAGCTTGATGAGGTAGCAAAAGAACTTAATGTTAATTTTGGCGTGCTAATATTGGGCAGCAGCGATAATACGGGAAATAAAGCCGCAAATGATATTATTAGCCTAAAAAGAGCTAACAATGCCGCTGATACTTTACAAAAGCAAGGGATAGCAAAAGATAAAATGTTTGTTATCGGCCTAGGGCAAATAGACATTACTGCGATTAGTCATTCAGCAAGAACCGTTATGTTCAACATAATACATATAAATCAGCGGCAATAAATAATAGAGTGACTCCGCGGTAAATCGGTGTAATATTTTAATGATAGCAAGCGGACATAGTGATTATTCACTTAACGAGAATTTAAAGCTTAGCAAAACCAACGAGCTGTCGAACATGGAGATGACGCTTTGATTCAAAAAAAAATCTGCCTTTTAGGGGCTTCCAGTGTCGGAAAAACAAGTTTAGTCAAACAATTTGTCGAAGGAATTTTTAGTGAAAAATACCTGACAACCATAGGTGTAAAAATTGACAAAAAAGTCTTGTCGATAGCGAATGAGCAAATTCAATTAATGCTGTGGGACTTGGAAGGCAATGATAGTTATAACGTTTTTCAAGAAAGGTATTTACGTGGTGCTGCCGGTTATATTATCGTTGTTGATCAAACGCGTGCCTCATCCTTTCATGAAGGTGTCGATATTCACACCTTAGCTCGGCAAGTTACTGACTGTCCGGCGTTACTGACCATAAACAAAAGCGACTTGCCTGCCACTTGGAATATCGACGACAGTGAAAACAAGGCTTACCAAAATCTGTTTGATCTACAGTTTTCTACCAGCGCTAAAACAGGCGCTAATGTAGAAGAAATGTTTTTAGCCTTGGCTAAGCTAATACTAAGGAGTGAAAAAGATGACATCGCTACTTAATAAAGTCATCAATGCATTAGAACAAATAGTTTTGGAAGTGACCGATACTAACACTGGCACAGTGCAGTGGGTTGAAGGTGATGGCGAATGGGCCAATGACTTATTCCCACAAGCGAGTAATCAACAGCCATTTGTGATTAATGAAGCTACACCGTTTTTACAAGATTTTCTCTTTGACGCTAAATTAATATGGCAAGCAGCGGAAAATGGTAAGTTACGCTCTGGCTTGTGGACCGAAACAACGCATAACAATAAAGCATTATATTTAGAAGCTATTGCCATAAAACAAGAACAACATAATCTGCTGATCATCTCCAATCAACGAGAACACTTCGAATTTCAGCAACAGACCAAACAATTAGCACGTGAAGTTTTATTATCTTACGATCGACTTTTTTTAAAAAATGAGTACTTACATACCCGCTTGCTGTCTATTTTAAAGCAACCACCAGAACAAAGTAATATCTTAAAAACACTGACCAAAGTCATTGAAAATGCAGAGTTTGCCGTTTTAATTGCCAGCAATGATTTCAACACCAATATTGAGAACTCAGCGGCACTTAAGCTCTTTGATCAAGAGACATTGCTAAGCACGCAGCCGTCTCGCCCAATAGAGATCATTCTTAGGCTGATGCAAAACCAATTGCCCGAGTACGAGCGTATTTTGTCAACTCACTCTAGTTGGGATGGTGAGTTATGTTGGATATCGCCACCATCAACACTCAAATGGCTGAAAGTAGGCTTTTATCCGGTTAAAAATAAACTCAACGAAGTAGAGAATTGGATAATATTCGCCAACGACATTAGTACCATCAAACACTTAGTGCAACGTAATGAGCAACTTGCCCTGCAAGACATGCTAACCGAACTACCTAATCGCTTTGCTTTTTTGCAAACCCTCGAAAAACAGATTATTGCCAAACGGCCATTTTATTTACTTTATATAGACATTAACGAGTTTAGGCGCCACAACGAATTCTATGGTCATGACGAAGGCGACAAACTGCTCATAGAGCTGAGTAAGCGTATGAGTGCTGTGGTTAAAGCTTCAGACTTTATCGCTCGGGTTGGTGGCGATGAGTTTGCGATAGTGCTGAATAATATTGACAATCAAGCAGACGGCAAAGTGGCGATACAACGTATCATTGATAGTATCAGCAAGCCATTTTATGCTAAAAATTCAGCAAGTTTTAATATCAGTATCAGTATTGGCGCAGCAAATTATCCTAATGATGCACAAAGTGTTGATGAGTTAATGAAGTTTGTCGACTTGAGTGCGTACAACGGTAAGAAAAATAAAAAAAATTCACTACAATTTTATTCACAAAAAATGAAAGATGCTTCACACCATTTAATATTAGTAGAGCAAGAATTAAGACAAGCGATCAAAAACGACGAATTTGAGTTATATTTACAGCCCATTATTGATATAAAAACTAATTGCATCAATAAAGCTGAAGCACTGATCCGTTGGAATCATCCTATTAAAGGTTTAATTAATCCTGATGATTTTATTCCAGTCGCAGAAAAAAGTGGTTTGATCATTGCTATTGGTGAATGGGTCATTAGTCGTTCTTGCCAAATAGCAAAAAAAATTAGTGACTTAGGATTTGAAATTAAAATATCCATGAACCTTTCTCCTTCTCAAGTGACTGATGAAAATTTATTTTCTTACTTACACTCTTGTATTAACGATAATCAAGTAAATCCCTGTTTATTAGAGTTAGAGGTAACAGAAGGTGTTTTAGTTGATGATTACTCGGTGGCTGAGAAGTTATTGAGTAATGCTAGAACTATCGGCATGAGCGTCTCGGTGGATGATTTTGGTACCGGTTACAGTTCGCTGTCTTACTTAAAAAAACTCCCTTTAGATTTTCTAAAGATTGATCGCTCATTTATTAAAGAAATTGTTACTGACGATAATGACAAAGCCATTGTCCGTGCGGTTATTGCGATGGCCCATACGCTAAATTTATGTGTCACCGCAGAGGGCGTAGAAACCAATGAACAATTAAGTTTTTTGATCGATAACTCATGTAACTCAGTTCAGGGCTTCATGTTTAGTCGCCCTATTGCCGTCGACTTTTTTATTGCATTACTGCACGAACAAAAAGCTGCTGAGTAAGCAGTTTACTCAGCACGAATGCGAATCAGTTAAGACTTTCGAGCAACTAAATGTACCGTGCTGGTAGAGCGCTCTAAAAAAGCCCCTTCACAGTAGGATAAATAATAAAGCCAAAGGCGCTTAAATTGGTCATCGTAGCCAAATGGAGTAAGTTCAGGCCAAGATTTTAAAAATGCATCGCGCCAGTGGGCCAAGGTTTTCGCATAATCTAAGCCGATGTCGCTAATGGATTCGGTGACTAATCCCGTATATTCAGTTAGGTGCTTTGAAAGTACGGTAATAGAAGGTAAAAATCCACCGGGGAAAATGTAGCGCTGAATAAAATCAACATTATTTTTATAATAGTCAAAACGCTGATCAGCGATAGTAATAGATTGTATTAACAGTTTACCGCCAGGCTTTAATCTTTCGTTACATTGCTTAAAAAAGCTTGGTAAATATTCTAAACCCACCGCTTCAATCATTTCGATTGACACTAATTTGTCATATTCACCGGTTAAATCGCGATAATCTTTTTTCAATAAGGTGATTTTATCTGTCAGCCCTAACTGCTCGATACGATTTTTAGCATATTCATGCTGAGCATCAGAAATAGTCGTGGTGGTGACTTTACAACCATAGTGCTGAGCTGCATAGATGGCTAATCCGCCCCAACCTGTACCTATTTCTAACAAATGGTCACTAGCTTGCAGATCTAAACGCTGGCAAATAGTTAATAACTTATGCAATTGCGCCTGCGCTAAACTTGCTTGTTCATTGGGATAAATTGCTGATGAATACATCATTTCTGGATCAAGAAACCGACTATAAAGTTCATTACCTAAATCATAATGGGCAAGGATATTTCTTTTTGAACCTGCTTCGCTATTACGATTACTGCGATGAAGCAAAGCGTATTTCAGTTTAGTTAACCAAGGTTTTTTCTGTTCAAGTGTATCTGTTTGTTGCTGAGCGCGGGCGAATATCCGAATAACCGCGGTTAGATTAGGACTACTCCATTTACCGGCTATATATGCTTCAGCGACACCAATACTGCCGCCTTTAACAAAATCACGATAAACACTGACGTCATGTATATTGATGCGAGCAGGCAGGGAATTATTTTCAGCAAATTCAGGAAAAAGAAAACGCTGAGCATTGTCAATGACTTCTAATTGCCCGTAGTCAATTTTTTCGAAAACCGAAAAGACTAATTGACGACAGCGATTATCTAGCCAACTTGCTTGTTTTTTTATTTTTAATCCTGACACTTGTTCCACCGCTAAACTCCTGATTTAGGTTTGCTTGCTTTACTTTTCCGACTTACTCTTTTGGTAACCAATAAACGGTATACCTTTAAAAAATAACTTTAAGGCTTGCCAATATATACCCAACACTATTTTTAAGGTCATTACCGGCAAATTCCACCAGAGTTGCCATAACGCCGAACCGGTAAATGGTATTTTGGTTAAATTCATCGTGACATCAAATATTTTTTTCTCAGCTTTCACCGTGCTGCTATCACTAACATCATCACTTTTAAGATGATTTTCGATATGAATTAATAATGTTGAACTGCTAGCCATTGGCGGCTTAATACGCCATTGATAACACATATTTAAATCCATAAAGGGCGATACCTGAAAGTCTTTGTCGGTAAGATGCGCGCTCGAATGCTGCTCATTATTATCGCTATTACCTATGGGTACTAAATAATAATGTCGTTCATTCCATGGCGTATTACTGACTTCTACTAACACTTGGTTACATTGATCATTAGCGTCATAACTAAAGTAAAAATTTGCTGGACTAAAATAAAGCCCTAAACACCTGACTTGCACTAACATGCTGATACGACTTATATCTGCACAACCCGATAAAAAACTAATCTTATTCTTTATACGTTGTTTCAGGCATCCTGGTTCACCTCTAAGATAATCTTTTTGTTCAAACCTCAATAAGTTAAACCACGCATAGCCAAAAATACCTTTTGGCTTTTGCTTAGCTTGCATCTCATCAACATCTAGGGCTAGCATATATAACTTATAAGAGAAACTATGCGCCTTAGGCGAAAATCGTCGATGAGTGATTTCGCCACAATAGATATGATTATACTCAGCCATGGTGATGTTTTAGTTGATGTTTTTGCAAATAACAGTCAAATCTCTGAGCTACTTCTACCGCGCTTCTAACACCGTCTTCATGAAAGCCACTATACCAATATGCGCCAGCATAATGAGTATGTTGTTGACCACATATAGCTAGGCGTTGATCTTGTGCCTTGATTGAGCAGGTTGAAAATACTGGGTGATGATAGGTAAATTCTCTTAATATTTTGCTTGGATCGATATCCTCTCGCTGATTCAAAGTGACACAAAAGGTCTGTTCAGTATTCAGCCCTTGCAAAATATTCATATTGTAGGTGACACTAGCAGGCTTGGTTCTATTAGCGCTTAATTGGTAGTTCCAACTGGCCCATGCTTTCTCTCTCTTCGGTAATAAGCGCTTATCTGTGTGCAGTACTACTGAGTTTTCGCTATAAGGAATAGCGCCGAGTATCGCTTGCTCTTGTTCACTGGCATCACCCAGTAAAGCCAAGGCTTGATCTGAGTGACAGGCTAATACGACTTCATCGAATGTTTGTATTTCGCCACCAGCAAAATGCAACTGCACTTGATTATTTTCTCGCGTCACAGCAGTGATATCAGCATTAAGATAAATATCCTCGGCAAACGGCTGACATAATGGCGCTAAATAACTTCTTGAGCCATTTGGCACCACATACCATTGCGGTCGATCGGCGATATTTAATAAACCGTGATGATGAAAAAATCGCACAAAAAACTTAAATTGAAACTCTTGCATCTGCACCAGAGAGCTTGACCATATAGCCGCCCCCATAGGTAATATGTAGTGCTCAGAAAAGTAATGGCTAAATTTATTTTCTTGTAAAAAATCACCTAAAGTTAAGCTTTCATCATAGTTCTGTGCTTGATAACTCTGTTTACAAAGCTTGTTAAATCGAAGGATTTCTTTGACCAACCACCAAAATTTAGGATTGAATATATTGCGACGTTGCGCGAATAAGGTATCGAGGTTATGGCCGTTATATTCCAGACCAGTAGCTGAATTATGTACCGAAAAACTCATTTCGGTTTCTTGTTTACCAATACCAATTTCGTCCAGTAATGCGAGAAAATTCGGATACGTTTTATTGTTAAAAACAATAAAACCGGTATCAATGGCATACCAACGATTGTCTACTTCAACATCAACCGTCGCCGTATGGCCACCAATTGCAGCAGACTTTTCAAAAACACTAACATGGTGTTTTTTGGATAATAAATAAGCCGCAGTTAAGCCAGATACACCCGCGCCTATAATAGCGATACGCTTCATTTTTTATTACCCTTTAAGGCAATACTCTGCCAAACAAAATCTGGAAGCAGCGCTAACAGCTTCATTAATAAGGTTAATCTCTTCGGGAAATGCACATAAGGTTTTCGAGCACTAACACCTTGATAAATACGACTAGCGGCTTGCTGACTCGACATTAAAAAAGGCATAGGAAAATCATTTTTGTCGGTCAAGGGCGTCTTGATAAAACCCGGGTGCACTAAGGTTACGTTAATATTTTCAGCTTTCAAGTCCAGCCTTAAACTCTTTGCTAGGTAATCTATGCCGGCTTTGGAAGCACCATAAGCTTCAGCGCGAGGAAAAGGTAATATAGTCGCACTAGAACTAACAAATACCACTTGACCACCGGCGTGCACTTTCGGTAAAAACTGTTCGAGTAAAAAGCCAAGCGATTGTAAGTTGGTCGTAATTACATCAGCAAATAATTGCCCATCAAATACCTTTGGATTATCAATATATCGACAATCACCGGCGTTAAACATAAGGATGTCGATATTACCAATGTGACTAATTTCATCGGCTGCTTGAAATATTTGCGTTTGCTCTGTGATATCAAAAGCAAGCGGGATAACATCGGCATTATCAGCCGATAATTGCTCAAGCTTCTGTTGATTACGACCGCAAGCAATAACTTGATAGTCATTGGCTAAATAGTAATGTAACAATGACTCACCGATACCTGAGGTTGCACCGGTAATTAGAATAGTTTGCTTCGCAGACATTAGCTTGTTGCCCTTACTTTTAACCAACGAATAATACCGCCTAATAATGGCAATTGCTCGTAAAGCATGGCACCTAAGTCAATATAATCTCTATGATATATAACTTTATCGCCACTGCCCCGAACATGCGAACTGCCTTGCACACTCACCACCTTTCCTGAATTTAAACGTCGGTGTTGGTAACACATTTGCCAATAGATAGCGGCTTCGTTATCTTGCACAATAACCTGCTCTATTTTAAATTCACAATAACTTAGTTGCTGATAAAGTTTTTCGAAATAGCACTTTAAACTGTCAAAACCAGTGAGTTGATGCATAGGGTCGATAAAAACAATATCTTGATGATAGACATTGGCTAATAAGCCTAAATTACCAATTGATAACTGTTGATAGGTATCAACAAATTTAATTAACCACGGCGCATCTTGAGGCCCTAAGCCTAACTCCGTTATTTGCTTAGCTTTCTGATTTGACATAAATACTCTTCATATTTGGCAGTATAGCTTTCTATACTAGCGACCCAGTTAGACGCGATAAAAATCAAGAGCAGCTAACCTGGCTTGCTTATGATCCACGATTGCTGGCCAATAAAGTGATAATTTTGTTTTCGCAATATATTGATGCGGAAAATGAATTTCTTTATCAGGTAATTGCGCCAGCTCTGGTAGGTATTTACGAATAAACTCCCCTTTTGGATCAAATCTTTCGCTTTGTCTTATCGGGTTAAATACCCGAAAATAAGGTTGAGCATCGCAACCTGTGCTTGCCGCCCACTGCCAACCACCGTTATTTGCCGCCAGATCACCGTCTATCAGTTGCTGCATAAAATACTTTTCTCCCCAGCGCCAATCAATCAATAAGTGCTTAGTTAAAAAACTCGCTACCACCATACGCAGTCGATTATGCATCCAACCGGTTTGATTAAGCTGCCTCATCGCAGCATCGACTAGTGGATAACCGGTTTTACCTTGGCACCAGGCTTGAAAGTGCTCGCGGTTGTTGCGCCAAATCATCGCGCTATATTTGGGGTTAAAGCACTGATGTTTTGATAAGCTCTGACGATGAAAAACTAAATTACGATAGAACTCGCGCCATATCAGTTCATTGAGCCAGGTAAATTCTGGGCTATCTGATGCGACTAAAATATCAGGAAAGCGTTGCATAAATAGCAGCAGTAAATATCGCGGACTGATCGCACCAATAGCTAAATATGGCGATAAACCTGAGGTGGCTTTAATCGCAGGAAAATCACGTTTTTCTCCATAAGTGGCCACTTTATCTCGGTAAAACTCCGGAATGACTTGTTGTTCAACTTGTGCTGCCAGCGGCCATGCATCGGACTCACCAGTACATGCCAACGGCTCAGGTAATTTAAGTGCTACGGCGCCTTGCTGCTTTATTGCTAGAGTTGGGCTGGGTTTACCAAGATAAGAAAAACTGTGTTGTCGCACATAAGAGAGCCAAGCGCGTTTAAAAGGCGTGAACACCTTATACATTTCAGCACTTTTATTTAAGATTTTACCTTTTTCGACAACAACATCACTTTCAAACATCCGCAGTGGAATGCCTTGTTCACGACAAGTCTTATCACGTTGTACTTCATTAAATTCAATTTCATGGTTAGCAACGACTTCACTAACGCTATGCTGCTGACAATATTGCTGTAAATATGAAATTTGTTCAGCGAAGTCATCACAATGAACAATATCTAAAGCAATATTTAACGCCAACAACTGCTCGGCAAGGGCATTGACATGGCGCTTAATAAAATCAATTTTTATCGCTGACCAATCATGGACCCGCCATTGTTTTTCACTGACAAAAAAAATCGCCTGCACGGGTTCTGAGCTTTTATTGTGCTCAAGAAAATAATCTAAGGCGGGGTTATCGTGAATTCTAATATCGTTGCGAAACCAAAGTAACAAGGAAATTCCTTAATAATTAAATGTCTTTAATAACCATATCTCAGTTTTAACGCTTCAGGATAAGGATTTAAATACGCCTGTTGAGTTAAATAAGACATAGGATGAGCTAATAAATAATGCTTAATCAAGGTAAGTGGCACGACTAATGGCATCAAGCCCGTTCGATAAGCGTCAATTTGTTCAGACAACTCTTTGCGTTGTGCTTTATCTAAGTGCTTAGAAAAATAGCCTTGAATATGTGATAGGGTATTAGCATGATTTTTACGGGTTGCCGTTTGCTTTAAAGCAGCCATTAAACCAGCAATATATTGCTCTGCCATGTCCTCAACTGTAATGTCAGCACTGGCTAACAAACGCCCTAATTGCTTATAAGCAATAAAGTCATGACTCATTAACGTATACTTATATTGAGCGTGAAAGCTGGTTAGTTTATGCTTACTAACACCTGATTCAACTAGTGCTTGCCAATGACGATAAGCGTAGACGCGAGCAACAAAGTTCTCTCTCAGGATGGGATCATTGAGACGGCCATTCTCTTCACATGGCAGCAACGGATTCGCTTTCATAATTTCTCTTGAAAACACCCCAATGCCTGGCACTTGCAGCGGATTACCGGTCGGTGAATAAACTTTCACCCGCTCCATGCCACAACTTGGACTTTTCGCACAAAACACATAGCCACTGAGGTTTTTAGATATAGAGGCTATTTTCTTGCCGTAAGCTTTTAGCGCACTGGTAACATCACCAGAGCCATCTGGCCTAGAAACTTTTATCAACTGTTCATCTTTAATCAAACGAATAGTAGGCCTAGGTATGGGTAGGCCAATAGCTACTTCGGGGCAATAGGCTTTATAGGTAACGTGTTGCCCTAACTCTTTAATGCAAAAATTTGATGGTTTATTACTGGCATCAAACCTAACTTTTTCACCGATTAAGCAGGCACTAATACCGATGACTACATCTTCTTTTTCGAAATCTTTATACATAGCTGGCTCGATTAATAAATAAAAGCACCAATAGGATTAAGTAATTTATTTATACCTTGGGTAAAGTGTAGTGCATCATTAGCCACAGTATAACAAAGGCATCCATGTTCGGTAGCTGGCTGATGTTGATGACGTTTATCAAGCATAATGAAGTCCCCTGCCACGTATTCACCTTGCTCATCGGCAAAGGTACCCGCGAGTAAGAGCGTTAATTCAAAACCTTTGTGGGTATGTTCAGGTATCGAGCCACCCGGTGCAATATGCAATAAGTTAGTATGAATTTCGCCTTCGTTTAGTTGTATGCGAGCACGTGACAAGTTACCTATTTGAGCCGTTCTTCCTAATTCAAAATTGCGTAGTGTATTTGGCAACGTGTATTGCATACCCTTAAAAGTAACTAAGCGTTCACTAACAGGCTCTTTGCTCTGTTCAGCTTCATCAGAAGCGGTAATTTGCTCAATAATATCGTCAAAGTCGATTTCCGCAATTTTCGTTAAATCATCACCGTCGTTCACGACAAATTTATGTAGAAAACTTTGCTCAAAACTCGCCTCTGCAACTTGCTCTGTTAGTTGGCCTATTTTCTGTTGACATATTGGACACATGTCAGCGTGAATGGCTATACCAGCAGAAAGTGACGCAGGCAAATCACCGGCAACAAAACTTTGTAATAGTTCGAATTTAGGGTGGTGTTTAATCATGGTCTTCTCCTAATTTCAACTTCAGCTTGCCAAGGGCAAGTCTCAGTCGCGACTTTATGGTGCCAAGTGGCAAGTTAAGATGTACGGCAAGTTGTTCTTGCGACATCTCCATAAAGTAAAATCCTTTCACCACTTCTTGCTGGCTTTCAGGAAGTGTTGCAATAACATCTTGCAGATTGCGACTTTGAATGTGGTCATTAAATACTTCCTCTTCAGTATTAGCTGACTCAGCAAGCGGCCAAATATCGTCACTGAGATTATCTTCTTTATTGGCTTTAATTTTACGCAATAGATCAAAGGTGACGTTACGCATTATGGTGTATACCCATGTCGTGGCAGCGCCTTTACTATCATCAAATAGATGGGCCTTACGCCAGACATTACTCATAGTATCTTGCAGAACTTCTGCTGCGAGTGCTTCATTGTTTAACTTACTTTGCGCTATGCGTTTTATTTTCGGCGCAAAAAATTTAAACACGTCAGTAAATGCTTGTTTGTCTCGATCTACGGCTATTAATTTCAGCCATTGACAAAGTTGGGGATGATTGATTTTATTAGTCATATGACTAGATGTAACATCAGCTTTATGACTTGGCAACTCTAAATGCACAGACTGCATAATTCTTACCCATTAATGTAGCTATCCTCACCAATACGAAACATCCACAATGATGGATCACATTATTTCGCCTCATTACGGTTTTTATTGGTCGGGTAAAATTATGCTTTGTATAAACTGCTTGGCTTGGTCAAAAGAATCTGCTTCGACAAATAAACATTTCTCATCCATTTCCACTGGCAATAGCTCTAACCAGCGTGCCACGACCCAATTTCCATGTTGCAATTTTTTCGTCGTATATAAGCTGCTCAGTGCATTATTTTCATTGAAAAGTTTGCTCAACGACCTAGCTAATTTGCTTGTGACCTTATCAATTGAAACATCAGCCCAATGATCTTTAACGCTGACATCGCCATGATGCAGTTTATCTTTGTCTTGGGTCATCGCTTGAACATCAACTAAACACTTACAACGCACATCAATCAACAACATGCCATCGTCGCTCTGATCAAAGTTAATAATCTCAACCCAACTGCCTGTGACGGTATCAACCTTGTCTTGTTGACTCTTGGGTAAGATGACAAAACCATTATTCTTCATTGCTAAAGCGACCATTTTTAAATAACGCGCTTCAAAGATGCGTAAACGTGTTACCCCTTGAGGTAACAAATATATCGATAGCGAAAAAATAGGTAAGTTAATCGTTGTCATATTTAATTAATCAATTAAGGTTATCGAGTTCATGCTAGTTATACGTTTCAAAGTCAAAAAACGATCAAAAAAAAGCCTCATTATGAGGCAAAGGGTCACACAGCAGTAATCGCGTAAATCGACTGGTTGTTAATCATGTAAGATACCCTAAGCACTATATTATCGTGAAGTGCATTTTTCGATCAAACAAAGGTATCAGTCAAAAAAAAGTTTCTTGGCTTGGCAGTGTTTGGTAATACGTTACCAAGGGTAAAAGCGATCAATACAGCCTATTTATATCTTTAATTAAAAACAAATTGAGCTATTAAAATGTTAACGACAGGTCTTTAACGGTAATTGCTTATCAAAAAACAAGGTGATCTCAGCAACCGTTACACCAAACTTTTTCATTTTTGTGCGATTAAAAACACGATATTCATCAATTTGATACATCCAATCGTCAAGTGAAAGCTCTATTTCTTCGCCATCAATTGGCACCAGTAAGTTATATTGCCATTGAAAGGCAAAGCCAACTTGTTGGCCAGTAGCCTTACCTACAACATCTTCGGCACTACCATGGTATTTACCCTGCTTTAGTTTGGTTAGTTGCCAATTACGGAAACTGACTTCACCATCAGCAAAATAAAACACTTCTTTTAGCAAGCCTTCATCGCCTTGCCATTCACCGTCAAGCTCAACACAAAAGCGGCGAGTAACATTGTCGGTGTAATCTTGCACCATGCCCCACGCAACAGCCTTGCCTGAAAAGTACTGCTGAATATCGAGTTTAGGTGACGTGCCTTGGTAATCTTCTAACTGGCTTGTACAACTAGACAGCACAAAGCCAAGGCAGAAAATAAGCGCCAATTTCACCGTTTGTTTCATATATTATCTCCTAATAATTTTTTTCGTAATTTTGGCTCACTGGTATTTTTATCTAACCAAATGCTCAAAAATGCTTTTGCAAAAGTTAAGCTTGCAATATCACCAATTTTTTTCTCATTGAGGTAAAAGCTGGTCATGCCGATTTGGTTTAACATTGACAGCTGATCGCCAGCTTTTATATCGGGCCATATATTTTCTAACAATGGCACAAAGCTGCGGTATTCATTTTCATCAAGCGCTAAATATTGCCATTGCGCTACGGTATTTTCGATCAGTTCTTTTTTACTGATATCGCGTAAATACTGTATTTCAAACAAAGAATGCTGACACGTATTGCTAAACGGGTGTCGACCATCGCTAGTTAATAACTGACTTTCATAAATATCCCAAAACAACACGGAGAACTTCGCTTTACCCAATAATGTAAACGAGTGCTCACTCAGTTGCTTAGCTAAATTATCGTAAATAACGGGTTCTTTCGCTGAATTTTGGCATTTACCCAAAGAGACAACACTATTGCGTACAGGTGCTTTTTCCATGGTGCGACTAGCTGCTGCGTTTAAAGAAAACAGGTAAACTAACAGGGTAGTAATAACCATAAGAGTGACATTAGCCGACATGACTTTTTTCTCCTAATTGTAGCCAACGACTTAGTGCAAATATGAGTAGCATTAACGGGGCCCACAAACAGGCAAGTAGTAAATAACTCACGCCAAGCGATGGCGTTAACGTAACAACCGCAAAGTTTGAACCGGCTAGGTAACTAAGGGGCGCGAATAGCCCGCCAACAATAAACTGCAGTACTTTCGAATTTGCTAGAAAAGCTAAACTGTGCCGTATGGTGCTGGCAAAGCAAAACCAAAGCACCATTAACCAAAGCGGTATGCCTGTGCTATCAGGGAAAATAAAGACCCCGCCATAAACTAAAGCCAAATCAAGTAAAATACCAATAGCTGATACCAAGCAAACAAGTAGTAATTCATTTTTAGGGGTTTTTAAGTACCTAAACTGAATACTCAGTAATATAACGGCAACAGGTATAAATAAATTACCAATAAAAATCAGTCCAAACCAATTGGTATTAAAGATAACGATATTCCACAGTACGGATTTTTTTAGCATAACTAAACCTTTTTAAACTTAGTAAGCAGTACGGTATAAAAGACAAATAAGATTACTTTACTCGGGACATTTTTATGATCCAATGATTAAGGCATGCCGTATAAAATAGGATAACTCCTCTGTGGCACGCACTATGCAAACAAAACAATATTTAGGATATTTGGGGCTAGCACCTTTTGGGCTAACACTTATTTTTGAAAAAACCACGACCGAAATATTAACCATATCAGCCAATCAGGTATTCATATTTTATAGTGCTATCATTCTAAGCTTTATTGCCGGCACCTTGTGGCGAAAACAAAACGATACCTTAAGTATAAAATTACAGCTAGCGAGTAATTTATTCAGCTTACTGGCGTTTTTCGCCCTACTTATGCCGGAGAATTTGGCACTGATAATACTGGCAGTATCTTATGTGGTGGTGTTAATTTTTGAGTATGCTATTGAGCAAATTAAGCATGACAATACGCATTATTTAACGATGCGATTACACCTGACGACCATGGTAGTGCTATTACATGTTATTGCGTTTATCTCGTGGGGCATGTAATCAAGGCATAGACAAGGATATGTCAGCCTAAGGGATTTACAGAGATAAATACCAGCACAGTGCTATTTAGGTAAAATAAAAATATTACATAAACGGCCGTAAACTTTGGTATTAAAATAGCTTAATGACTGCTAATAGCCATTGTATTAATTAGCTGTTGTATTTTAACTGCAGGAGTAATGGCTAAATCCAAGCTATTTATTTCATTGCCAGCTTACTGCCAGCCAAAGCGCCACAGTGTTGGTTGCTTTAAGTCACGCCAATTTATTGCGTATTCATTGTTATTAATCACCGCCGTAATTATACATTCGAGAACATTTTTTTGTTCATCAAATTCGACCGAGGTAATAACAAAGTGCTTCTCTTTATTCTCAACACTGCCTTTAGTCCACTTGCTATGCAGTAGAACTTTTGGATTGACTTGGTTCATGCGGCCGCGACCAATAATTTATTTACTTTAGCGATGAACGCATCCATGGTTGCTTGCTCGGTAAAATCAAAGGTATAACGACCGTGAAATAATAAGGTTAAGGTCAAGTCTTTATAGCCTAAAAAACAGGTGTAGCCGTCAAAATCATGCCATGCTTTTATGCCCTGATATTCATAACTAGCCTTGCTTTTTTCACCTAACCTAGTGACTAAATTAAACACCTGTAACAGGTCGGTTAAGGCAACAGCATTAGTTTTTTCCATTAGAACGATATCCTCTCTCGGTAACGACCACTCGATGATAGACCACACATTTCGTCGTAAGCGGTTTGTAGCTCAAGCTGAGCGGAAAAAATATTATTATCACGTAAAAAAGCTTTAGCTGCCACTAATGATCCAACAACTTCTGCCGAACTTTGCCCTAAGCCAGTAAAATTATCATTCACGTCCATTACGCCAACTAAGTAGTGTGTCGACTCAGCAATTGCTAAGATGGTTGGCTGAAAATGAGCTGTTGAACTTGATTGCATAGTTAATCTCCGCGCTAATATGTTTTAGTCCATACGAGTTAAAACGCAATAAAGTTCAATACCATTTACCGTTAAAAATAAATCTTAAAATTATTGATAAGCGCCTTGAGCGTAGGTTAACTCATAACTATGGCTGTAAATCTCTAGGATATTACCAAACGGGTCTTCCATATAAATCATGCGGTAAGGCTTTTCTCCTGGATAGTAGTAACGCGGCTCAGCCATGCGTTTTTTTCCGCCGGCAGCGACAATTTTTTCCACCAACTCTTCCAGATTTGGATCTTGCACACAAAAGTGAAAGACACCTGTTTTCCAATATTCAAAGTTATTTTCTGGATTTTGCTGATTTTTAAACTCAAATAGCTCGACGCCGATACGATCGCCAGTCGACATATGAGCAATCTTAAATTTATCCCAATTGGCACCGAAGACATCGGTGCACATGACGCCTATGGCACTATCGTCTTCAACGACTTCTGTCGGCTCCATAATTAAATACCAACCTAAAACTTCAGTATAAAATTTTACCGCTTGGTCTACGCTCGGTACTGAAATACCGATATGTGAAAATGTTCTTGGATATGCTTTGCTCATGTTAATAACCCCGCTGATACCAATTGGTATTAATTTAGATGGACAAAGTATAGCGACCACTATAAATTATTAAAAATTATCATTAATTATAATATTAAGTACATTTTGTTATGATAAATCTTGTTTGGTTAAAAACCTTTTGTACATTAGTTGATGTTGGCCACTTTACTAAAACCGCAGAGGTGCTCTTTATGACCCAATCGGGGGTCAGTCAACAGGTAAAAAAACTAGAACAGCAGCTAAACACACCATTACTGGTGCGCGAAGGTAAATCTTTTTCCCTCACTGACGCCGGTATAAAGCTCCATCGAAAAGGCCAAAGCTTATTGCACAGTTCGGCAGAATTAGAAACATCAATCAAGCAAGATGTTCCTTATACCGGTACGGTAAAAATTGCTTCGCCGGGCAGTATGGGCTTAAAGCTATACCCTCATATGCTTGATATTCAACAACAGCATAGGCAATTAGCCATCGACTATAAATTCGCACCGAATCAAAATATCGAGCAAGATTTAGTCGAGCGTAAAATTGATATTGGCTTGGTCACAGAACTTAGCAAAACAGCTAATATTGTCAGCCAAAAAATTGCTGTCGAGCCACTGGTATTAGTGACGTCAAATAAAGTAAGCAAGATAAATTGGCAAACACTGACCACACTCGGTTTTATCGGACATCCTGATGGTGAGCATCATGCGCAAGCCTTGCTAAGTAAGAACTATGAAAAATTTGAACACATTAGCCAATTTCAGCACCAAGGTTTTTCCAATCAAATTAGCTTAATTTTAGAACCGGTTAGCCGCGGATTGGGTTTTACTGTACTGCCCTTGCACGCCGCAAATGCTTTTAATAAACCAAAAGAAATAAGCGTACACTTATTGAATCAATCGGTGAGTGAAACCCTGTATTTGTGTCAAAACCGCCATTCACTTGAAAACAATCGCAGTAAATACATCAAAAGCGCGATTATTGACTTTATCAGCACTGATTGATGACCTTAACTCACCATT
>CAXBNP010000043.1:0-27646 GCA_963977145.1 uncultured Colwellia sp.
GAGGTGTATAATAACACCTCCAGTTAGGTGGCCAAATTAACTATGCCACTACACTGAGACTCACTCAAAATTGCCAGGCTTGGAGTTTTTTTACTGGTTTGGCGTCGGGGTGCTGACTGCACCCAAAAAAGATAGGGGACTAGCGCCGCTCATACTTCTTTGGCTCTGGACTCCCTTGTATTTTTATTCAGTATTAATTGGGGTTGGCTTTTCGAGTGTCATTACTCTTACTTTTTCAGGGGATGTATTTAAAGGTAATTATCCATCGTGGGTTTATCTATTTGTAGTTTTAAATATTGGTGTAGCCTACTTATTTATTGGTGCGGCAAATATCAAAGTTTACTTCACCGATAATGAAATATATCGTATCTTATTTGGATTTAGTAAAAAATCATTCGTTCCAAATGAATTGGTTGAAGCTAACGTAACTACTGAGCGTAAAAATAAGGTACTTAGAATTAAAAACAAAAACACAGACTTTAATTTTACCTTTTAGTGAAAGTATAGAAATAGCGCTGCCTAACAATCTGTTAAAAAAGGAAAAAAAGCAGTTGGTTTTGCGCCATCGTAGCTTATTTTAGGGTGTCTATCCCGTTTGTGATAAAATAATTCTCATTTATTTGCTAGAGTAAAGTGTTGTATGATGAAAATTATATCTAGACTTACAGTTCTTATGTGCTTAATAGGCTTTAACGCCCAAGCTACAAGGCTATCAGCTATAGAAATCCAAGTTGAAAAAGAAAGATTAGATGCTGTGTGCGAAATATCTCGTGAGCAACGCCTAGCTCCTGAGCGCGACGAATTGATTGCAGATTGCGTAGAAAATAAAAATAAAGAACTTTCATATTGTATTCGATACCATAGTGATCTTGGGGATCGAATAAATTACCCCAATGGCAATGTTAAATTGGCTGAATATTATGATACCCCTGAATGTGAGGAAGCATTTCAGTTTAGAAGGCAGGATTAAAAAAGTAAGTGGCAAGGCTTTTATATTTTATTAAAACAGTCAGTTAAGTTTGTTTATTAACCCCGTGACCTAATATTTTAACCCATTTAATACGGTGTTATGTTGTGTGATTAACAGGGGTCAGGTACACATTATGATTAACAGGGGTCAGGTACACATTAAATCTTTATAGGCTCTAATTTATAATTGTCGCCGCAAATTAGACGAACACTCACTCAAAATTGACAGGCTTGGAGTTTGTTTACTGGTTTGGCGTCGGGATGCCGACTACAACCATTAAATATATTTTGTTTTCTATTCATTTAAAACATTGCCGTTTATAATGCCGACATTAATTTTATAGCTTTGAAGAGTAATATGAACTTCCCAAAAGATGAAACAGGTAAAGTACTGTTTGAAATGCAAAAAGCAGGTATCGATTTAACCGTAATGCATACTATTGTTTTTTTTCACCTATTTGAAAAACAAGAACAAGCAGAGGCTATGGCAGCTCACCTTGCTGAAATAGCACCTAATATTATTTGTGATGTTCACATTGATGAAAATCCAAAAGTATGGGCTTTAGATTGTTCAATAAAAGCACTGCCTCTTTATGATGCCATTATTGCTCAAGAAGCTCAATTTGAACAAATAGTAACTCAGTTTCATGGTCATACTGATGGTTGGGGAATTGACGCTTAAATTGTTAATGTTTTAGCTGAAACTTATCAGGCTACCCGTATTAACTTTCTGGTATTTAATTGAATAAATTAGGGATTAGATAATTCCTAATGCTAAATTAATCGCTTGGAATTTGCTTACTGGTTTGACGTCGGGGTGCCGGCGACACCCAAAAAGAGCAGGGCGGCTAACGCCGCTTATACTGATTTAGCTCTGGACTCGCTCGGCGTTGCTGCATTAAACGTACTTCCTTCATGTTTGCCAATATTCTTTGACGTACCAGCGTTGAACGTACTACGTTCCTTGCCATCCATGGCAACGCCGTGCTGGGTGTTGTCGCCACCCCGACGTCAAACGGCTAGCTGTTTAGCCTTAGAATCAATTAAGTCAGGTACAATCAATGGGGATCAGCGTCTTTTTTATAAGCTGAATACAAGGCTGAGGAAGCCATGAAAGCTAACGTATTATATCCTAGTATTTCACAATGCTGGTGTTAAAACGGTTCGCTCTTTAGCGGATATCGGTGTAGTACTTAAAGATATAACGAGTTGGTAATCGCTGCTTATTGACTAAAAGCCACGAAAAAACATTCTTTTTAGATCATATTTATTCAACATTTTTTCCATTAATTCAAGATCTGAAACGCGATCATCTAACGCTTCTAATTGCAGTTCATGTTTTACCAGCTTATTATCTTGGGCTTTATCTAAACCGCCGCTAGCCACAAAGTTCCTAATACTTTGTAATTCACCTTTGTCTAGCCATACGCCACAATGTATACAAGCATCAATCAATACCCCGGAAATAGACTTAAAATTACGGCGAGACATTATTTTATTACAATTTGCACAGGGGAGATAATTTTCAGATTGCGCTAATCCAGAGCGTAAATATTGCGGATTACTTTTATCATCTCGGTAAACATCAAATTCGGATGTTAATACCGAAAATTCATCAGGCTGTAACCAAAGGCCCTCACATTGACTACACTTGTCTAATTCATAATTTCTATAATGTTGCACATGCAGCGGTATCGTACATCTAGGGCATACTTTCTGTGTTTCTTCTTGTAAAATTTTCATACCACCATTGCACATAGGACAATTATAAACTTTTGCTTTTACTATATGGTTACAAGAGGAACATTGAGATTGAACCATAGACATCCTTTTAAGTTTTATGTGTTAGTCATTTGTCATCTAATATACCTAGAACTTTAGCTTGTTTAAAGGCCATATAATTACTTTATTCACTCTTATGAGTGAATCTTGCCATTATGGAAGGTAAACTAAAATTTCAACTTACAGCAGGTTTTTCGTGACAGGATCTAGGCTTTTAACATCGGTATCTTCAATCTCTCTTTGTTACTCCACAAGGTTTGCTAAAATTTGTTCTTTGAAGGCAATCAGCCCTTGTTGAACAAAGTCGAACGTTAAATCAATGTCATTTTCTATATCACCTTCAAGTACTGATAAGCTGTCTAAAATCTCTTTAGCTTCAGCAAAACCTTTTTCAATACCGGCATTGATGACATTTAAAAATTCATTTAAAGACGCTTCCTCAGCAAGTTCACTATTTTGTTCTTTAAACGCTTGATAAAACGCAGTTGAGCCTTGAATAATACGGTCAGCGGTAGCTTCAGGTGAGACATCTAAATTCGATTCGTATGCTGATTGCGCGGCATTTTTACCTAATATGGGTTCAAGCTGTTTATTGATCTCTTCAATGGCGGTTTTAAAAAGTAGCTCCATTGGGTTATTAGCAATACTATTACTACGACTTGCCGTTAATACCGCTAAATCTTGCATCTTTTTAGTTTGTTGATAAACACTTAAGTTAGACTTAGTTGTTTCAACTGGACTTGCCTTAATAGGAGATTGAACGGTTGGCTTAGTCGTCGTTTGCTTTGGCTCTATCGTCGAATGTTTGTTAGGCGGTATTTGCATGATAGACCCTTACTAATGATTGATTAAATTGTTACCTTGTAACTATAGCTAATAATTATCATTTAAAGCTTATAAAACAAGTAATGAAGCTAGAGTTTTTGATTTTTGTTATCTAGTTAGTGGTTGCACTGGAGTTCTGGGCCCTGAAAAATTAAAGACTGAGCTTAGTAGGGCGTTGTGGGGGGAGCTTGGGGATTTTTGTAAAGTAAAAGCCCCAGCGTGTCATCGTTCGGTAGTTGTGTTGCGTAGTGTATTGCTTTATCTTCTGCACCCATATAGTCGATATTATGAGAGTGGAGGTTACTAAAGGATGAAGTAAAGTTTTTAGCTTTAAATACTACTGCAGTCGAGATATTTTACGTTCAACATCTTTTAGATCTCTCCGCTCAGTATAACTGCACGATTTCCAATATCTACTTTCTTCTTTGTTGGCGCTGCTTGAAGGATCATAAATCGGTTCTTCACCGCATTTTCTGTTGATACTTTCAGCTAATTTATGGCTTATAGCCACCAATCGAGTTTTTTCTGTTTGATTTGATTCATGGGTATCATTAATAAATGTTTTCTTTGATTCTGCCCAATTTATTGCACAGCGCAGGTCGCGTATTCTAGCATTGTTCAGCTCAGACCTTTTTTGATATTGACTGCTTTGGCGCTTAGCATGAGTGGATGATTGCTTATATTTACGCGAGTCTAAATACTGTTTTGATGAACTCGCCATCTGATCGCTTAATCTACTTAATGACGATTTCCAGTTGTTTTTAGAGTTTTGTATACTTTTGAAATAGTATTTTGAAGAAGATTTTCTCTTAGAGCCATAGCTGTTAGTTCTATTATAAGGCAGTTGTATATCACCACACGTTTCTCGACCATTTTCAGAACGTACTGTAGACATAGCATTATTAGAATTGCTCATTTTTAATGATTCTACTTTTACAGGGTCGTTTGCTAGAATCGTTGGTTCAATTTCAGAAAAAGTAACATTGCCCTCAGCATCTACTATTTTGTAAATCTTTTGCGCAAAACTATGACTAGAACACAGGAGAATAATAAGGGAGAATAAAAGTGTTTTTTTCATATGTAATAACATCCATTTTTTGTCGGGCGCTACAATGAAAAGCAATTTTTCATTGTGAACTTAATATAAATCAGCGTAAATATTTTCAACTTTAGCTAAAATCGACGGCAATAATATACACCCTGTTGGTTTTAATCAAAGGGTTATTTAGAGCAGGCTTTAGATACTATTTATAAAGAGCTGTTTTGGGTAGCTAATTTTTTATTAATAAATACAATCATGAGGTCGCCACGTAATGACTATTTAGCACTATGCACTAAGCTAATAACTTGCTGTGGTAACAAATACCCCGGCAAATTAATGAAATGTTATTTTTAATACGTAAAGCAACTTAGTTCAATTAACGCTAAGTTATCGAAATATAATTTATAAGTTTAGTGGTTTTTATTCTATAATCGTATAAGGGTGGATATTGGTAATGTAAAGAATAACGTCGATAGCTAATCAAAATCAACAGAGTAAATGTTTTGAACAACATAAATAGAAAATCTACTTTACAAGCTGGTGAAGTAGCACTGGTTGGCTCAGGCCCAGGTGACGCAGAATTATTAACCATTCGTGCCTTGCGTTTTATTGAGCAGGCAGATGTTGCGATTTATGATCGCTTAGTGAGCGATGAAATTATGGCGCTTTTACCAAAAGAATGTCAGCGCTTTTATGTCGGTAAAGAGCAAGCTAAACACTGTGTGCCACAAGCAGAGATTAATGATTTGTTAGTGCAATATGCTCAACAAGGTAAAAAAGTACTACGGCTAAAAGGTGGTGATCCATTTATCTTTGGCCGAGGCGGCGAAGAAGCTGAATTTTTATTACAAAATGGCATCAGTTGTCATGTTTGTCCAGGTATTACTGCCGCATCAGGTTGCACCACGTATGCTGGTATTCCTTTAACATATCGAGGTGTTGCACAAGCTTGTACGTTTATTACCGGTCATTTACAAAATGATGGGCAACTTAATTTACCTTGGCAAAGTTTAACATGTAGCAGTCAAACCCTAGTGTTTTATATGGGCATTAACACTGTGTCGAGTATCTCCGAACAGTTAATAAAGCATGGCCGCGACGCTAATACACCTGCTGCGTTAATTCGTAACGGTACACAGCCTGATCAACAAGTTTTTCGTGGTAAACTGTCATCGCTTGCTGAATTAGTTGTAACACATAAAATTACTCCACCAACCTTAATAGTGATTGGCGATGTTGTTAATCAATTAACCGATACTGCGTTGACAAAACCCGGCTTTTTAGAGGCAAAAAATTACCAAATGCAATTATCAGAAAATGTGAGTTAATGAGCTGCAATGATTAAAAGTTACTTTAAGACAATATACCGGCAAATAAACTAAATTTATGAATAAAAAAAGGCTTAATAATTAATTATTAAGCCTTTTTTTATTCATTGGTTTACACCTGAGTAGTTATAGGACTATAGGGTTTTTAAAACATCTAATACAACCTGGTGATGATCTTTAGTTTTAAATTTATTAAAGACGTGGCTAATTTTTCCATCCAGGCCAATTAAAAAGCTCAAACGATGAATACCGTCGTACTCTCGGCCCATAAACTTCTTTAAGCCCCAAACACCAAAGGCATCAGCAACACTATGATCAGGGTCGGATAACAGGCTAAAGTTTAGCTCATCACGTTGACAAAATTTAGCTAATTTTTTTGGTTCATCAGGGCTAATACCAAACACTTGGGTATTTAAGGCATCTAAATCAGCTTTATGGTCGCGCAGTCCTTGTGCTTGCACCGTACAACCTGGCGTCATTGCTTTAGGATAAAAATAAACCAAAACTTGTTTTTTACCGATAAGTTCTACAAGTTTGATGTCTTGTTCATTTTCATCTTTTAATATGAAAAGTGGCGCGTTATCACCTACAACTAGTGTCTTCATTGTTTTCCTTAAAATAAGTTTGATTGAATTTTTTTTATGCAGCCTTGCACATCAAATTGTTCACACAATTGCACAAAGTCGCTTTCAAGTTGTTCAATACTGGTTTCTTCCATAAGCGCGATTAATACTGAGGCGCTCATGTGGTTATTTTTCTGATTTATTTCAGACTTCAAGGATGATATATCAATATTTCGAGTGGCAAAGAACGCAGTAACAGCCTTTAAAACACCGGGCTGATCAATACCCGCATAATCGACCTGATAATGATGAATAAAATCTTGCTCACGATAGCCTGAGGTTCTTTTCATCATAGTGATAAGCTCAAGTTCATGGGCAACAGCGGGCAGCTTACTTTCTAATTGATGAATTGCTTTATTCGTGCCGGTTAGCAGCATAATCAAGGTGAATTCTAGGCCGAATATTGCCATTCTGCTGTCAATAATATTACAACCACATTCACTGGCGAGTTTGGTTAAGTCACTGACACTGCCTGTACGATCTGGGCCCATTGCCGTTAATACTAAATATTCACTCATCAATAAACTTAGCTCTGGTATAAAAACGCTATTGTAACGCATGTCAGGTCAGTAAAGCTAACAAGGGCGTGCTGAATGTTTATTTTAACTTCATTGAAAGCTAAATTTTTAATAATCAAGTAAAGTTTGATTGCCAGCAACAGCGACAATGTTGTAATGTCTGCGCTACTGTCGTTCTAATCAATTAGAGTTCGATAGTTATATTAATATGCACTTTATATATTGCTAAATTGAAAATTCTGGCAAGCTCAGTATTACCGAAAAGCATTAAATCTGTAGGTTTAAATGTTAGTGCTGAAAGCGTAACACTCAATATCTACTTCTTTAAAATAGTGGGTTTAAATGCAAAAATTGTATTATAAGTTGTTTAAAAACACTTACCTTTTCAATAATTATATTAAATGGGGTATGCTAACTAAAGTTTATTAGTGATGATGGTTTACGGGCTTTGATTGGGTTACAAAAGACATTTAAAATTTTATTTTTATTGATATTAATTTTACCAATTGTAACCGCATTGGCAGCAGAGCCGTCGATTCGATTTAAACACCTTTCTATCAAAGACGGCCTACCACAAAATACCAGCAATGAGGTATTTCAAGATAGTACCGGTTTTTTGTGGGTATGCACTCAAGATGGATTAGCACGTTATGATGGCTATAGTTTTAAAACCTTTCGACACAGTAATGTTGACCCAGATTCGCTGTCGGCAAATATAACTCATACTATTACTCAAGACAGTCAAGGTTATATTTGGGTAGGCACTTGGTCTGGCGGGCTTAATCGTTTCGACCCAAATACCGAGAAATTTACTCATTATCGCTTTGATGCAAAAAACGCCAACAGTTTAAGCCACGATGATATCACCGCAATTCAAGAAGACCACCGAGGCAACCTATGGATAGGTACTCGAGGAGGAGGACTGAATCTTTTTGATCCTAAGACCGAAAGTTTTTCCCATTATCGCTTTGACGAAAATAATCCCAACAGTTTGAGCCATGATGAAATCAATGCGATCACTGAAGATAATATAGGTAACCTTTGGGTGGGAACTCGTGGCGGTGGTCTTAATCGTTTCGATCCGAAGAGCGAAAAATTTTCTTATTATCGTTTTGAGGCCAATAATATTAACAGTTTGAGCCATGACGACGTCTTGGCTATTACCTTAGATGATAATGGTAATATTTGGTTGGGTACTCGGGGCGGAGGGCTCAATGTTCTAAACCCCAAGACCGGTGAATTTATCCGTTACCGTGCTGATGAAAATGATGCTAACAGTATAAGCAATGATTATGTATGGGCTATTACAGTCGATCAGCAGGGTGAATATTGGCTAGGAACAGATAACGGCCTTAGTCGTTTTGATGCTAAGACCGAGCTATTTAAAAACTACAGATTTGAACAGAATAATTCCTATAGTTTGAGTGACGATACTATCAGGTCTATCACCGAGGACGATCAAGGTAACATTTGGATAGGTACCCTTAAAGGGGGGATAAATTTTTTGAATCTTAAGTCAGAACAGTTTAACCACTATCAATTTAAAACAAGTAATAATAATCTTTATGAAAATAATAATATTTACGCGGTTAGAGAGGATGATACTGGAGGCATATGGCTTGGTACCTATGGTGGTGGCTTGATTCATGCTTTTAAAAATAATGAGCAATTCAAACGCTATCAACTAGATGATGCTGACCTTAATAGTTTGAGTGATAACTTTGTTAGAGCCATAGCTGAAGATTGGCAAGGTAATATATGGTTGGGTACTGAAGGTGGCTTAAATCATTTTGATCGCAAGAGTGAAAAATTTAGCCATTATCGGTTTGATGAAAATAACCCCAACAGCTTAAGTTCTAACGTTATTTATGCTTTAAAAATCAGTAATCAAGGGTTACTTTGGATGGGGACTTCAGGTGGTGGCTTAAATCGTTTCGATCCAAAAACTAAGCAATTTAAGCGTTATCGCTTTGATGCACAAAACTCTACTAGCTTAAGTAATAATGAAGCTTACGTAATCACTGAAGATAGTGCAGATAACCTCTGGATTGGCACGATTGGAGGCGGACTGAATCGCTTTGATCCGAATATAGATGGCTTTGTGCATTACCGCTTTGATGCGAACGATGCGATGAGTTTAAGTGATGACAATGTCAGGGCAATTACGGAGGACAGTAAGGGTAATATTTGGGTGGGAACCTCCGACGGTTTTAACTTGTTGGATATAAAATCAAATAAATTCAAGCGCTTTAATGTAAGAAATGGTCTACCTAGTAACGTGGTTTATACTATAGAGATAGATGATGAAGGTTTTTTATGGATGAGTACCAACCAAGGATTATCCAAATTTGATCCTAAAACTGAAACTTTCAAAAATTATGATTTTGGTGATGGCCTACAAAATAACGAGTTTAATAAAGCCTCATTTAAAAGTAGCAATGGTGAGCTATTTTTTGGTGGTATTGATGGTTTTAACCGCTTTTATCCTAATGAAATTACTGAGAGTAAGCTGCCGCCTGTAGTTATCTTCACTGATATGCTGCTGTCAAATAAATCGGTTGCTATTGGTAAGAAAAAGTGGAGTGATAAAATAGCGATAGAAAATAATACAGATTTATCAAAGCAAGGTGTTTTCACCCTTGATAAGCCTATTCATTTGACGACCACGCTAACTTTGCCCTATACCGAAAACCTTGTGGCATTTGAGTTTGCCGCTTTGCATTTTACTAATACTAAAAAAAATCAGTATGCCTATCGTTTAGAAGGTTGGGACAATAACTGGATAACAACTGATTATATGAACCGACGAGCGACATATACTAATCTTCCTAGCGGTGAATACAATTTACGCGTAAAAGCCAGTAATGCTTACGGAATTTGGAATAAGCAAGGTGCGCAACTAAAACTTATCATCTTACCGCCACCTTGGAGAACTTGGTGGGCCTATACCATTTATACGCTTGCTTGTGCATTTATAATCTTTGCCTTTGTGCGCACACAGAAAAGAAAAGTAATGTTTGAGCGTAAGCTGAGTACCCAGCTAGAGCAAAAAGTAAAAGAGCGTACGAAGGAGCTTAAGGAAGCTTATAGCCAACTAGAAGAGGTCAGTTTAACCGATCAATTAACCGGGCTTAAAAATAGACGATTTCTATTAAAAAATATCGAAAACGATTTAGCGCTCGTTGGGCGAGAATACTATAGTCGTAACAGTTTAGATAAAACCGAGACTTCTGATCTTATCTTTTTTCTTATTGATATTGATCACTTTAAGCAGGTTAATGATATTTATGGTCACAGTACTGGTGACGCGGTATTAGTTCAAATTAAAAGTATCCTCTTAAAGGTTTTTCGCGAGACTGATTATTTAGTTCGCTGGGGCGGAGAAGAGTTTTTGGTTGTGGCCCGTTTTACCGAACGCAGCAGTGCTGCTATGTTAGCGGAGCGGCTAAGATTGGCAGTTGAAGCATATGATTTTCATTATGGTGAAACGCTAATCCTGAAAAAAACATGTTCTATTGGCTTTGCTTGCTACCCATTTACTTCACAAGTCCCCGACGCCTTAACGTGGATAGATATAGTGGATATTGCGGATCACGCACTTTACATAGCTAAAAGATCTAGCAGAAATGCTTGGGTCGGGCTTGTTAATTCAAATGACAGACCTAGTGACGATTTATTTATCAAAGTAACACAAGATACCCAAGCACTTGTTAAATCTAATGACCTTCAACTGCTTACCTCTATTACAGAGCATAATGATATCCGATGGTAGCTGTTATTACGTCTGATAGAAAGCTAGCAAAAGTTTGTGCTTTATAATGAATTTTCAAGCTTAGTAAACTTCTAAGTGCTCTAGCATATTCGTCGGTTAAATTTACCTCTAAACTCATCAGTGGTCAGTGAGTAAGTTAATTAAGCTAAAATTTCACAACGAGTAAGATATTTATCGCAAACTTAGGCTCACATAAATTATGCTAATCGCATTTTTATCTACTGCTCAAGATAGAAAGTACTAATGCAGGGCTAAGATATCCTACTAGACAAATTATCAAGAACAACTAGAAGGATAAAATTATCATTACCATGTGGCACTATTTCGCTAATATTTCAGATAAATATGCCTCCGTATCTTGTGTTTGTATTTTCAGGCAAGTACCATGGTGCGCTACTCAATTTAGCGCTATTTCCAATAATTTGGCGGCTTTTAAAGAAATGAGATGATTCTGGGGAACTTAGCTCAGATTCAGTAATCAAAACGGCGTTATTGATGTATTGCTTGATTGTTACGACGTGAACTTATCATGGTTGTCGTGATGACTAAAATTTTACTTATAAATATTACACAAGCAAAATTAAATTTAGAAAAATTCAGATTTGTATCCTCGGGAGTGTTAATGAATCGCAAGATATTTTATTTTTCATTATTGAGTGTCGCTGTTGTTAGCTGCGGTACTGTCAATAATAAGCAAGCGGTAGGCGATTTTGAATACGCGCAACAAAAAGAAGCAACAGCGTTAAAGATACCTGCGGGATTAGCTAAGCCTAAACAAGTAGATACCTTTTTTGTCCCAGACAAAATTAATTATGATGGCCCGACGGGGACTAATGTTGATGTTCGTGCGCCTTCACTCGTTTTGCCTATTGCTGCGTCAACACGTACAGAAAATAATTCTGCTGCATCGACAGTATGGTTTGACCAAGTGCTAGATGACACGGATCTAAAAAGTTTTATTCTACAGGCATTAAAAAGCCAATTAGCGACGGATAATATTGAATTAACACAAATAGACGATGCCGGTTTTATTTTTGAATCTGACTGGTATCATAAAGAAGTGGAAGAGGGCACTTGGCCATTTAAGTCGTTATCAAAGTCTGAAAGTATCAAGTATCGTTATTCTATTGAAAGTAAATCTCATGGTCGAAGTGTCGCGTTAACGGTCGAATTACTTGATTATTTGAAAACAGATAAATTAGGTGGTAGTAAGCGTATCGACATCATTGATCAACAGCGTGCTGAAATGAACATGCTAAATGAAGTCATATCACAAGTTGATTACCAATACCGTTTGAAACAGCAAGAGAATCGTTTGATGCGTGCGAATCAAACCTTTGTTAGTGTAGGTGAGAATGCGTCTGGCGAAGCGGCTTATATTGTCGAAATTGATGTCGATTTATTATGGTCTAACTTACCGTTGTTTTTCGAAGATCATGGCTTTAGTATTGCCGATCTCAATGAAACAAATAAAATTTACTATGTTGACTACGTGAAACCTAAATCTAGTTTTTGGGATAATCTTTGGGCAGATAGCATACCGGTTATCGAATTACCCAATGGTAAGTATCAATTTCAGTTAGAAAAATTGGCTGCAAAATCTGCTGTGACAATATACGACGATCAAGGTACAGCATTATCTGAGGCGACATTAGAGAAAATATTTAATGTCATGGAGTCAGGCTTATCTTTTAAAGACGTATTTTAGCCTTTAAAGACTAACTGTTTTTACAGCGCATAGATAAAAAAACTCCGTTAATCGGAGTTTTTTGTTTGGTGCTCTAAATCAGTTTTTTTGCTAACTGTCGGCATTTTATGAGGCGATTTTTGGCTTCTTGGTATGGTCTCTTTTAAATCGTTTAGCGCTTTTTTACGTAATGGTGTTTTTGCACTCTTTTGAAAAGTACTCAAGTTACCAATTAAAATAACTAAGGCAATAATAATAATGGTTGGGGCGACCCAGGCTTCAGTTAATATGCTGGTCATAAGCTAATGGTCCAATAAAATATATTAATAATAGTTTCCATGGTATCGAAAAGTTACGCATTTGCGACATTGACAATATAACGTTGGTAGAGCTCAGGTAATAACTCCAGTATTAACGCTTTACCTTGAATATTGCTGTTTAATAATGTTTTCGCTAAAAGTGCTTCAGTAAAACTCTGCTGGTAGTATTGCGACAATGGCAAGTATGAAAGATGCCAAGGCTCTTGGGCAACACCACCGCGAAATTTATCATAAGGTAAAAAGAAGCCAAATTCTTTCGCATGTTCAGCGAGCCAAACCGTTAAGGGGTAGAAGTGTCCAGAGACTTGATATTCCCAAGGCTCTAATGCTAATGATTGCTCAGCAGGTAATAAATTTTTTGCATAAACGTCAATATCGCAGCCCCAATGATGGCGACTGGCTCCAGGTAGTGCAGAGAATAACATAATGGCGTGTATTTTTTCACACTCACTGAGCTGCTCAAGCGCTAAGGGTTTATTTGCGGCATCTTTAATAACGCTATTACCAGAGTACTTGTTTTGCCAAATCAATAATTGTCGCTCAAAACTTCGAAAACCACTGGCGATGGACAGATCTATGTTGGCAGTTTTTGCGGCAACTTGTAATTTTTTGAATGCTATTAACATTTCATGATGAATGCCAAGTTTAGGCGCTAGCCAATGAATATGACTTTCAGTTTGTCCGGTTAATATTAAATCAAGCTCAGTCATTTTACCCATCGTTTGCTAAAACATTAATCAAGGTTTGATAGTAGACATCGGTTAATAAAATTAAATCTTCTACCGCAACGCATTCATTAACTTGATGAATAGTGCCGTTACAAGGGCCAAGCTCAACAACTTGCGCGCCAGTAGGTGCTATAAATCGTCCGTCAGAGGTGCCACCACTAGTAGAAAGTTCAGTGCTTATATTACAGCAAGTTTTAATGGCTTGCACAACAGAGTCTACTAAGGTACTGGGCTCAGTAATGAAGGGCTGACCGTTAAAGACCCAGTTAATATCAAAATCTAATGCATGTCGTGTTAATAAGGCCTCTACTTTATCAACGATCATCTCTGCGGTTAATTCAGTGCTATAGCGTAAATTAAACAATGCGGTTAAATGTCCAGGTACGACATTGGTTGCGCCGGTACCTGATTGAATATTCGATAGTTGAAAGCTGGTTGGCGGAAAATACTCATTACCATTATCCCAATGCATTTCACTTAACTGCATTAAAGCGGGCATAGCCTTGTGGATGGGGTTAATAACGTGCTCAGGATAAGCAACATGGCCTTGTTTACCGTGAATGGTTAATTGACCCGATATTGAGCCACGACGGCCGTTTTTAACCACGTCCCCCAATTTTTTTGTACTAGAAGGCTCTCCTACAATACAATAATCAATTTTTTCATTGCGTGCTTTAAGTGTATCAATCACACGTGTGGTGCCATTAATAAACGGGCCTTCTTCATCACTGGTGATCAAAAATGCGATAGAGCCTTGGTGATTAGGGTAGTCAGTAACAAAGCGCTCAGTGGCCACTATCATCGCCGCTAAGCTGCCTTTCATATCCGCAGCTCCACGACCATAAAGCATACCACCAACAATAACGGGATCAAAAGGTGGGGTGTTCCAGCTTACTAAATTGCCCGCAGGCACAACATCGGTGTGACCTGCAAAACAAAATACTGGCCCAGCGCTACCTCTACGCGACCATAAGTTGGTGGTATCTTCAAATACCATAGTTTCATTATTAAAACCTAACTTGGCTAAACGCTCAGCCATCAATTGCTGACAACCAAAATCTTCTGGGGTAACAGATGGGCGTTCAATTAACGCTTGTGCAAATGAAATGGTGGCATTATTATGTTTATTCATGAGGATAGTGTGCACCTAAAGCAATGTTTCTTGATATTGACTATCTTTAAAACCAATCAAAAACGCTTGATTATGCTTAAGTAGCGGGCGTTTGATTAACGTAGGCTGTGCTAAAATAATTTCAGCCATAACTTGGTCAGTGAGGTTGTTTTTAATGTCGTCAGTTAAATTGCGAAATGTGGTACTGCGCTTATTTAGCAGCAAGGTTAAATCAGCCGAGGTAATAAACTCTTGCAACAACTCTGAGCTAAGGCCATCAATGCGAAAGTCATGAAATTGATAGGGGATATGTTCTTGCTCTAACCATTTTTTTGCTTTTTTTACGCTATCGCAGTTTTTAATGCCATAAAGTATTGTCATGTTGTTTCCTGAATTAAATTACTCGATAGTTATTTTTGATGAGCGCTGCTTTAGCGGCTTCAAACTTATCTGATTTTACTAAAACGTAGTCAGTATCAAAAGTCGAAATAGCAAAAATACTAATTTTTTCGTTGGCTAAAACGGTTGATATATTTGACATGATACCGGTTAAGGTAAAATATAGTGGCCCAACAACCTCAAATGCTTGCCAACCTAATTCAACTTCTTCACTGTCAATTTCAATATGCTCTGGTATAACAATGGATATCTCGTCATACGTTTTTGCCAAAAAGAAGATAGGCGCATTAAATACCACATCAGGTATTGAACTTTCGCGTCGTAAACTATGAATAGCAAATTTTTCAGATAAGCCGCGCAGGGTTAAATTACTCATAAATTAAATTCGTCTATTTAGGTTAATGATATCATTACTATAGCGTTTATAATCAATGAACTCTAGCGTTTCCAGGGTTAAGACTTGATTGTTAGCGCGAAATATTCCCACACAGTTAGCTGGTTAACCTGTTTTTAGCGTGCATTAAGCTGGTTATGGTTGTCAAGCAAGCGTATTTCTAGGTCAATTTGTGTTTATGAGACGAATTTATACGACTAATTAAAATATAGTACGAAAAATGATATCCACATAAATTGTGGATATCATTGTGTGTAACTATTGTTTAACTATGTATTACTTTGTTTTATAAGGATTTAAAATGTTGGTTAAAAAATACCAGTTAATTTTTTTATTAACAGCAACTCAATAAGTTGTTAAAATCTTGTTCTGATGGGTAAAGTAGCTAAAGATCATCTTATCTATAAAACAGTTCGTTCTAATCGCTGGTTTTATTGTCAGAAAACTATAAATCTGCTTGAATTGCCGTCAATGCTATTGTATAGACAATATCATCAACTAAAGCGCCGCGAGATAAGTCGTTAACGGGTTTTCGCATACCTTGAAGCATTGGGCCAATACTCACCACATCAGCTGAACGTTGCACGGCTTTATATGTGGTATTGCCGGTGTTGAGGTCTGGAAATATAAAAACATTGGCTTGGCCAGCAACGGGACTATTTGGGGCTTTTTTAAGGGCAACATTTTCCATAATAGCGGCATCGTATTGCAATGGCCCGTCGATAATAAGATCAGGTCTTTTTTGTTGAGCAATTTTAGTTGCTGCTGCAACTTTTTCGACATCAGCACCAACACCTGATGTGCCTGTACTATAGCTGATCATAGCTACTTTGGGTTTAATACCGAATTGACTTGCTGAATCGGCAGATTGAATGGCGATATCAGCGAGTTGCTCGGCATTTGGCTCAGGGTTGATGGCACAATCACCATAAATAAGCACTTGGTCGGGCAACAACATAAAGAAAATAGAGGAGACTAAAGAGCTACCTTCTGCGGTTTTAATTAACTGTAATGCGGGTCGAATAGTATTGGCTGTGGTACTAACGGCGCCCGAAACTAAACCATCGACTTGACCTAGTTGTAACATCATAGTCGCTAAAACCACATTATCTTTTAACGCTTGCTGGGCTATAACGTCGGTCATGCCTTTTGCTTTTCGTAACTCCACCAGCGGGGCGACATAATTATCACGAATACTGTCAGGGTCGGTTATTACTAGACCCGCAGGCAGGTTGATGCCTTGTTGCTCCGCAATACGTAATATGGTTTCTTTATCGCCAATTAACTGACAACGGGCAATGTTACGTTCAACACAAATCGCAGCGGCTTTAATGGTTCGTATATCAGTGCCTTCAGGTAAGATAATTAATTTATTGGCTTGACGTGCAAGTTCGGTTAATTTATGCCTAAAAGCCGGAGGTGACATTTTGTCACTAATACTGGCTTTGTTGCTTAACTGTGTTAACCAATCGCTACTGAGGTTGTCGGCAACAAATTCTTTTACCTTTTCTTGGCGCTGTTGGTCATCTTGAGGAATGTCAGGGTTAAAACTCATTAAATAGCGCGATGTTTTCCAGGTATCCCATGGTACAGATAGTACAGGTAAGCCGCCGTCTAGTGCTTGTTGGCAAAGGCTGAGAACGTTGTCATTAGGTACATAGCCATTGGTTAGCACCAGTGCTGAAACTTTTGTGCCATTTAAGGCTGACAAACAGGTGGCAATAATAATGTCGGTGCGATCACCGGGAGTGACAATTAAACGACTAGGCTGTAAATGGCTCATTAAATTATCAACACTACGGGCACAAAAACTAATGCTACGAATACGGCGATGTGCCATATCTCCACGGTTAATAATATCGGCGTTAAGGTATTTTGCAATATCGACAACCCGTGGTGCAATAAGATCCATTTCCCACGGTACTGTGCCTAATAATTCAAAATGGCGATTTTTAAAAATAGACAATTTAAGCAATGGCGCAAGGTCTACTTTTTGGTTAAATTCATTTTCGTGTGGCAATAAACCAAACTCGTCTTTATCGGGGGAGTTAATTTTATTGATAATACAACCAATCAGTTTAGGGTTTTTAATACCACCAAACGTTTCAGCGCTCATTTCAATACGATCTTCAAACTCTTCGACGGAATCATTGTCTTGCGCTGCGACTAGTACTATTTCTGCAGACAGAGCCCTAGCGACATCACGATTTATTCTTGTTGCGTAAGGCTGACGGGTTGTCGGGATCAAACCTTCAATAATGACCACATCATGTACTCTATCTATGGCATTAAAATTTTCAACAATTTGCTCTAGCACAATATCGTTGCGACCGTCGCCGATTTGTTGCTCAACATAAGATAGCGAGATTGAAGTTGCTGTTTCCGTTTTTTCTAAATCGCCATTTTTATTGCTTCGAACATTGCGAGATGGTTGTGAAATAGGTTTAAAGTGACCAACATTGATACCTTGTTGCTGGCAAGCATGAATTACGCCTAAAGCTATGCTGCTCAGCCCAACGCCAAACCCTGCGGGTATTAACATAATGCGATGTGCCATTTTAAAAGTCCTGTTGCTGATTAAGTAGTTGAAACGTTTGTTCAGCAATAACCCATTCTTCATTGGTGGCAATTACCCATGCTGAGCGAGAATCTGGCGTGCTAATAAGTCCCGATTGACCAAAACGCATGGCCAGGTTGGCAGCCTTATCGGTTTTAAAGTTCAAGAGGCTTAATTGAGCGAGAATTTTATCGCGGATGAGATCAGAGTTCTCGCCAATACCCCCGGTAAAAATAATGCCATCAAGCGTAATTAAACTTGCGGTGTATGAGGCAATGGCTTTGGCTATGCGATAACAAAAAACCTCAAGGGCTAACTTAGCTTGTTGATTATGATCTTCAGTATAAGCAGTTTCTATGGTACGACAGTCATTACTTATACCTGAAACACCCAAGAGGCCACTTTGTTTATTTAGCATGTTTTCAACGTCGTCAACACTATAGTTAAGTTGGTTAATAAGGTGGAATATAATACCGGGGTCGACATCACCGCTGCGAGTTCCCATCATTATGCCTTCTTGCGGTGTCATGCCCAAACTAGTATCAACACTTTTGCCATCTTTAATAGCGGTGACACTGCAACCATTACCTAAATGGGCACTAATAAAGCTACATTGTGCTAATGGTTTATTAAGCATCTTTGCTACTTGCTTGGCAACAAAGTAATGACTGGTGCCATGAAAACCATAGCGTCGAATGCCATGCTGTGTATAAAGGCGATAAGGAATACCGTAAATATAAGCTTTTTCTGGCATCGTTTGATGAAATGCGGTATCAAATATAGCGACTTGCGGTAATGTAGGAAATGCCGTTTCAGCGGCAATGATGCCGGTTAAATTAGCGGGGTTATGTAAAGGCGCTAAGCGGGCTAAATTTTTTATCGCTGTTTTTACATCGTCATCTATTAATGTTGGTTGACAATAAACTTCTCCTCCATGGACAACACGATGACCAACGGCGGTAATACAATCAACTAAAGTAAGTTTTTTTAAGTGTGCAACTAAATATAAAATGGCACTTTCATGGTCAAAAGGTGAAGGAACTGGACATTGCTCTTTTTTACCATCATGCTTAATTTTGATCATGGCTTGTTCAGATAGCAAGCGTTCAGCTAAACCTAACAATAATGTTGTGCCAGTTTCAGGATTGATTAAGGAAAACTTTAACGAGGAACTACCGCAATTTAATACTAAAATAAAATTATTATTCATAACGTACAACGTACCACTTTGACAAACTTCTTGTGTGACTAATTATAGTCGAATAAATAATGAAAAATATTGATACTGTGCAATAAAATGTCATCAATTACGGTCATAGCTATAGTTATCGCTAGAAAGGTAACAACTTTGTGCTATCTTTTAATTAACCTCTGTTGTAGTGTGTGACTTATGAAGTTATCAATATTAGAAATTATCTCACTTGGCCGAAAGTATATGAATTTATGGCCATCTCGCGCTGAACTCGGTGAATATTTTGCGGAGTATCAAGCAATTAAAATTAGCCGTCTAGTTTGTCAGGTTATGCCCGGCTTAGCGCTGTTTTGTTTAGTTATGCAATTATATTTTGGCTCTATGGCTGTACTACCTCAGGCGCTTTTATATACTTTATGTATCATGAGTTTTCCATTACAGGCATTGATATTTATGGGCATTAAAGCGGATAAGTTTTTACCACCGGCGCTGGCCAATTGGTACAAAGAAAGTGTCGCACGCATCAATCAAAGTGGTGGTGAAATTAAATTATCTACTCAGCGCCCACGCTATTTAGATCTGGCTCAGTTATTAAACTTAAGCTTTCAAAATCGTTACAAAACGTCTTAGTTCGACAAGATTAATTCAATGGCTATTACGTGGGTGAGAAAGCTATGCGATACCGCTGTTCTGAAGCATATATTACAAGGCTACTTTTGATAAAGACGAATAAGAAAATCAGCCTGACAGTTGAAGTTATCACGGTTTAATAATAATTTTTTAACCTCGTCACTTGCCTTAAAAGCAAACGGTGTCATGGCAAGTAGATTGAGCGTGTCTTGACCTGTTTTTAAGTGCATTTGATAAGATATATTTTCTTGGTGCACAAGTGTTAAGTGGTCAATGGGGGATTTTTCTTCATCATGTTCTTTAGCATCATTATAAATATGCTGCTTTAGTTGCATCAAGTGTTGTTTCGCTGGCGTAACCGTCAATAGAAACCCACCGTTCGCTAACACGCGAGTAAACTCCTGTTCTAAAATAGGCGCATAAACCGAGACTATCCAAGAAAATAAACCATCAGCAAAAGGCAACTTTGACAGTGTCGCCACGCTAAAGTGACATTGTTGATACTTTTTGCCCGCTTTTTTGATGGCTTCCTTTGCAATATCAATCCCGTAAACTGTGTTTTCAGTGTTTTTATGTTGGTGAGTATAAAAGCCTTCACCACAGCCAGCATCGAGAAAATTTGTTTGTTTGTGGTTATTAATACCGACTTTTTCTTGATATAAAGCGACTAACCTATCGGCCAATGGTTGATAATAACCTTGTTCTAAAAATGCCCGCCGAGCATTAACCATCGCCTTGTTGTCACCAGGGTTCATTGAATGTTTAAATTGCACCGGCAGTAGGTTTAAATAATTTTCTTTTGCCAAATCAAAGCTATGATTATTTTCGCAGCGAAATACTTTCTCGTGGTTTAGTAGTGAAGAACTACATAAAGGGCAAGCGTATTGGGGTGTAGTCATAATTATCAATAATATCTATCTAAAAAGAAAAGGGCATAAGCCCTTTTATAGTTATATGGCTAAAAACTTTATTTACTAAACGTAGACCAAATAGGCGCATGATCAGAGGGCTTTTCGATGCCTCTAAGCTCATAATCTATATCTGCTTCAATACAACGACTGGCAAGTTCCTTAGTTGCTAGTACCACATCAATACGTAACCCGCGATTATCATCAAAGCCTCGCGAACGATAATCAAACCATGAATATCTTTCTTCACGTGTCGGGTGTAATGCTCTAAAGGTATCGGTAAAACCCCAATTCATTAGGGTAGCTAACCATTGTCTTTCTTCTGGTTGAAAGCTACATTTGCCAGTTTTTAGCCAACGTTTACGGTTGGGTTCACCAATACCTATATCTAGTTCAGCAGGTGAAATATTAATATCACCCATGACGACAATATTTTCATCAGGGGTATGATGATCATTTAAGTATTGCATTAAATCTTTATAAAACTGACGTTTGTAAGGATATTTTGTTTCATGGGCAATATTTTCACCTTGTGGAAAATAACCGTTTAATACCGTTACTTTTTCACCATTCTCATCGGTTGTCTGCACCATGATCATACGTTTTTGTGCGTCGTCATCATCGGTCGGGAAGCCTTTAGTGACTACATTAGCCGCTTTTTTACATAGCATAGCAACGCCATAATGCGCCTTTTGACCATGAAAATAGACCTGATAGCCCATCGCTTCAACATCGGCCAATGGGAACACTTCATCATGAACTTTAATTTCTTGTAGGCCAATAATATCTGGCTGGTGTTTATCAATAATTGCCTGTAGTTGATGCAAACGTGCTCGCAGGCCATTAATATTAAAAGAGATGATTTTCATTTTTTGTCTACTTCCTATTTAAACAGATTAGCAGCTGTTTTATTTTTGTTATGTACTCTAAATGGTCTGCGTTTTTATGCTTCTCATTGAGTTAATCACTTTCACAATAGACAAATGTCACTCGCCATGCTTTTGGTGAGTCATGATATCATTATCTTGATTAGAGCAAAATAAATTGCATAAAGTTGATTCATTGCCATGTAGGGCTTTAATTGTGTAATTAATATTAATGTAAAACAAATGCTTTACGCCATTTCTCATTATTAATGAACCATGACATTATAAAGTAAAGTTTATCCGTTTTCAGGATTGTTATTCGCTCAATTTTAGCTGCTGTATTTTTTTTTCTAATATTGTTAATCCACTAACCCAGAACGGTTTGTCGAAAGGTTTTTGTGGCTGAGCATTGTATGACCAATGTTCCTTATCTGGCGTTATTATTTCCCAAAACTGTGCTTCGAAGCTGCTATCATGGAAAAATAAGTTACCAATGAGAACTTCATTTTCAAAAAACTGTAGCCAAGCATCAGAAGGCTCTAGACCTGCTTGTTGAAAAACTATACCTCCGCCATATTTTTCATAGAGAGATTTATTGACCTTCCAACGCTGAATTGTCTTTTTAATATCGTTATTTTCTTTACTTAGTTTTATCTGGTCATTGTTATTAGACCTTACTAATTGACGCTCCGAGAAGGTAGATAACACGCTGTTGGTAGTGTTTTTTTTCTTTAATTCAATGTCTGAAAGTGGTCTAGCCGCTTCTGTCACTATGAGCTTTTCTAATTCAAGCTCTAATTCTCTATGGACTAGCTCACGACCTAAGGTGATGAATTTATCATATTGATTAAGCTCTTCACTCGTTGGGGTTAGGCTGTTTTTTTTTGCATAATTATCTAATAATATCGTAAAAACTTTCCTACTAGCCGTCTTATCGTCATCGACAATTATTGGCTTGCCTAGCACTGTGGTAAATAGTTTTTCTGGCGGCTTTGCTAAGGCAGGTAAGAGTAGTAGTAAGGTGAGTAAAAATGCTATTAGTTTCATCTGTTCAAATCCATTTAAAAGTCGCTCAGTCACTGGCCGGTAAATACCTGCTTAGCGACTAAGTCTAATTGTTGATAAGTTAGTATAAATTTTTACCTGGTGGATGTGAAATATTGATATTAAATAGGTTGTCAATATTTTTACATGATGAGTTCGTTGAACATTTTTCAGTCTTCGATGTAAAAAGACTTGCGCGCTATACGTGCAGTTCGATAATAACTTTGTACTCATTTAATCACTAGCAATAACTTGTCGATATACTATTCAACAATAAGCTTTATAGTCAAAGATGGATTAGCAATGTCAAGTTGAGACCTGCGTTCATAATCGACATGTGTTGAGTAATACATTTTATCTAAAGTGACTTTTTCAGTCTCAGCTATTATTTTCTCTCGGAAAACATACCTAATTTCTGCTATCGAAATACTTTGTTACGTAATTGTAAAAACCCTTGTAGTATATTTTTTCACCTTTGTTATAAACTGCCATACTGCGCTATATTAAAATAGTCGTGGTTTTATCGACTAAAAAATTTTAAGCGTTTATTTTTTAGCAATATTTTATTACTAATTTTAAAGGCTTTGTTGTAGTTAAGTTTAAAAATATAAATATAACAAAATTAACTGAGGAAAGGGAAATGCAAAGACGTGATTTTATTAAGCTTACTGGCGTTGGTGCTGGTGGGTTAATGTTGCCTATGTCTGGCTTCGCAGTATCAGCAGAGCAATTATTAGATAAGCCAATGGATGTTGCTTATAAGAAGACGTTGGCTGATATTGCTTTAAATGCTGCAAAAGCAAAAGGTGCGTCGTATGCTGATGCGCGTATCGGTCGTTACCTTAATCAGTTTGTTACTACGCAAGAAACTCGGGTTGATAATATTGTCAATACGGAATCTGCCGGTATTGGCATTCGTGTTATCGCCAACGGTACTTGGGGGTTCGCTTCTACCTCAAATATGACGCCTGATAGTGTTGCTAAAACCGCTGAAAAAGCGGTGGCTGTCGCAATGGCAAACTCGAAGTTTCAAACGGTTCCCGTACAACTTGCACCCGTGAAAGGCGTTGGTGAAGTCAGCTGGAATACGCCAATTAAAAAAAATGCCCTTGAAATCCCTATTAAAGATAAAGTGGATTTGTTGTTGTCAGTAAATGATGCCGCGATGTCTAATGGTGCCAACTATATAACCTCGGTTTTATTTTTAGTGAATGAACAAAAATATTTTGCCTCAACGGATGGTTCATACATAGATCAAGACGTACATCGTTTATGGGCACCGTTTTTTGCTACAGCGGTTGGTAAAGATGGCTTTAAGCAACGTACCGGCTTAGGTAATCCTGTTGGTATGGGCTTTGAGTACTTAGACGGAAAAGAAGAAGATAAAGTACGTATTTTAGGCGCTAATGTTGGTTATAAAAACTCTTATGACATGCTCGAAGATGCAACAGCGGCCGGTAAACAACTGCAAGCCAAGTTAAAAGCAAAATCGGTTGAGCCAGGTAAATATGACTTAGTATTAGACCCAGCACATTTAATGTTAACTATTCATGAGTCAGTAGGGCATCCGCTAGAGCTTGACCGAGTGTTGGGTTATGAAGCTAATTTCGCGGGCACCAGTTTCGCGACATTAGATAAATGGAAAAGCGGTAAGTTTAACTATGGTTCTGATATTGTTAATTTATTTGCTGATAAGACCCAACCTTACTCATTAGGTAACGTCGGTTATGATGATGAAGGCGTTAAAACCAAAGAATGGGATTTAGTTAAAAACGGTACGCTGGTTAACTATCAAGCCATTCGTGACCAAGTACATATGATCGACCAAAAAGAATCACATGGTTGTTGTTACTCGCAAAGTTGGCGTGATGTGCAGTTTCAACGTATGCCAAATGTTTCCTTAAAGCCAAATGATAAAGATTTGTCAGCTGATGATGTTATTAAAGATGTTGAAAATGGCATATATATCGCGGGTCGGGGTTCATTTTCAATTGACCAACAGCGTTATAACTTTCAATTTGGTGGTCAATTATTTTTTGAAATCAAAGACGGTAAAATTACTGAGCAGATTGAAGATGTGGCTTATCAATCAAACACCCAAGAGTTTTGGAATAGCTGTACACAAATGGCGGGTAAGTCTGATTATCGCATAGGCGGATCATTTTTTGATGGTAAGGGGCAACCTTCGCAAGTTAGTGCGGTTTCGCACGGTTGTCCAACAACACGTTTTAATAATATTAATGTGATTAATACCGCTCGTAAAGTTTAATTTAACTCATATTTGACGATAAAAATAAAGCATAAAAGGAAGCAAAGCGTCATGACAATTTTAACAGAACAACACGCGAAAAAGTTATTGCAAAAAGTACTTTCATTTTCTAACGCTGATGAGTGTGAGTGTGTTTTAGACGGACAAGTCGGTGGTAATATTCGTACCGCTCGTAATACGGTTTCTACGTCCGGTGAACAAAGTGATTTAACCCTGGCTGTTCAGTCAACATTTGGCAAACAGACTGGCGTTGCCACTATCAATGAGTTTGACGATGCTTCATTAATGAAAGTTGTAAGGCGCTCGCAAGAGTTGGCAAAGTTAGCGCCTGAAAATCCAGAAAACATGCCGATATTTGGCAAACAGAAATATCTTAAACCCGACAGTGCCTTTGATTCAACCTCAAACGTTACACCTGATGATAGAGCACAAGCGGCAGAAGACAGTATTAAACCTTCTAAAGCTAACAAATTGGTGTCTTCAGGCTTTTTACAAGATGCCACAACCTTTGTCGCGATTATGAATAACAAAGGTCTATTTGCTTATAATAAGGCAACCAATGTCGACTTTACCGTGACTATTCGCACTGAAGATGGCAAAGGCTCAGGTTGGGTAACGCGAGATTATAGTGACTTTAAACGTTTAAATACTAAAAAAGCGTCACAAGTTGCTATTGAAAAGTCAATAGGATCAGCTGATGCAAAAGAATTAGAACCGGGTAAGTACACCGTTATTTTAGAGCCAGCAGCCAGTGTTCAGTTATTGAGTAATATGTTTGGCAGTATGAATCAGCGGGCCGCTGATGAAGGTCGTAGCTTTTTAAGTAAAAAGCAAGCTGAAGGTAAAGAAGGCGGGCCAACGAATCGCTTAGGTGAAAAGCTTTTTGATGAACGAGTACACATTTATTCTGATCCAATGGACAGTGAGGCGCCAACAGCCCCATTTGCTGGTGATGGACATAATGTCGCCAAAACCGACTGGATAAAAGCAGGTAAGGTCGTCAATATGCCAAACTCTCCGTATTGGGCCAATAAAACAGGCGTTGATTATATGCCTACCGCTTATGCTGGTTCTGGCTTATTCGGTGGTCCAGCGCAAATTATCATGGCGGGTGGTGATGACAGTATTGAAGATATGATCAAAGACACACGTCGCGGCATTTTGGTAACACGTCTATGGTACATTCGAGCGTTAGATCCACAAACTTTGCTCTATACTGGTTTGACGCGTGATGGCACTTTTTATATTGAGAATGGCAAGATTAAGTATCCAATTAAAAACTTCCGTTTCAATGAAAGTCCTATTGTTATGCTTAATAACATTGAAGCGTTAGGTAAGCCCCAGCGTATTAATGGCAGCATGATACCGCCAATGAAAATTCGAGACTTTACTTTCAGCAGTCTGTCAGACGCTGTTTAGTAGGTAAATAGGACTAGGAGTAAAAACTTTATTTAAGGGTAAACGCGTTATATCAGTTTACCCTTAATGTTTTTAGTGTTGTTATGAATCGACGTAAATTTATGCGTACCCTCTCATTACTTTCTGCCGGCACTGTTGCCATGCCGTTTTTGCGTTTGAGTGCGCAAGAGCACATTGACTTTTTTTTTACTCGCTTAAGTTATGAGTCAGGCGATTGGGAGGTTGACGAAAGAATGCCGGCGAATGTACTTAATTCTTTAATTGAATACACCAGTTTACGGGTTGATATTAAAGAACGTATTGTGCCGTTATCTGATCCTCAGATGCTTAAGGCACCATTTTGTTACATGGCGGGTCATCGTTTAGTGCAATTTAATGCTGAGGAAAAACAGAATTTTCAACGTTATGTCGAAAATGGCGGTTTTGTTTTTGTCGATGACTGTAATCATGATATAGATGGTATGTTTGCCCGTAGTTTCGAACGGCAAATGCGCGATATTTTTGGTGAGCAAGCATTAAAAAAAATCCCCAATGATCACGCAATATATTCTTCATTTTTTAACTTTGAAGGCCCGCCTAGAACGTCAACTGAATTGAATGGTTGGGGCGACGATTTGGTACATAACTATTTAAAGGCAATAGAAATTGATGGCCGTATCGCCGTGTTATACAGTAATAAAGATTTAGGCTGCGAATGGGACTATGACTTTCGTAATAAGCGTTGGCTAAAAGTCGATAACACTCGCTTTGCTGTCAACATTGTCATGTACGCAATGAATAGCTAGTGACCCGTGTTATTGGTGAGAAATAGAATTTATAAAATGGAAAGTACATGCAAGAACAACAAATAACCTTACTACTCGATAAATTGACGCTAGTACGTAATGAAATAGCAAAAGTAATTGTTGGTCAGCAGGACGTAATTGATGAACTATTAATTAGCATCTTAGCGGGCGGGCATTGTTTACTTGAAGGGGTACCGGGTTTAGCTAAAACCTTAATGATTAGTTCGCTAGCAAAAACATTGGCACTTGATTTTAATCGCGTGCAATTTACCCCAGATTTAATGCCCAGCGATATTGTTGGCACTGAAATTTTGGAAACGGATCATGAAAGCGGTGAGCGTTTTTTTAAATTTCAGCAAGGCCCGGTATTTACCAATATACTATTGGCAGATGAAATAAACCGCACCCCGCCTAAAACTCAAGCAGCGTTATTAGAAGCCATGCAAGAACGTCGAATTAGTTATGCGGGCACTACCTA
>CAXBNP010000044.1:0-25276 GCA_963977145.1 uncultured Colwellia sp.
ATTGAAAGCACAAGTTTTCCACACTTACCACAAACCGGCTGGTCATTGCGCTTTGCTCTCGCCAAGCGATTTTTAGTACCGCAACTTGCACAAACTATTTGAAGAGGTGAATCCGTCATATAAAATCTCAGTAAAAAGTCGTTTATAATGGGTTATTAAAAATAAAGTAGCATATTAATATGGCTTTCTGCTGGTTTTAATTCAAGTGAACCGGCCTATTAATCTTTATAACGGCAAAACCAGCCTAGTGCTATTGGGTTTTTGAACTTTACTATCCGTGATGATGACAATATCTGCCTAAGTTAATCGTTAACTCAAACGCCCTAACCGCTCAGGCTTATACCAATAGCTATACTATCTATTTCATACACCAAATAAAGTATCAATATCAAACTATTAACTCATATGGCGTTGTTGTCGCTGTAATGATTTATTTTTAACGGTCGTTTCTGTTTGCGGTACCGCATAAAGATGCAAGCTGCTAAACAGGCTTTTCAATTTAGCCGCGTGGTAATCTTGTTCAATCTTTGCAATAACTAAGGCATGCTTTTGTGGATACAAGGCTTCAACCGCTTGCGAAATTAGCTCAAATAACTTTTTCAGGTTAATTTTATGTATCTGCCCTGTTTTGTTAAAAATCCACTCGGTTATCGCCATAAAATCATCAAACGGCTCATCCGACAACATTAATGGTAGAGAATATTTAAAACGCCCTGAATTGCCAATCATGTCCCAATAGCGTGCAAAGCGGTTAATGCGTTGCATGGTGCTAAAACTCACCCGGTCGGTACTTAAGATATTAAAAGGCGGCAAGGGATTAAAACGCAAATCGAACGCTTGGGTATGGCGAATGATTGGGCTACCTTTCAAACGTTTCAAAATACCCATTTGAATTTCATGCGGTCGACAATGATAAAGCTGATTGAAGCTATCTTTAAAGCTCTCAAAGGTTTCACCAGGTAAGCCAAAGATAAGATCGGCATGGATATGAGCGTGGGTATTATCTTTTAACCAGATTAAATTCTCTTTCGACTTGGCGTTATTTTGCTTACGGCTAATATTTTTTTGCACCTCGGTATTAAAGGTTTGAATACCAATTTCAAATTGTAAACTGCCCGGCGGAAATTGTGCTAACAGCGCTTTTAACTTTCTCGGTAGATGATCGGGCACCACTTCAAAATGCAGATAAAGATCGTCAGTCATGCGGTCTAAAAAAAACTGCATAATTTGCATGGTGGTATTAATGTTTAAATTAAAGGTTCTATCGATAAATTTGAAGTTACGCGCGCCACGGTTATACAGAATTTCCATTTGCTCAAGAAATAGCACTATCTCAAATGGCACCGAGGTTTTATCTAAAGACGACAAACAAAATTCACACTTAAACGGACAACCACGCGACGCCTCTACATACAGCAGGCGATGGGTTAAATCTTCATCGGTATAATACTGATAAGGCGATGCTAGCTCTTTTAATTCAACAGGTTTCGAGTTGAGAATTTTTTTCTCCAAAGGCGCATCATTAATAATATCTTTACACAGTTGATAAAAACTTAAATCCGCCGGTCCGGTCAATACATAATCGGCACTGGCAACAATCGTTTGCTGCTCGGTTTCATAACTGACTTCTGGGCCACCTAAAATAATCTTAATTTCCGGTGCAATCACTTTTAATAGGCTGACCACATCGGTAGTTTCAACAATGTTCCAAATATAAACCCCAAAACCGATAATATCTGGTTTAGACGCTAATAGTTGTTCAACAATATCAATGGCACGCGTTTGAATAATAAACTCTTTAATTTCGCAAAACCCCTGCAACTCTTTTAAATTAGCGTACAGGTAACGTAAACCAAAACTAGTATGAAAGTAACGTGCATTAAGGGTCGCTAGTACAATCTTAGGTGCGGCTTTATCAATTTTATGACGACTGTCGTGGCTAACTGTTGTGCTACTTTTTATTGAATCCGTGTCAATAAAATGCCGAGAATTACCAACAGATAGCTGACTTGGCGTAACGGTGAGTGTTGATTGAGTTTTTTGCTCTGCCATACTGAGTTTTAAATGCCTTTAATTAAATATCTTAATGATAGTGCCGCAATTATACTGCGATTGCTGAGCTTATTCAGCAATCTTATTTTGCCGACAATGATAAAAATATTTAAGTTTATTCATCCACTGATGTTTTCAATGCTAATACGTGCAATATAGCGGGTGAATATTGTTTTACATTACTCAAAAGTTCGATACTTTTAAGCGCTAAAGTGTCTGGTAGTCGAGGTCAATAAATCACCCCGAAGGCTATACCCAAAAATCCATCGCTTCATTTTTAATAACTGTTCTTAAAATATCGCTGCGGGTGATAAGTCCTAATAACACACCAGCGTCATTAACAATGGGCAATGCACCTATATGTTGACTAAACATCACTTGGCAAATTTCATTAATACTGGTATCGCAAGAAGCCGTTAGAACAGTAGTTATCATTGTTTTCGATATAGCGTCATTTGCGTTAATTAACCTATCTTCTTTGCCCATATGGGCGAAACTAGCCAGCATATCTCGGTCTGACACAATCCCTATTAACTGTTCATCGTCATTAACTATCGGAAAGTGACGAAAGCTAAAATCTTGAAATTTCTGCCACGCGCCATTAAACGACATATCTTTTGATAGTGTAATAACCGGGCTAGACATAATATCTCTGGCACTTTTTACCAATTGACGATCATTGGCTGGACGCTTTTTATAGGCGGAGTTTAAACCGATCCGCTGATGTTCTACGCTATTTTTTTTGTCAATTTCAGGCTGAATTAAATTATTATCAGTATCGGTGATTTTATGATTTTTCACTATTGCTTGTAACGGCTGAACATTTTTCTTGGTTAATATTTGTTCGCTTCTTACCGGTACGGGCAAACCCATACTGTATATCCAATAAGTCATATATTTCCTCGACTATTTGATTAATTTCATCATGCTGTTATGGCCGCTACACGATTCGACCTGTGCACCAGCATCACAGGTTACTCTGCCAATGCTATCAATTGCTTTACTCGTATTCCATAGCCTTGCTCTTAACGTTTTCGTTTAGTCGAATTGGCCGGTGTGCTATGGCAACTCCATGGTTGATGATCAAAATTATCCTTAACGTTTTGATCACAGTATTTGTAATAGCCCTCTTTGGTATGGGTCCACCAATCATTGTGGATATCGGCACCATGATCACGAATAACACTTTCAATGCCATCGAGGTTTAAATTAGCGCCATCATAAGCTAAATGTATGGTCTGCTGCTTTCGATTGAAAGCAACCTCATCTAAGCCAAACAGGTGATCAATAGCTGAAATTAGTGCATCGATATTTTCATCTGTGACCTTGCTAAGCCTAAGGTTTCTAACCACTAAGTTATTTTCTCTAACGCCAACTCTATGATCTAAATCAGTCATAACAATCTCCTTTAAAATGCTATGTTTATTTAACAACCACGGTGCCGCTATACATTTTCATTTGACAATGAAAGGCATATTCACCTTTTTTCAAGGGCGGTAACTGGACAGTAAAGCTTTTATTTAGCGGTAAATCGGCACTTATTTCTAATTCAGGAAACAGCACGGTTGCCGCACAAGGGCTGGCATCTTTACGGACAAAGTTTATCTTTAATGCTTTATTTTCAAGCAAAGAAATATGGCTGGGTTGATAAATTCCGTCTTCTACAACAACGGTTATTTCACTGTTATCATGCTCATCACTCACTTGCGTTGATTGCGCTTGGTATAACCAAAACCACCAAACAATTAACACGATTAAACCTAAGCCAATTAAATTAATTATTAACATATTGAATCCCTTATATTAATGCGCTTTGGCTTTAAAAAAACGTAAACGGTTGGCATTACTGACCACGGTTAATGATGAAAATGCCATGGCAGCACCGGCAATAACCGGACTGAGTAACAAACCAAAAAATGGGTATAAAACCCCTGCCGCAAAAGGTATGCCTGCTGCGTTATAAATAAATGCACCTACAAGGTTCTGTTTGATATTACGCAGTGTCGCTTTACTAATGGCTATCGCATCAGCAAGGCCATGTAATGAGCCCCTCATCAAGGTAATATCTGCACTTTCAATCGCGACATCGGTGCCGGTACCAATAGCAAAGCCAACATTGGCTAAAGCCAATGCGGGGGCATCATTAATACCGTCCCCTGTCATGCCAACAATTTCTCCTTGCGCTTGCAGCTCTGCTACTTTTTTTGATTTTTCTTCCGGCAGTACTTCCGCGAAGACCTCTGTAATGCCGACTTTTTTCGCTACTGCATGCGCCGTCGCTTTATTGTCACCCGTTAACATCACGACTCGAATACCATTAGCTTGAAGTCTCTTAATCGCCTCAACTGAGTCTTTTTTGATCGGATCGGATACCGCGATAATGGCCGCGAGCTTGTTATCAATAGCCAAATACATCGGTGTTTTGGCTTCATCAGCGAGTTGCTGCGCTTGAGCTACAAATTCATTTAACGCGACATTATTTTTCAACATCAACTTTTGATTGCCAAAAAGTAAGCGCTGACCATTAAACGTTGCTTCGACGCCGTGGCCCGCAATGGCTTGAAAATCTGTTATTTTTTCAAGCTCAATGCCTTGTTCAACTGCTGAATCCACTATTGCTTGCGCCAGTGGATGTTCCGAGCCACTCTCTATACTAGCGGCGGCGGTTAAAATATACTTTTCTGTATAGCTTTCGTCCGCGACAATCGTATCGGTTACTTTAGGCGAACCCTCGGTGATTGTGCCTGTTTTATCTAAAATCATTGCGGTAATTTTTGAAGCGGTTTGTAATGCTGCACCATTACGTATCAACACACCCGCTTCCGCTGCTTTACCGACGCCAACCATTACTGACATGGGTGTTGCTAGGCCAAGTGCACAAGGACAAGCGATGATCAAAACCGTTGTTGCTGAGACCACAGCAAAAGCTAATGTTGGCTCAGGACCAAAATTAAGCCAAACCAACGCGCTTACGATGGCAATAATCATCACCACAGGAACAAAGTACGCCGAAATAATGTCAGCTAATCGACCTATCGGCGGTTTAGAGTTTTGTGCCCTTTTCACCATATTAATAATTCGTGCTAATGCCGTATCTTTACCGACACGTGTCGCTTTAAATAGAATGGATCCTGACTTATTTAATGTCCCTGCAACGATTTCATCATTTTCAGTCTTTTCAACCGGCATGGGCTCACCCGTTAACATCGATTCATCGATTGAAGTATGACCGTGCGTTACAACGCCATCTACTGGAATTTTTTCTCCTGGTCTCACTCTTACAATGTCATCGAGTAAGACTTGCTCGATCGCTATATCAACTTCCTTCTCGTCACGGACAACGCGGGCCGTTTTGGCTTGTAATCCGATTAAGCGCTTTATTGCCTCACTCGTCCTCCCTCTTGCTTTCACTTCAAGCGCTAAACCAAGGTTAATGAGTCCAATAATCATCGCCGTTGCCTCGAAATAAACATGTCGAGCCATCTCTGGTAGCGCCATAGGAAAAAGCACGACAACCATAGAATATATCCAAGCAGTGCCTGTACCTAAGGCTATTAGGGTATCCATATTAGCGCTGTGATTTACTAGTGACTTCCAAGCACCAAGGTAAAAATGTTTACCCGCAAAATACATAATGGCCGCACATAAGATACCAATAAATAGCCATATAGCTCGCTCTAACGATGTTTCAACGGTCATGGGACCACCAAACAGGCTGTAAATCATTAACGGAATACCAAGACCCAATGCGATCCACACCTGTCTCATGAGACGGGTATGGTATTTTTGATCAGCAAGGTCTTTTTCATCCAATAATTCATCATCACTAGTATCACTGGCACTTTTTGCGTTATATCCTATGTTTTCAATGGCTTTTATCAGTACTTTAGCGTCTACTTTGCCGGCGACCGATACCGTTCGTAAGGCAAAATTCATTTCGGCACTATCGACGCCATCAATCCGCTTCAACGCCGTTTCAATCTTGCTGACGCAACTTGCACAGCCAGCGCCTTCGATGATCAGCTCTTGGCTATTTTGCTTACCAGTGCGGTCACTTGGTTTATTCATTATTCTCTCCTTGCTGCGCGTCACCTTCACTCTCACCTTCACTCTCACCTTCAATCAGGTGACAGATCATATGTCCGGTCGGTGCTTTATCTGGTTTGTCTTGCCAATCATTAATAGCACGGCTAAGCTTTTCTCTTAAGCGTAATGCGGCTTGAAATTGTTTTTCGGTTTGTGCAAGGTGATACTCAATAGTTTTCCTCACTAATGGGCAGGCGGCATGGCCCTTATCGGACTCAACTAAAATACTGCTAATCTCTGCGACTGAAAAATCTAATTGCCTAGCACTTAAAATAAACTTAAGTCTTTGTTGAGCTTGTTTATTGTAGACTTTATAGCCATTGTTAACGCTTTTTAGCGCCGTAACAAGGCCAATTTTAGTGTAGTATCTCACCGTATCTGGTGTGGTATTCAAAGCTCTGGCTAGTTCTGTTACTTTCATTACACAAGTCCTTATTCATCATATATAAACACAGCATATCTAAAACTTATGCTTAATTTACACCTATGTCTTAGGCACAGGTCAAGTAGTTATCTGCAAATACTTTATTGAGTCACAATTACCTCTGAAAGTTAATCGCTAAAACCTGGCTGTATTACATTAACCAAAAAAGGATATTCCCTAACGATAAAATACGGCGCGATAAAAATAGTGTGCATATTGCCGTCAAAATGTGATGGTTCTAATGCTATTGAGGTACATTATTTAAAAGTAATATTTTGCTGTTAGTCCATAGGTACGAGGATTAACATAGAGGTTTCTTCGCGTGCCAAAAAAACTTTTTTCACCGAGTATTGTTGGACTGTCTTCATCGGTCAGGTTTCGTATCCAAAAGTAAAGGCCGATACCATTGTCTAGCGGCTCTAAACTGATACTCCCATTGAAAATACCAAAACCTTCAATATGGCCAATGTCGAGTATTTCGCCATCAGCTAAAGTGGCCATTGTTTGACCGTCTAAATCGGTATTATAATCATCTTGATAATTGTAACTCAAGGAGACAGACAATGTTGAATTGGCGACCGGTATAGGATAATAATATTGAGCACTTAGATTAACAGTATAGTCTGAAATTCCCGGCAATTTGGTGCCAGAAAGGTCCTCGCCATTACTACCGCCCCTTGGGAATTTATCAAATTTAGCCGCAAGTAAACCTATGGCTGCGTTTAACTGGAAATTTTCAGATAATTGATATGTTAACTCAAATTCTGCACCATAGCTTTCCACCTTGGCGGCATTACGAATACTTAATGCGGTTGTTCCTGCAGCAAGATTAACCAGTTGATTAATTTGATAATCATCATATTGTGCATAAAAAACAGCGCTACTAAATCTCAATTTATCAGCGAGTAAATCACCCTTTACCCCTAATTCATAGCTAGTCACTGTCTCTTTGTCGAACTCAATACCTGCATCAAGTTGTGCTTGAGTTAAAAAATCCACATTATAACCACCACTTTTATAACCTGTAGCGTATTTTATATAACCATTAATATCTTGGTTAAGACGATAGTTCAAAGAAATTAATGGTGAAAAATCATGGTCGGTTCGTTTATCTAACACATGTCCATTAGCTAATTCAAAGATGGGGATAACTGGAATTTTTGTTTGAGGATCAATACTTGAGATAGTCCAATCTACTGACTTCTCTTCTGTAGAATATCGAAAGCCTAAATCGAGCGTAATTTCATTAGTAAACTGATAGTTACTATTAAGAAACATTGAGTAACTTGTCGTATCCACATTACCAATGGTACTGAGAATGCCAGGATGAAAAGCCGCTAACATAAAAATTGATGTTGGATCAGATAATGACGCGCCATATTCAAAGACACTACGGGGTACGCCGGTAAATAAAGAGAGTGTTTCATCACCGACATTAGGTAAACGTTTGGTATAAGCGTCTTGCTGAAAATAATATAAGCCAGCGACGTATTGAAATTTGCTGGCGGGTGAGATGAGTTGTAACTCCTGACTCCATTGGCGGTAATCATCAACATAATCTAAAAAGGCAACATATTGTGCTGAAAAGTCAAAATCATTCTTATAGTTAATCGTTGTAGCTCTATGACCTGTAATTGATTTTACGGTAAAATCATCGCTAAGACGCCAATCTATGGTGAGTGACTCGCCACTGATTTCACGTGCTTCATGGGGATCAATATCAAAGCTCACTTTATTTCGCTCGGGTAATTCAGTGTTTTTTGCACTGCCTAAGGTATTGGTTATTGGTTTACCGTCAAATGACAAACGATCAGATTTTAAACTGTCTATCGCGAAATTGACTTCAATGGTGTCGGATAAATGGCCGCGAATTTGTCCTCTGTAAGAGTAACTATCTTGCTCATTTAACCAGTTTCCCGTGGTGATGTTTTCAACAAAACCGTCCCTTTGGTATTGGTTAATACTAAATTTACTTGCTATTTTTCCAGTGAGCGGTGTGTTTAATGTCACGCTAGACTGCCATAAACCATAATTACCAACCGATATTCCAACATTGGCACTGAATTCATCTTCAGGTTTTTTGGTAATAAGATTAATTGCACCTGCAACATTATTTTTTCCGAACAATGTCCCTTGTGGCCCCCGTAGTACTTCAATACGCTCAAGATCTATTAAATATTGATTATGTGCTGGCGATTGCCCGATATAAACACCATCTAAATAAAGGCCGACCCTTGCATCAAAGCCAATATTACGACTGCTTGAGCCAACCCCACGAATAATAATGCTTGATGAAAAGTCATTGCTTTGGCTCATTTGCAAGTTTGGTACAAATTCCGCTACTTCGTTCAACTGGCGTAAGGCCATTTTTTCAATACGGTCGCTACTAAAACTTGCTATCGAAATGGGCACTTCTTGGATGTTCTCGACACGCTTTTGCGCTGTAACGACAATAATTTCAACCTTACTATCACTATCAATAGTTTTATTAACTTCTTTTGCACTGCTGATGGCTGAAAAAGCCAAGATAACTAGTGGCAGAAGAAATTTGCTAGAAATATTGGTAGTGAGTTTAAGCAACCATACAAAAAGAAAACGCATTAATGACATCCCTGCTTCCCACCCCCATATCAGAGGTGATGGATATATTATATTTAAGGTAGCTCGCATCGAACTGCTGCCGACCTGCTTTTGCTTACATAAAAATAATTAATGTTATTGGCTAAACAATGATATTTTCAATCACTAGCATCAATAAAAAAAACAAACTAAAACGACGGGTATATTGAAAAGCATGCGGTGCAAACCACAATGGCCAGACTTCTTTACGAAACCCCTCTGGCATACTTTCAGGGCGGTCGTGATTAAAAGTCTTCAAAGTTGTGATCAGTGTAGGAACAGTAAATAACAGGACGAAAATACTAAGGCCAATATAGCCATTTAAATAAATATAAGCCGCGAGAAAATATTGAGATAACATCATAAACTGAACGGTTTTTCTAGCGTGAGCAACGCCTAACAATACTGGTAATGAGTAAATCCCTTTACTTCTATCCATCTCAATTTTGTCTATATGTTTACCAAAAATAACCGCGGTGGGCGCTAACGCATATAAAGTGCCTATTAACATTGCCGCAAAACTCCAATGGCCACTACTGACATAATAAGCGCCTCCTACCATCAAAGGTCCCCAGACAAGTAATACCGACAATTCACCTAAAGCCAGCTTCTTTAAAGGCCAAGTATAAAACAGCACAAAAAATGCACCGGCTAGCATTAACCATAAAACCTCTATACCACGTAAATAAATAATAATGACACCACAAGCAATAGCCAATAGCCCGGTAATTATGATGTAGGTCATTAATGCTTTTTTAGTTAATAACCCTGCTTCTAAAACATGAGTACCGTACTGATTACGAAAGTAATTTCCTTTGTCTACCCCTCTGACAGAATCAGTATAATCATTAAGCAAATTATTGGTTGCATGAGCCAAAATCAAGCCGATGACACAGAGTATTGATAGGCCAACATCAACGGTTCCTGTGCTTAATGCCAGCAAAATACCAATAATGGCTGAAGTGAAAGTCATGATCGTTACTGAAAATCTAGCGGCTACCAGCCATTTAGTGACTATATTTAACGTATCCCAACATGTTTTATCAATTTTAGGAACTGTCCTTAAGGCCTGCAGCCATATAGCTTGTGACATTATCACCTCTGATTTAGTTAGTACGTTTTTGTCAAGCAACTCCGCATATTTACATTTATTTTGGCTAAAACAATAGTTATAAATATTTTCCATATCGGTTGAATCTAGAAAGTAATTTAAAAAATAACCTACTTAAAAGACCAAGATATTCGCGCTTTTACTGATGATTATTTAAACACTTTTTAGATTTAAATAAAGTATTAACCACTAAATTATTGATATAGATCTATATTTAGCAAGTGTAGGTAATAAACATTTATTTTTCGCTATTGCTAAGAAATATATAATGACTAAAAAAATTAATCGTTGGCCAGCATGGTTCGATATCATCCAAGGGACGACAGGACTAATATTAGTAATATTCATGTGGGCACACATGTTTTTTGTTTCAAGTATTTTGATCAGTCATGATGCGATGTATAGGGTCGCACGCATGTTTGAAGGAGAGCCATTGTTTGGTAAGCCTTACCCTATTTTGGTCTCGCTGGTCGCAGCGGGAATATTTATTTTGCTCTTAGTGCATGCGCTATTAGCCTTACGGAAATTTCCAGCTAATGTTAAACAGTATCAAGCGATTCATCAGCATTTATCACGATTTAAGCATGGTGATACTTGGCTTTGGGCTGTGCAAGTTATTAGCGGATTTTTGCTATTATTTCTCGCCTCTGTGCATTTATACCAACTGATGTTAAACCCGGCTGATATTGGTCCCTATGCGTCAGCAGACCGTGTTTGGTCTGGCCGTATGTGGCCGCTGTATATTGTTTTATTATTTGTGGTTGAAATTCATGGCGGCATTGGCTTTTATCGTTTAGCAATAAAGTGGGGCTGGTTTTTAGGAAAAGATGTCAAAAAAAATCGTCGTCGTTTACAGGTAGTAAAATACTCGATTACGCTATTTTTTCTCGTACTAGGAATCGTGACATTGCAAGCCTATATGAAAATAGGTTACGAGCATCAATCAAGGGTGGGTGAAAGGTACGTACCGGACTTAATTCAACCTAAAATTGAGCATTAAAGCCCGTAACAAAGTCAGCACTAACGGAGCAATTGATGAAAATCATTCAAACTGACACACTTATTTTAGGCGGTGGTCTTGCCGGCCTCAGAACCGCAATTGGTGTAAAAAGACGTGGCTTTGATGTCATTATATTGAGTTTGGTTCCAGCTAAACGTTCTCACTCTGCTGCTGCTCAAGGAGGCATGCAAGCGAGTTTGGGCAATAGCGTCAAAGGCAAAGGTGATAATGAAACCCTACACTTTGCAGATACGGTTAAAGGCAGTGATTGGGGGGCGGATCAAGATGTCATCAGAATGTTTGTTGATACCGCGCCAAAAGCTGTACGCGAACTTGCCGCTTGGGGAGTTCCTTGGAATCGTATCCAACAAGGTGATCATCAAAGTGTTATTGACGGTAAACAAGTCACCTTAACAGAATCCGCACAATCACACGGCCTGCTTACGGCCCGAAACTTTGGTGGCACACAAAAGTGGCGTACGTGTTATGTTTCTGATGGCACCGGACATTCCATGTTATACAACATGAGTAATCAAGCAATAGCGCACGATATACCTGTGCATGAACGCATGGAAGCGATGTCATTAATCCATGATGGTCAACGTTGTTATGGCGCGATTGTGCGCAATTTAATGACCGGGGAATTAATTGCCTATGTCGCAAAATCAACCTGTATTGCTACGGGAGGTTTTGGCCGTTTGTTCCGCTCAACAACTAATGCGGTCATTAACGAAGGCATGGGAGCCGCACTTGCTTTAGAAACAGGTATTGCAGAACTGGGTAATATGGAGGCAGTACAGTTTCACCCAACGGCCATTTTTCCTGCAGGAATATTAGTTACCGAAGGTTGCCGCGGTGATGGCGGTTTACTGCTTGATGCTAAGCTACACCGATTTATGCCTGATTATGAACCCGAGAAAAAAGAGCTTGCTTCGCGTGATGTAGTTTCTCGTTGGATGGAAACTCATATCGCCAAGGGCTTTGGTGTTAAATCGAGATTTGGCGACCATCTATGGCTTGATATTCGACTTTTAGGCAAAACCCATATCGACACTCATTTACGTGAAGTAAAAGAAATATGTCGGCATTTTCTTGGTATTGACCCTGTCAAAGACCTTATTCCTGTTAGACCTGCGCAGCACTATTCTATGGGAGGAGTGCGAACCAATTTCACCGGACAATCACCAACACTAGCGGGTATGTTTTCAATGGGCGAAGCCGCGTGTTGGGACATGCACGGATTTAACCGCTTAGGTGGCAATTCGGTTGCAGAAACAGTGGTTTCAGGAATGATTGTCAGTGAGTATATTGCCGATTTCATTGAAAGTCCTGAGGGTGATATCGCAGTATCATCGGCATTAATTGAACAATTTCATAAAAAAGAAGAAAATTTATTAGCCTCTTTTAGTAATAAAACACATAGCGAAAATCCTTTTATGCTGATGCGCGAAATGCAAGAAGTGATGACTGTCTATGTGGCGATTTTTAGAGATGAGTCACGATTACAGCAAGGCGTTGATAAATTATTGGCCTTGCGTAAGCGAGCTGAAAAAATTTATGTTGCAAGTAATGCCAAAGGGGCAAATCCCGCATTAGTTGCTGCCTATCGAGTGCAACGTATGTTAAAGCTTGCGCTTTGTGTTACTTATGGTGCTTTGCAGCGACGAGAAAGTCGCGGCGCGCATAGCAGACAAGATTATCCGTTAAGGGATGATAAAAATTGGCTCAAAAGAACATTAGCAACGTGGCCCAATGAGCAAGATAATTTACCGACATTAAACTATGAGTCGCTTAATATTAGCAAGATGGAAATGGCGCCTGGTTGGCGAGGTTATGGCACAAAAGATCGCATAGATCACCCTGATACACTATTACGTCAGGCACAAGTTGAACAAATCCATCAACAGTTTGCAAAAAATGATCCGAGCGACAAAGATGAAAATACGACCGCTTCAACTCGCTTGCAAGAAGCATTAATGCCTTATAAACACTTATTACCACCATCGCTCCAGGGTGATAATGAACGATTAACTCAGGAGAAGTAAATGTCAGCATTGAATATTCCAGTCAAACAAATTGACCACTTACGCACGCTAACTTTTGTTATATTTAGGCATAATCCTGCCGACAGCAATAGTAGCCCGCACCTCCAGAGTTATAAGGTTGAAGAAGCCGATTCAATGACATTATTTATCGCGCTCAATGACATTAGAGAAAACCAAGATCCGACATTACAATTTGATTTTGTATGTCGATCAGGTATTTGTGGCAGCTGCGCGATGTTAATCAATGGCAAACCGGCTTTAGCTTGTCGAACATTAACGAAAAATTTATCTGATGAAATTCACCTAAGACCATTACCGGGGTTTGCGCTAATAGGTGATCTTAGCGTTAATACCGGCAAATGGATGAGAGCAATGTCGCAGCGCCTTGAAACATGGATACATTTACAAGAAGAATCGCTTAATTTAAGTAAGCTTGAAGAAAGAATGGAGCCAAAATTAGCCCAGGATATTTATGAATTAGAACGGTGCATAGAATGTGGCTGTTGTATCGCAGCTTGCGGCAGCGCACAAATGCGTGATGATTTTATTGGTGCGGTTGGCATTAACCAAATAGCTCGCTTTACAATAGATCCTCGCGATAATAGAACCGATGCGGATTACTATCGGGTTATTGGTGATGATACAGGGGTATTTGGCTGTATGACGTTATTAGGGTGTGAAGATATGTGTCCGAAAGATTTACCTTTAGCACAACAAATAGCGTATATGCGGAAAAAAATGGCTGTGCTCACATGGAGGTGAGTACTTAGGTTTTGTCTGGAACTAAAAACCTGTGCTCATGGTAAAAAAGTTAAAAGCGGCTAATTTTTTATCCGCCTGCTTAAGGCATTTCGTGAGCGATACCTTTATGGCAATCGATGCAAGTTTTATCGTTGGTACTCATGTATTCAACACTATGCTTTTTACCTGCACTTTTACTTTGTTTCGATAAATCCCAACGTTGTTGATCGTGACAACTTCGACATTCGCGAGAGTCTGTAGCTTTCATCTCATCCCAGACTCGCTGGGCCAGCAAAGCACGCTTCTTTTCAAATTTCTCTGGGGTATCAATAGTACCCAACATCGCATGCCATACTTCACGCAGTGCGATGGTTTTGCGGATCATTTTGGGCACAAATTCTTGCGGTAAATGACAATCTGTACAACTGGCACTCACGCCGGATTTTGAACTGAAGTGATTCGTTGCTTTGTATTCCTCAAATGGTACTGTCATGCCATGACAAGAAACACAAAACTCTTCAGTACTTGTTGCAGATAAGGCGGCATTAAAGCTGATTAAAAAAAACACACCTAGAATGAAAAATATTAATGCCCCTAACGGCAAGCCTAAATAATACCAAGCCTTAGGGCTCTTCCATAACTTTTCTTTCCAAGATGTTTTCATAACATTTCCTATTGCTGACTAGCATAAAAATGAATAAGTGCAGCTATTTCTGGTTCAGATAAATTATCCAACAGTTTTTTCATATTTTTGCCTGTTTTTCTTGACCCTGATCGATATTCTCTGATCGTTTGTGCTAAATATGGCTGCCATTGTCCAGCCAAAATACCGGCATCATCATCGGCATTGCTGCCACCGTCCTCATGACATTTAGTGCAACGCTGTTCATGCAATTTACTGCCCTTCTTGGCAAGTTCTGTGTCAAATACTTGTTTTGCCGGTACAAATTTTTGCTGCGCGTAATAATTGGCAATAGCTTCAACTTCTGCTTTTGAAAGATTTTTAGCGATTGAAAACATATCCGTTGCAGGGCGCTGAATATCACCATGTCTATAGTTACTTTTATGCGCAATTCGGCTTTCATCAACATAGGCAGCAAACATATCTAATAGGCTCGCTTGAGAAAATCCAGCAATACTCGGTATATCTGAATCGCTACTTACCCCCTTTGCTCCATGGCAGTCATTACAGGTAATAATCGTAGCATCGATTGAATTGGCCTGAGAAAAGGCGCAAATAAATATTAAGATAAGTGCTAAAAAATTGATCTTGATCATGTTTTTATACTCTTTTTAAAAATACGATGAGTTTTGTTTGAAATACACACAACTGATTAAAAACTATACTAGTATGAATAGATAAATTTTGCTTGTTATGCAACAAAAATAATACTTTTAGCAAAAAAAACAGCTTGGTATAAAAAAACATCCAAATATAGCGTAAATCAAGCAAAAAAGTGTCATAGATAACTGCATGGGGTCTTCAATGAAAAGCATGAAAAAATCGTATCTTAGAGTACTATTTACCAGTGTTACTCTGCTTAGTTTGCTAACACTTTTTGGTTGTGGAGGTGACGGTAATGATGGTGCCACTGGCGCTCAAGGGCCTGTAGGTTCAAGCGGCCCTGTAGGGGAAACAGGCTCATCAGGTACGACAGGAACACCAAGAATTACTGCGCTCATGGACTCGGCTATAACTCATGCTAAGATTACCCCTGAGGGTAAGTTAGTCGTAGATTTCACTATAGAAGATGATATTGGTATAGGCTTTAATGCTCTGCAAAGCAGCCAGATTCGATTTACTATTGCGCAATTAACTCCTATTGATGCAACAACAGGTGAATCGTCAAAGTGGCAAAGTTATATTAATAAAATAGAAAAAGCACCAACGAATCCAATCAATGGTTCAGGCACTGAAGATACCATACAGGCAACGGCTGAAACCGCTAATGCTCAAGGCGGACTATTTACCAACAATAATGACGGAACCTATCAATATACCTTCAGTTTCGACATCACTAATGTAAGCGCTCCGCAAACAGTTATCTATAACCCAGAGTTTACTCAAAGAGTTGCCTTTCAAATTAGTGGTAGTGGCTATCCTACGATGAACAGAAGCTATGACTGGCAGCCTTCAACTGGTGCAACAACCGCAATTACCAGCCGTAATATGGTTACACAAGGAACGTGTAATAACTGCCACGGTGAACTTGCCATACATGGTGGTGGACGTGTTGATACCGCCTATTGTGTCACCTGTCATAACCCTGGTAGTACTGATGCTAATAGCGGTGAAACAGTAGACTTTAAAGTTATGGTGCACAAAATTCACCGTGGCGCTAATTTACCTTCCGTTATTAATGGAGGTGAATATGCTATTTGGGGATATAGAAACAGCAAACACGACTACTCGGGTACACACTTGCCTCAAGATATTCGTAACTGCACCAATTGTCATGATGATACCAATATAGCAACACCCGACGCTAAGCTCTGGGTGCAACAACCAACAATAGAAGCCTGTGGCTCTTGTCATGACGAGGTAAATTTTGCTACTGGCAGCGGCCATCTTGCTGGCGCTCAGGCTGACAATAGTGAGTGTCAAACCTGTCATGGCGAATCAGGTTTTAGCTCGGTCCGTAGTCACCATGTCGGGGTAATGGACTTCAAAGAAATTGCTCGTACCGCCATTGTTACCGCGCCTAAAGCGGCACGCGTTAACTTAGCGAACGGTGATATTGAAGTTGACGTAATGATCACCTTGGAAGGTTTACCCGTCACAGCATTACGTGATAGTAATGACATTGACACACCACAAGGTGCTAAGTTTGGTAAATATAAATACGCCACCGACAATGGCATGTTAGCGATTAACTGGGACAATGGCACCGGCTATCAATTAAACCATAAAGAGCTTAGCTTTAACGATTGCGCACCTAACGGCGCAGGATTATTCACTTGTTCAGCCCCCGGTCTGCTGGCGGGTATCACAGCCATTGATGTTATCACGACAACACCGGTTGACGTACTGGTGTGTATGAATGAGAAAGATGGCGCAATTGTCCGTTGTGACTCACCTGAAACAGCTACGATGGATGTTAGCCAAGTAGAATCAGATCCAACCATTGTTTTTTTCAAGGGCGATGGCTCAATAACACTTGAGGCATACAATAAAATTGGCGCTAGCATGCCGGCTTGTCAAAGTTGTCATGCCGATAAAATTTTTCATCACGGCTCTACCGATCTAACCCAGTGCAAAACATGTCATAACGCAACACGTACAGGGTTCAGAGGCTTAGGTGACTTAAAACGTCATGTGCATCGCTTGCATTCTGCTTTAGACAAAAATGCGCTCGATGACAGTAACCCAGAGCAAATAGATCACTTCCCAGGCAATATTGATAACTGTACTCAGTGTCACACTGACAGCCAATTTGATCTGCCAATTCAACAAAACAAACGGGCATCAGCCGCTTCAGGAGCCAGTGGCACGGTATATATTAGTCCTACAGCCGTTGTTTGCTCAAGTTGTCATATTAACGTCAAATTAGGCTTGATTGACCCGAGTTTGCCCGGTCTGATTAACCCAGCCAAAGGGGTGATTTCCGCTGAAAACCAAGCCCTTATTGACCATATGATTCAAAATGGTGCGGTCTTTGGCAGTACAAACTTTGCAGCGGCGAATAAGGTGGAATCATGTGCAGTTTGTCATGCTATTGGCGCCGAGTATGGTGTAGATAAAGTGCACGGTTTACATTAAGTACAGATAATAATCACCAGGCGTTAAAATGAGACTAAGTGTCAGTACCTAGTCTCATTTTGTTTAACATTAGGTATAAAATATTTAATAAATAAGAGTCCAACTATGGCTAAAATTGATACTACTTTGTTCATAATAATTTTCATCACCCTATTTCTATCAGCACAGAGTTTTGCTGCAAATGAAACAAAAGTAGCAATCACACCATTAACGCCTGAGCAACTTGATGCTTTGTTAGTGAAAAAATTTCAGCATGGTGAATACTCTAAAAAAGGCGCAGACAGTTGTTTAAAGTGTCACGATGGTGAGTCCGACAATAATGCCATGGGCATATTCGATAACGTTCACGGGCGTCAAGATGTCAAAAACTCACCCTTTGCTAGTTTACAATGTGAAGCATGCCACGGACCTGCGGGTGCTCATACAGATAAAATACGCGAAAACGAACTTAGAGAGCCGATGATCACCTTTGGCAAAAAGTCGTTAGTTGACGCCGATAAGCAAAATAGCGTTTGCTTAAGTTGTCATGAAGATAGGCAACGGATAGCGTGGCAAGGCAGTGCACATCAAAATGAACAAGTGCCCTGCGCATCCTGTCATCAAGTGCATCAAGGTCAAGACCCGATACTGTTTAAACAACAACAGAACCAATTATGTGCTAGTTGTCATAAAGAGCAAAAACATGCGCTAAACAAACGTTCTAGTCACCCATTAAAATGGGGAGAAATGGCCTGCTCTGATTGTCACAATCCTCATGGCTCATTCGCTGAACATGAGTTGAAACGCCCATCCATCAATGAAACTTGTTACCAATGCCATACTGAAAAACGTGGTCCGGTATTATGGGAACATGCTCCCGTGGCTGAAGATTGCAGTATTTGTCATGATTCACATGGCTCTATCAATGCAAACTTGCTCAAACAGCGCACCCCACAATTATGTCAAGATTGTCATAGCCCAGCAGATCACCCTTCAACAGCTAAAGCGGGTGATGAATTTGTTCAAACAACACAAAGCGCGTTCTCGTTAGGACAAAATTGTATGAATTGTCATAGCTTGGTACATGGTAGTAATCATCCTGCTGGTCAAACTTTTAAACGTTAAAGTTAAGGGGTATTTATGAAACGTTCTAAACATCAGCGGCTCTTTATTAGCAATACGCTTGCTATGTTTTTTTGTCTCACCACTAACGCTTTCGCTGATGGCTTTAGCTTAAAAGATGCAAAGACAAATAATATTAATCAGGATAAATGGCTGTGTAAATATTGTACCGGTACCGCTAAGCCCACGATAAAAATAACAACAAGTTTGAGCAGTAGTCAAAATAACAATGGCCGATTTTCCAGCCATGTCGGTGATAGCACTGAAGGCGCCTCTGCTCATATAGACGCCGACCTAGATAAAAGAGCACAAGCGAGGCATTATCGCTTGTTAGCTAAAGGCATTGGCAAAGACAACAGCTTTGTACAATTACTTGCCAGCAAAGCAGATGCTTACAAAGCAGTATTGAATTTTGAAACAATCAACCAATTTGGCTATAACGCCGGACTAACACCCTATGTAAATGCCGGTGCCCCTTCACTAGCACTACCAGATAACTGGCTAAAAGTTGCAACAACATCGCAAATGCCCATTGAACTTTTTAATGAATTTGCTAAACAAACAGAGAGAAAGTCTTGGCAATTAACATTGGATAAACAATTAAGCAAAAACTGGCAAGGTTATATTGATGTTCAAGACCAAAGCAAAAAAGGTATAAATACCACCAGTGGTAATATTCTTAACAAAGTCGTTATATTACCCACAGGGGTTGACCAAAATCATCAACAGTTTGACGTTGGTAGTTACTTTACCTATGAATATGGCGCGATTTTGTTAAATTACTATAAAAGTGATTTTTCTAATCAACGTTCTGCAATAAACTGGCAAAGCCCCTACTCGGTATTATTTGGTGGTGCACAAGCAGGCCAATTATCTACCGCACCTGATAATCAATTTGATCAAATTAGCTTATTTGGCAACTATCGCCATCATAGGGTAAACCTTCAAGCACGTTTAAACTATGGACAGTTAACGCAAACAGAATCATTTTTGCCCTATAGTAACAATCCTTTCCTTGCCACTAATCAACTACCTACAGCTCAGTTAAATGGCGAAATCGATACCTTATCAAGCCATATTAAGCTGCAGTACAAAGCCGATAACAAGTGGAAAATAACAGCAAACTACTATTTAGACCATCGTGAAAACAACACACAAACCAATCAATATCAGCAGGTATATACTGATAGTGTCGCATTGGACGATGTTACTTCAAATCGTCCCTATAGCTTTAAAAAAGTTAAAGTCAATTTATATAGCCAGTACCGTTTTTCGATAGGCTCACAGTTAACTGTGGGCTGGCAATTAGACCAACGAGAACGTGATTTGCAAGATAGAGAGAAAACAGACAATGAAAAGTATTGGTTGAAAGTCTCTACACGACCGGCTCCTTTTAACCTTGTCAGTGTTGAGTTATCACGCGAGCTTCGCGATGGTTCACTTTATAACCGTACAGATCAAAACACCCGCGTTAGTGAGGTATTAGCGTTACAAAAATATTATCAAGCCGATCGAGAGCGAGAACAAGCTAAAGGCAAACTATCTATTAACCCCTTTAGCAAAGCCCAAGCATACAGTTTGATCAATACAGAAGTAAATTTTCAAGCTTATTTTTCAAGAGATAAATATCAAAAAACTGATGTAGGATTAATTGCAAGTAAACGCCGAGGCGTTGACTTATCGGTAAGCACTGCTTTTAACAAACACCTATCAATATTCATTTATAGCCATACACAATGGCAAGATAATACTAGCCAGGGCAGTTATTGGTTCAATCAAGTAGATTGGTCGGCTAATCAAGATGACAGATCAGATAGTGCAGGTATAAACCTAGTCGCGGAAAAATTATCTGATGGGCAATTGAGTTTGGGAGTCGATTACAGCTACTCATATGCTATTGCTAACGCCGCAATAAATACATCGTCTTTATCGACCAGTGATAATCACAATGAACTGGTCATTAATTCTCATGACATCAAAATATACGCAGATTATATCTATTCGCCGGTTGTCAACTTGCACTTTAATGTCTTATATCAAAAATTTGACGAAAACGACTGGCGATTTGAATATGACATAGACCGCATTATAAATGTTCTTGGTAACGGTTTTACAAATTATAACTACGATGCCTACAGACTGATTGCAGGACTAACGTATCAGTTCTAATAGGTTGAAGTGACATTTTTCGTAACTTATGTCTCTGCCTCAAATCAACGATATAAATTCACAATATTAGCCATCGGGAGCGGTAATGGTTCGGGCATAAATGTTAGAATTTTCGATACTAGCCTTAATTACCTTTGACACGGCCTTAAATTGAAAATGAACAACGACTTGTAAAGTATCGTTGCCAGTGTTGTTTTATCTAAAAGAGTCGTGACCTTATAAACCTACTTTAGCTAGATAATTCAGTGAAATTGTAAAGCGTAAGCAACGGCTAAAATGTAGCGTGAAATATAGGTAACCGTCATTGTATTTACTTGTTTTGTTAATTTTTTAGCCATTAAACTGGTCAAATTTTAATGATAATTCTGCAGCCATTTTATCTTGTCCTTTAAGTCTTAGCACTTCGATTATACATTCGATGGTGCATAGACCCCCTTTAGGTTGATTGGCCCTAAGTTTGTATAAAGAATCATTTGCCGTTGTTAAGGTGACTTGGGGAGCACTTTTTAAATAAGCGCTTTGATTGTATATTTTTTTTGATTCTTGCCACGTGCCATCAATAATAATGATGTGTTCATACTCTTCGATTGTTACTGGCGGTACTAGCGATGGTAATGGCGATGTTACTATTGAAGTCGTCGACGATGCTGCCTTCGAGTATAATAACACCGCCTGATTATTTTCGATTAGGCGGGTAAGGTCTTTATTAGGGGCGACCCTTTCCCACAATATACGTTCAACAATGTTATTAGCACCTGCTAGTGCAAGTGCGCCGGTATTGGTTGCCCTGCGCAGTTCACGTTCATGGGTAAGTAAAAATATTTTCATTTTTATGTTTTGTTCCGCTGTAAATTAGCTGTCAAGCTTGTTCGCCAAGCTTGACGAACGTTATAGCTCAAAATTTAGATTCAGCGTACTGCTCTACTGTAAACAACACTTCTTATATTTTTTGCCACTGCCACACGGACAAGGTTCGTTGCGGCCCACCGTCGGTAATGAACTAACCGGCACACTGTTTTCTAATATGGTATTTTCGTCGTACAAAATATTAGACAATAAACCGCCTTCACCCATTAATGAATCAAAGACATCATCGTTGTCGCCTAAAAGGCTGTCGAGTTGTTCATCCGCCAAGTCATCATCAGCCCAAGCAGTTAAGGTCTCAATAAGATTAAAATCAGTTTCTATGGTGCCAGTTTCAATCAACATACGGGCATTAGCCCTATCCCATGCTTTTACCTCATCTTGACTAAAGCGGTCTTCATCAAATAAGTCCTTATCACATAAATTAAGAAACTGATTTTTAAAATCATCCAGTTGATAGTCGATACAAGAATCCGCTAATGCGCTCATTAAAAAGCTATTGATTGAACTCGGTATCGCCAAAAATACCGTGAGCCAGCGCGTGACATGTTTACTTAATTCGGTTTTATCTATTATGGCTATTTCATATTGCGCAAAGACCGCTTCAATAGCAGAGGCTTTACAATACATCGCTTGATGTCCATCAACAATATAGTCAGACAAGGCTTGCGTATTGCCATTAGCAACATTATAAAATAAGGTTGGCGTTAATTCGGTAAGCGCATCGCCAAACACCACTTCAATCGGCGTTAAAAAGGTGTCAGTGCGCGAAAAGAGCTGTAAACATTTTGACAATGCTGGAGAATATTTTAATTCTGCCAATAATAATGTGCCAAAAAATAAAATCGCATTTTGCTCATCGGTTAGCGAGCTATCATCAATGACAAACTGGTCTATCAACCGCTCTAAATCAGGATAAAATACCGACCAATTCTTTTTAACTGCTGCTATCGCTTCAACAGGTAGTTCGTTGCCATGTGCCTTAGTTATTACCAATAAAGCTTGTTCTAAATTCATGTAAATTCCGCGTTAATAATGAGTGGCAAATGCCAATGGCTCTATATTAAACACTTCCTATTGTCGTTACCATGGATAGCCGCAGTTCAAAGCAATTTTTTTTAACCTTTAAGCAAGCGCTATAAATTTTATTTACTGGCCAACATACCGCGGTCCTAATTGCCAAAGAAAGCATATATATTGCTGGCAATACGCTTATAAAGCCGATTTATAGATGCTTTCGGCAGTATTTACCTTAAAATCGCCCAGAAGCGCTTAATGTCACGATGAATGACTTTTCGCATATATAGCGCACTAGGTCAGGAACATTCGCCCTAGTTTTATAAATTAACATCGTCAATAAGGTGGGTATTTTAGGGCGTTAACAGATATCATTCTAAAACTTATTTAATATTGTCTAGCTATTTCCTGAACTCAATAAAGGCTATTTTATGCTAAAAACCATTGTGCTGTTTATTTGTACTACCCTTATTGCCACCTTGCTGGTCTGTATTACCTCCACGCAATTGGTATTAGCCGACGTACAATCGTTTGGGCTTAGTATTTCATTTACCGATCGCATATTGGCCACTTACAAAGATATACTCGGCTTAGGGCCCAGTTTATATCTATTGATTACCAGTGGATTTTTAGTGGGATTTATTCTTGCTAAATACGCTCATCAATTTATTGGTGGCAACAGAATGGCTTGGTATATTGCCGCTGGGTGTACGACTTTTCCGCTAACGATGTATCTCATTCAATATATTATGGGCTTAACCATAATCGCTGCGGTTCGTACTTCACTGGGACTATTTTTAGCCACGTGCTGTTGTATATTTGCCGCATGGCTCTTCGCCTGGCTTACTTCGGCCACGAAAGTTCAGCTAACAACTCAAGGTAATCACCATGAAAAGTAATCTCCATATAATAAAAAAACTGAGTATTAGCTTATGTTTACTGGTTGCTAGCATGTCTATTTATGCAGAAACAGCCACTCAAGACTATAAAGTTTCTACTGTGGTCGACAATTTAACATTTCCTTGGTCAATCGCGTTTTTACCTAATAAAGATATGTTAGTGACGGAGCGCGGAGGCAGCCTAAGAGTCATCAGGAATGGTAAATTGCTAGAGCAAAAAATTTCTGGCTTGCCTGATATTTATGTTGAGGGACCTGCGGGACTATTCGATGTAGTGTTAGACCCTAACTTCGCAACAAACCAAACACTTTATATCTCTTACAGTGGAGGCACAGCAAGCAACAACTTTGTTGAAGTGATCAGCGCAAGATTACAAGACATGACGCTACAGCAAACTAAAGTCATATTTACGGGCTCAAGTAGAAATACTCCGCATCATCATGGCGCTAGAATGGCCTTTCTGCCTGATGGCACTCTACTGATCACCGCGGGGGATGGTTTTAACTTTCGTGAAGAGGCCCAATCTTTAACTAGTATGTTAGGCAAAGTACTTAGAATTAACCCCGATGGTTCTATTCCCAAAGACAATCCGTTTGTCGGACAAAAGCATGCAAGACCTGAAATATATAGCTATGGCCATCGTAACCCGCAAGCAGTTTTAATCAGCAAAGCTAACACAGTTTGGCTGCATGAACATGGCCCTAAAGGCGGCGACGAATTAAACTTAATTAAGCCTGGGGTTAATTATGGCTGGCCAGCCATTACTCATGGCCTAGATTATTCGGGCGCTTTAGTCTCTCCTTTTACCAAAGCCAAAGGCATGGAACAGCCCGTTACCTATTGGGTACCTTCTATCGCACCAGCGGGCATGACAGAATATCAAGGCGACATATTCCCTCAATGGCAAGGTGATTTATTTGTTGCTGCCCTAGCAGCTAAAAGTGTTAGACGTTTACATTTGCAAGACAATAAAGTGGTCGCGCAAGAAACAATGCTAGCTGAGCGCAAACAAAGGATCCGCGATATTAGAACTGGCCCAGATGGCTATATTTATATTTTAACGGATAGTGAGCAAGGACAATTATTAAAGTTATCGCCTAATCGGTGAATATAATGAAAATATTACGGCCCACTCTAATGAGTTCAGGTTTAGTTAAAAGGCCTAAGCAATACTAAGATAGATAAAGATCTAGCGATACAATTGCTATTTTAAAACGGTAAACAACAAAAAGACGCTAACTGTTCAATTAGCGTCTTTTCTATAAGTAGCGGACAAAATGGCGCGCGTCTGGACACTGCTTTTATGAATTGAAATTGCCAATAAGTAAGTTTAGTATCAACTCGTCCACTATACAATATAGTGGACTGGGCAAATTATTTAGCCGATA
>CAXBNP010000045.1:0-24213 GCA_963977145.1 uncultured Colwellia sp.
AGTTTTATGTTCCCGACTAAAACTTAGTACCTACTTCCGTATAGGCAATGACGCGGTCACATGGTCGTTCCTAGCCATCCCTGACTTTACTTCCTGTATGTCGATGTAAAAGAGCGACGATGTTCAGGATGAACGACTAGTTAACCATAGGTACGTAATAACTTTCTGGTAATTCAAAATCACCTTCAGCAGTAACAACCTTGTTATCATCGAACTTGATGGTAAATTGTTTTTTTGTGTCAAATTCGGTGCTGCGACCTGATTTGAAGCGATAAACATAATGCCAAATATCTTTATTAAAGGCACCTTCAACAACCGGGCTACCTAAGACAAATTTTACTTGCTCTTTTGTCATACCAATTTGAAGTTTGTCGATATCTTTTTGCTCTAAATAATTTCCTTGTGGAATATCTATACGATAAACCCAGCTAGAACAGGCAGAAACAGACAAGGCGATAACAATAGCTAATACTCGAAACAACATGGTAATTATATTCATCCTTTATAGTTTGAACGGGGATAATAGCGAAGCGGGCTAATAGATACAAAATAATTTTTAGTTTATTTCACCCGCTTGTTAATGTTTGCTCTATCCGGCCAGTAATTCTTGCGCGTTTGCCATACTATTTTCAGTAATTTTATCACCAGCAAGTAAACGGGCAATTTCTTGGACGCGGCCAGCACTAGAAAGTTCCGTTACAGTTGTTTCTGTGTGTTCACCATCGGTTAATTTAGCGACAAATAATTGTTGATGACCTTTACTCGCGACTTGTGGTAAATGGGTCACACAGATCACTTGGGTATTTTTTGCCAGCTGTCGTAACTTATTACCGACCATTGCTGCTGTTGGGCCACTAATGCCGACATCAACTTCATCAAATATTAAGCTTGGGGTAATGATTTTATCAGCCAAAATAACTTGCATAGCTAAGCTGATACGCGATAGTTCACCGCCTGACGCCACTTTATTCATGGCTTCTAATGCTTGTCCCGGATTTAAACTCGCTAGGTAGCTAACGGTGTCGTTGCCGTTAACCGATAAACTCTCTATTTTATCTTGGCAAATGTCGATGAAAAACTTACCGTGTGGCATGTTTAATTCAGCCATACTTTTGGTGATCATTTTACTTAACTTTGTTGCGGCTTTTTTTCTGGAGTCAGACAAGGTCAGCGCAGCGTGCTGATACTTTTGTTTTGCTGTTTCTATATCGTCATTAATTTGCTTTAAACGGCTTTCATCAGAGCTAAAGAGTTGCAACTCTTGTAATAGTTGTTGATGAAAGTTTGCTAATGCGTTTGGCGCAATTTGATGCTTTTTAGCTAGCAGTACAGCTGTTGAATAACGCTCTTCTATTAACGTATATGCTTGTGGGTCTAGCTCTAAACTTTCGTAATAATGCTTGATTTCTTGGCTGGCGTCTTCAACTTGAATTAATGCTTCGTTAAGTTGCTCTGCAATGGCTTTTAATACCGGGTCGTAATTACCTAAAGCAGCAATTTGCTCTGCGCTATGTTGCAAAGCTTCTACCACGTTAAATTGTTCGTTTTCAGAGAGCTGCTGTACAGCCACTAAAGTTTCACTAAGGATATGCTGACCATTACTTTGGCGCTTGTAATCAGTTTCTAGGCTTTCAAACTCATCGATTTGTAAGGAAAATTCGTCAAGTTCGTTTACTTGATATTGCAATAACTGCTGTTTGGCTTCACGTTGTAGCTTACTTGCTTGCAGGAGTTTAGCTTCTTGGCTAAGTTCACGCCATTGATGATAGTAGTACTTAACCTCATCTAACAAGTGTTGGTGGCTGGCATAAGCGTCAAGAATATTGCGTTGTTCAGTTGCTTTAACGATGAGTTGATGGTCATGTTGGCCATGGATATTGATCAGCAGTTGGCCAATTTCTTTTAACTGGGCCAAGGGCACTTGGCTGCCATTAATATAGGCTTTTGAACGGCCCTCTGCAGAAATAACTCGGCGAAGAATACATTCGTTGTCTAGCAGCATATCATTATTTTTCAACCACTTTTTGGCTTGTTTGTTGTTGCTAGTATCAAAGGTTGCGGCTAATTCCGCTTTAGTGCAGTTAGGTCTAACAACATTAGTCACGGCTCTATCGCCAAGGCACAGTCCTAAGGCATCAATTGCTATCGACTTACCGGCGCCTGTTTCGCCGGTAATTGTGGTCATACCTTGCTGCCAGTCAATGTCGAGTGAACGCACAATGGCAAAATTTTGAATGTTGAGCTGCAATAACATAGTCAGTCCTAGTGCCGTTAGCTAAGTGCAATGATGAGCTTAAATTAACGACGTTTGATTACAAAAAAACCAGATACTGTTAATTTATACAGTATCTGGTTTTTTATCAAGCTATGTTTGAAACTTTATTTATAACTCACCACTTAAAGGGCGTAGTGATTAGAAAATTAGTAGAGTTTGTTACCCCAGCCTAATTTATTTCTCAAAACATTAAAGTAATTATGATCAAGGGGGTGAATCAACCGTAAGGTAAATTCACTTTTCTTAATAATAACTTCATCACCGGGCATAACGGCTAAGATGACATGGCCGTCGCAGCTTACCTGCAAGTTTTCATAGTTTTCATTGGCCAGTTTCAGTTTGATTTCGCTGTTTCCGTCAACCACAATCGGGCGACTGGTTAGCGTATGTGGAAACATTGGCACCAAGGAAAGAGCGTTTAGATTTGGCGTTAAAATTGGTCCACCCGCAGACATCGAATAGGCGGTTGAGCCCGTAGGCGTCGAAACAATCAAGCCGTCAGAGCGCTGGCTAAACATAAAACTGCCATCGATATATACTTCAAATTCGATCATGTTGGCGACTTTACCCGCATGTAATACGGCTTCGTTTACTGCACTGTTTGAGCTTTTAAGTTTACCGTGGCGATAAACTTCTGCTTCAATAATAAAGCGTTGTTCTTCGCGCGATTCACCTTTTAAAATGGCTGATAGTGGGGTAATTAAATCATCAGGTGATAAGTCAGTCAGAAAGCCTAAGTTACCGCGGTTTACGCCGATTACGCCGATATTGTAACAAGACAAAACTCTTGCTGCACCTAGCATATAGCCGTCACCACCAATAACGATAGCAAGATCGGCCTGCTGACCAATAGTGGTGAGTGATGCCATGGTGATGTTTGCAATATTTATCGATTGTGCGACGGAATTTTCTACCAACACCTGATAACCTTGCTGGGTTAAATAATGATGTAAAGCTGCTATGGTGGAGTTGGCACCCTCATGATGAGGTTTACCGATTAAACCAATGGTTTTGTATAAATTACTCATACAGTGCTTATCAATATGTCATATAATTGGGAACTAACGGCAGTTTCGCGCTATTTGGCTTGCTTGTAAAGTTGACTTTTTTCTAAATGATTTACTTTTGTGCTTGAATCATAAAAACAAGCCCCCATAATTACCGTTATTGTGTTTATCTATTTTGAAATTTAAGACCTACTTTGGAGTTTTTCATGGCCAACGAGTCAACAGAGAATAAAAGTGCTGAAGAAATGGCGGCAGACGAATTAGCCGCTGAAATTATTGCGCAAGCAGAAGAGCAAGTTGAAGTTCAATTTGATGCAGCTGCCGATAATATCAGTGTCGAACAAGAAAAAATTAACGAGCTTGAATTAGCGTTAGCCTCGGCTAAATCTACGGTTGCTGATCAAAAAGATTCTGTTATCCGTGCTAAAGCAGAAGTAGACAATGTTCGTCGTCGAGCTGCTCAAGACGTTGAAAAAGCGCGTAAATTCGCTTTAGAAAAATTTGCTGCTGAAATGTTAACTACAGTTGATAATTTAGAACGCGCATTACAAAACATTGATAGAGAAGATGAAAATAATACTGCTATTGTTGAAGGTATTGATCTTACTTATCAAGGTTTGTTGGCTTCGTTAGAGAAATTTGCTATTAAAGCAATTAACCCACAAGACCAACCATTCAACCCTGAATTACATCAAGCGATGTCGATGCAAGAAGTTGAAGGCGTGCCAGCTAATACAGTAATTGCTGTTATGCAAAAGGGTTATGAGTTAAACGGTCGGTTAATTCGCCCGGCTATGGTGATGGTGTCAAAAGCTAAGCCAAGTGTTGATACTACTGCATAGTTTTCCTTTGAAGAGCTTTTAATACTTAGGTATTGAAAGCTCATTATTTTTACAACCCCTTGCTACTTCCGTTTCGATCCTTTCAAATTTAGATTGCCTGTTTTTAAATATATAGATATTAGCCGGACTTGAATTTATACAAGTTATGCGTATGACTTTTGTGTTGTTAAGATTTATATGTTAAATTTTTGTAAAATATTTATCAGCCTCAATCTGTTACATCAAATTTAGTCGTATTGTTAATACAGGTCATTAAGTTATTTTGATTCATATCAGTTAGCTGAATGACTATAACGGAACATTGAATGTACCATTCAATTTAACAGGGATATCAAATTGAAGATTAAATCCAAATTTCACCTACTGGCAATATCAACATTAACCTTTGGTCTTTATGCATGTAGTGGTGGTAGTGGTTCACCAGAGCCTAGTAAACCAACTCCACCTATTCCTAGCCCAGTTGAGACAACTTCTAATACTGGAAAGGTTATTGGCGGCAGTGTTTCAGGCGCTACGGTTTGGCTTGATTTAAATGGTGATGGTAAGTTTGATGATCAAAATGAACCTTTTGCTATTTCTGCTGAAGGTGGCGATTACACATTAAATTTGACCTCCACACAGCAAACATGTTTTCCCTATAGAGCCCTGTATGTAGATGTGCCTGTTGGCGCTATAGATGATACCTTTGGTGAGGTAATTCAAGCTTATCAAATGTCATTACCACCTTCTATTAGTCGTATTTCAAATACTGAAACTAGAATTATTTCGCCATTAACTACACTTTTATGGCAGGCGATAGAAAGTCAATTTAAGCAAACTCGAAATACCTCACCAGTAGATTGCGTTATGGCAGAAAACGATGAAGCTATACGTACTAGGATTAATAGCCAATTTGAAACGGTCATGGCTAATTTTACTCGTTTTTACAATATTTCAGCCGAACAAGTGTTTGATGACTTTATGGCTAATAATGATGTCGAAGCAACAGAGTTAGCACTAAAAACCATGAAGATCTCGAAGGTCAGTCATGCCTATGGTCTAGAGTTACAAAATCTACATGTAAATTCTACAGATGTTGATGTTGTTATATATCAAGATATTGCCCAAAGCAATGAACCTGAACAATGGCTGCGCTTTAGCCGAGTTATTAGCAACAATCCGATTGAAGACTTAATCGAGGTCGTTGTGTTAACACCTGACCTAACTGAAGTTGAACAAGCACTGAGTTATCAGTTTCGCAGTCAGGGAGATTGGAATGGTGGTTACATTGATATGGGAGTTTTAATATATTATCACGCCAGCGAGCAAATATGGACCTGTTCTAGTTACGAAGGACTTCGATACACTCATGACGGTATTGATTTTACTTTTTCTAATCGCTCAGAGTCAGCAATGGAATCAAATTATGATAATTGCCAGTCCGTAGTAGATGGTAACGGCAGTGAAAGACAATATAACTTCATGTATGCAGACGAGACGGCTAGTGTTAATTATGTTACAAACTTCACCATAACTAATGACGATGCGGAGTATACGGCCTTAGGTGCTTGGCATAATATAAAGGATAAAGAAACTGAATTAGCGATGAGTGATTTAGTTGATTATTTGCTGTCAACACCTTACCAATTTGCTGATGATGTTGGTTTAAATATTAATCGTTGGCATAAATTGAAATTTTTTAACGATGAAAATTCTTATGACGTTACGCTGGAAAAATCTGGAGAAAAAGGTAGTGATGAAATCCAATGGAGAAAAACTACCAGTAATGCCTCTTTTTTCTCACCAGGTACTACGACGGTTGAGTGTAGCATGGATGGTGAAAACTGGCTTCCTTGTGAAGGTTAATTATTCATTAAGTTTATAGTTAAATAATCGAGTTTAACGTTCTTATTGCTCCGCCGTGTTTAAAGATAGCCTTGAATCCGGTGGATTTTTTATCGATATTATTTTATTTGTTAGTGCTATCAGTCAGATCTTGGTTTTTAGTCGTAGTCAAATAGCAAGGCTGCAAAATAAATTTAACATTTTTTACCTATTTTCGATAAAAATAGTTGAAAAGACTTTTTCCTGCCCCCACTAACTATTCATCAAAAGATTTAATCTTTATTTTTAATAAATAAGTATTCGGAGATCGTCAAGATGGGCAAAATTATTGGTATTGATCTAGGGACAACAAACTCTTGTGTTGCTGTTCTAGATGGTGGTAAAGCACGTGTAATTGAAAATGCAGAAGGCGATCGTACAACTCCTTCAATCATTGCTTACACTGAAGAAGGCGAGACATTAGTTGGACAACCTGCTAAACGTCAGTCGGTAACTAACCCTAAAAATACGTTGTTTGCTATTAAGCGTTTAATTGGTCGTCGTTTTGAAGATGAAGAAGTTCAACGCGATATTAAAATTATGCCATTTGGTATTGTTAAAGCTGACAACGGTGATGCTTGGGTTACGGCACGTGGTAAAAATATCGCACCACCACAAGTTTCTGCTGAAGTGTTAGCAAAAATGAAAAAAACCGCCGAAGATTACTTAGGCGAAAAAGTAACTGAAGCGGTAATTACTGTTCCTGCTTACTTTAACGATGCACAGCGCCAAGCAACTAAAGATGCGGGTCGTATTGCCGGTCTTGATGTTAAACGTATTATCAACGAGCCAACTGCTGCTGCTCTTGCTTACGGCATGGACAAGCAAGAAGGCGACAAAGTTGTTGCAGTATACGATTTAGGTGGTGGTACATTTGATATCTCTATCATCGAAATTGATGAAGTTGAAGGCGAGCACACTTTTGAAGTACTTGCGACAAACGGTGACACGCACTTAGGTGGTGAAGATTTTGATAACCGTTTAATTAACTACCTAGTAGCTGAATTCAAGAAAGATCAAGGCATGGATTTAACGCAAGATCCTTTAGCCATGCAACGTTTGAAAGAAGCGGCAGAAAAAGCAAAATGTGAGCTTTCTTCAGCACAACAAACCGATGTTAACTTGCCGTACATTACTGCAGATGGTTCAGGCCCTAAGCACATGAACATCAAAGTAACGCGTGCTAAATTAGAATCTCTAGTTGAAGATATGGTTAAAGCTACTTTAGGCCCGCTTAAACAAGCCCTTAAAGATGCTGACCTGTCAATTAGTGACATCAACGACGTTATCATGGTTGGTGGTCAAACACGTATGCCAATGGTACAAAAAGTGGTTACTGAATTTTTTGGTAAAGAGCCACGTAAAGATGTGAACCCTGATGAAGCTGTCGCTGCAGGCGCTGCGATTCAAGCGGGTGTACTTTCTGGTGATGTTACTGACGTACTATTATTAGACGTTACGCCATTATCATTAGGTATTGAGACCATGGGCGGCGTGATGACGAAAGTTATCGATAAAAACACCACTATCCCAACGAAGCAATCTCAAACATTCTCAACAGCAGATGATAACCAAGCTGCCGTAACGGTACATGTTATGCAAGGTGAGCGTAAGCAAGCTTCAGCAAACAAATCTCTTGGTCAATTTAACCTTGAAGGAATTGCCCCTGCACAACGTGGTACGCCACAAATTGAAGTAACTTTCGATTTAGATGCTGATGGTATTTTACATGTAACGGCTAAAGATAAGAACACGGGTAAAGAGCAAAAAATTACCATTAAAGCCTCTTCTGGTTTATCTGATGAAGAAGTAGAGCAAATGGTACGTGACGCTGAAGCAAATGCTGACGAAGATGCGAAATTTGAAGAGCTTGTACAAACTCGTAACCAAGCTGATGGCATGGTGCACGCAACACGTAAGCAAATTGAAGAAGCTGGCGACGATTTACCAAGCGAAGACAAAGAGAAAATTGAAGCTGCATTAGCTGAACTTGAAGTTGCGCTTAAAGGCGAAAGCAAAGAAGAAATCGATACTAAGTCTCAAGCGGTTATCGAAGCTTCAGCTAAGTTAATGGAAATTGCTCAAGCCAAAGCGCAAGCACAAAGTGGCGCACCTGAAGGAGCGGCTCCAGAAGCTGATTCATCAGGCGGTGATGATGTAGTTGACGCTGAATTTGAAGAAGTTAAAGACGACAAATAGTTAATTGTTAGGTTGTCGCTGTAATGCTCAATAGCCGCGTTGGACTTGCTCACATACCCTTGTATGCTCCGCGTGTCCACCTTGCTCTAGAAGGATACAGTGACAACAAAAAACAATTAAATTTTGTGGTTTAGTTAGCATAAGGCAAAGCGTCGATAATTATCGGCGCTTTACTATGTAAAAAGAAATGAAAATTTTTATTAAACGATAATAATTTGCTTAGATTTTTAAGGTGTTGAAGATAACTCTTACCGCGTCTAAGAAAGAAGTTAAACAAATTAGTATCCATAAATTTGAAGTAAAGAAATAAAACCTATGTCAAAACGCGATTATTATGAAGTGCTAGAGGTATCAAAAGATGCCGCTGAGCGCGATATCAAAAAAGCTTACAAACGTTTAGCAATGAAATATCACCCAGATAGAACTCAAGGTGATAAATCTAAAGAAGAACAGTTTAAAGAAGTTAAAGAAGCTTATGAAATATTAAACGATGATCAGAAACGCGCGGCGTATGATCAATACGGCCACGCGGCGTTTGAACAAGGCGGTCATGGCGGTGGAGGTTTTGGCGGCGGGCAAGACTTCGGTGATGCTTTTGGTGATATATTTGGTGACATTTTTGGTGGCGGTGGTCGCGGTCGTGGTGGTCAATCGCGTCAACGTCGTGGTTCAGATTTACGCTATAATCTTGACCTGAGTCTTGAAGAAGCGGTTAAAGGTAAAACCTTAGAAATTAAAGTACCAACGTTTGTTAGTTGTGATCCTTGTGATGGTAGTGGTGCTAAAAAAGGTACCAGTGCTAAAACCTGTTCAACGTGTCATGGTCATGGTCAAGTACAAATGCGTCAAGGTTTGTTTGCTGTACAACAAACCTGTCCAACATGTTCAGGTAAAGGTAAAGTTATTACTGACCCTTGTACCTCATGTCGTGGTCAAGGCCGTGTTGAAAAGAATAAAACCCTATCGGTTAAAATTCCACCGGGCGTTGATACTGGCGATAGAATTCGTTTATCAGGCGAAGGTGAAGCCGGTGAACATGGCGCACCAGCGGGTGATTTATATGTTCAAGCCAATGTTCGAGAACATAAAATATTTGTACGAGATGAAAACCATTTGTATTGTGAAGTGCCTATTAGCTTCACCACGGCGGCTTTAGGTGGTGAAATTGAAGTACCGACACTTGAAGGCAAAGTTAAACTGAAAATACCGAAAGAAACTCAAACGGGCAAAATGTTCCGTTTACGTGGTAAAGGTGTTAAATCAGTGCGTAGCCATGCAACGGGTGATTTAATGTGCAAGGTTGTGATCGAAACACCGGTAAGTTTATCGGGTGATCAAGCAGACTTATTACGTCAGTTAGAAGAAAAAATGGGTAAGAGTACCAGCAAACATAGCCCGAAAGAAACCGGTTTCTTTGACGGTGTGAAAAAGTTTTTTGACGATTTAAAAAGCTAAGATTAACGTTAGTAAATTAGAAAAGAGGTTAAATGGACATTCATTTAACCTCTTTTTTTATAGATAGTTTATAATCAAATTTGCTGTTTAACGTTTATATCAATTTCTTGTATTGGTATTGGTATTGTGATGTCCATATTTTATGAGTTATTTCTAAATGAAAAAAATATTGCTTTCTATATTGTTAATTATTTTAAGTTCAGCAAGCTTTGCAGAGGAAGAGGTTAAAGAATTACCACCATTAGATCCTGCCTATATGGGCATACATGGTATGGCGCTATTTACGCAAGGCTCAAGTATATTTGCATCACATATGCCGCTTTATCAAATGCCACATAACGTACAATTATTATATAAATTAGATAATAATGATTTGGCGGTATTACAAACCGTAAGAGATGGAGAGCTTATTACTGTTAAGCCAAAAGCATTTAATTTACAACGCTTAATGCGCGGTGAGAAAATGGTTATTCATGTCGACTTATATGCAGGGCACTTCGAGCGTGGTGGCATGTTAGTTTATGAAAACTTACCATTGTCATTTGATAAACAACTTTATGTTCGAGCTTTTGACGACATAAAGCCATCAAGTAGCCAACAAGAATATGATGTTGTTTCATTAAATAATAACTATAAAATTTATATCCATCGGATTCTACAAGCACCTAGCTTTGACCATATAATAGGTGTTGATTTAGAAGCTAGTTGTTTAGGTCGTTTTAACACTTCATCAGCAGTACCAAAAGAAGCAGAACTTCAGTATAAGTTTCTTAACTGTGGCACGATGAAACCGTTATATTTCGAAACAGAAGACTTTATAAAACCTTAGGTTGAGCAAGTCAATTAATTAAAAAAAGAGCTGTAATTCAGCTCTTTTTAATTAATTGACTATAGACATTACTCATCATCGAAGTTGGGTAGCACACCGCTACGGCTATGCTCAAAAATAAGTGAAGTTTCAACTGTGGTTACTTCTTCACGAGAAGTAATAGCATTAAAGACAAATTGGCGTAAGTGTTCACTATCTTTTACCGACATATGAATGAAGTAATCGTAGCTGCCACCCATATGATACAAGCTGACAATCTCAGGTAGTTTAAGTAAGTCATCTCTGAGTTTATTTACAATCAATTCTGAATAGGGTTGTAATTTAATGGCCGCAATCGCTTCAATATTACCGCCGAGACTTTTGAAGTTAATATCAATGAAGGCATGTTTGATGACGCCATTATTCTTCATGCGTTTAACGCGCTCTAAACAGGTAGATGGGGCTATGCCGATCTGCGCTGCAAGTTCTTTGTTAGTAATATCTGCGTTTTTATAGAGCAAGGTGAGAATGCGTAAGTCTATATCATCAAGTTTTTTCATGAATATTTTAGCCTTTTGGGCAATGCCCATTTGGTTTTTTTTAGCAACTAAATATTACACTTATTAAATCCAACATTACCAGCAAATTCACAGTAAACATGAATTATTTTCGATATTTATCAATCTTTCCGAATTTTTATCATTTTATTGTGTCATGACATGTTTTTTCTTGACAAATTTGTATAATTTGCCAATGTGACATATTATGTCGTGATAAAGTTAGGGGCTATTAGAAGTGAACAAATAATGATTAAAAGTATTAATGATTTCTTAAAACTTGAAGCGGCTAGTGGCATTATTTTGATGTTTGCTGCCGTAGCGGCGATGATTATCGCCAATTCACCTTTTATAACCTATTACGACATGCTACTGAACATTCCAGTGCAAGTGTCAGTGGGGACTTTTGTAATCGCTAAACCGCTATTATTGTGGATAAATGATGGTCTAATGGCCTTGTTTTTCTTTTTAGTTGGCTTAGAGCTAAAGCGCGAGTTTCTAGAAGGCGATTTATCACAACCAGGGCAAATAACCTTACCAGCCATTGGTGCATTAGGCGGTATGTTGGTGCCAGCCTTATGTTATGTTGCGTTTAATTATAACGATCCCGATGCGATTAATGGTTGGGCAATTCCAACCGCAACCGATATCGCATTCGCGTTAGGTATATTGTCTATCATTGGTAGCAAAGTGCCGTTGCAATTGAAGGTGTTTTTAACTTCCTTAGCCATATTTGATGACTTAGGCGCGATCATTGTTATTGCGTTATTTTATACCGACCAGCTGTCGTTATTATCCTTAATCATTGCTGCTAGTGTCCTTGCGATTCTATTTACCATGAATAAGCGTGGCGTAACCGACACCGCACCTTATATATTTGTAGGTCTTGTGCTTTGGATCGCCGTACTTAAGTCTGGCGTTCATGCTACATTAGCCGGGGTTATATTAGCATTTTTTATTCCAATCAAAGGAAGAGCAGGCGAGCCTTCACCGTTAAAGTCTTTAGAGCATAATTTACATTCGTTAGTTGCCTTTATCATTTTACCTGTATTTGCTTTTGCTAATGCCGGTATCAGCTTTGCTGGTATTGGTATTGAACAAGTAATGGCACCAGTGCCATTTGGCATTATTGTTGGCTTAGTTGTTGGTAAACAACTTGGGGTGTTTGGTTTTTGTTTTATTGCCATCAAGCTAGGTTGGGCACAGTTACCTACTAGCGTTAATTGGCGCTTACTATATGGCGCTGCGATTCTATGTGGTGTCGGCTTCACCATGAGCTTATTTATCGGGTCATTGGCTTTTGAACAAGGCAATGGTGCTAATTTTATTTTTCAAGATAGATTAGGTATCGTCATTGGTTCACTAATATCAGGGATTTTTGGCTACATCATTATTAAAGGTGGCGTAAACAAAATCGAAAAAAATAGCGAGATAGAAAAATAGTAGCAATTGAAATGATATTTCTCACTTAGTGCCAAATACATTAATTCAATGGTTATAAATAGCGCGTAAATATAAAATAATAATTATAGAAAATAAAAAGGAATATTTATGAAGATTGAACAATTTAACATCCCAGCAAAATCAATCATTGCCGCAGCAGTGGTGATCGTAGCTGGCTTTAACTCTGTTTATACTGTTAATGAAGGCCATATCGGTATTGTTAAGCGTTTTAGTGAAGCAAAAGAGCAGGTAAATCCAGGTTTGCATTTTAAAGTCCCATTCATTGATAGTGTTGAAGAGATAGAAGTACGTACCCGTAAAAATGAAGAGAAAATGGCCTCAAGCACCAAAGAGCAAATGCCAGTAACCATTAGCGTTAGCGTTAACTGGACAGTTGACAAGACCGCCGCTTTGGAGTTATTTCGACAATATGGTGGCTTATCACAATTTGAAAACAGAATTTTAGATCCACGTTTTCGAGCGGCAACTAAAGATGTTATCCCTCAGTATGACGCAGAAAAGCTCATTCAAGATAGAGCGAGTGCTATTCAATCGATTGAAGCCAATTTTATTGAAGAAATGAAGGGCTTTCCGGTCACAGTTGATAATATTCAAATTGAGAATATCACTTTACCAGCAAAATATTTAACCTCAATTGAAACTAAACAAACAGAGAAAAACCTAGCTGATGCAGAAAAGCATAAATTAGCGCGACAAAACCTTGAAGCACAACGCGATGTCAATACGGCGAAAGCAAAAGCTGATGGCATTAAATTAGTAGCAATAGCAGAAGCAGAATCGATTCGCATTAAAGGTTTGGCAGAAGCAGAAGCCATTACAGCTAAAGCGAAAGCGCTAGGGAATAATCCGCTTATTGTTAAGTTAACTGAAGCGCAAAACTGGGATGGTAAATTACCGGCTACGGTATTAGGTAGTAGTAATATGCCAATTTTAGATATGAGAAGTACCAAAAACTAGAATCTTTCTTAAACCCATGTAGGCATTTAATCGCTTGCATAATTTTCTTTCAAACGGCGATGTAATAATCGCCGTTTTTAGTTAGAATAGCGTCAAATTTAAAACCCCATAGTGAATTTTGCACACTAAGGTTTTTAGTAAATTTACCTAAACAAGTTTATTTTCATGTTCATACCTGTATCCACACTGTCAGCTGATGAAATTGCCGCGAATAAAAGCCCCCATCATTATCAAGATTTGATGCAGTTATTTGATAGCACTTTCGGCGCTATGTATAATACGCATCTAGTCAAAGGTGGTGATGAGCCTATTTACCTGCCGAGCAATGAGCAGTGTGACTTTAACCAAATAATTTTTGCTCATGGCTATTATGCCAGTGCGTTACATGAAATTTCTCATTGGTGCTTGGCTGGAGCCGAACGTCGACTATTAGAAGACTTCGGTTATTGGTATCTTCCTGATGGCCGAAATCAGAGTCAGCAACAAGCATTTGAACAAGTAGAAATAAAACCGCAGGCCATTGAATGGGCGCTGTGTGTTGCTGTTGGAAAAGACTTTGATGTTTCTACTGATAACTTATCCGGAGAGGGAGTAACGGACCGAAAGACTTTTAAAAATAAAGTACACCAACAAGTGCTTAGTTACCTTGAAGATGGATTTCCTGTTGATGCGGCAACCTTTATCGCCGCTTTGGCAAAGCGTTACCAAACTCCCTGGCCTTTAGCGGCTGAATATTTTCAATTTTCGTGCGACAAATACTTTTGACATTAAGTAATGTGGAATTTATGAGATTAATCAATGAAACAATTTAAATTAGGTTTAGTGGTCAATCCTATTGCTGGTATTGGTGGTAGCGTGGCGTTAAAGGGTAGTGACGGTGTCGGTGTCGCTGAACATGCCGTTGCACTTGGTGCTACTGCAAAGTCTAATGCACGAGCATCACTTGCGTTAGAAATATTGTTACCCTACAAAGAAAATATCATTATTTATACTGCTTCTGGCGCTATGGGCGAGCAAACGGCAAAAAAGTTAGGTTTCAACACCGAAGTCGTACACCTGATTGAAAATAAAGTTACCACTGAGCTTGATACTGAACATGCCGTACAGACATTAATTGCTCTAGGTCTTGATTTACTGCTATTTGCGGGTGGTGACGGTACTGCCCGCAATGTTTGTCGTATCGTTGAAGACAAGTTTCCAGTATTGGGTATTCCTGCAGGTTGTAAAATACATTCGGGGGTTTATGCTATTACCCCCAAAGCGGCTGGGCGGGTGGTTGAACTAATGATTACTAATCAATTAGTGAGCTTAAGTGATGCCGATGTAATGGATATTGATGAAAGCTTATTTCGCCAAGGTATTGTAAAAGCAAAGCGCTTTGGTGAAATGCAAGTACCAGCAGAATTGCGTTATATTCAGGCGGTAAAGTCAGGCGGTAAAGAGTCTGATGAGTTGGTATTACAAGATATCGCGGCAGATATTATTTCAAAAATGACTGGTGAGCTATTTATTATCGGCTCTGGCTCAACGACTGCTTTTTTGATGGAAGAGTTAGCACTTGAAAATACCTTGCTTGGTGTTGATGCGATATGCGAGCAAACGTTAATTGCCAGTGATTTAACCGAACCGCAGCTGTGGCAGTTAATTCAGCCTTATGCAAAAGGTAGCGTTAAGCTTGTTATCACCTTAATTGGTGGCCAAGGGCACATATTTGGTCGTGGTAATCAGCAATTAAGTCCGCGGGTTATTCGGGCGATAGGGAAAGAAAATATTTTTATTATCGCGACGAAAACCAAGCTAAATGCTTTGCAAGCTAGACCACTAATTGCTGATACTGGTGACAGTGAGCTAGATATCGAGTTATCAGGTTATTTAGCCGTTACTACGGGTTATAATGATCAGGTATTATATCCCGTTGCGAGTCCGCAATAGATAGTATGAAAATTAAGCCAACGCTTTTTTATAAATAATAGAAAACAGGCAAGGTTTAACCACTCGCCTAAATGATTTTGGAATTAAGTATGCAATTTGAAAACCTTACCGCGTTATATCACTTTTTAGATGAACAAGTAACACAAGATGTTAGTGCCGACGAACTGTTCGCGGGTAGTTATTTAAGAGGATTTATTAGTTTAGCAGGCAGTGAATATGGTGATGAATCACAACCGTTAACGCAAGCACTTGCGATAAATATCAGTGAAAAACTACAAGCGGCTCGTACCGAACTTAACCCACAAGATCGCCAAATTGTGCAAGATTATTGGCAGCATTTACAAACGGCTTTTAACGCGTAAAAGCGTCTTTGATAATTTTAAAACAGCCGCTTACTTTAACTGCATTGCTTTTGCATTATATATTTTAATGCTTAAGCTCCATCGAACTTACGACGAATAATGTCACGAATAACAAAGCGATTTGGCGCTAAGTTAAATAATTGCTCATTACTTAATGGATAGGGCGTACCGCAAATGTCAGCGGTTAATATGTCGGCTAATAGTGGTGCAGTACAAAAACCTCTAGCGCCTAGTCCTGTCATCATATAAAGATTTTTAATTACCGGTGCGCTCTGATTGTAGCGCCAACGTTTGTCTTTACTTAGATGCGGATATTGCTGCTTGTGGGCTTCAATGTCAGGCATAGCGCCAACCATGGGCAGATGATCCGGTGTCATGCAACGCAAGCGGGCTTTACTACTGACAACGTCACTCGCTTGCCATTGTGTTAAGCCGGGCAAGCACTTCGCTAGCATATCAAGGTTAAATTGATCTTCTTCGGCTTTGCTGTCGATATCAAAATTGTTTTTTTGAAAAGTAGCGCCGATGCAGTGCAGGTTTTTATTTTCCGGTGTTAAATAGCCCTTATGGCAAATAACTGTCGCTAACTTTGCTATTTTTTCATTACTGGCCATATTACTGACTTGACCCCGCACAGAAGTTAATGGCAATTGCTCAATGAGGTTTAAAGGGATGCCTTGGGCACCGCCACAATATATGAGGACATTAGCGGGGTAATTTTCTCTGTCGCTGTGCAGCAGCCATGTGCCGTCTTTATGTTGGCTAATTTTATTAATTTTACAACCGGTTTCAATACGCAGACGATTGCTTGACTGCGCAGCCATAAAAATTTGCTTTACCAGTTGAGCAGGGGCTATCCAGCCCGCTTTTGGAAAAAATAGTCCACCATGGTTTAACGCAATCCCTGCTAATTCACTGGCCTGTGCTTGATCAACACTGTGAACCAGCGTTTGAGGCCAAACGGTTGATGCAGCGATATGTTGTTGGCGTAGTTCCAAGGCCGGCTTGTATGATATTTCTAACAAGCCGCACCAGTCATGGTCAAAGTTAAAGCCTTGCGCACTAATATTTTTATAATAGCTGACAGCTTGCTCGAAAGCGTGTTGATAAAACAAGCTAATATCATCTGCTTGCTGATGAATAAGAGGGTATAGCGCGGCTATACTATTGCTAGATGCACCTTGTGCGACACTAAAGTCTTGGCAATAAACCGTTACTTTAACACCGGCTTTTGTTAAAGCATAAGCCGCACATGCTGAGGCAATGCCACCACCGATAATGCTGACCTGCTGGGGTTTATTAATAACAGGTCGCTGTTGATAACCCTTTGCAGAGTTTGGATTTTGTTGAAATACCGCACAAAGCATTTCACTTTTTTTACCAATCGCAGGGCGCTTTTCAACTCGAAATCCTGACGAAATCAACTGTCGTTTCACTTTACCTGATACGGTAAAGGTCGCTAATGTTGCCTGCTCTTTCGATAGACGGGCTATTTGCTGGAACAGTCCTACTTGCCACATCTCAGGATTTTTAGCCGGTGAAAAGCCATCAAGAAACCAGGCATCTATTATTGCTGCACTTTGACTTGAACCATGGCTTAAACTACTTTCTGCATTAGCGTGATTTCTTTGTGGTGAGAGCGTCGCTAACCCCTTAGTGGCGTCGTTGAAGATCAAATCTAATGTTAGCGCACCATTAAGAAAACTTAGCGTAATATCTTTATCTGGATGTTCAGGATATTGGCTGATGAGTTGTTGACTATATTGCTCAAGTTGTGGGAAAATTTTTAAAGATTTTGCCAATTGCGTGCACGATAATGGATATTTTTCAAGACTAATAAATCGCACTGTACTGTTTTTAATCGATTTTACATCTTGTTGGCTTTGTTTTATTTGTTGAAAAATCTCTAGTATTAATAAAAAATTTAAACCTGTGCCAAAACCAGTTTCTGCAATAACAAAATTTTCTCGGCACTTTGCTAATCTTGCTCTAATATTATTACCATCAATAAATACTCGCTCACTTTGCTTAGCACCTTGGTTGGTATCAAAGTAAATATCATCAAACTGACTTGAGTAAGGTGAACCGTCACTTTGAAAGGTAATATTATTTTGCTCAGTCACAATAATTAATGTCTTCTGCTGTTGGTATACCAAATGAATTAATAAATTAATCTGATTGGTATTAATGATAAAAAAAGGTTATTTTACCGTGTATTACAAAGCTCTGTCATAAAAATGTAAAAATTCAGTGTACAAGTGTACGCTGGACAGACCAGTATAGGGGGCAAAAGTATGTATGATACGCCCAGATTTTTTAATTGAATATGGTTATTTAAATGAAACGTGTAGTTATCACCGGATTAGGTATTGTATCAAGTATTGGTAATGATGCAGAAGAAGTATTAGCGTCATTACAAACAGGCCGCTCGGGTATTACCCGCTCTGAAAGTTTTGCTGAAATGGGTTTACGTAGTCAAGTTTGGGGTAAACCTGAAATTGAAGTGAAAGACCATATTGATCGTAAAGCACTACGTTTTATGGGCGAAGCGTCTGCTTATGCTTACATAGCCATGGATCAAGCAATTAAAGATGCGAAATTAGCGCCTGAGCAAGTTTCAAACTTCCGTACCGGTATTGTTGCTGGTTCTGGTGGCGCATCGTCGGAAAACGTCGTTAAATCTGCGGATACGTTGCGTGAAAAAGGCGTTAAACGTGTTGGCCCTTATGCGGTACCAAAAACCATGTCGAGTACCATCTCAGCATGTTTAGCTACGCCGTTTAAAATTTTAGGCGTTAACTATTCAATTAGTTCAGCTTGTGCGACAAGTGCGCATTGTATTGGACACGCCGCTGAACTTATTCAATTAGGCAAACAAGATGTAGTATTTGCTGGTGGCGGTGAAGAAGTTCATTGGTCTTTAGCAATGATGTTTGATGGCATGGGCGCATTATCTTCTAAATACAATGATACACCTGAGCTAGCGTCTCGCACCTATGATGCTGACCGTGACGGTTTTGTTATCTCTGGCGGCGGCGGTATGGTTGTTGTTGAAGAACTTGAGCACGCTTTAGCGCGTGGTGCCCATATTTATGCTGAAATTGTTGGCTACGGTGCCACTTCTGACGGCTATGACATGGTGGCGCCAAGTGGTGAAGGTGCTATTCGTTGTATGCAACAAGCTATGCAAGGTGTTGACGCTAAAGTTGACTACTTAAATACTCACGGCACATCAACGCCAGTTGGCGATGTTAAAGAACTCGGTGCTATTCAAGCAGTATTTGGTGATAACTCTCCAGCAATTAGTGCGACAAAAGCCATGACAGGTCATGCACTCGGCGCAGCTGGTGTTCACGAAGCGATCTTTTCATTGCTGATGATGGAGCATAGCTTCGTTGCGCCATCTATTAATATTAATACTCTAGATGAAAAAGCAGAAGGCTTAGACATAGTTACCGAAAAGCGTGATATGGAACTTAACTTAGTGATGTCAAACAGCTTTGGTTTTGGTGGCACTAACGCAACACTTGTGATGCAAAAGTATAAATAGTTACTTGAAATATCGTCATTAATGGCTGTAATAGTCATCGAGCTATGCTGAAAAAATAAACCGTTAAAAATTTAACGGTTTTTTTATGTCTATTCTGCTATAAATTTAGCTACAATAGCGCTCTTGTCTGTAATTGATTATGTATAGTTATCATGCCTCATTGTATTATTGAGTATTCTGCAAAAATTACCGAAACTTTACCGGTAGAACAGTTAATGCACGCTGTTTATAAAGGTGCAAATCAAAGTGAACTGTTTACGGCGGCTAATATTAAAGTTAGAGCCTTTGCTTATGATGATTTTTATCTACCTGGTGCGGAACAAGTCTTTATCCACGTAAATTTAAAAATATTATCAGGGCGTGATTTATCGCAACGTAAAAACCTTAGTGACAGCGTTAGTAATCAACTTGAACGTTTGGGCATTGAAGACGCGGTAATTACGGTTGAGATAACCAAGATCGAAAAAGAAAGTTATGTTAAGAAAGTATCCTTAAAAACCTAATAAAAGCCTGAGACTAGGATATTTTAAATGAATATTTTCTATGACGAAAACATGCCGTTTGCGGCGGATTTTTTTGCCGATTTAGGTGTGCTAACCGCTTTTTCTGGCCGTGCTTTATCGGCAACTGATATGCGTGATGCTGACGTGCTACTCGTGCGTTCAATCACCCAAGTAAATGCAGCGCTGTTGCAAAAAAATAAAACATTGAGTTTTGTTGGTACTGCGACCATTGGTGTTGATCACATTGATCAACACTATTTAGCTATTCGAAACGTGAATTTTCACTCAGCGCCAGGTTGTAATGCAGTTTCTGTCGCCGAATATGTGCTAAGTGCCATGGTAGTGCTGGCTGAGCGGTACTTATTATCTTTATCAGACTTAACCGTAGGTATTGTTGGAGCAGGTAATACGGGCTCTAGATTGAGCGAAAAGTTAAGTGCGTTAAATATTGAGCATGTTTTATGTGACCCTTTACTGGCCGATGACTCAGCTGATAAACGCGACTTTGTTACGCTTGAACAGGCATTATGCTGCGATATAGTTTCACTGCACGTGCCGTTAACCCAAACGGGGCCGCATGCAACTCATCACTTATTAGATGCGAAACGATTAGCACAATTTAATGATAAGCAAATTTTGATTAACGCCTGTCGCGGCGAAGTGGTCGATAATAAGGCGCTGTTGAAAATGAAACAGCAAGGGCATGCCTTAAAACTGGTGCTAGATGTCTGGGAAAACGAACCAAATATTTTATCTGAGCTGATACCGTATTGTGAAATTAGTACCGCACACATTGCCGGTTATAGCTTAGAAGGAAAAGCTCGTGGCACAGAAATTTTGTATCGGGCATTATGCCAACAGCTAGATATTTTACCGAATAAAAAGCTTGCTGACTTTCTACCTGTACCAGCCATTAGTCGTGTTGAAATTAAACCCGCGTTTGATGAAATACTGCTAAACCAGCTAGTAAAAATGGTATACGATGTCAGACGCGACGATGCAATTTTTCGTCAACAAATTAATACTCAAGGATTTGACTATATTCGTAAAACTTACCCGACTCGCCGGGAGTTTTCGTCAATTACTGTCGACTTGAATAACGCGTTGAGCTCAGATGTGCCGCATCAGCTTGGCTTCAATAAAAAAATTAGATAAAAGAGAGAGGATCATGGCACAGAAATTTGACGTATGCGTACTAGGTGCAACAGGTTTAGTGGGTAAAACAATTATTGAAATATTAGAACAACGTGATTTTCCTATTAACCAGCTATACCCATTGGCCAGTGCTCGTTCCGCAGGAGAATTCATAGACTTTAAGGGTGAAAGTATTGAGGTTTTAGATGCTGATAATTTTGATTGGAGCCAAGCACAAATTGGTTTCTTTTCCGCTGGTGGCGAAATATCAGCGCAGTACGCGCCAATTGCCGCAGACGCAGGCTGTATCGTTATTGATAATACTTCTGAGTTTCGCTATGACGCCGATATTCCATTAGTGGTGCCAGAAGTTAATCCGCAAGCAATCGCGGAATACCGTAATCGCAATATAATCGCTAATCCTAATTGTTCTACTATTCAAATGATGGTGGCGTTAAAGCCTATCTATGATGCGGTAGGTATTTCGCGCGTTAATGTTTGTACTTATCAATCAGTTTCTGGTGGTGGTAAAGCGGCAATGGACGAATTAGCAAAGCAAACTGCGGATTTATTGTGTGGCAAACCGGTTGAGTCGAAAAACTTCTCTCGGCAAATTGCGTTTAATGTTATTCCACAAATTGATGAATTTCTTGAAAATGGTTATACCAAGGAAGAAATGAAAATGGTTTGGGAAACCCAGAAGATCCTCGGTGACGATAGTGTCTTGGTTAACCCCACCGCCGTGCGTGTGCCGGTATTCTTTGGTCATGGTGAATCATTACATATTGAAACTAACTCACCTATTTCAGCAGAAGAAGTCAAAGAGTTACTCAGTAAAGCGCCAGGTATCGTGGTTTGTCACAATGATGAAGACTTTCCAACCCAAATTAGTGACGCTAGCGGCAAAGATGAAACCTTCGTTGGCCGTATTAGGGAAGATATTAGTCACAATAGCGGTATTAATATGTGGATTGTTGCCGATAACGTACGCAAAGGTGCAGCAACCAATAGCGTACAAATCGCTGAGTTATTAATCAAAGACTACCTTTCTGAGTATTAAAGACAAATTTATTGATCTAAGTTGTAGATTTATTAAAGAAAAATGAAAACCCGTCGTTATAATAAGCGACGGGTTTTTTGTTTTTATAACAATTATTGCAATTGCTATAATTTAAAGAAATTTAGTTAATAATAAGACGAGTATTACAGTGTTAATTTGATAACATAGTGAAAAGCTAGAAAATATTTATCTAAGTTGTTAAAGCAATTATTAATAATTGGAATAATTTTTGCTTTATAATCTCCTGACTTAGGCCCGTCAATGAATTGGCGATGAATCATTATAAATAGGAAATTTTAATGCAACAATTTTTACGCCTGTGCCTATGGCAGGTACTTATTATAAGCATTAGCTGTTTTAGCTTCCCTATTTCTGCGGAAGAGGGCGGTATACGTATTCGTGGCCCGAAATCGACTGATGCCTTTCCTTATGACCGCTATGGCCCGATCACGGGCAAAGATACTTTATGGAATATTGCCTTAAAAGTGCGACCAGATCCTAGATTGTCGGTCTATCAAGTCATGCAAGCGCTATTTGAAAGCAACCCTGATGCTTTTAAAGATAGTAATTTAAATCACATGATCAGTGGTCAGTATCTCAAGATCCCAGCCATTGATGCAATGAGAGCAATTAGTGCTGAAAATGCGCAACAAAAATCTCGTAGTGATGACAAAGCTTGGCAAAAGAAAGTTGTCAAAGTCGTTGCTAAAAAAGTGAAACCACCAGAAGAGGCTGCGGTTAATAAAAAAGATTTGGACGCAGCGAAATCAGAGATTAATGTTCAGTTACAGGCTATAGACAGTACACAGCAGCAGCGATTAGCGACTATTCAAAATGATGTTTTAGATTCTATCGATGGTTTACAAAGTTTATTAAAAGAAAACGAAGCGCTGCGCGAGCGTCTGACTAGCTTTAATGACCAGCTAGGTGTCATGCAAAATGAAGTGGCTAAAAGTAAAGAAATTAAAGTACAGATGGACGATATGATCGCCCTGCAACAAGCCTTACTGGCAAAAGCTGAAGCAAGAGAACAGGCATTATTACTAGAAAAACAAAAAGCCGATCTTGAAAACGACAACTTTATGTCGAGTACTTGGTTTGTGGTGTTAATGGCAACATTGCCGGCAATATTAGTACTTTCGTTTATCGCTATGCTATTACGACGTCGTGCAGGTAAAGCAGATGAGGTAAATATAGCGCCAACTAAGAAAGAAGAAGCGCCTAAGCCCGAGGTTGAAACTGCAGCAGAGCCAGATAGTGAGCTGTCTTTAGATGATGATTTAAGCTTGGATAGCGAACTTTCACTTGACGATGAGTTATCAAGCGACTTATCAGAAAGTGATGATGATGATGATAAAGATTTATTTTCAGATGATTTAGATTCGCTTGATGATGAATTACTTGATGATGACGAAATTCAACTGGATGACGATTTAGATGATTTGGGTGATCTTGATGATATTTCCTTAGAAGATGATTTAGAAACTATCTCGTTAGACGATGATATTGATGAAGGTGAGGCACTAGAAGGCGGGCAGCTAGACCAGGATGACTTAGATTCCTTATTTGCTGGCTTAGAAGATGATCTGGATACTGACGATGAAGAGATTGATGCACTAGACGGCGGTGTTGTTGATCAGAATGATTTAGATAGTTTATTGGATGAGATGTCAGGGGCAAGTGACGAACTTGATAATCCTACTAAAACAGAAAGTAATGAAGTCTCAGACCCTGATGACATTGATGCCTTGCTAGAGGCAGCGAGTGAAGTAATTGATACACCTGATGCAGAAGGCGATACAGCCGTAGCTGATAATGTCGATGTTTCAGACTCCGATGATATTGACGCGCTATTAGATTCAATTAACGATACAACAGACACAGCTGATGCAGAAGACGATACAGCCGTAGCTGATAATGTCGATGTCTCAGCCCCCGATGATATTGACGCGCTATTAGATTCAATTAACGATACAACAGACACAGCTGATGCAGAAGACGATACAGCCGTAGCTGATAATGTCGATGTCTCAGACCCCGATGATATTGACGCGCTATTAGATTCAATTAACGATACAACAGACACACCTGATGCAGAAGACGATACAGCCGTAGCTGATAACGTCGATGTCTCAGACCCCGATGATATTGACGCGCTATTAGATTCAATCAACGATACAACAGACACAGCTGATGCAGAAGACGATACAGCCGTAGCTGATAACGTCGATGTCTCAGACCCCGA
>CAXBNP010000046.1:0-23372 GCA_963977145.1 uncultured Colwellia sp.
TAGAGCCCTATCATGCCACGTAAATATAGTTGCGCCTTAGTTTACTAAAGCGCAATAATCACGCCTTAATAGTATTGACCTTTGCTAAGTAGTAATGACATTAGTCATTGACAAAAAGCCGTAGAGATATAATGATTTTACTTATACTCGCTCAACCGAGCTATTTAGCGATAAGATAAACACCTAAAGCGCAGCTTGTTCTTTTTGATCGCCGCTGTGCATAGCCTGCTGAAACCTTTCGCCTAACAGAGAATTTACATGTCAAAACCCACAAAAACATCGCCTGCATACTCTGCTCCTGCTGGTGGTTGGGGCGCACTTAAAAGCTCTGCTAAGCATTTGATCCAAAGTGAAAATGCCGCCAAAAATGTTAAAGCCTTGCTACGCGCGAATCAACCGGGTGGATTTGACTGTCCTGGCTGTGCATGGGGAGATTCAGCCGACGCTGGTAAGATAGATTTTTGTGAAAATGGTGTCAAAGCCATCGCGTGGGAAGCAACCAGCAAACGAGTTAACGGCGAATTTTTTAAACACCACTCATTAACAGAATTAAAAAAGTGGGATGATCATTCACTAGAAAAAAGTGGCCGTTTAACTCAGCCGATGTTCTTTGATGGTAAAAGTGATCACTACCAAGCTATCAGTTGGGATGACGCTTATAAGGTCATTGCCGAAAAACTCCAGCAACTCCCCTCTCCGAATGAAGCCCTACTATATACCTCTGGCCGAGCCAGTAATGAAGCAGCTTATTTATATCAATTATTTGGTCGAGTGTTAGGGACTAATAATTTCCCAGACTGTTCTAACATGTGTCACGAAGCGTCTGGCATCGCCATGACCAGTAGCTTAGGTACAGGTAAAGGCACGGTAACTATGGCTGATTTCGATCAAGCCGACGCCATTTTTGTTTTCGGTCAAAACCCCGGCACTAATCACCCTCGTATGCTAGGTACGTTAAGAAAAGCCAGTAAACGCGGCGCGACTATCGTTAGCATTAACAACTTACATGAACGCGGATTAGAAAAATTTTCTGACCCACAAAGCCCAAAAGACATGATTCTTTTTACCGGTACCAATATTAGCCAATATTACTTTACGCCTAAATTAGGCGGTGATATGGCCATTTTACGTGGTGTTGCTAAATCTTTATTCGAACGCTTTAAACAAGACAAATCCGTGCTTGATAGCGACTTTATTGCTGAACATTGTTCTGGCTTTACGGCATATCAAAGCAGTGTTGAGGCGAGTTCATGGGAGAAAATATTCAGCCAATGTGGTCTTACGAGGCAAGATATAGAACAAATTACCGATATTTATGCCAGTAATAAAAAAGTTATATTCACCTGGGCCATGGGGATTACTCAACACAAGCACTCTGTTGCCACCATTCAAGAGCTGGTAAATGTATTACTGCTCAGAGGCAATATTGGTAAAGCTGGCGCAGGCGCTTGTCCTGTGCGCGGCCATTCTAATGTACAAGGTAACAGAACTGTTGGTATTAATGAAAAACCGTCTAAGGCATTTCTTGATGCCTTAGACCAACACTATGGTTTTAAAACGCCGCGCCGCAATGGTCTCAACACTGTTGATTCACTACATGCGATGTTATCAGGTAAGGCAAAAGTGTTTATCGCCTTAGGGGGCAACTTTGCCGCCGCAACACCTGATACCACTAGAACTTACCAAGCATTGCAGCAATGTGATTTAACGGTACAAATTAGCACTAAGCTTAATCGCAGCCATGTCATTACCGGTAAGCAGGCATTAATACTACCTTGCTTAGGGCGTACTGAAATAGATCGTCAAAAAAGTGGTGAGCAATGCATTACTGTAGAAGACTCCATGAGCATGGTGCACAGTTCAACCGGCCAAAATGAGCCAGCATCAATACATTTACGTTCAGAAACCGCCATTGTTGCCGGCATAGCTAAAGTATCTGTCGGTGAAGAAATCGTTAATTGGACAAGTTTACTCAATGATTACCAGTTGATCAGAGAAGATATCAGTAAAGTATTACCCGACTTTTATGACTATAACCAACGTATTAAAGTCGGAAGGGGCTTTCATTTAGAAAATAAGGCCGCGCTGCGTCAATGGCAAACAAGCGCTTCAAAAGCGACCTTTTCCAGCGCTTTATTGCCGGATAAATTGGCCCATGAAGTCGCAAAAGAATTTACTGATAAGGCAATTTTAACCTTACAAACACTGCGCTCACACGATCAATACAACACCTCGATTTATGGCATGGACGATCGCTACCGCGGTATAACTGGTGAACGTCGGGTAATTTTTGTTAACGTTGATGATATGCTGCAACAAAAATTAAGCAATGGCGATAAGGTAAAAATCACCACAGTTTCTAACGACAATATAGTACGCTCGATAACAGACTTTAAAGTAGTTGAATATAATATCCCACAGGGCTGTGCAGCAGCATATTACCCAGAAACTAATCCATTAGTGCCTTTGGAAAGCACCGCGGATGGTTGTGGTACGCCGACATATAAATCGATAGCCATTTCGATCGAGAAAATTATAGACTGAAACAATAATGGATATCTGTGCGCATATTGATGGCCGCACACTGATGTTTTTTTATATCTCAAGATTGAAGAATTTAAATAGCTAAACTACTTAATCCACTCAAGTTGAAATTTTAGCAGGCTATATTAACGTTATATTAAAAAGCCGGTTTTTTAAAACGCAGGACAAATCGATCCGTTTTTCCACGTACCGCGGGGTCAAAAACCATTTTACTGTAATCGTCATTGGGATTTCGCAAAAACGCTGCTTCGCCATCTAGCTCAAAGCCTGCTTCAGCAAATTCCTTTTTAACATAATTTTGATTTACACGATGCAGTTTTGGGTTATGCTCGTCAGTAGTTGACTCCATATCAATTAACCCTAAAATTCCGCCGGGTTTTAACGATTTTTTCAATTGTGACAAAATTTCCATGCGCTTGTCTTTCGATGCCGATGAATAAAGATCGTGGTAATTTAGCACGACAGTGACAACATCAACTTCATTGTCTAGGTCAAATTCACCAAACTCTTTTTTGTAATGGTTAACATTTGGCAACCGCTGTTTGGCGGTTCTATGCTCAAATTCTTTCGCAAAACGACCATCTAATACGGCTAAAATAAATTGATTGTTTTGTGCTATAACCTTGCCGTTATCGCCGACACGAAGAGATAAAATCTCGGTATAATAACCGCCACTTGCAAGCACTTCTAACACGGTCATACCCGGTTCAATGCCAAAAAACTGCATGACTTTCTCAGGCTGTCGGCCTTGGTCTCGGTCACGATCCGCTTGCGCTCTTTGCTCCGACTGTAAGGCTTGTGTAAACGAACTTTCATCGCAGGTATGACTCAGTGCCAGCATACTTGTTAGTGCGCTTAGTAGTGCAAAACTTAAAACCGTCTGTTTTATCTTCATCATTATTTTCCTAAGTTATTAATTTGCTGGCTGTCGAGTAAAACCGGCACGACAACCTGTACTTGGCTTTTAAAATTTCTTTTTCTAAATAAGTAGATAACGTAAATCGCGGCAGAAAAATGTCCAAGCATCAAGGCCTGAAATAAGCTCGCGTCTGTTAAGAAGAAAGCCCCTGCCACGGCAAAGGGGATGAGTATAACCAGTCGATGTATTACGCCTAGGAAAAATGCTTGTAGTGGTTTACCTTCAGCATTTAGACACGATTGATAAACAATGGCTAACCCCGCGCCAATATAACCAAACGGCACCCAGGTTAAATAAATACTCAGTAATTGCGCAATATCACTGGCAGGACAAATAAAATAAGAAAGTATATTGTTATTTATCAACAGTAAAATGGCTAATAGCAGCTGAGCAATAACGACAGCAATGAAGGCGACATAATATGCAGATTTAACGCGCTTAAAATGGCCAAGCCAATAATTTGTACCAACAATACAAGGCATGGTCGTCGTTAGCATCATAGGCAGTAACAAGAAAATAAATTCCATGCGAAAAATAAAGGCAAAAGCTGCAACATATGAAGAACTGATCTTTGCCGCAATCACCGTTAATATCGCCATACTTAAAGGCGTAATAAGCTGCTGCATGACAATAACAAAATGAGTTGATTTTCTTGCACACAATGCTTGACCCAGTTCATTAAATGACGGCCATGCCAGTTTAAGGTTTTTATGCAACAAAAATATTGAGATCAGGGCGAACAAGCTGTCAACACTACTATGGCCCAAGGCAAGCCCAGTTAACCCAGACAAGTGCAAGGTACTTTCAGGTGTGAGCAAAGTAATGGCAACAATACTTTTAACGAATAACCATGCCAGCATTATCCTACTCGCAAGCTTGGTATTACCCAGCGCTCTAAAAATAGCATTAACCTGCCAAATAATGCCCAAAAACACCCAACTCAGATAACGGGTATCGAGGTAGTCTATTTGACTTTGAACAATATTAACCTCGGGGTTAGGGTTAGCAACATGCCCTGACGACCAAGAACCACTGCCAAGTAGGGAAAGTAGTTGTTCATTGGCAAGATAAAAAATAGCCGCAAGCAGGAGAATAAAAACGCTGGATAGTAATAGCGAGATTACCACTGACTTAGCTAAGTAACTGCTGCGCAAACAGGCAACCTTCACCACTTTGTTATTGGTAATTATGCTCAAACCAATCGCAATAGCCGTTATGGCCGTGGTAATAGGTAAGGTAAAACCAAGCGCGGTTAATGCTTGTTCACCATTGAGTGCAAGTAAACTAGATTCTAAAAGGTCATATGCCAGCAGCGCTAAGATAGCACCAAACATTGGCAAGGTAGATTGCCATATAACTTTAGAGATTTTTTCTTGGGTAAACCAATTTTTAAGTTGTTGATCCATTAAGCGGCAGTATCTTGTTATTAATGTCCTATAACAAGATACGATAAGCGCTAAATTTTATTCACTTTTGAATGTAACATTTCATGTTTATTATTTTAGATCGAATCAAAAAATCAAAGCAATGTCCCGATATCAAGTCTTTTCAGATTGACAGCTTAGCCTGATGATAAATCAAAAAATATTGTTACCAACTGAGCAAGTTAAATTAAGCTCGACTGAATTAACCTTTTGCGAGTAAATAATCCAACCAACGTGCTGGCAATATACGTTTAAAGACAGCAAAAATTTTTGTCGGTGTTGTTATTCTGTAACGCAATTTAGGCCGTTTACTCTCTAGTGCATGAATAAGAGCTTGGGTAACATCGATAGCTTCTAAGGTGAAAGCCGCATTTGATTTTTCACTGCTTAAACGCTCAATTTGCTGGTGATATTGTTGTTTATGGTCACTGGCCTCAATATCGATATTAGCTTGCAATGCCGTCAGTGCATTGGCTCTAAACTGGCTATTAATAGGACCCGGTTCAAGCAGAACTACAGCAATATTAGCCGTTTTTAATTCTAATCTTAAGGTGTCTGTTAAGCCTTCGACAGCATATTTTGAAGCATTATAAGCACCACGATAAGCCATAGATACAAAGCCTAATACAGAGCTACATTGAATAATACGGCCATGGCCTTGGCGCTTCATTACCGGAATAATTTGCTTGGTGAGTTCGTGCCAACCAAAAACATTGGTTTCAAATTGCTCTCTTAGCGCTTGTGTCGGTAAATCTTCCAACGCGCCCGGTTGCCCATAGGCGCCATTGTTAAAAAGAAAATCTAAGCGCCCACCGGTTTCTTCAAGTACTTGGGCAACGGTTTGAGTAATGCTCTCAGGCTGACTGAGATCTAATCGATAAGCCGTTAGGCCTTTTGCTTTCAAATCAGCAACATCTTGCGCTTTTCGCGCGGTAGCAAATACCTGATAACCGCGGGCAGATAATGTTAAAGCAGCGTGCAAGCCAATGCCACTTGAGCAGCCAGTAATTAAAATAGATTGAGTAGACATAAAGTAAAGCAATGCATTAATAACAGATAAATAGCAGCTTACTTGATTAAGTTAACTAAGAAAATGATTAAAAGCGTACGGACAGGCTTAGCTACATTTATTCAACATTTGTTGAGTTCATCAGCAAAATAATGGTGATGGATCAGCAATATCGTTAACATCATAGTTCACGTCTAACTTCTATTTAATTTTACTTAGTAAGGCTAAAGCTTTCGCATATTTGCCAATCTGCTGGACACTTTGCTTCGTCAATATGGTGTAAGGCATAGTCAAAATCCTTTGCTGTTAATACACGACCACTATGCGCACCAGCAAAATAGTCAACATCGAATTGCTCTTTCATCAAACGGGTATTTAATGACTGTAATGTTGCACCGCCGTTTGGCGAGCCGGTAACTTTTCGCGAAAAAAACATATCGGCAGTAAAAAGTAATTTAGCTTGTGGAAAGTAACTGATCAGATTGTGTGTGGCATGACCACTGGCAAAGTCAATGACTTGCAACTTACCGTCAGCGAAACTTGCTTTACTCTCCACGAGTGTTACGCGTGATTTTTCAATAGTAGCGCCTGCCAGTTCTTCGATAATAGCCTGATGTTCTTTTACCGTAATAAAGTTTACACCGAGTTCATTTGCTTCTTTCATGCCGCCTAAGTGGTCATTATGGTGATGACTCACCACTTGATATTTTAATGGTTTATTGCTGCCAGAAAATTTCTGCACGGCAGAAAATCGTCGTGCTAATTCTTCATACCCCCCCGTACCAATAAAATAATCACCTGCGTCTAAAAATATTGAAAAGCCCCAATCTTTGCCAGCTAAATAGATATTATCAGCCAACTTCTCCACGATCATCTCATCAAAACTTAATGTGGGTGTATTTTCTTTATAATTTCTTGGTAATATAAAATCGTCAGCTATATTTGGATTTATGGTTAATTCACGGGCAACTGAAATCATGTAAGGTTGCCCACCTCGAGTTACATAAGTACTAGCGGCATATGACACACCTTTTTGCTGCTTAATATCTGAATAGTTGTAAATAAAAAACTTTCCCGCTTGCCAATACGCTTTTGACATTTTTTCTATCAAGCCAGTTTGCTCATTAATGTATAGCGTCAGCTCTTCGTAACCACTGATCGTTAACACGAGTTTTGCCAATGAATTTTCTTTCCCTAAAAGTTTCACACTAGCCCTATTCTCGTTAAGTAACACGGCTAATACTGTATCTAGATAATAAAAATGCCGTCTATCTGCGCTTGCGTAGGTCAAGTTGGAATTAGCTGAAAGTGTTTTAAGGTTATGATTTAATTGATAGCCTTGGCTGCCATCAAAAATTTGATGCTGGATTGAAAAGCTATCACTTGAGCCTCGGATCCATTTAAAATCTTTACGTTTGCCCTTAAAGTCAATCGTATTATCAGAGCGATAGCTGACTAAATCGACCGCTGTAGGGCTTTCACTTTGTCCATAACGAAAACTTTTATATCTATCCTTAACATTAAGGCTTTTTAAATCGAGAAACGATTTCCCTCCATAAGCATCAACCACTTTATCAATAATTTTATCTGCTAATCCCTCTGCTTTTAATTCTGCAACAGCTAAATAGCTACAACATATTAGCATGAACATTTTAATTACTTTTATCATTATTATAATCCCTTAAAAATCACTATTAAACCTTAATGCATTACCAGTAATACTGCGATTGATATGAGATAGACCGAGTGAAAATCGGTCAAATAACCTACTAAAACATCAACTTACATAGATGGTTTTGTATAAAAAGCATTGAAAACGTCAGGCTAGTGGCCACCGTAAAATTAAATAAAGTATTGATAGATAATTAAAGGCTAAAAGTAATTGACAGAAATAACACATCGTTTTAAGGCGAGAAAAATCGTCAATAACTTATTACACTTGCACTATGTCCTTTTTTATTTTTGAACTTAATTTCTATTTTTACATTTCAGAGCGAATAACAACCGTACCTGCCATTTTGTCATGCCAGCCCTGTTTTTTTTCATCCCAAATTATCCAAAAAAATCCTAAACCTAGTGGCATTAGCGAAACATAATAACCAAGGTATCGGATAATAAATTGCTTGGTTGATGGTTTTTCACCTGTTTTTACATCAACAATTTTTACTGATAACATAATTTTACCCGGCGTTGCCGATTTGTAAATCCAGAACAAAATAACCGCTACTATCGGCAATAAATAACTCAGGATAAAATCAGCCCCGCCTTGAACTGACGCGCTTGAGTTAAAATATTCACCACCATAAATTAAATACAAAATAGGGTAGGTAAATGCCATGACGATAATTGTATCAATGATACTTGCGCCGAATCTCACCCTAAAACCGACATACGGCATAGGGTTATCAATAACGGCTAGGTCGTTATCGATTATTTCGCTAACGTTCACTTTACTGTCCTTCATTTCGCTCTCTGTCATTATCTGACCTATTACACTGATTTATTAAAAGTTAACCCGTTAACATGGCGGTAATACTCAGTAATATGCAACAATTACGGCCCTTTCCTGCCTGGTAAAATTGGCTAGGAACCTGTTGGTTTTTCTGCTGATTTTTTCTGCTGATTAGCACGCCAATATCCTTGTAACCCTAATTTAGCCCATGCCCATTTTATCCAGTGTAAACTGGTAAAACTTAACCAAATCACCCAAGTTAACATCAAGCCTTTATAAAATAAAATGGGAATACTGATCACTGATATTTCAGGTAAAGCACCGTTAGACTTATCCGCAAACCACTGTAAATGATTACCATAAGAGTTATTGCCGGTTATCCCCATATTAGGTGCGCTTAACAAACTTGTTGGAATAACCGCAATTAATGAGAGTAACGTCACAATTGACAGGCCATATAATAATAACTGCGAAAAATTAAACGCGGTATGACTGATAGTTTTTGCCCTATAAGTACTTGCGGTTAATGAAGCAAACCAAAGCGCAACTAACATTAATACGCTCCAATTATTTAAGCTAAGACCAAAGCCTAAGGCAATCCAACTTAAGCTTGATAAGGGTGAAAAAGGCACCCTAGCGATTAAAATAGCGAACAAAATAAAGGCCAGCAACTCGCCCCAGTATAGAACTGCAGGGCCAAGTACGGGACCATTAGTCCAAAGCACCCAGCGTTGTTGGGTTAAATTTACGGTACTGGTGATATTACTGACCGGGGCATTTAAGTTAATGGCTGGCACAGTTAACCGTAATTCGCTTGTGATATTCGCACGCATGGATACGTTAACACTGTGTTTACCGGGTAAAATAGGCAGTGCTAACCTGCCCTGTTCAGCCTGCAAATTAATCTCTTTGTCATCAACTTTGATGCTCTTCAACTGGTAATTTTCAGGTAAATTGATGGTGTGCTCACCGCCTCGCGTACTACGGTAATCAAATAGCAGGTTTAAAGTTGACGTTCTAGTACCTTGTTCTAATTTATAATTAACCCGATCAATAGCGATAACATCGCCCTTCACTGCGCTCGGACGCGAGGTGGCTATTGTTAACGTTTCACTAGGGTATGGATAAAACAAATAGGAGAAATAGTCATCTTTGTCTTGCTCACCTAAGATTATCGGTAAACCGCTAATCTTGGCATGCCACGATGGACTAACGGTGACTTGCCATTGCTCAATCAATGGCAGATCCGCATTAGCATGCAACGACATGATAGCTTGTCGGTCGATGGTTGAGTGCCAAGTAAATACATGTTCTCCCACCGGCAACGTCACGGCAACTTGTCCGTTCTCTACCAATGTATCTGCGCTCATAACATGCTCGCCCATCAAGGTTGGGATCGCTAGATTGATGGCTCCTGTATTCGGTGCAACGCGCTCAACGCTTGTCTGTAACGTCCATATTTGGTCGATAAACAAATGACGAGTCACTTGAACAAAAGGTTGATAACTATAACGCGTAGATGAAGCACTTTTATCATCAGCAGCGCTATTTTCAGTTAGCGGTTGCTGGTTGATTGTTGCAAGAAACTCAAGGCTATTGCCGGTTAAACTATTAGCTTGGCTGCCAATGACTTGCCAATATTGACTGGCTTCTAGCTCAATATGCAGCGGGATATCTTTAAATTCAAGCTGAAATGTATCAACGGGAGCTAGCTGTCCTTTTAAGCTAAAGGTAGATAAACCTTTTGAAACAGGCAGATATAGCCAATTATTACGCTTCAACAGACTATGGACTGGTGAGCCATTTAAGCTTAATTTTTCTGGTCGCCAAAATTCAGAGCGAGGTAATGCTATGGCTGTATCTGCATTAGCATGAACTGTCATGGTCATTTCAAGCAACTTTTCGTGACTTGTTACGGTTAGCTGATTAATTGCCGCGCAAGATGGCGCGCAATCAGGCGCGGCTAGTAGCCGTTGTTTTAACTCATCAAGCAACGACTGTTCAGGAAAATCGCTCGCCGCGACATTGACAGAGTACCCCGGAAATAGCAGTAAAAACGCTAACAATCCGGTCAATGCCTGCGCGCGAAAGTCGCTAACATTAAGCTTAATAAAGTCTTTTAATATCAGTGCAAGCCAAAGCAGAGCAAGTATAATGCCGAGCACTTTAATTGCCCTGTAGCTATTTTTTGATAACACCACAACATCAAATCGTTGATTTTCGCTCACCGGACTATGCCAATTAATCTTGTATGAGTTCCACTGCCAATCAGGAATACCGGCACCGGTTTGAATAAGTGCATCTGCTTGATAACGTTCTATTAATAAGTCAGATCTTTTAATACGGCTGCCGGTAACTGTAATGCGCTCAACCTCTGCCATAGCTGAATAATCTTGCTGCCTACTTCGCGACTTCATTTGCTCAGTGACTATATTCATCTCCATCAGACTGGGTGCATTAAAGTTTTCAACGGCTGATTGGTGAGATGCTAGCTGTGGATGAATTACCACTCTTAACTGCATGGCACTGAAAAATAATATCGCGCCAACAATAACAGCAACACTCATCACCCAATAAGCATTCACGATAGACTTTAATAACTCAAATGGCTGATGTTTTTTAATGGCAAGCGCCAAAATAAAGTTTCCAATGGCCAGTATGGGGACGCCACTTTCTTGATAAATGACAATTAACATTAACGCGGTTAATATCCCTACCGTAATGCTGACTAATCGGCTGGCAGCAAAAGCGGCAAGTAAAACAATAAAACTGGCCCATATTGTCCAATTACCCCACCAACTATCAGAGACACTATCCGCACCAAACACCGCAAATAATTTATTTCCAGGGGGTAAATTAAGTGTTAAAGCAACCCGTTCAAAATTGCTTTTCCAGCCGCTGATGGCAATATGGCTATCCGCTGAAAAAATGCCTCTGGCTTTAATATCGACGCCAGGATAACGATTTTCTAAACCGCGTTCATCAGCAGCTTCTGTGGTAATTAATACTGCACCGTCTTGATCTTCTGCCGACTGCAATAAATTAGGTGACAGCATACTCAAACGCCAATCATTAATCATTAGCCCAGTAATATGATCGCTAAAGGTATAGCTTTCATTGTCAAATGCCAGCCATAATGTTCTATTGAGCGTTAATTGATTATCCATATGCAGAGGCTTGCCTCTATGCTGAATATCATAATTGAGTACATCATCTTCACGCAGTAAATAGCTTGGTAATTGATACCAATCACTTGGCATCAATGCTTGGCTGTTATCTATCATCACTGCACCACTTAGTTTACCTAAACGTAGGTTTTCATCACCTTTAAAGACCCATATCTCTTCTTTGGGCCAATGATGTGATTGTGCTGGTCTTTGCCAAGTTAACAAGGTTTGTTTAGCGTAACCTTTCACCTGAATCTTCCAACTACCTGGCTTTAACTTTACATGTAACAGGCCGCCAGCATCTAGAAATGACGGTAGTTCGGCTTCAATACCAATAAGTTCGACGTCTTTAGGCAAAACTTTACCTAATATAACTTCGCGCATTTTTCCTGAAACACTCAGTTCTATATGGGTATCAAAGGCTATATAACTGCCGTCGGTAACTCGACGAGCAACGTCAATATCAATCGAGTCTTGTTCTGCTTTATCGGGCTGAAGTTCTTGCAGCCATAAATCACCATCTGCTATTTTTGGGAACGCAATAACTTCATCGTTAAGGGTCATTTTTACAAATGCATATTGGCTAGGAATGCTAATGCTTTCGGGGATTCTAGGCCACCTAAATTGTCCGGTAATAAGATAATGACCCTTTTCAAGTTCAATTATCGGTTTGTCGTCACGTAAGAGTACCGGCACTAATTTTTGATTAACCTTGACAGCTAACGGCCAATTGCTCGAACTTCCAGGTAACGCAATAACACTTTTAGCGATAACCTGCCATGACTGACTAAAGGTAGCTGTGGTGTTTTTTACCGCTAAAGTTAGTGTGCTTGGCCATGCACAAATATGATTTTGCGGATTGGAGAAACTTGAACGATTGATGAACGGACAGCGTGAATTTTCATGCCCCGCCATAACCCAAGGTATCCACGTTGAAAGTTTTGTAGGAATACTATCCTGCGCCGGCTTTGTCTCTGCTGCGCTTACTGCAGATAAAGTAATAAATATTAGCAATAAAAAGCCAGTTGAAAAATGAAAACACTTGCTAGCCATGACTGTAACTCCGTGTAAATATGAATAGTTTTATAAACTAATATATTGATCTCGTTAATATTATTAGTGTGCACTTAACAACACTATAAATGCAAACGATATAACAGCAACGAGCTGACTTTTAAATAACCTGTTGTTAGACATTAATGGATCTAACAAGTCATCAATTGTTACATAACAGTCATGACTAATAGTAATAACCAGCACTTAAAAGCAACTAATAAAATGCTAATATATTACACTAATCAGTAAATGGTTTACGCTGTAGCTGCTATCTCATCGGATCAAATAACATGAAAAAAAGAGTCTCACGAAATTGTTGCCATTTTTTTTTAGCACTAGCCTGTTTGGTTGCCAGTTTAAATGTAGTAGCAAGCGGCACTAACGAGAGCGCGACACCAGACACAAAGCAACAATTGGCAAATATTAACAACAGCGTTTTATCACTTAACATAAACTTTGCGACAAACATTCCAGAAGCTAAAAAAGCGTATTTAAGCGAATGGGTTATTCATGGTAAACAAGCTTTACGATTAGTTTATGGTAAGTTACCTTTTGATGATTTTGTTACGCTAATTAAGGCCAGTAATCAAAGCGTTGAAGCTGTGCCATGGGGTGAAGTAAATAGATATTCACCGCCAGAAGTGACCTTAGTTGTTAACCTTAATAGCACGCTTGATAGTTTAAAGGCCGATTGGACTATTTATCACGAATATAGCCATTTACTTATTCCATATGATGCCGGTGATTCAAGATGGCTTTCTGAGGGTTTAGCCAGTTATTATCAAAATATCATTCAAGCTAGAGCGGGCATGTTTGACGAGAAAACCATGTGGAAAAAACTTTATGATGGTTTTGAGCGCGGCAATAAGCAGCAAAACTATGCTGAGCAAAAATTAAGTCAAGTTAGCGATAATATTGGCCAAAACCAAAATTATATGCGCATTTATTGGAGCGGTGCTCTGTATTGGCTAAAAGCTGATATTACCTTGCGAACATTATCAAAAAACTCGAACAAATCTTATTCACTAGATTCAGTATTAAAACAACTGCAAGCCTGTTGCTTTCATCGCCAACTCAGTAGCAGGAAATTAATACAAAAGTTAGATCAGCTAAGCGAAAGTAATATCTTTAGCGCATTATTCGCTGACTTTTCAGCCAGCTATGCTATTCCTAACTATCTAACATTGCTAAATTCATTGGGTGTAAAAGTAAAGAATCATCAAATAAGCTTAGATAATCATGCCCAACTTAGTCAAGAGCGCCAGGCTATTTTTACCGGCAAATTATAGCTAATAATTTAAACCATGTTAAATCATTGAAATTACAGTTGAACAACGTCATTTAATTAACTAATCTATCAGATGTTGTTTCAGAAACAGCGATTAAACTAAAGTTAAAAAATACCTGTCAAGTTAAACCAAAGGAAATTACATGCAAAAAAGCCATTTCTCATCTTTAAAAACTTTCATCGTCACCATTTTGCTCATTAGTTTAACTGGCTGTTTTAACCCTGACCCTGCAGTAAAAGCGGTCAGTACTTATGTTGAACAACAAAAAATAGATAAAACTCAAGCTGACTGGAAACTCAAATTACCCCAACCTGATTTAGTAGAATTTAATCCTGAAGCTCAATATTTTTGGGACTTAGAAACTACAGAAGGAAAGTTAGTGGTTAAACTCTTTCCTGAAACAGCACCCATGCATGCCACTAGCACCATTTATTTAACTAAGCTTGGCTTTTATGATGACTTAGTTTTTCATCGGGTGATCAGTGACTTTATGGCGCAAGGTGGTGACCCATTAGGCAATGGTAGTGGTAACCCGGGTTATAAATATGCCGGTGAATTTGAGGGCGGTTTACGTCACGACAAGCCAGGATTATTGAGTATGGCAAACTCTGGGCCCAACACTGACGGCAGTCAGTTTTTCATTACCTTTAAAGCGACGCCATGGTTGGATGGTAAACATACTATTTTTGGTGAAGTCGTAGAAGGTTTAGATACGACCTTAGCGGCAATAGAAGCCTTAGGAAGTCGTTCAGGCCGGGCTAAAACAGCAGTAAAAATTGTTAAAGCCACCATTCGCGTCGAATAATTTAAGCTGAACTTATTTAGTTTAACGCAGAAACCTAAAAGCAAGGTAATATTGCCATTACCTTGCTTTTAAAAACTTAAATTTAGTTATTTATTTAACGCGACTTTAGCGGCTTCAACTTTACTAAAATCTAAGCCTAATTCATCTACCGCTTCTTTAATTAACCCTGGATTTTGCATTAATAACATCATCATAGCTTGCAGTTTTTCTTGTGGAATACCTAATTGCTGCACAGTTACCATAGCCATCATAGGGTTTTCTGTTAGTGCTTGAAATACCGTTTTTGTTTGCTCATCACTTACATTATGTTCTTTTAAAATTGCAATAATTGGGTTCATCAGTTTTCCTATTTCCTTAGCTATTAATTGATTTTTTAGTGCTTAGCTTGTCATTTGAGTTAAATTAACTGGGCTTAACTTGTCTGTTCGCCATGCTTATTAGAATAATATGTTGATATTCTATCATCGCTATATTAACTATTTAAAATATTATTATCATGGTACTGAGAGTCTCAGCTACGTTTGTTTTTTGGGACATAATTTAAAATAGAGACCGGCACCACTTTTTTAACGGGAAAGTCATCAAATTCCCTGCGTTCAATAATATGCCCTAACCTGCTTTCAATAGCGCATAGGTTTCTAAAATTGTCTTTAGCGACAAAAGATACCGCTTCACCACTTTTACCTGCGCGACCGGTACGACCAATGCGGTGAATATAATCATCCTCTTTGTCAGGTAAGTCATAATTAACCACACGCGCAAGTTCACCAATATCAATACCACGGGATGCAATCCCGGTGGCGACAAGAAAATGAATTTTACCGGTTTTAAAGTCATTTAAAATTTGTTCGCGTATGGCTTGCGTTCGGCCACTGTGAATAGACTCGGCTTGAATACCACGTTTTTCCAATTGACTAACAAGTTTTGCTGCACCATGTTTGGTTTCAATAAAGATTAACGCCTGTTGCCATTGTTGCTCTTTAATTAAATAACTGAGCAACGCAGATTTATTTCCTTTATCAACGGTCACCAACCATTGGTTTATTTTTGGTTTTGACGCGTTATTTTTAGTCACTGAAATTTCAGTGGCGTGCTGTATTGTTCTTTTTGCCAATGCCCTAACATCGTCAGAAATCGTGGCAGAAAATAATAAATTTTGCCGTTGTTCAGGCAAGCGTTCAATAATTTTATTGATATCATCAATAAAACCCATATCCAACATTCTATCGGCTTCATCTAAAACAAAGGCTTCGAGTTGATCAAAAATCACCGCTCGTTGATGCGCCATATCAAGTAAGCGACCTGGCGTTGCTACCAGGATATCTATACCCCAGATCAAACGCTGTTTTTGTGGTTCTATTTCTGTACCGCCATACATTGCCATAGAGCTAACATTAAGGTATTTGCCATATTGCCCGATACTCGCCTCAATCTGCACAGCCAATTCACGGGTTGGCGTTAAGATCAATGCCCGAACCCGCTTACCGCGTAAGTGGCGTTCTTCATCATTGCTAGCGGCACTGATTTTTTCGAGTAAAGGCAAGACGAAACTTGCGGTTTTTCCTGTACCGGTTTGCGCAGCGGCAATAATATTTTTACCTGATAAAATGACTGGAATTGCCTGCTGTTGAATTTCAGTCGGTTTAAGGTAATTTAAATCAGCCAGTGCATTTAATATCGGCGGGGACAATCCAAGTGGAGAAAATGGCATACAGTATCCAGAGAGAGTAAAGGGTATACGTGATGTAATACCGATTAAAATATTTAACAAAAAGAATCGAGATAAAAGTATATCAGTAATCAGTTAAGGCATGAAGCAAAGTCCCTATTTCATCCGTAATTTCACCATCAATGTTATATTTAATTTCTAAGGTCCCAGTGTCTATGGGAAGCGGCTAAAGCATATATTAGCCGTTAGATAAAATTTTAAAAGCGATAAATAAAATGCCAACTAACGAGCATTAGTTGGCATTATTTTACAAAACAATAAAACTTAAAGGCACTAGTTAGAATAGGCGTATGCTGTCGTAATATTGAAGTAAGTATCGATTGATTGTCGACCTAATCTTGCTTGATAACATCCTACCTGTTCATTACAAGTTTTGCCCTGTAGCTTTGAACCTGTGGTTTTCTTTCTTCTTTTAAACGTGACCAATTGTTCGTCAAACAAAGTCGTCAAGGGTGCTGAGCTCACGGTGATAACTTCCATGTGAGACTTTGGCCAAGCAAAACTACTATCTTTATTCTTTACCATAGGTTTTGCATCCATCGCGGCCATTAGTTCTGGAAAGTCTGATGAGTTTTTATTCAGTGATTCACTAATAGACTCCAGTAATTTAGGCAGTCGCTTATCTTTTTGCTTGTAGGCCTTCGCCAAATACAAATCAGCTTTCGGTAAGTTTTTAGCAATTAACTTGTCATTGATAAACAAGGTGCCGAGTAAATAGTTAGCATCTTTATAGTTATTTTCAGCCACCTCTTCTAAGTATTCGATTCCTTTATCTATATCTTGATTTTTTTTACTTATTAAAGATATAACGCCAACAAGATACTGAGAAGATTGTTCGCCTTTTCTGGCCGCTTTATTGAGGTACTTTAATGCCCGATCTTCATCTTTATCTGTGCCATAACCAATATAATAAAACTGGCCTAATGTTGCGTTAGCTTGCACATACCCGCGCTTTGCGCCCATTTTAAATTTATTAAAATAGTCTACACAGTATTCGCTTTGACACTCGACAATTTCTTCTGCTTTCAAGTTGGCAGCGGAAAATAGTGTGGTTAAAGCCAATATTACTCCTAATTTGTTATTCATATATATATCCTTTTATATTGTTAGAGAAAGGGATCTTCCCCTATAACCTTGACATTTCATTAACTCACTTAGCATAAATTATGTTCAAAAGATTTTCAACACCATTGATTTAACAAAGATAAAGCTTACAGGGCACATTAAGTAGTATGGTCGAAAATGCCCTTTATTTCAGCATAATTACAATTTATAGCGGTAAATAATGGTGCCAAAAACTAACAAATATTTTTCAAGGTATATTGACGAAAGAAAACGCCACGCGTCTATTAAACCATCAAAAAATATAATAATGATAATCTATAAAATAGTAGAATAGCGCGCTATAACTGCACTATTAATCTGATCCGATGATACAATATATGAGTAATGCAACAGTTCGCGGAAAATTAACCGTCATGGAAAGTAAAGGAGTTTACCTGTAATGATGATAAAAGCTGCAGAACATGCGGAAAAAGATCAGGTTTCCTACGGCCATGTCTATGTGATGACTCATTCATTCTTTAGTGATGTAATAAAAATTGGCTGTACCCCAATAGAGCCAAATGAACATGCAAAAGCATTGTCAGCAAAAACACTAGGCGATTTTAAGGTAGTATTTTCACTCGCATGTCATAACCCCTGTCAGGTTTTAAAAAAAATTCGCGAATATTTAAATGCCAAAGCATACGTTGCCGACTTTTACCAAGTACCGGCTGAAATTGCAGAACGCCTTTTAACGCGCGAAACCTTAAGAATTCCAATTTATAGCCATCGCCAAACTTAATGGGTCATCGCAGTCCTGAGAGCATAATTATAAATATCTTCGCCTTGATCACTTTCAAATCATCAACCTCGACTAACAAAGTTAAATCAGGTTTTATCAGTATTTACACTGGTGTTTTTCGTTAAAAAAACACCAAAAACTATTTTTTACTGTTTAAATTCAAAACATTATGTATTCCACCTGATATTAAATACACTTTTGCTCGCACCTGTATAATGATTTTAAATAGGTTATGCTAGGCGACTAATAATCTCAGCACGTTTTCAGCGTTTAAAAGTGGATTTCCATAATATGAAAGATCTTACACAAGGTTCAATTCCAAAACACTTACTCACCATGGCAATGCCCATGATGATAGGAATGCTTGTGCAAACACTGTACTTTCTCGTTGATTTATATTTTGTTGGCAAACTTGGCGCAACCGCACTGGCGGGTTTGAGCTTGGCAGGCAATGCTATGTTTTTAATTTTCGCCTTAACTCAAATCATCAATATTGGCACCGTAACCCTGATCTCACATGCCGTTGGTGCAAAAGAGCAAGATAGTGCAAATAACACCTTCAATCAATCGATGATGCTATCAAGTGTTGCCGGTGTTGTAGTTTGCATTATGGGCTATTTAGGGGCAGAAAGTTACCTGAATACGGTATCGCAAGACCCTGCTACCGTTGCCATGGGCTTAGCATATTTACATTGGTTTATTCCCTGTATGGCACTGCAATTCCTGATGGTTTCTATCAGTTCAGCACTGCGCGGGACCGGTATCGTCAAGCCCACCATGGTGATCCAAATGGTATCTATATTGGTCAATATTATATTATCCCCCATGTTAATCACCGGCTGGGGCACAGGTTACGCAATGGGCATAGCTGGCGCTGGATTAGCGAGTTCTATTTCAGTGGTTTTTGCAGTTATTCTCTTGGTTTACTATTTTAAAACCACAGAGAAATACATTAGTGTTAACTTTGCTCTTTGGCGAGTTGATTTAAAATGCCTAAGAAAACTATTGGCTATTGGTTTGCCCGCTGGCGGCGAATTCTTTTTAATGTTCTTTTATATGGCCACTATTTATTGGCTAATTCAACAGTTTGGGCCTGACGCCCAAGCAGCGTTTGGTTTAGGGTCAAGAATAATGCAAGCGTTATTTTTACCTGCTATGGCCATTGCCTTTGCAGCACCAGCCATCGCGGGACAAAACTTTGGCGCAAAAAACTACCACAGAGTAAGAGAAACCTTTACTTGGTCCGCTATTATAACCTGCTCCTTAATGACGCTACTTACTCTCGTTTGTTTATGGCAAGCGGAATTATTACTGCAAAGTTTTTCTAATGACAAGCAGGTTATTGTGATTAGTGCCGCTTTTTTACAAATTATATGTTGGAACTTTGTCCCCTCTGGGCTGGTGTTTACCTGCTCAGGCATGTTTCAGTCGCTTGGCAATACCTGGCCGGCATTAATAAGTACAGCGACCAGGTTATTAACCTTTATTTTTCCTGCACTTTGGCTATCACAGCATAATGATTTTAAAATTGAACAGCTTTGGTATATTTCAGTTACCACGGTTTGCTTGCAAGCATCACTGAGCTTTTACTTATTACGCCGAGAATTTAACAAGCGCTTACCAACCAATATATCAACAGAAAAATTAGCTCCGCTTCATTAATTGTCTTCAAGCGCTTTACTAGGCTGCTAGCAATCAAAGAGCCGGTTTATGAAACCGTTAACTTTCAGTAAAGCAAAATAACGTCCATCACATTGCTTGTGCTTTTTAGCGTATTTCTTCCAAGCAATCTTAATAGCTATATTTTTTAAAACTGCAGTTTTAAAAAATTGGACAGTTTAGCCATACTTTTCAATAGTCATCTTAATTATACTTGCTGATATTAAGCGGGCTATAGCTATATAGATGAGTAAAAATGTTCAAATTTATCAATAAAATCGGTTACTTGGTTTCTTTAACTGTATTCAGTGCATTTTCCAATGCCTCATTGATCACTAACGGTAGTTTTGAACTACTTACCTTTGATGATAATTCGCAATCTCATGGCGTGGTTTTTAACACCAATTTACAAGCTTATGCCAACAGAAGTAGCGCTTGGGACGTTTTCTATAGTTTACCGGGTTGGAAAACGAGTTATGGCAACGGTATTGAACTACAAAAAAATGTTGTCACACGTTCTCAAGAGGGTTCACACCATGTTGAATTAGACTCTCATCCTCGTGATGCCTCAAATGCGGTAATGACGCAAACAATAAACTCGCTAACAATAGGTAACCATTACCTGTTGGAATTTTATTATAAACCGCGTACCAACAACCTCAACGATAATGGCATTAATGTCTTTTGGTATGACTCATTAATTGATTTTGACTTAGATTTAGCGGTTGATTATCGTACTGAAAGCACTAGTAGCTTAACGCCTAATTGGGCGTTACAAAGCGTTACTTTTACCGCTCAGGCTGCATCTATGGATTTAAGTTTTGGTTCTTTCGGCCAACAAAACACCTTAGGTGGCTTAATCGATAATGTCTCGTTAAAAAACATGCCCTCAAGGCAAGCTACATCCGTACCTGAGCCATCGATACTTATTTTGTTCTTAATTGGATTGGGCTTACTCGTGGCACGCCAGCGCAAGTGGCTCGGTTAATATTAATGGCATGTAGACTCGCAGTCACCTCAAGCTGAAAAAAGCTTAGCGACGAGCTATTGATTGAGCAGAATAACTATTGTGTTGTCGAAACTAGGATTGCTCACTCGACATTAATGCGGCTATATCAGTAAAGTTATGAATATTTAGCAATTCAGCTTTTTGCTGCAACGCATCATAATTATTATGATCTGTTGCCGACATATAAAGACAAGACAACATAAATAAAATCAATTCATCTTGTACACTACTTTTAATACCTATCTGACTAACTTTATCTAAGTGACCTAACTGCTTAACTAGGCTGACATCGAGGTGCCACAACGATAGCATCAATGAGGAGGCTGAATAAATACTAATCCCCATCGCATCTTTAATATGTAAATTTAACAATGCTAAATCATCAATACCACGTAAAGAATGTAGCATTAACTCGTGTTTATAAGCCGCTTTATGACTCAGTAAAAATATCCCTAACAAAGCAAAAAGCAATATTTGTTCGGTCAATGATACATCAAACTTCACGGTACTATTAAGTGGCTTACGCAAGCAATGAAATAATTTAGGCGCAAGTAAGAATGCTTGGCTATATTGATCAATAATTTTTTGTTCGACATGAAATTGCAAAGCATCTTTCATGGCATAAATGATGGCAAAGTTAAGCACAGTCCCTACCCCTAAATTTCGACTAATCGCCTCATGTAAAGTCTTAGGTGTTCTTCCATAGATAGCTTTACTTGCCTGGCCCATTACCCGAGCAGAAAAAAGTGCATCTTTACTCACGACGTCAACCACGCGCTGTAAATCCAGGTTACCGTTATTTTTTTCTTGTAGTAGTTGATGACAACTTTCTGACATAGGAGGGATATCTTGTGCAATTTCAGTTAACTTTTGACAACTATTTTGTACATTGTTAACTAAAGATAGCTCGCGAAATTGTGCGGGTGTGGTACCAAATTTTTGTCGAAATGTGCGTTCAAATGTCGCCCGCTCAGAATAGCCTAATTTAATGGCCAATTGATCAATATTTGCGTGTTGAGTTAGTAAAGCTTGCACACAGAGTTCATTAAGAAATTTACTTTGAATAAGCTTATAACTCGTTTCCTCTTGTGCAAGTTTACGACGAAATGACGTCATACTCATCGCTAATGCACTAGCACATTGCTCAATGGTTAATGAGGCGGGTAAATGACTTAAACTAAGCAAATTATTTACTGCTTGGGTGAGTACTAGTGTGTCTTGGGCGATTTTCATAACAGCAAACAATACTTAGCAATATCCTAGCGAACATTAGAACATGTTAGCCTGTGATATACATCTATAAATTAAGTGATTATCAAACACTAAATACAGCGTTTTAAGGCTATTTTGCCAATAAAGCACGCGCTGCTAAATAGCTTACCAATGCACAGGATCAACTTTATAATACTGGGTTAGCTGTTGATAAAGCTTAGGGTGTTGATGACTAAATTGCTTTGATTGCTCAAAAAAAACTTCACTAGCCACGGCAAAAAACTCCGCAGGGTTTGTTGCACCATAATAATCAAACAGTGACGGTGCTCCTGCAGTGGCTTGTTTTTGTAGTATTTGAAATTGTTTTGAAAAAATTTCTGACCAGCACTGGTAGCTTTGCCCTGCGGTTAATATCGGTGCACCATTGGCGCTGCCATCTTCTTGGTCTAACTGATGCGCAAATTCATGGATGACAACATTGCGGCCATCATCAGGAATTTCTGCACCCTTGATAGTATCTTGCCACGACAACACTATTTTACCAAAATCCCAAGACTCTCCCGCTAAGACCATTTTTTGCGTAAAATAAACCCCGTCACCACTGCGGGTTTGCTGTTGTTTAACAAAAGCACTAGGGTAAACCAATATTGTTCTTAGCTTAGGGTAATAATGTGTTTTTCGATTGAGTAATAACAAGCAAGCTTGTGCCGCTATGGTGATTCGTATCTCATCGGTAATGACTACGCCGTTACAGCCAACAAATTCTTTTTCTGTTAAAAACACTTGAATGTGTTGTTTTAATTGCAACTGCAAATCTGCTGGCATTTGCCTAAAATAGGGCACCCTTTGCTGAATAATTTTTCGCCACTGTTTCTTAAAGGGTTTAGCTTTAATTAATCGACGTTTGTAATCTAACCAATGGGGTTTTCCAGCCACATAAGCAATCAGTAATAAACCAATGAACACCGGTAGTAAATAAGACAACAACATAAATGATACTCTATAAGCTTTATTATAACGTGTGGACAAGTTAACCAAATATCAAATTATTTTCTTAATAATCAATAATAAAAAACTAGAACAATAGATAATCACAAATAATTAAAATAAAAATGCAAAAGATTTGAACTTAACGGTAAACAACCACTCTTACTATACGAGAGTTTTATTTCCCTTAGTGTTTATGTTTTTATAATGCGTTTACTTATTTAGGTAAACGCTTTTTTTTGCCTAAAATTTAACAAATTTCACG
>CAXBNP010000047.1:0-22994 GCA_963977145.1 uncultured Colwellia sp.
TAAATTGCTCAAGCCACCAAGCTTCGTTTGATGCGAACAATTTGTTTAACTCAGGATAATCTTCTAAATCGAAATCACATAGATCTAGGTATGGTGGAAATAAAGGAACAGGCTTATTTAATAACATTGTATTTGAATTCTAGCTAAGAAGATTCACAAGACGCCAGTCTAAAGCATTATACCTACTATGTCCAATACTGAAGAGTATCGGACATAGTGGGCTTTGTGCGTGGTTAGGGGGCTTGTCTTGTCATCACTGTCAGAATGTAAAGTTTAAAATTGCTACCCAATTTAGTTTGCCCAGATAAAACCTTTGCAATTATTTGCTGGTTTTATATTAACTTAATACTATTGGATACCCGATCATCAATTAATGTCAATTTTGACAGCTGTTATGCTTTTCAATTATTAGGGAAACTAAGCTAATTTTTATCTGGCAGATCTAATCAGCAAGCATATATCACGACTTGTCATTTTATTATCTGCATTCTATTTTTTAAAGGTTCAGCAATAATTTATTTCTCTTCTTTTGGTAACGCATAACCACTAGGTTTTCATTTTTAATGGCTTGTAGCGGCTATTTGTTAACGCACGGTAATTTATTTAAAGCGAAAACTGCGGTTGTATTTTTGTACCTTAAATTTATGTATCTTAAATATAAAGGCCTAAACGTCATCCTACATTGTCAATGCAGTTAAGTTTTTGTTGTTGTGTAACACATAGCAAAGTCATCACTCCTTTTTTGTTAGACAAGGCAACAATCGGTGCCATTTTGTTATTCTTCTAGCTTTCTGTTGCTTCATCCCTACTCACCCTAACCCCAATATATTGTCAATAAACTGTGGTTCATGGCTGGGTGAATATCTGTTATACGGACAAATGACAACAATAACCAGCGCCACAATTGCTGATTCTTTGACAAATGAAATGGTAAAACTAGTTAACTGAAGCTATGCAAACTTAACCGCGTTTATTATTATACTTTTAACTCTGATCATGAACTTAGCACTTACTTAACGCTTCGCTGGTAAGGCACACTATGCCAAATAAATATCTTTCTCTATTGCTTTAATCAAAGATAAAAGGCGTTTTATTGGCTTTTTTTCGAATCCAGTTTAAGGAATATCTTACCGATTGGCGCGCTAAAATATTATTTTCAAGCCTTTGTTTACCTGGAAAAGGCATCAAGCTCAAACCAATTAACATGGTGATTAATCCTTGACCGGGTAAAACTAACATCACTAGCCCAGCCATCAACAAGCATATGCCAATAATAATTTTTACGACGTTAACAGCAAAGTGTGCCATGCTAGTCTGTGATTTAAATAGCGGCTTTTTTCCCGCGACATCATCAGGGTTTTTGTGATGAAGAAAGTATTGTGTATCCAGCTGTGTAACGATGTAGCTTATCACTATAAAATAAGTGATTGAAATCGAAGTGGTTATCACGATAGTTAAGAATATGAAGTTGCCATCAATCGTTGCCATTAGATAGCTTTCAATCGCGTTGTAGTAATCTTTAAGCACTTTTGTTTTCCATTATTAATTTAATAGCTGTTGTAGCTAGACATTATGTAAGTTGATTTTTTATGCAATTAATACAGGCACTGGTTCATTGGCTGACCATTCATTGGGTAACCATCATAATCATTTTCCATCTTAGCTTATCTCTTCTGACATCGGTACATGTACTTCTGTTCAAAGAAAACGAACGTACGTCACTCGCCTGGATTGGCCTAGTTATATTTTCACCTGTTGTTGGTAGCCTGTTTTATTGGTTGTTTGGCATAAATCGCATTAAGCGTTTAGCGCAGAAAAAACATCCTCAAGAACTCAAAAAAGATCTACGTCAGCAAAACACCAGCATAGCGTTTCATCAACTCCCTAAACACTGGCATTCCGCCATTAAAGCGGGCTATAACATTCATCCAGTTAATTTCCTTGCAAATAACAAGGTTGAAGCACTTATTAATGGCGATATGGCCTACCCAGCAATGATTCAATCAATTAATAATGCCAAGCATTATATTGTCTTATCGAGTTATATATTTGCCTATGACTCACTTGGACGCCAATTTGTCGATGCGTTAGCTAAGGCACATCAACGCGGTGTTATTGTCAATGTCTTACTGGATGGCGTTGGTATTGGATATAGTTGGCACAAATCAGATCGAGCGTTAAAAATATTAGGTGTGAAAACCGCCCGTTTTCTGCCCGCTATTTCATTTAGCAGTATTCGCTTTATTAACTTAAGAAATCACCGAAAAATACTCTGTGTGGATGGTGAAGTAGCTTATATAGGTGGCATGAATGTGAGTCAGAATAATCTGATTAAATCTGCAGTTCACCCGATTGATGACATTCACTTTAAAGTCACAGGACCGGTAATTGACCAGATTAGTCAGGTTTTTATTGAGGATTGGTTTTTCGCGACCCAAGAGTTAATTCAATTCCCCCGCTATAGTGTAGAGACAAGTGCAAGCACGGTGGAGCAAAAAAGTGCCACATCTGTGGTTGCCCGTGTAATTCAAGATGGTCCAGATGAACACCATAATAGAATACGGTGGATATTAATTAATGCCTTAGTTAGCGCACAAACAAGCGTAAAAATTATGACGCCTTATTTTATCCCAGACCAAACATTAATGACTTCGCTGCACGCAGCGGCATTGCGCGGTGTGTCAATCGAAATAATTGTGCCCCAACACAGTAACATTCTCTTTGTCGACTGGGTAATGGCAGCGAATTATTCAAGAATACTAGAGCACGGTATACGGATATACAAAAACAAAAGGCCCTTTGATCACAGTAAAATTGTCATTATTGACGACATCTGGTCATTTATTGGCTCCACCAACTGGGATGCTAGAAGCCTTGAATTTAATTTCGAAATAAACTTAGAGTGTTTTGATACCGAACTTAATACTAAGCTAACAGAATTATTTCTCTTGAAAAAACAAAACTCTAGCCCTGTTCTAGTGGGGGAAATTAATGCTATACCCACCTACAAAAAGATTCGCAACAACTTGTTTCGTTTATTCTCGCCCTATTTGTAATGTTATCCAAACACTTTAGGTTGATAATTTTTTAATAAAGGCTAATACATCGATGTTAAAAAGTCGCTATAACACCATTGAATCCTTGAAAATTATGGGTCGCGCTTCGAAACAGGTGCTAGGACCAACCATCGAGGTATTACTGTGGAATGTTTTTAAATGCCGGAGAAAGGGATGGCAGGAAGATTTCATCACACTGATGGCGAACAAAGATTTAATTCTCTTACAGGAAGCTATCGTAAATTCGCCATTCGACTGGCATTTTAAACAATCCGAACAACATCAGTGGATTATGGCGCGAAGCTTTAGCAGCATAAAAACTAAGATAGAAACCGGCGTAAAAACTGGCGCTATTGTAGCGACAAAAAAACATTATTTTTCTGCGTCAACACACAGCGAACCGATTTCAAAAACAAAAAAAATGTCGCTAGCAACCTATTACCCATTACATTGCCAAGGGCAATCTTTGTTGGTGGTAAATAGTCACCTTATTAACTTTGTCACTTTTAAAAAATTCAGCGCTCACCTAGAACAAGTTTTCCACACCCTAAAACATCATGAAGGACCGATATTATTAGCGGGTGATTTTAATACTTGGAATAGCAAAAGATTAAAGTATTTTCATAGACTTGCCATGTCATTTTCGTTAAAAGAAGTAAAAATGGTCCGCCAACCTAGGCTAAATCACTTATTTCAACATCTTGACCATATTTACTATCGTGGATTAGCGTTAGTCGATGTGCATGTCCATAGCAATATTCAATCCTCGGATCACTACCCTATTACCTTGTCGTTACGGACATTAAATCAAAAAAAATAATGGGGTTACTTATTAGTTACCTCATTATAAACGCTAGCATGTTTGCCACTTATAGCGTTAGAAGCAAAGACTATTGAGAAAGCACTGAAAAGTTGATGCTATGAGCAAAGTTGTTCAGATCTTTATCTACCTTTCTATATTTAAAACTGTGTGCTAACTTCAATAGGTATAGCTGCCTAAATATCAGGCTATATGATCAACCAAGGATGATTACGTTTAGAGATAAACGTCTGTAAAGGATTATAGTTCATAGCATTCCTATAAAGCTCCCCCCCTTTATAAAGCATCCTTTTTTTGACATTTAGAACAAAAAATATATAACATTTTTCCTGTAGCTAAGGTTGTTTTTTTCGGTCATAGTGTTCCGAATATTTTAGTTAAGGCATGTGTTGGTATACGTCATTATGGATTAAGTTATTATTAACAAGGAATACCTATGAAAAACGTCGCCCTGAAATATTTAAGCCTTAGCTTTATTTTTTACTTTTCGCCGATGGGACTTGCTGACGACTCTACTCAAATGAGCTTGAAGGAAGCAGCAGGAAAAAGCCCTTTTTTAACATTAACAGCAGAGCATTTGGCAGAAAGCAAATCACCTATTCATCCGTTTGAAAATTCAGCGTTACCAAAACCAGAAAACTATAAAGGCTCATTCTTTGAGCTAAACCATAATTATCCCTCAGTTTTACCACCTCGAGCCAAACAGTACCCTTGGGAAAAAGTTACCCAAAAAGGACTTATTACTCAACAAAATGCGATGCAATATGTACAGGCAATAAAGGACTATGTTGCTGATGATATGCGAAAAATACTGTTTGATAAGTCGGCAGGTAATAATAAAAATTGGTATCAATCTATTTGGCTAGGAACCGAGCGTGAACCCATTCATGGAGCTTATGTTGGATCGGGATTTCCGGCCGGTACCTTAACAGAACAAACGCTAGATCTGACAACTTATGTTTATGTGCTTTACGATAAGCGCGCTGCAACTACTTTAGGTAATATTTGGGGACGTGACAAACAAAGTGCGATGTCTCCTACAATTACAAAAGAATCAACACAATACGCAGAAGGAAGCGTTATTGTTAAATATGCTTTTGTTACCGCTTGTGGTGCTGATTGGGCTCCGATGGACAACGCTGCTGTTTGGCAAATTTATGCACCGGTTAATGTTAATAATGGCTCGGCCACCGCACAGTCAAAGTGTAAAAACAATGGCTCTAAAGGAGATACTAGTACACCGGTGCTGACCAATCTTTATTTAATGCAATTTGATCTGATAGTAAAAGATAGTGTTGCCTCGCCTGATACCGGTTGGGTGTTTGCGACCTTGGTATATGATAAAGGTGCAAAAGGCAAAGATGCTTGGGATAAAATGATACCTTTGGGCGCGACATGGGGCGGAAACCCCAATGTTGTAAATCTAAAGCCAGAAGCTTTGACGCCACCAGTTACCGTTAATCCGGCACTAACTGAAAACTGGATCAACCTTAAAAGCCCTACTTATGCGCGTTCTACATTGGGTTGGGATGGTCGTTTATCCGGTCCTAATGATGGCGCCGTAGTAACACCGGCCTGGACTGGCGGAAAGTATTATCACAAGGGCATTGCAAGTACTGGCTGCCTTGCGTGCCACAGTAGCGCGCAATATCCCATGACATCATTTTTATTACCTACCTCAACTTATCCACCACAAACCTTAGCGCCACCGTTATCTGGTGATGCTAATGCCGCACCTCTGGTTCTATCAGAGCCAGGAGGATCATTGTGGATGGAAAGGTTTCAGAGTCATAGCGGCACTACCGCGCTAGGCCCTCAAACCTCTGATGGAAAAATGCCAGTTGCGCTCGATTACGATATGGTCACTGCGTTTAAAGCCATCCCAATGTGGCAAGCCGCAATGAAGGCGAACCAGCCATAGTTAAATTAGTATAAGTATAAATATAAAAGTTGATCATCCTACGCTGGTCTTTGTCATTTTTTAGATAAATACCAAGCGTAGGGGTTTGCTTCTGCTTTTATTAAATAACTTGGTTCTAATTATGTGAATACTTTACTCGTCGGCTACGGCAATTTATCAATGGTGATGCCACTATAGAAAAATTAGCGTTCAAGCACCAATAGATAATAATACCGCTGTGTACCTGTAACATTACTCAGTGCATCTCTTGCTGATTTTGGCGGACATTAATTCGATTTGAAAAGGAAATATTCAATGTCATTCAATTACTCAAAATTTTATCAGGGTCTTTATCCTAAACCTTCTGGCGAGTCTCAAGGCTATCCGGTTCCTGGACCACAGAGCCCCAATGCTGACGATATTGCCGGTCATGCTTTTTTTGCATCGGCATGTGATTGGCAAAAAATTGTTAGTGAAAGCTTTGATTTTATTGTCATTGGCACTGGCCCTACCGGTGTTGCCTTTATTGAGCAGGCTTATAAAGAAAACCCTAAAGCTAAAATTCTAATACTGGAACGTGGCGGTTTTTGGTTGCCGGTCCATTATCAAATGCTACCATTAGCTTTTGCTAATACCTCGGGGTCACCACCCACCACTTATCCGTGGTCTAGAACAACAAAAATGTTAACCTCCAAGCCTAGTTTTTTTCAAGCGGGCTATATTCCAGTCGTAGGCGGTCGCTCTACTTATTGGAGTGCATGGAGCCCATCGCCAACACCCGACTTGATGCGTGATTGGCCCAAAGAACTGATCGACGTGACCTTACAAAAAGGCTTTTGGCAAGGCGCGAAAGAATTTTTACATGTCACCACTATGGATAAAATTAATGATGGTGTATATGGCAATTTGCAACATCAGTTAGACTGTAATACCGCTAAGAATTTTAAACAGTACGTACCGTCCGCAGAAAACGCCTTTCCCGCCCCTATTTCCGTTGCAGATCCAACATGGAAAACCGTGAAATTTTATAAGTATTCAACCGTTGGTACATTACTGAATATTCAGCAACAGCAAAAAGAACTTGCCATTGCTAAGGATGGCAGCGAATTGAAAATTGTTGATCAATGTGTAGTTGAACAATTATTACACGATGACGAAGGTACAGTCATTGCTATTCAAACTAGCCGTGGCAGTTTGAATGTTGGCGATGCGAAAATAGTGCTGGCAATGGGGGCAATCCCACCGGCTACATTACTGATCAACTCCTTTGGCGATAAAATACCAAATGCTGGCCAACGTTATACAGGGCATTTTATGTCTCATATCACCGCTCGTGTACATCGCAGCGCTTTTACTAATTTGTCGGACTTAGAAATCGGCGCCGTTTACCTTGATGGTAAAGACGACGCAGGTTATCAATATCATGTTCAAGCCAGTGTATTCTCGCAGAAAAATCCAGTTAACGATAAGGTCACAACGGCAAGAGAGTGTCCAGATGCCGCGGCAGCGCCGACTATGGCGCAATTAAAAGGCTCAGAAGATTATGTTGTTCTAGTCTGTGCAACGCTTGGCGAGATTAATGAAAAGAATAATGACAATTGGATTAAAAGAAATCAAGGTAAGGATGTGACCACGAATATTGCTTTACAATTAGTTTTAGGTGATGAGGATAAAAAACTTTGGGATGTCTTAGACATTGCGACCTATCAAACTATCAAAGCGTTAGTGACTCGTGATAGCAAAACACCTGCCATAGAATATTGGGTGGATAATCCGGATGGCACCGGATATTGGACTGAAGATAAGCCGCCTCAAGGCCAAATTCGCTTGAATATAATTGTCCATGAAGCCTCGCAGTTATGGATAGGAGTAAATCCTGCAACATCTGTCGTAGGTTTGGATTATAAGCCTCATGGGGTAAAAAACGTCTATTTGACCGGAGCATCGCTATTTCCAACATCAGGCTCTTGGAATCCCACGTTAACCATGTGTGGTCTTGCTCAAGATTTGGCTAAAAAGATATCATAAGTATTACACTAAATTAATATAATGGTGCCTGCTCCTTTGCTATCGGACGTTAGAACAAACCATTTAGGGCAGGCATTAACTCATTAAAGGATATTCTGCCGAAAGCTAAACAATTAACGCTGCCAATAAAAACTTGCTTTATATTGGCTTTATTTAGCTTGTTTATTGAAAGACTCTGCTTATAATTATCTACTCTATAGCTAAATCACCTCAATCTAACGTTGCCGAAATCAATATCCATAATTTAGCTGCCGCTATAAGTCATTACCAACAGGTGTTTTTTTATTTTGCGCAAAAATAATGTAAAAATTTTTCTCAGTACCCTATTCGCACTGCTCGCCTTTGCCGCTAATTCAGTGCTATGTCGAGTAGCACTAGATGAAAATTTGATTGATGCGGCTAGTTTTACCGTTATACGGCTACTTTCTGGCATCGTGATATTGTTAGCAATAATACTAAGCAATAAAGCTGAACAGCAAAAAATAACATCTAAGGCCAAAGGTAGTTGGCTCGCCGCCATTATGTTATTTATTTATGCCAGCGCTTTTTCGTTTGGTTATATATCGTTAGATACAGGCACAGGTGCATTAGTCTTATTTGGCGCAGTGCAAATAACCATGATTATAACCAGCGTTATTTCAGGTAATAAGTTACATTGGTCAGAATGGCTAGGGTTAGCCATAGCCTTTAGCGGTTTTGTTTATTTGATTACTCCTAGTTTGAGCACGCCATCACTTATCGGCTTTATATTGATGAGTGTTTCCGGTATGGCTTGGGCGTTTTATACCTTATTGGGACGAACATCAAAAAATCCATTGGCTGACACCAGTTATAATTTCATGCGTACTTTGCCTTTTTTATTGGTGTTATTTGTTTTTGGTTTAAATAATTCACACATAACGTCGCAGGGAGTGGTACTGGCGGTATTTTCAGGCGCTATTGCCTCGGGCATTGGTTACTTTGTTTGGTATATTGCGCTGACAGGACTGTCCGTTAGCCAAGCTGCGGTTGTGCAGTTATTTGTGCCTATTATTGCGGCAATTGGCGGCGTTATATTTACCGGTGAATTGGTTACGCTACGATTAATTGAATCTTCAGCATTAGTACTTGGTGGCATTTTAACGGTGATAATTGCTAGAGGCTATTTTGTTGCTATGGCGAATAAAAGCCTAAGCAACAAAATAAACCCCTAGCGCTCGCACCCTGTTTGTTACCAAGTATTTTATATAAACACCAAAGCCATGCTAGTCTTTATTAAAGCTAAATTAGCTATTAACATTTTCATTATCAGTAAAGAAGACATAACTAAAAAACAGCATAAATAACAGATCATTTACGCCATAAATACTATAAAAAATACCGGCAAAAATATCTGTAGAATAAACTTCAGCTAAACTGTTTTTTGAAAGCCAGATAAGCCAAATCACTGCATAAATTAACTTTTCCAACGCAAATGTAGCGACAAGCCATTTTATATTTGCAGTGACACCTGCTACAGCAAGATAAGCTAAACCCCAAATTACAATCATCAGCAGACCAAAATTGGACATAACGACCGGGTCAGCATCATTAATCGCGACATTGGTAAAGCCACGCGAAAATATAATTACGCTGAAATTCATTAATGCGGCAACAGTAAAACCGTATTTGATAAGTTTTTGATTCATATAATACTCTGGTTTTTTCCGAAATTTTTGTATAAATTTAATAGTAAATCGTCTTTACGGGCGATTAAGGCTTATGTTTTTAGTGTTTAAACTAAAGTCGTTGCCACCCATTTTACCAACCGAATCAATTGCTTGCTGGTTAATGTTACCATCTACATACAAGTCATCTCGAACATAAACAGACTTTACATCTAGAAGAATAACACGACCACCGGTTGGCAAGTCACTAATAGGAATAACGTCTCTTAACGTACACTCATAACGCACTGGAGAGCCTTTAACTGACCTAGGTTTTACCTGATGACTTGCGCACTTTTCAACCTTGGCAAAATCAAACTCGCTTTCATTAATGTTCAGGCTTGCGCTAGTTTGATTCATTTTTTCTAATAATGGTGTATTTACAATATTGACAACACATTCACCGGTTGCGATTAAATTCTGTAAAGTATCTTTATCAATACCGCTTCTTTGTGTTACCTGGGTATAAAGCAGCACCGGAGGGTCGCAACTAGCGACAGTAAAAAATGAATAAGGCGCTAAGTTATCGATATTATCGTGTGAACGTGTGCTGATCCATGCGATTGGTCTCGGTGTAACCCCACCATTTAGTAGACGATATTTTTCTTGGCCTGCTAAGCTTGCAACATCAAAAATCATTTTATTTCCTGACAGTAAGGCCTACTATTGACCAGATATTCTGTAGCATAGCGTTAAAACTACACTCTGTTCAAACAAAAAAACTGTCGCTTTAACAATTAATAAAAGCTGGCAAACTACTCATTATTTTCTAAGAGAACAATCCCTTGACGTGCAATTAAAATGTTTCATCGTCACTAAATACACTAACGCTTAATTCGCCATTCTCAGCTTGAGAAATTAAGAAATTTATTGGCTGACAACAAACTTGGCAATCTTCAATATACTGTTGCTCGGTGTCTGATGAGTCAATTAACACGTTAATGACCTCACCACAGTATGGGCAAGCTATAGATTTTTCAGTTAATTGGTTCAATTTATTGCTAACTCCTTAGCCCTGTGACAATATCTTGCTTTTAATGACAAGACTAGTTCATATCGTGCTAACAATAACTTTATTTACAGCCGCCTCAGGATAAATAACCGCTTTGGTGATTTTACCATGCTGATGCTTGATCAAAGGTTTATTGATATAGCCATTAAATTTACCAGACTCAAATTGGTTCGATAAGGACAATTCAGTACTTAAATTGGCAATGAGTCCAGTCGATTTTTGTTGCTTTATCTTGTTCTTGTTCTCAGTATTGCTGTTCTTAGCAACTGAATGAATAGCAAAACTTTTCTCCCTACTGGCCGCAACGATGCAAATTCTATGCTCAGCGGCGCGAGATAATAGGCTGAATTGAACTTCACTGGGATCTTGAATATCAAAAGGTACCAGCAATATTTGAATACTATTTAACGCTACAAGCTTAACAATTTCAGGTATGTTAGCGTCGTCGGCGGTTAGCATGGCCAGCTTAACGACGCCTTGCTCTAACGGTAAGGTAATAATATTTATTTCATCACCTAAAGTAGTCCATTGATATCTTTGGCAAAAGTGTAATTGTTGTTGTGTTGCCAATAGGCCTTTTTCACTTATCAGTACCGCCTGATGAACGCCGTCAATCACTAAACTGGTGCAAACATATTGAAAAGGTCTCAGGACGGCGCTGATTTGTTTGACCAGCTCAGTACATAAGCCGGCTATTTGACTTAAGCTCTCAGGACTATTAGTGATGGTTTTATCGGCAACGAAGAATAGCTCGGGTAATTGGATGATGTCACTGAGGTTGTTTTCAATATAATGACAGACATCGTCAATAGCTTGTTGATTCGATTTGTAGGTTGCGAATATGGCGACATTGGCGGTTTCAGGCACCTTGTGATGAACCAGTGTTTGACCAGCCGGAAGCACCTGCTGCTTATACGGGGCATACTTTTGATAAAATTGGCCACGACGCTGCTGCATTATTTCGGTACCATCAGGGCGGCATTTATTAACTAGCCCTACCCCAGCTAAGTTAATATCGGCGAAAACAAAACCTTCATCATTATGATTTAATTTTGCTAACACCTTACCATCAGGCGCTACAATTTGGCTTTGACCAATACCAACAAGATACTTATTTGGGACGATACTTTTTGCTAAATCAGCTGAGTTTTTTTCTGGTGATTTTTCTGCTTTGACATCTTGATGTTGCTCAGTTGTTATTAACGAGCCAATTTTATTGGCCGACGCTAAGAATAGGTTGTTTTCGCACGCTCGTGCCGGTTGATGTAAATCACTATGTTCTAATGCTATTGAGTTTAGCGAATGACACAACAATTGTGCGCCATCTAAGGCAAACGCGCGTGACGCTTCAAAGCTAACATCATCATTGCCCAGTAAAACGCCAAGTTTGCCAAACGACGTTTTTATCGGCTCAGAAGCTTTATTAGTGCAAATAAAAAACGCTTCCTCACTAGCTGTTAATGTTTGTTTATCCGTTTGTTGCATTAGTTTGCCAAGTGGCGAAAACAGGCAAGAACTTATACTGATATTTGATTTTATTGCGCCATTTTGATGGTCGCGTTTAAGGTCTTGACGTAAGGTAATATTGATCAGGATGTAACAGTTATTATTTTTTGCTTGCTGTGCGATTTTTTGTAAAAAGTCGCCATTAATAGCTAAGGCGTCGTGCCATGCCTGATTATGATCCTGGTAGTATGGCTGGGTATTACAAAACTCAGGCAAGACAATTAATGATGGCTTGCACACCATAGTTTCATTGATCATACGAAGACAAGTGGCTAGGTTTTCTACAAAATTTGAAGAGCTGGCAAACTGAGTAACGGCTACTCGCATGATTTATATTTTCCAAATAATTAGGTGACTGTAAAATTGAACAAGATAAAAAATACGTTCAATCAATAAGATTATACCAGTTTCATTCAATTTTTTATCTTGTTGCGGTAAGGAAAAATCAAATAAAGACTTGGCTAGCACAAGCCTATTTGTCATATCAATGAGCATGCCATTTTATCTACCTTGAATTTAGCTGACGGTAAACCTTGCTCAAAGCCGGCATAGAAAGCGAAAGTCGCTGAGACCTTGATATATAAAATAATAACTAGCTACTACCGTGACTGGCTGTTACTCTTTAAAATGAAAAATATTGTTATCTACCAAGAGAATTAAATAATCGCTCATTTGGCGAAACTAATTTAGTTCACCTAGTATTCTGAACTTAACACGCTAGATTCATAAGGAAAACCAATGAAAAATATATTCATGATATTTGCAGCGCTACTTACTTGTTCGTTACCAATAACATCAATGGCAGGCAATGTTAGTTCTGCGGCTGTTATTGAGCAACAGCGAAGTGCAATCACTAAGCAACAAATATTATCTATGGTTGATAGTGCAGAAGTACAACAGCAATTAGTTGCCTTAGGCGTTACCTCGGCAGATGCAAAAAACCGCATTAACCATTTAACCAATGCAGAACTTGCTCAGCTGAACATGCAAATTAATGATGCACCAGCGGGTAGTGGTATTGTTGGTACAATATTTACCGTATTAATTGTCGTTGCTGTACTTGATTTATTAGGTATCACCGATGCTTATTCTTTTATCGACCCTATCTAATCATTAAACGAATGATAAAGGTTGGCTTAATTGCTAGCCTTTATTTACTCATTGGATGTTCTACACCGCCACAAACCTTAAGGTTAATAGAACAGCCACCAAAAAATGTTGCTTTAACGGCAAATATTCAAGGCGTGCCGTTTTATTCGCAGCAAGAATTTTACTGTGGCCCCACCACCCTAGCCGAAATTTTTGAATACAACGGCGTAAAAAAATCACCTGAAAGTATTGCTCCGCAGTTATTTATTCCGAAAAGAAAAGGTAGTTTGCAGTTAGAAATGGTAGCCGCTATCAGACAAGAAAATTTTCTTGCCTATTCAAGTCGTGGTTCTTTAGTGCAACTAATACAATTAATAAATCAAAACATTCCCGTTATTGTTTTACAAAATTTAGGACTGTCTTGGTATCCGCTTTGGCATTATTCAGTTGTAAAAGGCTATGATTTAGCAAGCCAAGAGTTCATTTTACATTCTGCAGATATTAAAAATCGTCGTGTCGCGATGAAAGTATTTGAACGCACTTGGCAACGCGCTAAATTTTGGTTTGTCGTTGCATTAACGCCAAGTCAAAACATATCCAACTTAGATGACTTTACCTATATCAGTGCAGCACAAGATTTAATTTCTATAGGTAAAGGCCCTACTGCGATACCTTACTTGCAACAAGCGATTAAAATCTGGCCTGAAAACTGGTTAAGTTACTTTCTCTTGGCTAATTACTATTTCGAACAAAGTATCACTACCGGTAAACCATTTAACCAAGCAATTTACTGGTTTGAGCAAGGCTTCAGTTTTGGAAAAAATGAAAGTGATTATTTAAATAATTACGCCTATGCGCTGTTTAAAAACGGCGATATTGAACAAGCTAAAATTATGATAAAGTTGGCGCTAATCCTAGCCCCTGCTGATGCTAATCTTTTAGCCACCGAGCAAGAAATATGGCTTTAATTTAATTAATTCAAAAAATTAGTCATATCTCGCTGACATTTGCTAAAAAGATAATGACGAAGTTCACAAATACTGTATAACCACACCTAAGCAATTTTAAACCTTTGTATTTAGGAAAAATCTATGTCATCAATAACAATAATCACGGTAAAAAACGTCTTTGCCAAAGTCTTTACTTTGATTTTCTTTAGCTTAGCTGCTGCTATTATCTTTTCGATTTTCAATACCATTTACCAAGGTATAATCAACGGTGCGGATATTATGCAAATATTTTTAAGCAGCATTAATACCAGTATTATTGCCTTGGCGGTTTTTGAACTTGCACTGGTGATTAATCAAGAATATACCAACCGTGCTGAATCAGAAGATGTTATTGCCAGCATAAGAAGAACAATTCCACGATTTATTGGTACCGTTTGTATTGCACTTGCTATTGAAGGGTTAATTATGGTGATAAAATACAGTCAACTCGATTTGGCCGGAAATCTGTATTACCCAGTGGCCATTATTACTAGTACCGCGGTTTTACTTGCATCGCTTGGGCTCTTTTTGCATTTGACAAAAAACCAAGGTAGTTAACAGCGAAAATGACAACTTTATGCTGATAAAAGTCCACTTCAATATATTACTATCGTTGGTAATTAATCTAAAAAATAAAGCTCATTTATTTCATTAAATGAGCTTTATTTAAAGCCACTAAAATACCAAGCTAAAGGTGGCTTTGCTTACTTAACATCACTTTTAGTTAAATATTTCTGCAATAATACTGGCAGTGTGGTTATATCGGTAACTAAGGCCACGATCATAGCAACACTGGTCAGTAAGCCGAATAACATGCTTGGGACAAAGTTTGAAAATACTAAGGTACCGAAACCGATAACGATCACGGTAGTTGTATATATTAGGGCATAGCCAACCGATAAATTAGTGCGTTTAACCCACTCTTTACTACTGTTTTGACTTAGCTTAATCTCTGCCAAATATCTATGTATGTAATGAATAGTGTCATCCATTGAAATCCCCATAGCAACAGCCGCAATAGTAATGGTCATGAGATCTAATGGAATTGAAAAAATCCCCAATACGCCCATAATCACTAGTGTCGTAATTAAATTAGGTACTAAGGCAATCCAGGCGACTTTAAATGACGAAAAGATAATCATTAGTGTTATTGCCATTGCGCCATAAACAATGAGTATGGTCAGTACTTGTGAGTCTACCAAACGCGATAATACGTCTTGATAAAGAATAAATAACCCGGTAAGTGTATAGTCTTGCTTTTCAATTCCCATCAATAATAACTCTTGATGAATTGTTGCTAATAAATCAGCTCGGTTTAAGTCTTTAGTGCTGTCTTGCACACGCATAGTAATTCGTAGCTGATTATCTTTTTCGGAAAAATAAGCACCAAAAAGTTCCTGTTGTAAATTTGGTTGTAAACTTTTGTAAAGTGCCGTTAACTCATACTCAGTAAGCGGTTTACCATTGACCACTTGGGCTATTTTAGTAAAATCTGCTATTGACGTGATAGCGCCGATAGCTTGCTGTTCAGCAAGCATATTTTGAATAGCGGTAACCGTTTGTACCGTACTTGCTGAAATCACTAAGCCAGGTTTTTTCTGGTCATCTGGAATATCGAATAACAGATCAAATGGTGTCGAGCCACCAAATTCTTGATCAATAAAGGTCAGTTCTTTTCGAACATCGGTTGATTCACTAAAGTAATTTAAAAAGCTATTCTCAGCACTTAGTTTTAAACAGCCTAGCCCACCAACAATGGTGATTAACGCTGAAATGAAAATGATTTTTTTAGGTTGGTTTTTAACAAAGCTTGCCGTCGAGGTCATCGCAGCTTCAATTTTCTGGTGCTGCTTAACAAATGCTTGCTTACTAAATATGGCCAGCAGTAATGCGGGAAAAAAAACTAAACTGACAATAAAGCTTACCAACATAGCAACAACCATCATCCAACCAAAACTAATAACCGGTTGCACGCCACTAAATATTAGTGAACCAAAGCCTATAGTGGTGGTTAAGCCGGCATAAAAACAGGGTCTTATTTTTTGTTTAATGGTGGCTAGCACTAGTTTTTTATGTGACCAATCATTGTTTTTTAGCACCAGTTCTTGATAGTGCACAATGAGGTGAATGATCATGGCTAACGACAAAATGATTTGTAGGGCAAATACGTTCGCTGATATAACAGTCACTTTAAAATCAAGTGCGGCCAATAAGCCAATGGTCATCACTACGCTGGTTGCACAACAAACAATCGGTAATATTACCCAACTTAATTGTCTAAACAAAAACCACAACAGCACGATAACCACCAAAATGATCAGTGAACCAAAGAGCACTAAGTCACTTTCAATAATTTGAATTAACTCATAAGAGAGTAAATTATTGCCGCCTAAGTAAAAGTCACCATCTTTTTTGTAGGGCTTTAACACTGCCCGAACTTTTTCAATTTCATCAATACGTGTTTGTTCTAACTGCTTATTAATTTTTCGTTGTTGCTGCTTTAATTTTTCTAGTGCGATAAGTTCTTGTTCAGCTAGCTCTCGAGTAAGTAAATGACGTTTTATAGCAATAATATCGTGATTTATTTGCTCAAGTTTTACATCAGATTTAAAAACAACTTGCAGCGACAACGCCGTTTGCTCTTTGTTAATCAACAAACCTTCATATAAAGGATGTTTTTTTAAGCTAAGTGATAAGGTTTTTTCATCAAACTTTTGTTTTTCCCAAGTAAAGTTTGTCATCTCCGCGGAAACTACGTCTGCCGCACTAAAAATGGGCATATTAGCTATGCTCTTTACCTGCTTAACGCGAGGTATTTTTGCTATTTCACTGCCAATTTTAGACAGCGCATTAAGATTAGTTGTTGAAAATAACTGCAGGTTCTTAGGCTTAAAGGCAATTAATATAAACTCTTCTGAGCCATAACGTTGATCAGCCAGTTGGGTTAAAATGTAATGTTTATTATTATCTACCAACAAGGTATCGGCCGAGGCATCTATTTCAAAGTGTTTTGCTTGCCAGGCAAATATAGCGGTTAATGACGCAAAAATAATACAGGTAATATAAGCCCAGACTCTAGTATTTTGTTTAAACATAATTATTCTACTGCCGGATCAATGGTATTAACTGGAGTAGTTATTGCTTGTTTTTGTTTTTCAGTTTTAAATACTTCGTTTCGACGTGCTTGACCGTCTCTTTCTACATTTTGCATATATAAATTACGCACAAACTCATACGGATTTTCAACGTCAGTTAATACGCGGGGATACTGAGCTAATATAGGCACCTGCGCTTGTATACCATCGACTAATAACAATTGCGTGGCCGCTTGGTCGTCATTGATAAAGTTAAGCGGGTGCGCAAAGTAGTTAAAGGTTAGTGAAGCGGTGTCACGTAAATCTGACGGACCCAGTAACGGTAAAACGATATAAGCGCCGTGTCCGACGCCATAGTTTGCAAGTGTATCACCAAAAGTTGTTTTATTACGTTCGAGTTCCATCATGCTATTAGCAGGATCAAATAAACCCAGCAAGCCGACAGTGGTATTTATTAACACGCGAGTAATACTTTTACCCGACGCTGAAAATTCACCTTGTAACAAATGGTTAACCGCATAAAGTGGTTCACGTAAATTATAAAAGAAATTTCCAATACTGTTATCAACCGGTTCTGGCACGACTTCTTGGTAGCCATTAGCTAAGGGGCTTAATAGATAACGATAAATCATATCGTTAAATTTAAAAATAGGCTCATTAATAAAGCGCAACGAATCTTCGGGCGCTTGATAACTAACAACACTAGGAATATTTTGCTCGGCAGCAATTTCATAAGGTCCCAACACAGGCTGTTCATGAGCAACGTTTTCTTCAGCTAACTTATCGTTCGAAGACGAACACCCTACTCCTAGCGTTAAAAACATTATGAGTAAGGCACAGCGTAGTGAACTTTTATGGCTGTTCATTATATGTAAACTCACCTTGTTTTTTATTGTTCTCATTATCAACTCCTTGAAACATACGAACGATCACTAAAAAGATGTGGCACTGGACAAATTTACGCTGATTTTTACTGAATTGCTTTAGTTTTAGAGAACTGATTGTAAAGCATACTAACTTTTTTGCTAACGTAGGCGCAAAAAGTGATTATTCTATCGCCAAGGGTAGCAATATCTCGGTTGACATCAAAAATTTTCCGTTCAACTCATTGCTGGATTTTTAGTCGTTATGAAACGCGTTTTTCCCGAATACTACAGAGATAAAAAATACAACTCCCAATAAATATGTCGCTAGTAACCTCATAAAATAAACTAATGTAAACATCTGTATATTTTATAAACCCTAAAATGACATTGTTCTTACCGTTTTAGAACGTTTTGACTATACTCATATTTAATTGTCTATTAGTCGTTATATTAAATGTCAAAAATCATAAACTATATTGCTTTCATATGGCTATTAGTGTTTTCTTCAACAATATTAGCCGAGCAAACTTTAAAAGTAGGTGTTGGTAACTTCCCGCCTTTTTTTATTGAACATGACAAGAAAGGCATCTTTATTGAAATCATCGATGAGATATTCAAACAATTACCTCAATACAAAGTCGAATACATCTTTATGAGCAATAATCGGATTTTGCATGAAATTAATTATAGCAAATCTATAGATGTTGCTTGTAATGTTTTTCCTAGCGCTAAGGTAAATGTCTATTTATCAGCGCCAATATTTCGTTTTAGAGACGTGGCGGTTTCAAAAAAATCAAAGCACTTAGCAATTAATACGATAGCAGACTTACAAGGAAAATCTATTGCGGCATACCAAGGAGCTACAGATTTACTTGGCGATGAATTTAAGCAGATGGCTCAAATAAACCCCGAATATTCTGAGTATGCGCACGCTAAAGAAACCACACTGTTAATGCTTTCTGGTCAAAAGGATATTAGAGTCGGTGATATCAACATTTTTTGGTACGATTTAAATAATAAGCATTATGATAATTATAAAGCTGTCGCCCATTCAGATTTTACCGTGCATTATTTATGGCCTCAGGTCTATTCACATATGGCCTTTAAAGACCTAGAGCTAAAAAACCTTGTCGATGAAATAATTAAGGATTTAACCTTAAATGGCACTATTGAACAAATATATTCTCGCTATAAAATGCAATGATTCATAGCTGACTTAAGTCATTACCTGAATTCTCTAGGCAAATTTAGCTAGCCGGTTAGCTAAGTGTAATGATGCTATAAGCTCTAAATATTACGCTGGCAATGAAGTGATAGTCGAAAAAAAACGACTCGTTAAAGTCGCATTTCTTTTAGTTTCAGTCAGGTAATATGATCAGCGATGTATTATAAAACCCTAATATTACTTAAATCTTCAATTTTTAGTTGGGTTTGGATATACATTGTCGGTCTCGCGATACCTGGAGATTTCGGACAGCCCATTTTTAGACAGAATTTTTCAGGTGTTGCCGTGCCTACCACGTGTATTTTTTTTCCCTGCAATTCAGCGATATCATCAATCTTATACTGTCGTTTAAATTGTTCTACAACCTGAGTTGAAAGCCGGACATTTAAACTTTCTGATGATCTATAACTATATGCAGAATTTAAAAACCAGATGCCTTTATCGTGTGAATGAATACCAACGCCGGTGCTTTTTACCACAAACTCTGTCGACGCCCATACATGCATATTCCTTTGGGTTTTTGAAAGGATGTCATTTACTGCCATTTCCTTAAAAGACACTGATGAACAACCGAGTATGAAGAGTGCCGTAAGCACAATGAGAAACTTTGACATGTTAACTATCCTTGTGATGTAAGATTACTGGATTAAAATAATTGCTTTTTAGCAAAAAATTATACTTATTGAGCATAAATTTAATCTAAGTTATTTATACGTAACGGATTTAATTTAGCGAAGTTGTTTTATAAAAGCAAGTCGATGAAACTACTTTGCTCTATAAATTGAACGACTCTTAGCAAACAGAGCACAACTTGCCTAAGCATGTTTCAAATTTTTCTTTAATTTTGCCACCAATGCTAGTGTTCTAAAGCCTAGGTTAAAAAATTAACGCTTAATATTTTTCAATAATTCACTAACTTAATTGTTAAAAGCTCGATAAACTTGTTCATTGAGTTTTTTCTCTTGTTTTCAATTTAACTAGGAGCACTTAGTGCCAACACCTTCACTTATGTCAGATACGTCAAGCCAGAACATTGCCGCGCCAATAGCGAAAAAAATTCCCCATAAAATGGCCATGCATGATCATCAACGTGTCGATAATTATTATTGGATGCGTGATGACCAACGCAATGATGAAGCAGTATTGGCACATCTGAATAATGAAAATAGCTATGCTGATGTCATGTTAGCTGAGCAAAAGCCATTGCAAGAAGCTCTTTTTAAAGAGCTTAAAGCACGTATCGTTAAAGACGATAATACCGTGCCCGCAAAAGACGGTAAATATTGGTATCACAGCGAAATTAATGGCGAACAAGAATTTTCCAACTATTACCGCGCCACGAGCTTTTCTGGTGACAACAAAACGTTATTACTAGACGTTAATGAGCGCGCTAAAGACCATGAGTTTTATGATCTAGGGGATTTATCGATAAGCCCAAATGATGAAATTATGTCGATATCGGAAGACACCGATAGTCGCCGTATCTACAGCATAAACTTTAAAGACTTAAACCAAGCTGCTGATTCAAGCAAGGCATATTTAACGGATGTTCTCGTTGAAACCGAAGGTCAAATTGTTTGGGCTAACGATAATCAAACCGTCTTTTATGTCAAAAAAGATTTAGAGACCTTGTTAGGCACGCAAGTTTATCGTCATAAATTAGGCACAGCACAAGCAGACGATGTTTTAGTTTATCAAGAAGACGATCACAGTTTTTACATGAGCTTAGATAAAAGCAGAGATGATAGCCAAATTTATATTTGTTTACACGCTACTGAATCAACGCATTATTTAGCACTGAGTGCTGACGAGCCTGATGGTGAGTTTATTGAGTTACTGCCCTATCAAGAACAACATGAATATCACCCGGATAAAATGGGGGAATTCTTTTATATTGTCACCAACAACCAAGCTAAGAACTTTAAGTTAATGAAAGTCGGTGTTGCTCAGGTTGGTGATATAAGTCACTGGCAGGAAGTCATTGCCCACAGAAACAATGTCTTGCTTGAAGGCATTGAATTATTTCACAACTTCATCGTGATCACCGAACGAGAAAATGGCCAAATTCGTTTTATTGTCCATACGACCAGCGGACAAAATGCCGGTCAGCAATACCCGTTATCATTTGACGACCCCTGCTATTTTGCATGTCTGGGTGACAACCCAGAGCCAACAAGTACCATCGCGCGACTCTATTATTCGAGCTTAACCACGCCAGGTTCTTTATTTGAATTTGACTTAGCCACAGGTGAGCGAAAGTTACTTAAACAACAAAAAGTATTAGGTGAGTTTACTAAAGAACATTATCAATCAGAGCGTTTATTTGTTACTGCGCGTGATGGCGTAGAAGTGCCAGTATCGCTGGTATACCGTAGTGATCGTTTTAAAAAAGATGGCACTAATCCCCTACTGCAATACGGTTATGGTGCTTATGGCATTACCATAGACCCTAATTTTTCCAGTCAAACCTTGAGCTTACTCGACCGAGGTTTTGTTTATGTCATTGCCCATGTTCGTGGCTCAGAAATGCTTGGCAGAGCATGGTATGAAGGCGGTAAAATGGCCCATAAACAAAATAGCTTTAACGACTTTATCGACGTTACCAAAGCATTAGTGGCGCAAGGCTATTGCGCTAAAGATAAAATATTTGCCTCAGGCGGTAGTGCTGGCGGTTTATTAATGGGCGCAGTGGTCAACCAAGCACCTGAGCTATATTTAGGCATTGGCGTGCATGTGCCATTTTTAGATGTCTTAACGACTATGCTTGATGAAACCATACCGTTAACCACCAATGAATATGACGAATGGGGTAACCCGAACGAAGCACAAGCGTACCAGACTATTTTAGGGTATTCGCCAATGGATAATATCAGTGCGCAGCACTACCCTAATATTCTGGTGACCACTGGCTTGCACGATTCACAAGTGCAATACTTTGAACCGATGAAATGGGTCGCAAAACTGCGAGAATTTAAAACCGATAATAACCTGTTGGTATTCAAAACTGATATGGAAGCCGGCCATGGCGGTGCATCGGGACGTTTTAAAAGTTTAAGAGAAAAAGCCTTAGAGATGAGCTTTTTTATCTCTTTGTTGGCGAAGTAAGCACTAGACAAAACCTTAACGTTGATATTCAGCCGTTAACTTATGTTACGTTTGAATATCGACAGACTTTTCCAATATGGCTAACAATGACCAAAAAGCAGCCCGCTTTATTTTGCCAACACCTGCTAAGTAAAGTTCACTTAACCATCTGGTAATAAGAGTAAAACGAGAGTAATACGCAGTTTTTTATAATTAAGTTTACGTTTTATACGGCCCATTAGCAGTGATAGGGGATTTAAATAGTAGGTAAATTTTGCGCTAACCATTGTTCAAATTGTGCTTTGGGTAAAGCCCCAGACATGCGCGCAATTTCTTTGCCGTGATGAAAGATCATTAGCGTAGGGATCGAACGAATATTATAAACACCACCAGTATGTTGATTATGTTCAGTATCTAACTTGACAAAACATGCCTGAGTAAACATTTCACCCGCAACTTGTTCAAAAGTAGGGGCAAATTGCTTACATGGCCCACACCATGAAGCCCAAAAGTCGACAACGACGGGCAAACCATTATTTGTAACATAACGGTTAAAGTTATTATCGCTACCGACAATAGGTTTTATTGAAAGCACAAGTTTTCCACACTTACCACAAACCGGCTGGTCATTGCGCTTTG
>CAXBNP010000048.1:0-22143 GCA_963977145.1 uncultured Colwellia sp.
CCGGTCGATGATGAAGCTTTAGCGGGTAAATTATTCACCAAATTAAAAACCAGTGGTGATGCTCATACCTTACCTGTGCCTTTACCGGTCGATGATGAAGCTTTAGCGGGTAAATTATTCACCAAATTAAAAACCAGTGATGATGCTCATATCTTACCTGTACCTTTACCGGTCGATGATGAAGCTTTAGCGGGTAAATTAATCACTAAATTAACAGTAAGTGACGATGCTCATACCTTACCTGTACCTTTACCGGTCGATGATGAAGCTTTAGCGGGTAAATTAATCACTAAGTTAACAGCCAGTGGTGATGCTCATACCTTACCTGTACCTTTACCGATAGATGATGAAGCTTTAGCGGGTAAATTATTCACCAAATTAACCGCAAGTGACAGTGCTCATACGTTACCCGTGCCAAGTTCTCCTGAGGGCGAAAAATTAACGGCTATCACTAGAGCTAAAGATGATGCTCATATTCTGCCTGTGCCTGTCACACCATCAAGTAGTGAAAATAAAACAGCAAGTAGCTTAGATAAAAACCGTGTGAATGATGATACGGTTGATTTATTGAAAATGCTAAATGGTGCGCAAAAATTATTGTTAAAAACTAATGTAGAGCAACTTCCATTGTCTGCAAGCGCTGGCGATGGACAGGCCGCTAAATCACTCGTAGAGAGTGAAAGTACCGTTAAAAGCGTTACGGATAAATTAGCGGGCCTTGGCACAGCGTTGGACGCTAAGCAGATAACTACAACAGCAGCTGCCGCCAATTCATTGGTTATTGAACAAACTTTAAATGATGAGCAAATAGTTAAGCAAATAAATGCACAAGCCTTCATTCAAGAGTCAAAATTCGCCATAGATAATAATCATCATGCAATGTCGGCGCAGGCTAATAGCGAGCTAAAAACGCCGCGTTCAGCTGGAGACAATGACCCCGAATTGATTATGTCTAAAAATACGGTTTCAACAAAACTAAGCGCTGAAAATAAAGGGCTTACCAGTGCAAGTGATAATGCAAAAGTGCAAGATGAAAATCAAGAAAACATAGCCGGATTTAAGTCTGTTATTGGCGATGAACAAAGGCAAACTCGTGCGATAAATCAAAGTACAGTATCGGTTGTTACTACGCCCACGGCGGATTCATCGCGTGACGCTAGTCAGAAAGTAGCGATAAATGAAGCTAGTAATAAATCCGCCAGCAGTGACGTTGAACTGGATAAATTAGCCAGCACTGAGAGCGAGAAAAAAATTCAGCCAGCTGAAAAAACACCCTCAAGTTTTAATCAGACATTGGACGCTCAGGGCGTTAAACCTATGCTAAGTGCTAGTGAACTAGCTGCGCGGCAAGAGCAAAGTTTTGAAAGCGCAATTAATAAATTAACCACAGATACAGTACAAACACAAAAATCGATCACTGCTATCAATACTGAAACTATTGCCATCTATCGCAAAGACTTTGCCAATGCCGTTAAAGATAAAGTAATGGTGATGATTAATCAAAAAATACAGCAAGTAGAAATTCAGCTTGACCCGCCAGAAATGGGTAATATTCATGTTCGAGTCAATTTACAAAATGAACAAGCGGCGGTGCAGTTTATTGTCCAGAACCAGCAAGCAAAAGATGCTTTAGAGCAAAACATGGGTAAATTGCGCGATATGTTAGCTGAAAACGGTGTTGATGTAGGTGATGCAAATATCGAACAGCGCGAAGCCAAAGAGCAAAATAGCCAGGGTTTTGATGGCCAGGCCGATAATAGCCAACATGGAGAGTCGGGCGACGATATCAATAATGAAAACGATAACTCAGTACTGAATTTGGTTAAAGCTTCGTCAACAGGCGTTGATTACTATGCTTAATTCATTTATATCCTAGGAATACTTAATAAAACTCGTTGGATTAGCTGCTATTCGAGGATATAGTTCAACAATAGATATAAAAACTTTTTAAAGGCAGGAACCATGGCAGACGAAAAAGCACTTGAGATGGATGATTCAGGTAAAAAAAAGAAGCTAATTATTATTATCGCGCTTGTTGTGGTCTTGGTTATTGGTGGAGCTGCTGCATTTTTTATGCTGGGTGGAGAGGATGAAGTTTCACAAGCTGAACTTGACGCAGCTTTAGATTCTTCAGGCTCAGCAAGCCAAACGTCAGAAACTACTGATCCGAATGCAGAGCTTGGTTCTGCATTATATGTTCCTATGCCAAGGCCTTTTCGTTTTAATGTGCCAGGAGCGGCTCGAGATCGCTTTGTTGAAATTCGTGTGCAATTGCTAGTGCGAGGCGCTGATAATGAAGAGGCAGCTAAAAAACATGTGCCTTTAATTGAAAGTACACTATTAGCGGTATTTTCTCAGTCTAATGCTGATGATCTTGGAACAAGTGCTGGAAAAACCTCACTAAAGCAAAAATCTTTAACCGAAGTGCATAAAGTAATGACTGAAGTCGAAGGTAGTAAAATTGTCGAGAAAGTGCTATTTACTGGTTTTGTAATGCAATAAAGCCAATTGAAATAATTAATGAACCAAGTGATAAATTCATTTATTCAATCGGTGTGATTTGTGAGCAGTGTAACTAAATTAATATGATAAAGAGACTATCGAGTGAGTGATTTATTATCTCAAGACGAAATTGATGCACTTTTACATGGTGTTGATGATGTCGAAGAAGAGGACGTAGAAGAGGAGCTTTCTCAATCGGAAGGAACTTCTGACTATGACTTTTCATCGCAAGATCGTATTGTTCGTGGTCGAATGCCAACGCTGGAAATGGTTAATGAACGCTTTGCTCGCCATATGCGTATTAGTTTGTTTAATATGATGCGCCGTACTGCTGAAGTTTCTATCAACGGTATTCAAATGATCAAGTTTGGTGAGTACGTACATACCTTATTTGTACCAACAAGCTTGAATATGGTGCGTTTTCGACCACTGAAAGGTACCGCATTAATTACCATGGAAGCTCGATTGGTCTTTATTTTAGTGGACAATTTTTTTGGTGGTGATGGTCGCTACCACGCAAAAATTGAAGGTAGAGAGTTTACGCCCACCGAACGCCGTATCGTGCAAATGCTGTTAAAAATTATCTTTGAAGATTACAAAGAAGCATGGTCACCAGTGATGGATGTTTCGTTTGAATATCTCGACTCAGAAGTTAACCCATCCATGGCTAATATAGTTAGCCCGACAGAAGTGGTGGTGATCAGCTCTTTTCATATCGAACTAGATGGTGGTGGTGGCGATTTTCACGTCGCTTTACCCTACTCTATGTTGGAGCCTATTCGTGAATTACTTGATGCCGGTGTACAAAGTGATAAAGAAGACACTGACATGCGTTGGTCAAAAGCCTTGCGCGATGAAATCATGGATGTCCCAGTTGAGTTATCAACCAAATTCCTAGAAGTTAAGCTGACTTTACAACAAATTATGGATTTTAAAGTCGGAGATATTATTCCTATTGAAATGCCTGACCATATTACCGTGCTAATTGAAAACTTACCGTCATTTAGAGCTAAGCTAGGCCGTAGTCGTGATCATTTAGCATTGAAAATAGAATCAAAAATTAAACGTCCTGAGTCAGTGAAGTCAGAACTCACCATCTTGACCAAAGGCGGTAAACGTTTAGATAGTGACGCTGAACTTCATATGTTAGAAGATGATTTATAAGCTTAAAAAATCAATCAAGTTTTTTGGTTGCTATCAGAAAGTAGATTATTAAATGTGGTGTAAAAATCGCGTAATACCCTAGTAGGTAATTAACAAACGAGTGGCGTGGTTATTTTGACGCTACCGGGTAAAAAATTAAGGCGAATAAGTATGAGTGAAGATAACGAAGGTGATTTAGGAATGTGGGATGAAGCGATGGATGAGCAAGCTACCGCAGAAGCTGCTGAAACTGTCGAATTGGAAGATCTACAAGAGGATAATGAGCCCATCACGGGTGAAGAAAAACGTAAACTCGATGCGATTTTAGATATACCTGTCACTATTTCTATGGAAGTAGGGCGCAGTCATATCAGTATTCGAAACTTATTACAGCTTAATCAGGGTTCTGTTGTTGAACTTGACCGTGTCGCGGGCGAAGCACTCGATGTACTTGTCAACGGTACCTTAATCGCTCATGGCGAAGTGGTTGTGGTCAACGATAAGTTTGGTATTCGCTTGACGGATGTTATCAGTCAAGTTGAACGTATTAAGAAATTAAAATAGTCACTAATGAAAAAATATTTCTCAGTATTTGTCGCATGGTTAACGTCTTTATCGTTTGCCCATGCCGAGGAAGTTGTAAGTAATGCCTCCTCAGCAGTTGATGCCCCTATTGAAGTAGGCAAGCATGTAGCCGCTAATATGGACGCCATGAGCATGATAATATCATTACTTATGGTATTAGCGGTTATTGTAATTAGTGCTATGATATTAAAGCGCTTTCAAGGTGTACGCCATACCATCAATGGCTTGAAAATTGTGACAAGTTTACAGCTCGGGGCGAAAGAGAAATTAGTGGTAGTGCAAGCGGGTCAAAAGCAGTTATTGCTTGGGGTGACCACACAGCAAATTACCTTGTTAGAAACCCTAGATGAACCCTTAGTAAGCCCGAAAGAAAACAGTGGCGATTTTGCTCAGTCGTTCGCAAAATTACTCAAACAAAAAGCGATAAAAAGCTATGATAAACAAAAATAAAAAATCATTATTATCGTTGAACAAAATCGTAACGTTATTGCTTACGATTTTGTCGTTTTTACTGCTCAGTAATGCTAGTTTTGCCGCCGATGACCTTTCATTATCAGCGTTAACCTTAACCACCAATCCTGATGGTTCGCAAGAATACTCTATTACCTTGCAAATATTAATTTTTATGACCGCGCTGAGTTTTATCCCAGCAGCGGTGATCATGATGACGTCGTTTACCCGTATTGTGGTGGTTATGGCCATTTTACGACAAGCGTTTGGCTTACAACAAACGCCGTCAAATCAGGTGATTATTGGTATTACTTTGTTTATGACCTTGTTTATTATGACGCCGGTATATAACGAAATTAATGCCCGTGCGATTCAACCTTATTTACAAGACCAGTTAACTTCTGTCGAGGCGATCAATAAAGCTAAGGTGCCACTACGAGCCTTTATGTTGGAGCAAACTCGCATTAAAGATCTTGATACCTTGGCCAGCATGGCAGGTATAATGCAAGTCGATCAACCAACCGATTTGCCGATGACAGTGATTATTCCGGCCTTTGTTATTAGTGAATTAAAAACAGCATTTCAAATTGGCTTTATGTTATTTATTCCATTTTTAATCATAGATTTAGTCGTGGCGAGTATTTTAATGGCGATGGGGATGATGATGCTATCGCCGATGATCGTATCCTTGCCGTTTAAATTAATGTTGTTTGTACTTATTGATGGTTGGAATCTAGTTATAGGTACGATCGCAACAAGTTATGGTATGGGAGCGACCTAATGGGTCCAGAGGTCTTTGTTGACATTCTACGCGACGCCTTGTTCTTAGTCATTGTCTTAGTCAGTGCGGTTATTGTTCCTAGTTTATGCGTTGGCCTAGTCGTGGCGGTATTCCAAGCGGCGACATCGATAAACGAGCAAACGTTAAGTTTTTTACCGCGTTTAATCGTGACCTTATTAGCTTTGATTTTTGGCGGTCATTGGTTGGTACAAAAATTAATGGATTATTCCATTCGACTGATTGGTAGTATTCCTAGCGTGGTGAGTTAGCCATGGAATTCACTGAGTCAGTTATCAATCAAGCTATGGCTGACTTTCTGTTACCACTTGCGCGTATTTCAGCGATGGTGATGTCAATGATAGGCCTAGGCGCAAAATCAATTCCGGGTCGTATAAAACTGTTTTTTTGCTTAGCCATTACTGTCGCGGTTATGCCGGCATTACCGCCAGCGCACGTTGATGACTTGTTTTCATTAGCGACAGTACCATTGTTGGGTGAACAAATGATTATCGGCATCATGTTAGGCTTTGTCACTGTGATGGTGGTCAATACTTTTACTTTAGCTGGCCAAATTATTGCTATGCAAACCGGCTTAGGTTTTGCGTCACTTGTTGACCCCGCTAGTGGTATGAATGTGCCTGCGGTTGGTCAGTTCTTTTTAATTTTGTCTTCGTTACTTTTTTGGTCGATGGACGGACATCTGGCCTATCTGCAGTTTGTCGTCAGTAGCTTTGATACCATACCTATTGGCGCCAACGAGTTATCCAGTATTAAATTTAAAGAAATTGCTGAGTGGGGGAAATGGATGTTTGCCACCGCGTTATCGCTTGCTATGGCTCCTTTAACGGCTATGTTACTGATAAATTTCTCTTTTGGTATTATGACGCGGGCCGCGCCGCAGTTAAATATTTTTGCGATTGGTTTTCCGATCACTATGTGTGCTGGACTATTGATCATGTGGCTAACCATGGGTAATTTTTATAGTCACTTTGTTATGCAGTGGCAACGGGCATTAGACTTTAGCTGCTACCTTATCAATTGTGGAGTAGTTCCTTAATGGCTGACTCTGATAGTGGTGAAAAAACAGAACAACCGACGGCAAAAAAACTTGCTGATGCGAGAAAAAAAGGCCAAATAGCCCGTTCGAAAGATTTAGGCACTATGTTTGTTTTAGTCGGCAGTGCTGCCGCGCTATTCCTCATGGGCGATTTACTGGTAGAGAAGTTATCTCTCATGATGAAACGCTTGTTTAGCCTAAGTCGTAGTGAGGCTATGGACATGCATGCTTTATTTCAAGTCGTTAATGATAGTGTCGGTTCAATCATGGTGCCATTTCTTTGGATACACATTATTATTGTTGTCGCCGCCTTTGTTGGCAATATGTTACTTGGCGGCATGAGTTTTTCTTGGGAGGCCATGGCGCCTAAAGCAAGTAAGTTATCGCCGTTAGCGGGCTTTAAACGAATGTTTGGTGTGCAAGCGTATGTTGAGCTGATCAAATCTATTCTGAAATTTTTTGTGGTTTTTATTTCGGCGTATTTGTTACTGAGTAGTCTTTTCGGACAGATTGTTAATTTAAGTACGGAAAATATTCCCCATAACATTTCCCATGCCGTGACATTACTACTGTGGATGTTTCTGGCCCTGGGTTTTTCGATTGGCATTATTGTGGTTATTGATGCGCCATATCAGATCTGGAATCACAATAAGCAGTTAAAAATGTCTCTGCAAGAAATCAAAGATGAAATGAAAAGTTCTGAGGGTAGCCCTGAAACGAAAGGCCGAATCAGGCGCGCACAATATGAGGTGTCGCAGCGACGAATGATGCAAGAAGTACCCAATTCAGATGTGGTAATCACTAACCCGACACATTATTCGGTAGCGCTTAAATATGATGCTCAGGTTGGCGGCGCGCCGGTATTGGTGGCTAAAGGTATAGATGAGATGGCGGTGCATATTCGTACCATAGCCAAAGAACATAATATTGAAATTGTCGCATCACCGGCATTAGCAAGGTCGCTTTATTACACGGCGGAACCGAATGAAGAGATACCCGAACAATTGTTTGCTGCGGTTGCACAAATATTAGCGTTTATTTTTCAGCTCAATGCCCATAAAAAAGGCCAAGCAAAACGACCAAAAGCGGTCGCTAAAAACTTACCTATTCCCGATGAATATCGCTATTAATTTTCTGTAACAAACTAATTTATAGTTTTTTAATTAGTTAAGTGCTCAAGTTTATTGCGTATAAAGTCCGGCGTAGAAATTTAATTCATTGATACAGTTAATAGCTGGTCTGATTATTGCTTTTCTTAAGACATGTCAAAATTTTATCACTAAGAGCTCATGCAGTTAGCGGCCACTTTTAATAACCTAAAGAAGCAAAAACTTAACCTACTTTCTGGTTTAGGTACGCCATTTCTCGTGATGGCGGCACTCGGTATGGTGATTTTACCTATGCCGGCATTTTTGCTTGATATTCTCTTTTCTTTCAACATAGCCTTATCCTTAGTCGTGTTATTGATCACTGTCTATACCTTAAAACCGCTCGAGTTTGGTTCATTCCCTGCGGTATTGTTAATTGCGACTATTTTGCGCTTAGCGCTTAATGTTGCCAGTACCCGAGTGGTATTACTTGAGGGTCATGAAGGGCCAGGCGCGGCAGGTAAAGTTATTGAAGCATTTGGCTCGGTTGTTATTGGTGGCAATTACGCTGTTGGTCTAGTGGTTTTTGCCATTCTTATTATTATTAATTTTGTTGTAGTGACCAAAGGTGCTGGACGTATTGCTGAAGTAACAGCGCGATTTACGTTAGATGCTATGCCAGGTAAACAAATGGCAATCGATGCGGATTTAAATGCTGGTTTTATTACCGCAGATGAGGCCCGAGAACGCCGCGTAGAAGTCACCAGTGAAGCAGATTTTTATGGTTCAATGGATGGTGCGAGTAAATTTGTTAAAGGTGATGCCATTGCCGGGATTTTAATTCTCTTTATCAATATAGTTGGTGGTTTAATTATTGGTATGGTCCAGCATGATCTGTCGTTTGATAGTGCGGTGGAAATCTATACCCTACTAACGATTGGAGATGGTTTAGTTGCACAAATTCCTGGGCTATTGCTATCAGTCGGTACGGCAATCGTAGTCACACGTCAAAACACTTCTCAAGATATGGGCGAACAAGTTAGTAGCCAACTAGGTCAGACTAAGTCACTTTATATTGCAGCAGGTGTGATGTTTATTATGGGCATTGTGCCCGGTATGCCGCATGTAGCCTTCTTAATTTTTGCGGTGTTAATTGCCGGGGTGGCGTTTTTTAATAGTAAATATAAAACGGCAAAAGCGGCGCAAATAATTGAACAAGGTCAGGCGGCGGACGTGCAAAATCAGCAGCAAGAAGCTGAAGTCAAAGATTTAGGTTGGGATGATGTTAATCATGTCGACATTATTGGGCTGGAAATTGGTTATCGTTTGATCCCGTTAGTTGATAAAGCCCAAGGAGGCGAGTTACTAAATCGTATTAAAGGTGTTAGAAAGAAACTTTCACAAGAGTTTGGTTTTTTGGTGCCCGCGGTTCATATTCGTGACAATTTAGATTTGGATCCGAACAGTTATCAAATATCGCTTATGGGCGTAACCATAGGAGAAGCTGAGATTCGCCATGATAATGAATTAGCGATTAATCCAGGCCAGGTATTTGGTAAGCTTGATGGTGTCGCAACGAAAGATCCCGCCTTTGGTTTAGATGCCGTGTGGATTAAACAAGAGCAGCGCGAGCATGCACAATCACTTGGCTATACCGTGGTTGATGCAGCAACGGTATTAGCCACACACTTAAGTCAAATCTTAACTAATAATGCCGCACAACTTTTAGGCCATGAAGAAGTTCAAAACTTACTTGATATGTTAGCTAAGAGCTACCCTAAGTTGGTTGAAGGCTTGATTCCTGACGTATTGTCATTAGGTAGCATTGTTAAAGTACTACAGAATTTAATGAATGAAGGGGTGGCGGTACGCGATATGCGCAGCATCATCCAAACATTAGTTGAGTATGGGCCTAAGAGTCAAGACCCTGAAGTGTTAACCGCAGCAGTGCGTATAACATTACGTAAGTTTATCGTTCAAGAGTTGGTTGGACCGATCATTGAAGTACCTGTCATAACTTTGTCGCCAGAGTTGGAACAAATGTTGCACCAGTCAATGCAAATGGCTGGAGACGATGGCGCAGGTATCGAACCAGGTTTAGCAGAAAGGTTACAAAAGTCTTTGACCGATGGTGCTCAGCAGCAAGAAATGGCTGGTGACACACCCATTTTATTGACGTCAGGTATTTTACGCTCGGTACTCGCTAAATTTGTTAAATATACCATTCCAGGATTACGGGTGATTTCTTATCAAGAAATTCCAGATGACAAACAAATAAAGATTGTCAGTGCTATCGGCCAGTAAATAAGCACTTCAGTGTAAGTTGTACAAAATTTAAAGGGGTTGGCTATGAAGATTAGACGTTATGTAGCAAAAGATATGAGAAGCGCACTGGCACAAATAAAAGAAGAGTTGGGTGCTGATGCGGTGATTATGTCTAATAAAAAGATTGCTGAGGGTGTCGAATTAATGGCAGCGGTTGATTATAACCAAAATGTCAAACCAGCCCAGCCGAATGCGGCGGATAATCATGAAAAAAACATCGAGGTTAACACACCAGCAGGTAGCCGATTCGATGTTGCAGAAGATACCGTAGCAATTAGTGGCACAACTCAATCAATGGCGCAATCAACGGCGGTACCTGCGGATAGCCTAGCCGCGTTATTGAGTCGACAAGTGCAACAAAAAGGTTATGATAAAGCCCCTGCTACACGAGCGTTTAATAGTCAAATACAGAATTCAACGGCTAACGTTAATGCGGATGTAAATCGTAATGTCACGGTTAACAGTGCTGCAGCCTCACAAGATATTGAACAACAGTTTAAAAACTTCACTACACGCCTAGAGCAATCTACACCACTAGATGCACCTGAAGCAGCGGGTAGTTATATTGCATCAAATAGCTCGAATATTAATGAAGCCAATGCAAATACCTCAGCACCTTCTGAGCGTATGAGCTCTGGTGAACGGCAAATGAAGAGTAGTGAACTTGAGCAAATGCAAAAAGAAATGTCCTCAATTCGTCAACTACTAGAGCATCAAATGTCAGGATTAATGTGGCAAGACATGGCACAGAAAGATCCCATGCGTGCGGTCTTAGTCAATAGATTAATGGCCATGGGACTTAACGAACAAGTCGCTGACCAAATTGCCGGTTACATTCCGGCAAATACCCAAGAACAAGACGCATGGCAGCAAGCAAAGGATATTATTGCTCAACAATTAAACACCACAAACAATGATATTATTCAACGTGGTGGTGTGGTTTCTCTTGTCGGGCCAACCGGGGTTGGTAAAACTACAACCATTGCTAAATTGGCCGCGCGCTTTGCACAAATACATGGCGCGGACCAAGTCGTATTGATTTCTACTGATAGCTATCGTATTGCCGGCTTTGAACAGCTTGCAACTTACGGGCGTATTATTGGTTGCCAAGTTAAACTTGCCAATGACGCCAATGAGCTAGATAATCTTTTACAGCAGTTTGCACAAAAGAAATTAATATTGATAGATACTGCAGGGATGGGGCAAAGAGATATGCGACTTGCGGAGCATTTGACTACCTTAATTGCTAATGCTCGTGTTAGGATTCGTAATTATTTAGTGTTATCGGCAAATACTCAACAACGCGTAATGCAAGAAAATGTTGAACGCTTTAAGCGTATTCCGTTAGCTGGCTGCATATATACTAAATTAGATGAAAGCCTGAGTGTTGGTGAAATTATCACTACGTCACTACAAAATGGTTTAGCTATTGGTTATCTTACTGATGGGCAAAGAGTTCCAGAGGATATTAAGGTTGCAAATGCTGAGAAATTGGTTACGCTTGCAGATAGAATGGCAATTAAATCTCAGAGCTCAGTGGCGGTTTCTTGGCGGACACCCGTAACAGCCGTGGCAGTATAGTCGCCCTACGTTGAGTGGCGCAGTCATATAGAGTAGTTACATAGATGATAGATCAAGCGAGTGGCTTAAGAAAAATGCAAGATCCCCAACATATAAAAGTCATAGCAGTTTCTGGCGGTAAAGGTGGCGTGGGTAAAACCAACGTTTCATTAAATACCGCAATTTCTTTAGCTAAAATGGGTAAACGCGTTTTAGTACTAGATGCTGACTTAGGCTTAGCCAATGTCGATGTGATGTTAGGTTTGCGCGTACAACGCAACTTGTCTCATGTTTTATCAGGTGAGTGTGAACTTGATGATATTATTATTAAAGGCCCCGCAGGCATTAATATTATCCCTGCGACTTCGGGCACACAATCTATGGTCGATTTAACACCTGCAGAACATGCGGGTCTTATTCGCGCTTTTAGTGATATGCAAACCAAATTTGATATTTTAATTGTTGATACGGCCGCCGGTATCTCCGATATGGTCTTGAGCTTTTGCCGGGCATCACAAGATGTTTTATTAGTGGTATGCGACGAGCCAACATCAATAACCGACTGCTATGCACTGATGAAATTACTCAGTCGTGATCACGGTTTATTCAAATTTAAAGTTGTCGCTAATATGGTGCGAAGCTCAAAAGAAGGACAAAATTTATTTGTGAAACTTTCAAAAGTCACTGATAGATTTTTGGATGTTACCTTAGAGCTTGTCGCGATCATACCTTATGATGAAAATATTCGTAAATCTGTTAGAAAACAACAAGCAATTGTTGAAGCATACCCTGAGTCACCAGCGTCAATTGGTTTTAAAGCACTGGCGAAAAATATCATCAGTTGGCCAGCGCCACAGCAACCATCAGGGCATTTAGAATTTTTTATTGAGCAATTATTAGAACATTAACCAATATACAAGTGAGCTATAGTGGTAAAATTGCATACTTATAGTATTGATAAATCGGCGTTGTTGGAGCAGCACACGGTACTCGTGAAACGCATTGCTTATCATTTACTTGCCCGATTACCTGCCAGTGTTATTGTTGATGATCTTATTCAATCAGGCATGATAGGCTTACTCGAGGCGGCAAATAATTTTGATAATAGTAAAGGTGCCAGCTTTGAAACCTTCGCGGGCATTCGAATTCGTGGTGCTATGCTTGATGAAATTCGCCGTGGTGACTGGGTTCCCCGCTCAGTTCACAAAAATAGCCGAATGATCAGTGAAGCGATTAAAAACTTAGAAGCTGAACATGGCCGCGACGTTTCAGATATTGAAGTCTCTGAAAAACTTGATATTTCAATAAATCAGTACCATCATATGCTTAATGAAGTGAGTTCAGGCAAAATATTGGGTATTGATGATTTAGGTGTTAGTGAAGATGTTATTGAAATCGCGCATAGCCAGCAACAAGATGAACCTTATGCAAACATTGAACATAGTATCTTTAAAAAATCACTAGCAGAGTGTATTTCCGCTTTACCCGAGCGTGAAGCTTTAGTACTGTCATTGTATTATGATGAAGAACTTAACTTGAGAGAAATTGGCCAAGTACTTGATGTGAGTGAATCACGGGTAAGTCAAATACATAGTCAAGCGATGCATAGATTAAAAGCTCGTATGCAATCGTGGCAAAGTTAAGTAGAATACTTATATCGTTAGAATTTTAAATGTTCTCACCGGAGGGTGCCTTGGATAAAAATATGAAAGTGCTAGTTGTTGACGATTTTTCAACAATGAGACGTATAATCAAAAACTTGTTACGTGACTTGGGTTTCACCAATATTTCAGAAGCGGATGATGGCAGTACTGCATTACCGATGCTAAAAGACGGTGATTTTGAGTTTGTTGTTACTGATTGGAATATGCCAGGTATGCAAGGTATTGATTTGCTTAGAGCAATTCGAGCTGATGCGAAACTGGCTCATATTCCTGTATTAATGGTAACGGCAGAAGCAAAAAAAGAGCAAATAGTGATGGCGGCTCAAGCGGGCGTTAATGGTTATATTGTCAAACCATTTACCGCAGCGACGCTAAACACTAAGCTTGATAAAATTTTTGAACGTCTTGGTTAATCATTAAATATTTTGGTTGATCACCAAGTTTTGTTACGCAAGGACGTCATATGAGTACAAATACTAGTGTCCATGTTTCTTTGGAACAAGCGAAATTGTTGGTTGAATATATTGAAACTGACCAACAAGATAAAGCTAATGAGTTAATTGCAGAAATTCAAAGTCCGATTAACACCGAACTATTTGCAGAAATTGGTAAGTTAACACGCCAATTACATGATTCATTAAATAATTTTAATGTTGATTCGCGTTTGAATGATTTGGCAACTGCCGATATTCCCGATGCAAAAGAAAGATTAAATTTTGTTATTAGTCGCACGGAAGAAGCCGCCAACAAAACTATGGACGCCGTAGAAGCTATTTTTCCGGTTGTCGATAGTATTCAGCAGCAAATTAGTACGGTTAAGCCACTGTGGCATAAGTTAATGCACAACGATCTTGATATTGGCGAGTTTAAAGCCTTATGTCGAGATATTGACGCGTTATTGAAAACGACAGAAAAAGAAACCGGCAAAATACATAGCTTGATGACCGACGTCTTAATGGCGCAAGATTTTCAAGATATTACCGGTCAAGTTATACGCAAAGTTATTGATTTAGTGCGTGAAGTAGAAGATAGTTTAATAAATATGCTCACAGCATTTGGCCTGTCTTCTGAGTCAGGTAAATCGACTTATCAGCCGAAAGTTGGCGATAATTTAGTTGAAGGCCCGATCATAAATAGCGAAATTCGCACTGATGTTGTCGCAGATCAAGACGATGTTGACGATTTATTATCAAGCTTAGGTTTTTAATAGGAGTTACTGAATGTCATTTGAACAAGATGAAGAAATTCTTCAGGATTTTTTAATCGAAGCTGGAGAAATACTTGAGACCTTGTCGGAGCAATTAGTTGAGCTTGAAAATGATCCTAACAATGCCGAATTGCTTAACGCCATTTTCCGAGGCTTTCACACCGTAAAGGGTGGTGCGGGCTTTTTGTCTCTGACCGAGTTAGTAGAAGCTTGTCATGGTGCTGAAAACGTTTTCGATACCTTGAGAAATCAGCAGCGCGCCGTTACATCAGAATTGATGGATGTTATTCTACAAGCGCTTGATACAATTAATGAATTATTTGCTCAAGTACAAAGTAAAGAGCCATTATCAAGCCCTGATCCTGTTTTATTAGCCGAATTACACCGATTATCTCAACCTGAAGGTCAAGAAGTTGAAGTTGTGGCTGAGGCCATTGCACCAGTCGCTGACAGCAGTTCAGGTGACGAAATGTCTGAAGATGATTTTGAACGTCTCTTGGATGAGCTTCATGGTGGTGGCGCCCCAGCCGCAACTGCGCCCGTAGCAGCGAAGCCAGCAGTATCCAATAATAATGATATTTCGGATGATGAATTCGAATCCTTACTTGACGAGCTTCATGGCCAAGGAGCCTTTTCTCCTGCCGTGGCAACCCCTAAAACTAATACACCAAGCTCAGCTTCATCGAATGAAATTAATGATGATGATTTTGAGTCTTTATTAGATGAACTGCACGGCAAAGGACAAAGTCCTAAAGCTCAAGTTCCTGTGCCTGCTGCTAAGGTAGCTCCTGTTGTAAAAGCTGCCGTTGCTCCTGTGGCAAAACCAGTGCCCAAACCGGTAGCGGCGACTGAGCAAAAATCGCCAGCAGCCAAACCGGCACAAGCAGAAACAACGGTTAGGGTTGATACCAAACGATTAGATCAGATTATGAATATGGTCGGCGAGTTAGTTTTAGTACGTAACCGCTTAACCAGTTTAGGTTTGACAAAAGAAGATGAAGATTTAACCAAGGCGGTTTCAAATCTTGATGCGGTAACCACTGACTTGCAAGGCGCGGTAATGAAAACGCGTATGCAACCGATTAAGAAAGTATTTGGGCGTTTTCCTCGTGTTGTCAGAGATTTAGCTCGTAGTTTAAACAAAGAAATTAAACTTATTCTTGAAGGCGAAGAAACAGATTTAGATAAAAACTTAGTTGAAGCCCTAGCGGATCCTTTAGTGCATCTTGTGCGTAACTCAGTTGATCATGGTATCGAAGCACCAGATAAACGTGAAGCATCAGGTAAACCTCGTGAAGGTGTTGTGGTGTTATCTGCATCACAAGAAGGCGACCATATTCTCCTGACCATTCGTGATGATGGTGCAGGTATGAATGCTGAAAAATTAAAAGAAATTGCCATAGAACGAGGCGTTTTAGATGCCGACGCTGCTGCGCGTATGCCAGATAAAGAAGCCTTTAGTTTAATCTTCGCGCCAGGGTTTTCTACAAAAACTGAAATTTCTGAAGTGTCGGGACGTGGCGTGGGTATGGATGTCGTGAAGACAAAAATCACCCAGCTTAATGGCACGGTCAGTATCGACTCAGAAATGGGCGTGGGAACCGTACTAGAAATTAAAGTACCGTTAACACTGGCAATATTACCAACATTAATGGTCGTTATCGGTAAGCAAACTTTTGCATTGCCACTAGCGGCGGTTAATGAAATATTCCATCTTGATTTGACCAAGACTAATTTAGTCGATGGCCAGCTGACCATTATTGTCCGTGAAAAAGCCATTCCACTCTTTTATCTTGATCAGTGGTTAGTGAGAAATTATGTCGAAAAACCACGTGAGCGAGGTCATGTCGTTATTGTGCAGTTAGGCAGCCAGCAAATAGGTTTTGTTGTTGATAGTCTAATTGGTCAAGAAGAAGTTGTTATTAAGCCGTTGGATAGATTGTTAAATGGTACACCAGGAATGGCTGGAGCGACAATAACCAGTGACGGCGGCATTGCATTAATTATTGATGTACCCAATATGCTGAAATATTACGCAAAAAAATCTATAGTTAATAAAAAGTTGCGTTCATAGCGCGTAATCAAGATAGGAAAGAGATAGTAAATGCCCTTTAAAGTATTGGTGGTTGATGACTCCAGTTTTTTTCGGCGCCGAGTAACGGATATTCTCAATAATGATCCTAATCTTGACGTTATCGATGTCGCTATTAATGGTATAGATGCGGTAGAAAAGGCCATTGCCTTAAAACCAGATGTCATTACCATGGATATAGAAATGCCATTATTAAATGGCATTGATGCGGTTAAACAGATAATGGCAAAAGCACCTACGGCCATTATTATGTTTTCCTCTTTAACACATGACGGTGCTCAAGCTACGCTTAATGCGCTAGATGCTGGGGCACTGGACTTTTTACCGAAAAAGTTTAATGAAATAGCAAAGAACACAGAAGATGCAGGTAGCTTATTACGTGAACGTGTTGTGCAATTAGCACAGAAAAATGCGCAGAAATCACCAAGAGTTACACCGGTTCGTGCCACATCGTTAAGAGAAGAAAAAACTCAAAAAGTTGCTTTAAGTAGCCGCACTGTGGCTTCAGAAGTGGTAGCGTCACAAAGAACATCACTCAAAAAAAGTTCAGGTAAAAAATACAAGTTATTAGCGATAGGTACATCAACCGGTGGGCCTGTGGCATTACAAAAATTATTAACCCAATTTCCCCAAGATTTTCCACTGCCCATTATTATAGTGCAGCATATGCCTGCGGCCTTCACCTTAGCTTTTGCAAACCGGCTGAATAGCCTCTGCAAGATAAATATAAAGCAAGCAAGTTCCGGTGATATTTTAAAACCTGGTTGTGCCTACTTAGCGCCAGGTGGTAAACAAATGATCATTGATGGTACTGAAAACTCGGCAAAAATCAGGATACTTGAAGACAATTCTGAGCGTATTGCATTTAAACCGAGTGTCGATATTAGTTTTGCATCAGCAGCCAAGATTTTTGGTGGCAATGTACTAGGAATTATTTTGACTGGTATGGGCGCTGATGGTCGTGAAGGTGCACGGTTGTTGAAAAGCAAAGGTGCAACTATTTGGGCGCAGAATGAAGAATCTTGCGTAGTGTATGGTATGCCACAAGCAGTTGCTGTAGCAGGAATATCAGAACTATCATTAGCACTTGAAAACTTTCCATCAACAATTCTTAAGGAATTGCAACATGGATAAACTCAGCATCTCCGGATTGATTATTGCCATTTTAGCGATTTATTTTGGCTTTATTATTGATGGAGGTGCAATATCTTCGTTACTAGAATTACCCGCCTTTATTATTGTTTTTGGCGGTACGCTCGGCGCTGTTATGTTGCAATCGTCACAAAGTCAATTTCTTCACGCGATGACTTTATTGAAGTGGCTATTTATTCCGCCTAAATATGATGTTGAACAAGGCATAGAGTCTATTGTTTTTTGGGCTGAAAAAGCACGAGAATCTGGTTTTTTGTCACTTGAACACATTGCTGAAGAAGAAAATGATTTCTACGTCAATAAAGGTTTAAATTTACTTGTTGATGGCGTAGAGGTAGAGAACCTGAGAGTTTCACTTGAGCTCGATTTAGATTTATATCGTGAACACAACTTGCGTTCAGCGCATGTTTTTGAATCCATGGGTGGCTACAGTCCTACTATCGGTATTTTAGGTGCGGTGCTGGGCTTAATACATGCCATGTCTAATTTAGCTGATCCACAATTATTAGGGCAAGGTATTGCCACAGCATTTGTCGCCACTATTTACGGTGTTGGTTTTGCAAACCTAATTTATTTGCCGGTCGCGAATAAAATTAAAGCTATTGTTCATCAACAAACGATGTACCGTGAAATGATGACCGAGGGATTAATTGCTATTGCGTTAGCAGAAAACCCGCATGCCATTGAAAATAAACTATCGGCATTTCGGTTGGAGCAATGAACCGTTTACGCGCGAGGCGTCACTCGGTAGAACATGATAATGTAGAGCGCTGGTTAGTTTCATATGCAGATTATATGACCTTGTTGTTTGCTCTTTTTGTGGTCTTATATGCCATGGCGATGATCGACGAAAAACCATTTGAAACAGCGACTGAATCTATTGGTCGTGTCTTTCAGGCGAATGACAAACAGCCAAAAAACCGTGGTCATGGTGATGATATTTTACCCGTCAATAGCTCAAAAACTAATAAACGTTTGTTTGGTAATGGCATCTTAGAAGACGCCGGTCCTGAACTAGTATCTGGTGAAGTGACGCTTTCAAATGTGTCAGATGCACAAGTCGGTACAACGTTAACGTCTTTAGAAAAAAATCTTCACGAGGCATTATACGAGTTGGTCGAATCGGGTTATGCCCAGTTACAAGTAGACGGTGACTGGTTGGAAATCGAATTAAACAGTAGTTTGTTATTCCCTAGCGGCTCTTCATCGCCTACCAATGCTGCCAAGGATATTCTATCAGTTATCTATCAAGTAATTGCCAATGCAAGCAATTATGTTCGGGTTAGAGGCTATACTGATAATCAAAGGATTAAAACGGAAATTTTTTCGTCTAATTGGGAGTTATCGGTATTTAGAGCTACAGCTATTTTACGTGTGTTGGAAGAGTTAACGCTAAACCCTGCTAGAATGGCTATCGAAGGTTACGGGCAATATTATCCTAATGCTGACAATAGCACCGCCACAGGTCGAGCAAAAAATCGCCGTGTCGTTATTGCGATTTCTAAATATGGTTTAGAGCAAGCGAATTTATTGGCAACGCCAACTATTTCAGTCAAAGATGTCGAAGCGATTAAAAATATTGATAGCCAAAGGGCTGATGACGATGAAATTCGCATCATTCGACTTGAAAATGGTGGCATTCGCATTACCACACGCAGTGAAGAAAACGACGACAATGAAGCTAAAAATCCACCTGAAGAAAAAGATAATGAACAATAGGAAATACACTTGGTAGTTTGGACAGTTGCAAATCAAAAAGGCGGCGTAGGTAAAACAACGACTACGATTGCCTTAGCCGGATTATTGGCAGAAAAAGGCCATCGCGTACTTTTAGTCGATACCGATCCGCATGCGTCATTAAGTTATTATTTTGGTATTGAGTCAGAGGACCTAGAATTAAGTGTTTATGATTTGTTTTTGCAGGTTTCTACCAAAGAACAGATCATGCAAAGCTTGTGTCCAACACATTATGATAATATTGACATATTACCGGCCACTATGGGCTTAGCGACACTTGATCGCTCGCTTGGAAATAAAGGCGGTATGGGTTTGGTGCTAAAGAAAGCGATGCGTGAGATAGCTGATGAATACGATTATGTTCTCATTGATTGTCCGCCTATTTTAGGGGTGCTTATGGTGAATGCATTAGCCGCCTGCGATAGAATTATTGTCCCGGTTCAGACCGAGTTTTTAGCGCTAAAAGGTTTAGATCGAATGATGAAAACCTTAGAGATAATGCAAGGTGAACAAGCGTTACCGTTTAAATATACCATAGTGCCAACTATGTTTGATAAACGTACCAAGGCGTCAATAATGACTTATCGAACATTACAAGAACTTTACGGTGATTATGTCTGGCCAGGTGTCGTGCCAACGGATACAAATTTTCGCAATGCTAGTGTTGCTCAAAAAGTGCCATCTGATTTTGCCGCAAGTTCTCGTGGTGTCATTGCTTATAAAAATTTATTAACTTATTTAGTTAAGTTAAACACTGAGAGTAAGTAAGCCCATGTCAAAGTCTTTAGCTGCCAGTAAAGAATTAATGCAGACCTATTTGTCAGAATTGCTTACGGAAGAAGTAGAGCAAAAAAAAACGCTGTTGGTTAAAGATAAGCAGGTAAGGCCACTTGAGAAATTATTGGCCAGCGCTACTTTTCCGCAGGTTTTTAAAGAAAATAATGAAAAACTGGTAAGTTCAGCGAAAGCTGAGAGTAAAACCCTTACGCCAGAGCGAAGCGTAGTCAATACAGTAACGAATAAAGTGACTATTAAGCCAACCATAACGAAGGTTGAGGCTAAAGTTACGCTCAAGCAACCAGTAAAAGATCATACTGAATTAGCCAGAAACGAAATTAAAACCCGTAAAAGTGAAGGTGCTTTCGCCGCTCCTAAGCGGCAAAGTTACCGAGAAGGTGACTTTCAGGCGATGTTTTTTGATGTTGCTGGGTTAATTATCGCGGTACCTCTTATTGAATTAGGTGGTATTCATAATAACGATAAAACAACCTCTCTGATGGGCAAACCTGATTGGTTTAAAGGTGTTATGCTTCATCGTGATGTCAAGGTAAATGTCGTAGACACAGCACGCTGGGTAATGCCAGAAAAGTGCGATGAGGCACTAATATCAGCGCTTAATTATCAATATATTATAATGTTAAGTGATTCATCATGGGGCTTGACGGCTGAGAATTTGATCGATACGGTAACGCTAAAGCAAGAAGATGTTAAATGGTTGGATACGCCAAGTAAGCGCCCTTGGCTTGCCGGACTAGTCAAAAACCGTATGTGCGCTTTGTTAGATGTAAAATCATTGATTAAGTTATTGGAAAAAGGCGTAAATATTAGCCAAGAATAATTGCTGAATTGAAACTTGCCAGTATACTTAGAAGATAAGTATTCTAGTCATTAAAATAGAAAACAAAATTTGAGAGGCCAGCGGTATGTCTGATGAAAGACGAAATGCAAGTGAAAGTGTAGATACTAACGATGAAGTTGTTCAAAGAGTAACGTTTAAGCTTGATAATGAAACCTACGGCATTAATGTTATGCAGGTTCAGGAAATACTGCGTTATACCGAGATTGCGCCTGTTCCTGGAGCGCCTGCGTATGTTATGGGTATTATTAATTTACGTGGTAATGTAGTTACCGTGATTGATACGCGTGCTCGCTTTGGCATGGAGTCTGCTGAGCTAACCGATAATACACGAATCGTTATTATCGAAGCGGAAACGCAAGTTATTGGTATCTTAGTTGATAGCGTTGCAGAAGTGGTTTATTTAAAAACGTCTGATATTGATGTTGCACCAAATGTTGGCAATGATGAAAGTGCTAAGTATATTCAAGGGGTTTCAAACCGAGAAGGTGAGCTATTGATTTTAGTTGACTTGAATAAGCTACTTTCTGATGTCGAATGGGATGAATTAAAACAATTCTAATCCTTGGCAATAAGCCTGCGTAAGCGGGCTTTTTAAATCCTGTGGTACCTAGTTATACTATGGAAAATATACCAGCTAATCTGATCAGTTTAATCGCATTTACCATTGTGATGCTCGTTGCCATGTTATTATTAACATTAAAAAATCGCTTTAGTCGTCAAATTGATGAATTACAGCAAAAGCAGCATAATCAGGAAATACAATTAGTAGAATTACAGACATTACTTGCTCACAGTCAATCACAATTAGAGATTTGCCAAAAATACTCTACAGACTCGCAGCTAGAAAATGAACAAGTGAGTAAACAATTAGAGCATCGTATCAAGGTGACTCAGGAAGATTTCAACAGTAAGTTTGAAATTATTGAGCAGCTTTTACATCAACAACCAGAAGATAAACTATACACTCGAGCACAAAAACTGGTGGAATTAGGCGCAGGCATTGCTGAAATTATGCGAGAGTGCGACATTCCAAAAGCTGAAGCCGAAATGCTACTTTCGATTCATCGAAAACAAACCTTGCAACAATAAATTCAGACGCACGATAGTAATAACATCAAATCACTAAGCATTATCTTATCGCTTAACAGTAACAATTTTTAA
>CAXBNP010000049.1:0-21356 GCA_963977145.1 uncultured Colwellia sp.
TTCAAAAACCCGTTGATAATCTAATTCAAGGCCACTTCGGTCAAAACTGCCTGAATTAAAGAAGCTGACTAGATTATTACTAAAACCGCGTTGAATAAAGTTATCTGCTTTTAACAAATAGGCATTAGCGACAAACAAAGTATTATTATTTTCATATGAGTATGCCAGGTCTGTTGTTTTAATAAGTTCTGCTTTTAAATTAGGGTTGCCCTCTAGCGTGCCTGGAATACTAATAAATAACTGGGTAAAGTTAGGAGAATTAAAACCCACAGCATAGAGTAGTTTTATCGATTGATTGTTATCTATTTGATATACCGAAGAAACCCTTGGTGTAAGTTTATTGCCACTTTGGCTATTATTTGTATAGCGTCCGCCCAGAAGAAATCGCCATTGTTTATATTGATAATCAATTTGACCAAAGAAAGACTTTTCTTCAACACTTTTTGATTCAATTAGCTTCAATACATCGTTATTAGTTGTTGTGTTATATAGGTTATAGTCTTCAATCTTACGTTCTTCAAATTCCATTCCGCCATTGAGGGTTAAATTTGTACTCCAATGAAAGTTAAATTTTGCTCCTGTGCGCCAACGCGTATTGTTATCACCATTATTATCAAAACGGAAACCGCCATCACTCCCCAACCCTAGAACATTTCGTGAGACAAATTGTAAATAAAATTGATTATAATCACTGTAGACTTGAATATTGGCATTATCAAAATCCCAGGTATTATCGACATGAAATAAATAGCCCCTATGCTCTCTTTGTGTAGCGATGCTTAACGGTGTTGGTTCGTTAGTATCATTTGTCATGGAATTGAACGTTTGAAAGTTGATATTAAAGTTCTGATATCTGAAACGTGCTAGAACCGAGGTCATTTCTTCTGTTATCACTATATGATCAGAGTCTGGCGTACCCTCAGGAAAAAAAGGCGGCTGAGGTGTGCCAGATATGTAACTGGTAAAACCATCATCGTTTTGGGACTCAACGGCTAACGAAATGTGAGATTCTCGATTGAAAGCATGAAAGTAATAACCACCAAAATTGAGCTTTTGGTTGGAGTCATAGTTAACAGCTAAGCTATTAGCTGCTTTTTGCTTGGTCACAATTTTAATTACACCTGCAGAGGCATTAGTGCCATAATAAATAGCACCTGGGCCTCGAATAACCTCGACATGACTAATAGCTTCAATTGGAATACCCAATAGTGGTATCTCAGAATGTGAGGGCATCCAATAAGGTACGTCATCAAGTAAAAAGAGTACTTTTTGATTAAAGGCTTCCACTATTCCTCTAATCATTACTGGTGTGCCGCCTGCACGGTTTTCTTGCAGAACAAAGCCAGGAATAAACGACAACATATCTTTTAGAGTTTTAATCCCCATCACTGTCATGTCATCTTGGTTATAACGGGAAACTATAGCTGGGGTTTGAATAATACGTTCTGAGGTATAAGAAGCAACCTTAACCCTGACCTTTAATAAGTCTTCCAATGAAAGGTCAAAAAGAGCCTGTTCTTCTGCATTATTGTTCCCCCAACTTAAACAAGTAAAAGAAAGCAAAAATATAAATAAACCACGCTTATAAAGAGTAATAAATAAACCGTACGGTTTTAACATTAAAACACCTCTTAATTCACTTTCATTAGTTGATTAAAAGTGTGTGTCGACAAAAAACAGCATCAAAGACGCAAGGCCAGCGTCATTTTCTATAACCACTAAGTTCGGTTGAATCCACCTCAGGATACAAGGGTAATAATAGTCCTTAAAGCCCGCTATCGCAATGTCAGTTTGTGTAGCTGAGTGAGTAATCGTAGGATAGTTTTCAGTCGTCAATATTGTGCTTAAAACCGCCTTCATTGGCATGACGACTAACGACAGCAATTAGCCATACAGTGATTAAAAAGACACCTAATAGGTAATATCTGCAAGATACAGCTAGTGAGGCTAAATATCGCTAGCTAAAGCTTAGAGACTATGACTAAAACACTGTCTTACATATAATTAATTTATCGGTAGGCTATTAACACCTCATGACCGTAAAGAAGTCATATCCAATCATTATGCCCAACCACATCATTTAAATAAAAACATATTTTAGTTTAATCTAGGTTAAATAGTCGCCACATGACTAAAATTTGTCGGGAATTTACTAGCTGATAAATTTAAAAAAACTATCGTAAATATGGCTCCATTAATATATTAAATTTGCGAGCAAATGGATCATCTATCACTATAAATATTCATTTAACAGTCGCTTAAACTTGTTAGGTATAGTTGTAATGAATTGATGAAAATTAGCATCTATATTCTACAAATATAATATAAGTAGGCATATAGCTGACAAAGGAAGAGAGAAATGCATAAGTTTAAACTTGGTTTGATTACAGCAGCACTGTTTACTATGGGTTTTCAAGCCCAAGCAGCAAACGATTTATTCTCAGATGTTCAAGCACAAAGCACTAAGTCAATTCAAACACTAAAGGCTGATGTATCTAAACGCAGCGTATTTTCAATTAATAAAGGCGCATTAAAAGAACAAACAAAAAGTATAAATATTCTACTGGAAGACAATCTAAATATTGAATTTAATAAAACCAAAGCAAAGCGCAAAAAATCTGGCGCGTTAGTATGGCAAGGTGTTGTTTCATCGCTATTTCTAACTCTCAATACCAATATTGATCCAGTGGCTGCACAAAAAAACTCTGCAACCTTAATTGAACGCGATGGTACTGTAACCGGTACGGTGCGTTTCCAAGGTAAGTTATATCGCATTCGACCTACAAGTCACGGCGTCCATACGGTGGAACTCATCAACGAAACACGCATGCTAGATCATGCTGATGACTACATTGACCCTGAAAGTAATCCTGTTCAACCATCAGTGCAATCGTTTACTTTAGCTGCAAATCCGGTTATCGATGTGTTAGTGGTTTATACCGCTGCTGCTGCCAATAACGCCGGTAATATTGCATCACTTATTGATTTAGCTGAAATAGAAACAAATAATGGCTATGCATCTAGTGGCGTTAATTTAAGCGTTAATATCGTCCATACAGAGCAAATTAGTTATAATGAAAATAGTAACTCTGGACGCGATTTAACGCGCTTAGCGGCAACCAATGATGGCTACATGGATAATGTCCATGCCTTACGTGATACCTATGGTGCTGACATGGTGGTATTGGTCAGTGATGTAAACGGTTATTGTGGTCAGGCTGATGCCATATATGCCAACTCTTCTAGTGCTTTTGCCATTGTTGATTATGATTGTGCTACTGGCTATTATTCTTTCGGCCACGAGTTAGGACATTTACAAGGCGCACGACATAACCCAGAAAATGATTCAAGTTCTGCACCATTTTCATATGGCCATGGTTATCAAGATCCTCAGCAAAACTGGCGGACGGTAATGGCTTACAATTGTAGTTCAAATTGTAGCCGTCAATTATTCTGGTCTAATCCAAATAAAAGCTATGGTGGCACGGCAACGGGCACAAGTTCGTTAAGTGATAATGCCCGTGTATTAAATACCACAGCGACAACTATGGCTGGATTTAAGTCAGCAGGGTCTTCAACGTGGACAACCGGAGGTGCAAGTAACCTATCAGCCAGCCAAGGTTATTGGCAAAGAGATACTGTGGCTATTCCTGCAGGAACCACGCAATTGATCGTTGATATCGCAGGCGGTAGCGGTGACGCTGACTTATACCTACACAGTAGCTCACCGACGACCAGCTCATATACTTGTCGCCCTTGGCTAAATGGTAATACCGAAACCTGTACCATTAATAACCCCTCTGCTGGTACTTGGCATATCGGTATTCGTGCTTATTATACCTACAGTAATGTTAATATGACTTGGAAATACAAGTAAGCCAAGTTGTTAATTTCGCTGTGGAATAGGCTTACTTAAATATATAACTTAAGATAATATGCCTCCGTTTTGAGGCATATATTTATCAGCTAAGCTAGTTAGCAAAGAGTTATGTAAGTTACACATTGCTGACCATGCTTTAATCGGTGAGCGAATAAAAATTGAGCTGAAATTTCGTTAAGTAAATAATCATTGCGTTCACTGAAGGTTTCGCTCAAATATTCTACAAATCCTATTTCGTAGCCATCACTATCAACAAAATAATACCAATTACATTAAGTAATATTATCAATTATAAGCGACAATGCATATTCAAAAGCAAGGCGTTTGATTGAGTAATAGCTGGCTCTATTGGAATTGAAAGCCGCGCAGATGTTGTAATTTTGCTTCGCCTTAACATGAACGATTATTTATTGAAATTGGTATAAGTAATGTTACGAATACCAGGTTAAGCCTCTCCTAATTTTGTACTTCTCTAACCGTAATGTTAACGCTACAAGCTCATCAGTAACAAAGGCAAGATGAATTAAGCCAATTGAAAGCCGCTATTATCACGAATATTATTTTCACCATGCTCACTAAGTGCTAAATATAAGCAGCTATCACCACAATGCAGCCAATGCCGAGGTTTATTATTGCAAGTTGAATCTCCTTCACCGCTAACATACCAGTGTGGAATAGCCGCTTGATAAAAAGTTAATGCGCGTGGAATGTATTTCACAACTAAAATTTAAGTGCGCTAAATACAACATAGTGGTGCCCCGGGATTTATTTTTATATCAATGACCAATACGGTTACTTATTGACTAAGGTGGTACAGTAAATTTCTAAGGCTCGCTGCATAACTTTTGCTTTAAAACTACTGGTTGTGGGTAATTGACTAGTTTGTTTTAAGCTTTGTCTGATAATTTTCATTATTTTTTATTCCATTGAGTTAGGTTGATAAACAGCATAGAACCTCAAGTGCACTTGAGGTAAAGTGTTATTTTTAATAAATTTAAATAATTTTTAAATAAAAGGTGATTTCAATGCTAGAAGAAGCGAATTTAAGTGTCGGTAAAGTAGCAAAACGTTGTGGTATTAAGATATCAAGCTTACATTTTTATGAGCACTTAGGTTTAATTAAAAGCTTACGAAATCAAGGTAATCAACGACGCTATAAACGTGATGTACTACGTCGAATTTCGGTGATAAAAGCCGCACAAAAAATGGGGATTTCGTTAGAGGGCATCAAAAGTGCGTTTGCCAAATTACCCGATGAAAGAACACCAACCAAAGCAGATTGGCAACAGTTATCAAGTTTCTGGCAACAAGGTTTAAATCAACGAATAGCTTATTTAGAAAAACTGAGAGACTCGCTTGATGGTTGCATCGGCTGCGGATGCCTTTCAATGAAAAACTGCCCTATCTATAACCCAGAAGATATTTTGGGTGATGAAAACAACGGTGCGGTTTTACTTGAAAATCCTAGCAATTAAATAGGTCCATAGCACTGATTTATTCGCCAAGATTGAACAGTTATAGTTCATGAAACTTGCGTCGATTTTGCAATTAAAATAACGTCAGTGTTTACATTATAAAAAAGTGTCTAACAATAATTAATCCCTCCAGTATTACTGTTTTGTTGGTTTAGCATAATAACGGGTGATTAGCGGTTTTATCGGCTTCTTATCTGCTGCTTTCATACCCGACACTTAGGCAAGGTATTATTGGTGACTCATGTAAATTTTTTGCTAGCGCTACTATCTTCAATCATAGTTCAAACTGCCACACTACATCGGAGGTTGTAAAGTTTACCTGCCCTGACTTTTTTTATACCAACGCAAAAGCTCTTTTTGATCGGCGGGAATTTCCAAACCCTGATTAACAAACGACAAAGCTTGTTGTGCTAATAGCTCTTCAGCTTTGATTTCAATTTTTGCTAAACATTGATAAAAACTTAGTTTTTCTTCAGCGCTTAATGTACTTTCCAAGGCTTGGGCCCGCGGTTCAAGCGCAGCAATGAGTTGCTTATATAAATTCACGCCAAGCTCAGTTAAGGTCAGAAACTTAATGTTTTTACTCGTAGGATCTGGCTTTGCATCAATCAGCTTTTTCGTCAACAGTACTTTCACCGCTCGGCTAACATTAGAAGAATCAATGCGCGACTGATAGGCAATATCCGCGGCTTTAATTGGCATGTATGAGCCAATATTAAGCAATACCCGCATTTCTCTAGGCTCTAAATCCGATAAACTACGAATGTTTAAATCACGGTTAAGTGCGAGTAAATTACTTACTACCGCGACACGAAATGGCAAATGTGACGATAAATCTAATGGTTCATCGACTAAATTAGTCAGGTTAAATGCTTGCTCTCTCGCTGAAGAAAAAATAATCACACCTTAAATTAATAATAAAATCATAAATAATTCACTTTACCTCGCAGTTTTAATTGAAACAAGCAATATGGCTAAGTTTTCGAACGGCTCTTTACTTAACAATAAAATTGACAATGCTCAAATCAATATGTTGCACTTGCAACATCTATACTATATGTTAAATATACCTCTTAAAAAACTAATCATTGGAGATTAGAAGTATGCCACTTGTTGCCCCACTTAATAGCAATGAAAATGAAGAAGTAGCTGAACTTGCACGCTTTTTTAATGAAACATTAGGCTTTTGTCCTAACAGTGTATTAACCATGCAACGTCGTCCTAGCATCGCTAAAGCATTTATTAACTTAAATATGGCCGTTATGGCAAATGAAGGGCGAGTAAACGCTGAGCAAAAACGCTTAATTGGTTATATCACCAGTGCTAATACGGGTTGTCGATATTGTGAAGCTCATACCATTTTAGCCGCTGAACGATACGGCGGCACAGATGAACGCTTAGACAATATTTGGAGTTTTCGTGAAAGTAGTTTATACAGCGCAGCAGAAAAAGCGGCTTTTGAGTTTGCCTTAGCAGCCTCAAGCGTACCTAATGCTGTCGATGATAGCATTGCCAAAGCATTACATAAATACTGGGATGACGGCGAAATTGTTGAAATATTAGGCGTAATATCTTTGTTCGGCTATTTAAATCGTTGGAATGATTCCATGGGTACCACAATGGAAAGTGGCGCAGTTGATGCTGGTGAGAGATTACTAAATACATCAGATTGGAGTCGTGGTAAACACGTTTAGCGCTTGGCTTGCTACCATTAAAGCTATGGGTTAGCGTTTGGCTAACTCATTGTTAATCTTGCTGGTATTTTTCAATACTGTGTTTATCCAACATAAATTGCAAAAGTCGTCTGTTCGCAAGTCTTACCTTGTTGCGACGTAATGTTCTTTTTCTTTGGTTACTTGCTAAGCATTTTTTTATTTTCATTTTATCTCTTCAATTTAGCTGTTATTAACTCATTTTAGCTCGTTGTCTAATTTGCTATTGTCATGCGCTGACCATATAACACCTGTATCGCCAGCATATATGACAGTTTAAATTCATACTGCATATTAAAAGCTTTAGTCGGACTGTAAGGCGACTAATTATCCACAATTCTAACAGATTATTACTTAGTCTGATTGTCCATCCAAGTCAACGTATCATAGTAACGACGAATATTTTCAACATAATTTACCGGTTCATCACCACGAGCATAACCATAGCGCGTGTATTTATAATACTTCTTTTGTTTCAATAGCGGTAAGCGTTCTTTTACTTCAACCCAGCGGTCGGGATCGCCACCTAGCAGCTCAGTAATTTTACGCGCGTCATTTAAATGTCCTAAGCCAATATTATAAGAGGCAAGCGCAAACCAAATTCGATCCGGATCTGGTACTCTTGCCGGCATACGTTCAATCATTTGCTTAAAGTACTTAGCACCACCACGAATGCTTTGCTCCGCATCTAAGCGACTTTTTATACCCATTTGTTTTGCCGTAGGTAACGTTAACATCATCATGCCCCGCACACCTGTGTAGGAGCGAGCGTCAGGTTCCCAATGTGACTCTTGGTAACTGATAGCCGCCAATAAGCGCCAATCTACCTCTTGGCCGTACTTTTCAAATAGTGGTTGATATTTAGGTAGCTTGTTTTCCACTGCTTGAATAAACATACGAGTATCAACATAGTTAAACTCTTCTATATGACCATAATGCTTGTCATTCAAAGCCAACAACACACCGTTATGATGAACTTGGCCAAAAAACTCAATGAGACTGGAGAAAATTGAATCATCGTTGTGCTTATTGACCATCCAAGCTAACGGCTCTTCTTTACGAATGGTAAAACCTATGCTGATTTCAGGATAATATCGACGATTAATTGCTAGTGTATTACTGTCTACAACGGTGTAATCAATATCACCAGTGAGCACACGTAACAGTAGTTCCTCACTATCTAACTCACTGGTTGTTGACCATAAAAGCTCAGGGTTAGCTAGCTTAAGCTGTAATAAATTTTCTACGTGGCTAGATTGCTCAACTATCTCTAACGTGCCGGTTAAGTCGGCTAATTTTCGTGGCCTAATATTACCTTGCTTAAAAACCAACTTTTGACTAACGTCTTGATAGCTTGGTGTAAAGTGATATTGTTGACGGCGTTCATCTGTTACCGCTAGTCCTGCCGCAAGAAAATCAACGCCACCACTATCAAGTTGCTGAAATAATTCGTTTAGGTTGTAACTTGGCATCATTTTTAGTTCGACACCTAAATACTCCGCATACTTTTGTGCAAGCTCGTATTCAAATCCCGCCGGCCCCTCAGCGTCAAGGTAATAGCTGGTATTGCCATAGAGTGTGCCAACCGTAACGTAGCCGCGATCAATAATGCGTTGTAAATTTGCCGAGCTCTCTTGTGTTTTACAACCTGATAAAATCAGGATAAATGGCAGTAAAAACAAGGCCAACAGCTTATGTTTACTAACACTGTTAGCAAATGATTTTATTTGTTTTATTCTCATAGCCCCTATTGTCACGTGAATTGCGTTATTAAAAAAGCTATTTTTATCGATTGGCAATTTTAACACTAATAAAATTACGACTAAATAAGACAAATCGTTTCTCTAATCAGCCCATTTCAACTATAATACGCGCGTTTTTTATCCTTAATTAATCTAACCCGGTGAAATAGACTATGTCGATGTTGATGAAAACCTTTCGCGGTGCGCCAGCACTATCTGACTTTAGAGTGAACAAGCTACTAAGTCAGTGTTCTGAGCTGCAACTGCCGGTCACGGATATCTATGCTGAGTTCACTCATTTTGCTCATATTTCAGCTCAATTAACTACTGAAGAATCTCAAGTTTTACAGCAACTTCTTAAGTATGGACCAACAATTGAAGAACATGAACCGGTTGGGCAATTGGTTTTAGTTACACCACGACCCGGCACAATATCTCCTTGGTCATCAAAATCTACCGACATAGCACATAACTGTGGGTTAACTAAGGTTATTCGTCTTGAGCGTGGCTTAACTTATTATGTTAATACCGAAAATTCGACCCCTTTAACATCAGTACAACAATCGACGTTCAACCAATTGATTCATGATCGTATGATGGAAGCAATCTTCAGTGACCTCAATGAAGCCAGTGCATTATTTGCTAGTGCAGAACCAGGTGAACTGACCAGCATTGACATTGAACACGGCGGAAAAAATGCCTTAGTTCAAGCGAATATTGAACTAGGACTAGCCTTAGCCGAAGATGAAGTTAACTATTTATTTGAAAACTTCACGAAACTTGGCCGTAATCCGCACGACATCGAACTTTACATGTTTGCTCAAGCAAACTCAGAACATTGTCGTCATAAAATATTTAACGCCGATTGGACTATCGATGGCGTAAAGCAGCCTAAATCGCTGTTTAAAATGATCCGTAATACCCATGAAGTAAATCCTGACTATGTTTTAAGTGCATATAAAGATAACGCAGCAGTGATGGTGGGCAACAAAGGCGGCCGTTTCTTCCCAAATCCTGAAACTAATATTTATGGTTACCACCATGAAGACATTCAAATTTTAATGAAGGTTGAAACCCATAACCATCCAACAGCCATTTCCCCTTATCCTGGTGCAGCAACAGGATCAGGTGGTGAAATTCGTGATGAAGGCGCAACGGGCATTGGTTCAAAACCAAAAGCCGGTTTAGTGGGTTTTTCGGTCTCTAATTTACGTATCCCTGGTTTTGAACAGCCGTGGGAAAGTGATTTTGGTAAACCAGAGCGTATCGTTTCTGCGTTAGATATTATGACTGAAGGCCCATTAGGCGGCGCAGCGTTTAACAATGAATTTGGTCGCCCGGCTATTTTAGGTTATTTCCGTACTTACGAAGAGCAAGTTAATTCGTTTAACGGCAGCGAAGTTCGTGGCTACCACAAACCTATTATGTTGGCTGGTGGTTTAGGCAATATTCGTGATGAACACGTGCAAAAACGTGAAATTGTTGTTGGCGCTAACCTAATTGCCTTAGGCGGCCCAGCAATGAACATTGGTTTAGGTGGCGGTGCTGCTTCGTCAATGGCATCAGGTCAATCGGCTGAGAGTTTAGATTTTGCTTCCGTGCAACGTGAAAATCCTGAAATGGAACGTCGTTGCCAAGAAGTTATCGATAAATGTTGGCAGCTAGGCGAAGAAAACCCGATTGCTTTCATTCATGATGTTGGCGCGGGTGGTTTATCTAATGCTTTTCCTGAGCTAGTTTCTGATGGCGGCCGTGGTGGTGTTTTTGAACTTCGTAATGTCCCTAATGATGAACGTAGCATGGCACCTCATGAAATTTGGTGTAACGAATCTCAAGAACGCTATGTGATTGCCGTATCAGATAAAAACTTAGCCACATTTGAACAAATATGTCTACGTGAGCGTGCGCCATTTTCTGTGGTTGGTCGTGCGACTGAAGAACTACATTTAACCGTTACTGATGAGCACTTTTCGGGTAACGATAAACTCGATACACCAATTGATTTGCCGCTTGAAGTGTTATTAGGTAAAACCCCTAAAATTTTCAAAGATGTCGTAACAAAAACCGCAACTGGCGATAATTTTATCGTCACTGACATTAACTTAGCTGATGCCGCTGAGCGTATTTTATCATTACCAACCGTGGCAGAAAAAACCTTCTTAATTACCATTGGCGATCGCTCGGTAACGGGTATGGTTAATCGTGACCAAATGGTTGGCCCTTGGCAAGTGCCAGTAGCTGACTGTGGTGTTACCGCCTCAGCGTTAGACTCTTACCACGGTGAAGCCATGTCGTTGGGTGAACGAACACCGGTTGCGTTATTAAACTTTGGTGCTTCAGCACGCTTAGCGGTAGCGGAGTCATTAACTAACATTGCCGGTACTGATATCGGCGATTTAAATCGCATTAAACTTTCTGCCAACTGGATGTCGCCTGCCGGGCATCCGGGTGAAGATGCGGGTTTATACCAAGCGGTTAAAGCTATTGGTGAAGAACTTTGTCCTGCGCTTGGTTTAACTATTCCGGTAGGCAAAGACTCAATGTCGATGAAAACCAAGTGGCAAGAAAATGGTACTGAGAAGTCAGTAACTTCGCCAATGTCATTAATTATTACCGCTTTTGGTGTTGTTGAAGACATTCGTAAAACGGTAACGCCTGAGCTTCGCATTGATTTAGGTGCAACAAAATTAATCGCCATTGATTTATCAAAAGGTAAACAGCGTTTAGGCGGATCATGTTTAGCACAGGTCTATAAGCAGCTGGGTAACGAAACGCCTGATGTTGATTGCCCTGAAACCTTAAAAGGTTTTTTCAACGCCATACAAAGGCTAGTACGTGATGAAAAACTGATCGCTTACCATGATATTTCTGACGGCGGTTTATTTACCACTGTGGTTGAAATGGCCTTTGCTGGTCATACCGGTGTCGATATTGATTTAACAAAACTAACTTCAAGCTCTGGCAACGACGTTGATGTATTATTTAACGAAGAGCTTGGCGCGGTCATTCAAATTCGCGAAAGTGATGTTGACGCTATCCATGCTGTTTTCGCAGAACACGGCATTTTAGATTGTTGTACTGACATTGGCCGAATCAATAACGAAGATACTATCCGCTTTAGCCGAGACGGCGTAGTTGTGTTAGAAAACTCCCGCACTTATTACCGCACGACATGGGCAAAAACCACTCATAGCATGCAGTCTCTGCGTGACAATCCAGAATGCGCACAGCAAGAACACGATGTTAAGTTTGACACTGAAGATCCGGGTTTAAACGCAGATTTAAGCTTTGATATCAATGAAGATATTGTTGCTGAATTAATTGCTAAAGATGCACAACATGGTACTAACCCGCGCATTGCTATTTTACGTGAACAAGGCGTTAACTCGCATGTAGAAATGGCGGCGGCATTTGATCGTGCTGGCTTTATCGCTATAGATGTACACATGTCAGACATTTTATCGGGTCGTACTGATTTAGCTGATTTTAATGGTTTAGTGGCCTGTGGTGGTTTCTCATACGGTGATGTGCTTGGCGCTGGTGAAGGTTGGGCAAAATCAATATTGTTCAACAAAGATGCCAAAGCCATGTTTAAAAGCTTCTTCGAACGTGAAAATACTTTTTCATTAGGTGTGTGTAACGGTTGTCAAATGTTGTCAAACCTAAAAGAAATTATCCCAGGTTCAGCAGCTTGGCCACGCTTTGTGCAAAACAAGTCAGAGCGATTTGAAGCGCGCTTTAGTTTAGTTGAGATACAGGCAACCCCATCTATTTTCTTTGATGGCATGGAAGGTTCTCGTATGCCTATCGCCGTTTCTCATGGCGAAGGCCGCGCAGAGTTCAGCTCTAACGAGGCTATTGATGCCACTAATGAGTCTGGTACCGTTGCTATGCGCTTTGTTGATAATTATGGTCATATCACTGAAACTTATCCTGCAAATCCAAACGGTTCGCCGGATGGTATTACGGCATTAACGACTACCGATGGACGAGTCACTATTATGATGCCACATCCTGAACGAGTGTACCGCACCGTTGCCAACTCATGGCACCCTGATGAATGGCAAGAAGATTCACCTTGGGTACGTATGTTCCGTAATGCGCGTAAATTTATTGCTTAAGTAATAACATTAAGTACTAAAAAAAGCGCCTCTACGGCGCTTTTTTTTTAATCAAATCCCCCTAATGAACATTACTCATATTCGCTTTGAGAATTAACGCATCACAAGGTAGTGTATTGACAATAAACTCAGACGTATGCCCTTTTAGTAAACCGAGTAAACCACGATGTTCGCCAGCACCAAGTACAACAATATCGACTTGGTATTTTTCAGCTTCATGAGCAATTACATACTCTGGTAGTCCGGCTTCGACATGGATATGGTCTTGCTGGACACTAAAATTCGCTGCTGAGTATTGTAAATGACGCCAGTGCTGTTGTAATGGCTCTTGGGACTCTTCATCAAATAAAGGCTCAGCCAATGACATGCTTGGTTGCTCTTGATAACAGTTGATTAAATGCACATCACTACTTAATAGCTGCGCCAAATACTGACTTTCGTCTAACATAAACTGGTTCAACTCAAGGTGTTTATCGGTTGTTTCTTCTGTTTCTAATGCCGCTAAGATATGCCCATTATCTGGCCAAATTTTGTCACCCACGAGCAGGAGGTTAGTATTGCCTTCCCGCAATAAATAATGATTATCTGAGCGTAACAAGCCCCATAGCGGTTGTGCTGTATGAATACCTTTTATCAACAAATCATAAGGATGGTTAGAAATTTCAGTCAGCACTTCTTGATGAGAAAACGGCGTTGTAGAGTATTTTATATTGACATCAAATTGTGGTCTTGCGAAATCATCAACTCCTAACATTGCAGGATTGGCAATTTGTTGTTGATAAATCAATTGCAGATGCTGCTCTGTTGCTACATTTTTCTTATTAACCAGGATAGTCAAATTCGCCTTCGCACGTTGCGCAAGCCTTAACGCTTTATTCAAGACCACTTGCGTTGGATCAATATTTTCAGTAATCACTAAAATATTTTGAAAGTTTTTCATAGTAAAAGCCAATTTATTCTTAAGTAATTTACTCAATAACTTTAGTCTATTTAACGCGCATTGCTGTAAATTAATACTTTGCACCCTGTCAGCTTTAGACTCTCCCGCTTAGTTCTTAAAGCGTTAGCAACAGGGTATATTGTAGGCCGTTGAAATAATGAAGATTTAACATTTCATACCATGATGGCTAATGAGTTTAGACACATCTCCTCTTTTATATATTATATTCGAATATAAATTAGCTTATCTATTACTGTTTCATTAATTATAATGACTTTAAATTAACTACCCAAAAGCCTTATTTTGAAAACAGCTTTACCTTTGAAGCATTTACCTGTAAAAAAAATAATGATTGCAACTTACACATGGCTGCGGATCACCTTAAGCTATTGTGTTGTTGGAGCAGTAATCACAACGCTACTCTCCGCTTACATACAAAATGTAAATTTATTTGCTATTACACTTATAATGGCGAGCTTTCTTGGTATTGGCGTATATAAAGCGGAATTAACCCGTCGTTATACTGGCCTGAACAGCTATTTCGTTAAATTATCTCAGCAAAAACATCAAAATTTTTAAATCGTTCAAATCTCCCAATGCATATCTTAACTTTAAACTTCACCTGAAAATTTATCTCTGCTGATATCAATCAGGCTAATTATGCTAATCTAGCGTTAGCGTGATGTGCGTAATACAAGCAGATAAACTAGCGGAAATTTTCGCTGGGAAAAACATATAGCCTGATTATTGAATGATAAAATAACCATTATTATCTTCAACAAACACTTGGTATTACCGCAAGGCTTTCAATCAATGAGTTAAAAATAAATTTTCATTGAATTAGATAATCTAAAATCTATTTTGCGTCAATGCTCTATTAACATCACACAGCGGCTAATAGCGTCCATAAATTTGTTGCGCTAATGTAGCGCTAATAAATTATATAAGATTGGCCTAAGCAGCAGGCTATTGACCTAAGTAGCCACTGCTTAGTTTTTATATGACAAAATCTAAGGCGATATTGGTACAACCTTTCTCACAATATAATCCCGTGACTTTATTATCTTCGGGCAGAATGGCGTGAATTAAGGTGCCACAGTGTTGACAGTTAATTGCTCTGCCCGCCAGCACTTTTTTTATCAAAGCTTTTTGATCATTAAATGATTTAGCACTAACGTTTTTTAAACGACTAAACTGCTGCTTATCCATCATGAACTCCTCAATGTCTATGTTTTGCTCGTATCAACGCAATACCAACCATCATACTTGCCAACAAATGGTGCGGCACTGGTCATTAATAGTTCTTGATAAGCAGCGATATTTTCATAACTCGCCGACATAAAAGGATAAGCGGTAATTTCCCAAGGAAACTCATCATCTCCTTGGTAAGGGCAAAAAGATAATTTTTGGTTATTTTCTAACAGCAAATGACCAAACTTTAATGCTTGCTCTTCGCTTGAAAAAATTATAGAAAATTCGAACTCGCGCTCAACATTTAAATCATCACCGGCTGTTAACATCTCCCATAGCGCATCACCGACATTATCAGCTGGAAATAATTCTTTGTTACGTTGCATATTTGCTCTCGTATTAGTTTTACTATTAAGCAGCATTTTATCTTTCTCTGCGGTTAAAAACCAAGCCCAATTTCACTAAATTCAACAGATAGTGGCTTTTTATTGTCAATATCACTGACAAACACCAGAAGTTATCTTTCAGTACGCAATTACTTCAAGAAATTTGTTAAACTAACAACTAGAAATTTATTGAGAAGATTAATTTTGAAAAAATTTGAATGCCACATTAATATTGATCGGACGATAAATATCGTTGATGCGCTGCAAATTCAATGTGACTTGACGGTCGGTGAAATAAAAAAAGCGATTGATAAAGGCGCATTGTGGCACAGCCGTGATAAAACAACACAACGCTGCCGGCGCTTGAAAAAAACATTACATATCGGAGATAAACTGCATTTTTATTATGACTTAAATGTTTTATGCCAAATACCATCGCCCGCGACACTAATAGCAGACTTAGGGGGTTACAGTGTTTGGTATAAACCTTATGGCATGCTGTCCCAAGGTTCTAAGTGGAGTGATCATTGCACTATTATGCGCTGGGCACAAAAAAATTTACGACCTGAACGCGCTGTTTTCCCCGTGCATAGGCTTGACCGCGCGGCCACAGGATTAATTTTAGTGGCGCACAGTAAAAGCGTAGCGAGAGCATTAAGTCTGATGTTTGAGCAGCATCAATTAGAAAAAAACTATCTCATTATTGTTCATGGCAATCACCAGCCGCGACCGCAACCTGAAACTATTGAGCATGCTATTGATGATAAAGATGCTCGTAGCCATTTTCTCTGTCTTGAGTATAACCAAGAAAACAACTTATCTTTACTGCAAGTAAAAATAGAGTCCGGCCGTAAACATCAAATACGCATCCATGCTGCCAGTATAGGCTTGCCCATCGTTGGTGACCGACTGCACGGAAACGTATCTGAGCTAGAGCCCGCTATGGTTTTCAATGAGCAAGTTGACTTACAACTTTGCGCCGCAAAGCTAAAGTTTATTTGTCCAATAAATAAAACTGAGCAACAATTTTCCGTACCTGATGAACTGCAACCGCAATTAGCAAAGTTAAACTGCACCAAGTTAAGTGATTGATTTTTCAATAAAAAATTAAAAGTAGCGCGGTTAATTAATCAAATAGTTATTTAGCTAAGGTTATAGTCTTAGAAACAGTGAGCATGTGCTCACTGTTTTTTAATTTTCGGGGCATTAAGTTAGCGTTATATTATTAACAACAATATTGAAACTCATCATCTGCCATTAGCATCAGTTTTTCCCCCACTAGCGCGTCCTTCGATATCCCCGTAAGTATTGCTAAACCTTGTTCACGCTGAATTTTAGTTAAGGCTTGGTAAGGCATTCTAAAAATAGGCGCTACCGCTCCTGTCATCATTAATGCCGTATTAATGGCAATAGGATTGGGTTCACAAAACAGCCATTGCATCAGCGGTTGCAAGCTTTGCTGTAAGCTGTCGTTTGGCGCGTCCATTAGTTTTCGCATTAAACTCGGAACAATATTAGAGGTTACCGAGATTACGCCATGAGAGCCATGCTGATGGCGTCCAGCAGCACTTTCATCATCATTACCTGACCAACAAGCAATGCCTCGTTCTTCGTAATAGGCTATACGTTCATTACCTGCACACTCTTTAACGCCGATAAAGTTTTTGTGTTGTGATAAGGGCTCAATTAAATCCGGCGTTAAGTCTTGCCCCGTACGACCTGGAACGTTATAAATAAAGGCTGGACCAATGTCGAGTACTTGTTGAAAATGTGCACTTACGCCAGCAAATGAACTGCGGCCATAATAAGGATTAATTTGCAGTGTTGCATCCATACCAGCGGCAAAGCCATATTGTGTCGCTTTAATAGCTTCTCGGGTATTGTTACTACCCGTATTGCCAATGATCAGTAAATCTTTACTATACTTGTGAACACTATGAGCAATAAGAATTAAATGCTCCTCCCAAGTCAATAAATGTCCTTCACCCGTTGTACCGCCAACGACAATACCATCGACACCCGCTTTAACTTGTTCAGCCACCAATTGATCGTAGCTATTAAAATCTATATCCCCTTTGGCATTAAAGGGTGTTTTAATAGCGGTAATTAAACTGGCTGCTTTAATTTGCTTCATCCGAACTCTCAACAAAATTATTAATGGTAACTGGTGACAAGGAAACGATAGTAAGGCGTTTTTCTCAACTGCTTAACTTAACTGTTTAACTTAACTGAGTGCAATATTATCAATAACTCGGCGTAGGATAAACACTTCATTGCTTAAGATATGTTGGTATTCAAAGATTTGGCTATTTAGGGTCAGTACTCGGTAGGCATGGTAATTATCATCATGCTCTAAATCCGCAGCATAATGCACATCGTCAATGAATTCACTTTTGCTGATGGTGAAGTGTATATCGCCAACTAAGCCCCAATCACCAGACTCTACTGATTGCTCTGAAATAACGCCAAAATCATCATGTTGAATAAAAGTAAACTCATAGCTGCCATCGGATAAAATCTCTGCGAACTCAGTAAACATTTGTCCAGCTTCATCTTGTTCACTACGATACCATTTACCAAACAAAAGTTCTCGGTGGTACGACTGCATATTCTTGCTCATGTTATAAAAGTTCTTCTTAATCTACGGTAATAGCAACTAAAGGCTTTCTGGAGTTTCAATAATAGCATATTTCCTTTTTATCTCTGCGACTAACTGGCTATGTGCGGATAAAAAACAATTAAACTCTTGAATGATCTTAGGGTGATATATAGTAGAAAAATGGTATGCATAACGCTCGTAATTAATGTGCTTATTAAGCACAATAGCATCACCCTCTTCCTGTAATAATTTAAGGTTATAATCAATAATATTTTTATCGATATTGATCGCCTCGACATTACCGTGTAACAGATGTTTTATTAAACTATAAGGCGAAGAAACTTCAACTAATTCGATGGTTTTATTTTGCAACCTATCGTACCAAAGCGTTGGAAAAAAACCCAAAATGGTACCTAAAGTTTTAATTTTTTGACGAGGCATGTCGCTATTTTTTTTCAAAACATAGGTACCTGCAGTCAAATGCAGTACAGGTTCACTATAGGTGAGGTTGAGGTTTTTACTTTCTCCGCTTCGCCAGCGTATATTATCGGGAAATTTAAAGTCTATTGCCTCTTCTATATACCACTTATCAAAGCGTTTAAGTGGTAGTGCAACAAATTTAAATTGATAGCCCTGATGACGAAAAAAAGTACTGAGTAATTCTTTAGTAAAACTTTTCCTATTTAGTTCTTTGGCAGAAAAATCATAAAAAGGATAATAGCTAACGTCTTCTACGCCAATAATATATTCTTTAGCATTTACCGAGCTATTGGCTAGAAAAAAAATGACAACAAAGTAATTCACTATTGTCGATAGCGGTTTGGTTTTTTTCATGTCCGTCAATCGATAGCCCAATTATCGCACCTATTATAATCAGCATAGTGCAAAAATGTGCCTTGCGAGAAAAATTTTAACCGCGAGTGACATTCACTCGCGTTCCTTTTGCCGTTTCATCCGCTCTATCAGCTCATTTAGTACAAGTATTTAAATACGTTAACGTTCAACGCTTAATGGCTCAATAATTTGACACTACCATTAACGCTTTTCATGGTGATGTCCACCTCACCATGGCCTATTTCTCCTGATAAATTGTGACCGCCAAAAAAACTTTTTGTTGCGCTCAAGCCAAAGTCAGTTTTTATACTGCCATGCATAGTTTCAGCTTCGACTTTCGCCTGCAATAATTTAGGCACCGATAGTTTAATACTGCCATTTACCGTTTCTACAACAATGCTATCTAATGGGGTTGTTAACTCGCTGTAGCTAATTTCAATACTGCCATTAACCGAACTAACCTCACTGTTACTGGCTAAACCGGTTGCTTTCATAGAGCCATTGACCAATTCAGCATGTACTGCGCCTTTAACATTATCTATGGTTAACGAGCCATTAACTAAATTTATCGCCGATAAATTAGTATTTATCGGCACAATAACAATATATTCCACCTTCCCTGAATGACTATTTTGCCGCCAACTTTCATGTTCTTTATAGCGTGTTTCAACGCTTACTTCTACCCCTGATTGTTGCATATCAATCACCATATTATCTCTATCGACTTGGTTATCAGCTGCAACTGTAGCTATCACTTTAATGGTTGAATTTTCCCAACTGCGAATGGCAACCGAACCATTAATATTGCTGAGGCGAAATGAAGTATTATCATTAACGGCAAATGTCTTTTCTATTTTATCAACTACATCGGCTTGGACGCTGGTACTCAATAGTGTAATAAAGCTGCACAACAAAATGTTTTTTATAAATGAAGTAGACATAGTATTTCCTTGAATTTAATTGTTTAATGTCTAGTAAGTGAGCCTAAACATTAAAAAGGTTTAAATATCCCCTTAAAATTTTTAAGTAAATTTACAGCGCAACCATCAGGCTTTTTTATTAACATAAAAAATGGCCTGTAATTGAATTTTGGAGCAAGATGAATACTCAGGTGAAGCTACTGTTAACCGGCAACGAACTGATGAATGGCGATGTTATTGATACAAATTCAGTCATGTTTGCGCAGCTGCTCAATGACATAGGCTTAGACATTAGCAAAAAAGTAACTATTGCCGATGATTTAGCACTTTTACAGGCCGAAATAGTTCAACTCAGTCAAACAGCCGATGTGCTTATCATCAACGGTGGACTTGGCCCAACTGTTGATGATCTGACATCACAAGCATTAGCAAAAGCTTGTGGTGTTGACTTAGCGCTTAACCCAAAAGCCCACTTGCATCTAAAAAAGTGGGCTGAGCGACGAAAAACCATACTCAACCTACCCAATTTGAAACAAGCTTACTTACCTCTGGGTAGTAACATTATCGCCAATGCCACGGGTAGCGCGGTCGGTATCAGTATAAAACTAGGGCAGTGCCTTATTATTTGTACACCTGGAGTGCCAAGTGAGCTGGCTCATATGTTAAAAGATGAAATTATTCCTAGCTTACAGCAAAGTTTTCCCACAGCGACTAAGACCAGTATTGCCCGTTTACAAACTTTCGGCATTGGTGAATCAACATTACAAGTACTCATCAATGAAAATATTTCCAATTGGCCGAATGAAATAGCGTTAGGCTTTCGCGCAGCAATGCCATTGCTGGAAATAAAATTAGCCACCCAGAGCCACCAAGGGGGGAAAACACTTGCGCAATGGCAGGAAAAACTGAGCGATTTACTTGGCGATCATATTCTAACAAGCGGTAAAAGTGACAAAAAGAACCTCGCTGAGTATCTTGTGCCTTTACTGATTCAATCAAAACATAGTATTGTGGTTGCAGAATCCTGTACCGGCGGGCTGATCGCTAGTCAAATAACCGCGATATCTGGCGCTTCAGCAATATTTGAGGCTGGTTTTATTACCTACTCAAACCAAATGAAAAGCAAAATTCTCGATGTTCCGCCAGCAACATTAATTAGTCACGGCGCGGTAAGTAAAGAAACCGTGTTAGCGATGGCCAGAGGTGCTTTAGCAAAGTCTAACGCAGATTATGCCATTGCAGTTTCCGGCATAGCGGGGCCAAATGGCGGCACAACAGATAAACCTGTCGGTTCAGTATGGATAGCTTGGGGCACTAAACAGAAATTACATGCAAAGTATTATTGCATTCCTTTAGCCAGGCAGCATTTTCAGCACGTGGTTGCGGCTCGAAGCTTAGATTTAATTCGCAGGATGTTAATAGAAAGTAAAGAAAGCCCAAACTACGACCGGGCGAATTAATATAAATACTATATTAAAGTAACAGGTCGGTTTTATATTGCTTAGTAATTAAAATCTTTATATATTTGACGGTAATTAAATGTCATTCGTTACTTA
>CAXBNP010000050.1:0-19630 GCA_963977145.1 uncultured Colwellia sp.
TACTATGTAATCGCGTTTGTTGGTTAGTGAGTTAAGAGCGCTGCAGTTATAAATTAATGCAGCGTTTTTATTTGTCGAAAAAGAGTAGTAACTTATTACGAGTATTTTATGAAAATTAACCTGAAAAAAGCACTGTTATCAACAGTATTAATGTTGAGTACCTCAGCGAGTGTTTTTGCTGAAAATCTTAGTCAACAGCATAGGCATGAGCATGAAAGCACACCACAATCATTGGCATTAGATAACGGTGTTAAGTGGCAAATTGATCAAAGTTTGCATTTGGGCATGGTTAAGATAAAACAAGCGCTGGTTGCAAATCTCGATGCCATTCATTACGATAAATTTTCTGCTGCCCAATATGCAGCCTTGGCAGAGCAAGTAGATCAACAGCTGAGCTATTTATTTAAACATTGTAAATTGCCAGATCAGGCTGATGCACAGCTGCATATACTGCTAGCTAAAGTGATGGGTGGCAGTGTTTTAATGAAAAACAGTGTAGATCAAAAGCAAGGTGCGATTGCTATTATGCAAGCACTACAAGACTATCCCATATATTTTAACGATGCCAACTGGCAAGTTTTTGACCATTAGTCGTTAATCTCAACCAAGCACTAATCCAGATATGTCGATTAGTGCTGCAACATTTCATTTTTGTAGTGCAGAATAATTTTATCTACTTTACCTGAACTGTGCAGTGTATCTAATGCTTGCTGGAGTTTATCGACATATTCTTGTGCAATATCTGGGTGTAACGCGAGGTAATTACCTTGTAATTCCGGGACGGGTAAAGGCATTAACTGCTCAAGCATATTTACATTGGCGTCGTATTCGGCGAGTTGATATGGCAAGGTTAGTGGTGAAGCGATTAACAAATCCACTTTCCCGGCCAGAAATAGCTTAACGCTTTGGAATTTACTCGATAGTTGTAATAAATTCTTAAAGCCTCGTTCTTGCAATAGTTTTTCATAAATATCATTTCTAGGTGCGGCAATTGAATACTTTGTTGCGCTTGCAAGATCTGATATTTGCATGTCTGAACGTGATTTTAGCCGAAATAAATAATTTTCTGAGGCGACTAAAGGGCCCACCCAGTGATAGTTTTCTTCTCTTTCTTGATTTCTAGACATAGAGTAGATGCCAGCATAATTATTTTTATTGGTTAACGCCACGGCTCGACTCCAAGGTAATAGTCTTATAACGCACTTTAACGCGGCTAAAATGCAGGCTTGGGTGACAATTTCGGTATTTATACCAACAACCCGTTTGTCCTTTAAATAGTTATAAGGAGGAAACGTTTCGGTATATAAATGTAATGTTGGTTTAGCGCTAGGATAAGCGTAGCCGGCATAACACCAACATAAAATAGCAATTATTATCATTTTCATAACTACTCAGTATGTAACGTGTAGCCGCTTTATTCAAACATTCAGTTCAGTGTCGAAAATTAAGCTTTAGTTCAAGCAATATTATTTCTGACTTAAAGACTCAATATATTGGTGATTTTTTACCTTGATTTACTCGTTAACTTCAATTGAACTTAATGTCGATAAAACTTGATAATTTAAGTAATAATCAAGCCTAATTGGTTAATGTTACTATCGTCGGTTTTTTATATTGCTAAAGCATGTCATCTTGCTATTTTTTTTGTTCACCATGGCCAAACTTTATCTAAATTACAAGGAAAGTTAATTGAACAGAATTCAGCTAGCCCTTGCTAAATATAGCTTATGTTTTTTTGTTATTTGCAGGGGTCATAAAACGGTAAAAATAGTTTAATAATTGTCTGGTAATGACGCAATTTTCTGGTAATCTCTTAGCTCGCTTATTGCCATTGTTCGTTAATTAAACAACAAGGTTTAAGCTTGGACATTTATTTATCCACATAATAAAAAAATAATAATAATTATGTGAAAAGGATTTCTAACTCACCTTTTTCCATCAATTACAATGACTTAAATTAAAGTTGCCGTAAAGTTCGCCAGATCTTTAGGGTCTTTCTCCGTGCTTTTCAACATACTTATCCACAATTATTGCCATTTGATGTGACTTAATATAATGAATTGCTAGAGAGAATTTGCCGATTATGGCATGCTTAGCCAATCTTTCTCCTAGTCAAAAAATTATCATGCCAACTTCTGACCAATCACCGCTCATTTTAGTCGATGGTTCATCTTATTTATTCCGCGCATATCACGTGCCATATTTGCAAGCTTTATCAACTTCTGAAGGTCAACCTACAGGTGCTATTACTGGTGTCTTAAATATGATCAGAAGTCTGAAAAAAGACTATCCTAATGGTAATATCGTGGTGATATTTGATGCTAAAGGAAAAACCTTTCGTAATGACATGTATGCTGAATATAAAGCGAATCGACCGCCAATGCCGGACGATTTACGTACGCAAATTGCGCCAATACATGAAATTATCGCCGCCATGGGTTTACCATTATTAGTGATTGATGGTGTTGAGGCCGACGATGTTATTGGTACGTTATCGCACCAAGCGACAGCTTTGGGTATTGAGACGGTGATCTCGACCGGTGATAAAGATATGGCACAGTTAGTTAACCCGCATGTGCGTTTAATTAACACCATGACCAATGTCGAGATGGATGAAGCAGGCGTTATCGAAAAATTTGGTGTGCGCCCTGATCAGATCATTGACTACCTAGCACTGATGGGAGATAAAGTTGATAACATTCCCGGCGTTGAAAAATGTGGCCCTAAAACCGCGGTTAAATGGTTGACTGCCCATCCAACGTTAAAAGCAGTAATGGCAAATGCTGATGAGGTTAAAGGCAAAGTAGGTGAAAATCTACGTACCGCGTTAACACACCTGCCACTTTCTTATGAACTTGCCACCATTAAGCTTGATGTTGTTCTCGAGCAAAGCGTTGCAGAACTGCAAGCCATTGCACCAGACACCGAGAAATTAAAAGCACTTTATGAACAATTCGAATTAAAGCGTTTATTGGCGGATTTAAACGCCGGTGACAGTAAAGTAGAGGCTTCAGTAACAGAAAGTCGCGTTGAAGTGGCAGACTTACCTGCTGCTGTTGACACTGATTATGAAATAATACTCGATAAAGCGAGTTTTAATTTCTGGCTGGAAAAGCTAAAAGCAGCAGAGCTTTTCGCCTTTGATACGGAAACCACCAGTGTCGACTATATGAAGGCTAAGTTGGTCGGTTTGTCATTCTGTATCGAATTAGGCAAAGCCGCGTATGTACCATTGAGCCATGACTATATCGATGCGCCCGAGCAACTTGAACTGGACTGGGTACTTACGCAACTTAAGCCGTTATTAGAAAGTGCTACACGATTGAAAGTTGGGCAGAATTTAAAATATGATGCCAATGTACTATCGCATTATGATATTGCTATGCAAGGTATTGCTTTTGATACCATGCTTGAATCGTATTGCTTAAATAGTGTTGCAACGCGCCATAACATGGATGCATTAGCGGATAAATATTTAGGCTATCAAACCGTACATTTTGAAGATATAGCAGGAAAGGGCGCTAAGCAGCTAACCTTTAATCAAATAGCTATTGAAAAAGCTGGCCATTATGCCGCTGAAGATGCTGATATTACCCTGCGTTTGCATCAAGCCATTTATCCCCAATTAGCAAAAGTGACGTCGCAGTTATCGGTATTTACCGATATTGAAATGCCTTTATTACCTGTACTTGCCCGTATGGAACAACATGGAGTGTTAATTGATTGCGATATGCTGGCTGAACAAAGTCGGTCAATTGGTACACGTTTAGCTGAGTTAGAAATTGAAGCACACAATTTAGCCGGAAAAAGCTTTAATTTAAGTTCACCTAAGCAGTTACAGGTGATTTTATTTGAAGAGCTCAAAATACCGGTTATTAAGAAAACGCCGAAAGGTGCGCCCTCAACGGCAGAAGAAGTGTTACAAGAGTTAGCGTTAGATTACCCATTGCCGAAAGTGATTTTAGAAAACCGAGGTTTAAGTAAGTTAAAATCTACCTATACGGATAAGTTACCGTTATTGGTTGGCCCTAAAACTAATCGTGTTCATACCTCTTATCATCAAGCCGTAACAGCAACAGGGCGATTATCTTCAACCGATCCAAACCTACAAAATATTCCTATTCGTAGTGAAGAAGGGCGTAAAATACGTCTAGCATTTATCGCTCCACCTGAGCATAAAATCGTCGCGATAGATTATTCTCAAATTGAATTACGTATTATGGCGCATTTATCAGATGACCCTGGTTTAGTTAAAGCATTTTCTGAAGGTAAAGATGTGCATAAAGCGACCGCAGCTGAGATCTTTGCTGTACCGCTCGATGAAGTAACCAGCGATCAACGCCGTAGCGCTAAAGCGGTTAACTTTGGCTTAATTTATGGTATGTCGGCATTTGGTTTAGCAAAACAACTTAATGTTCCTCGCCATACTGCACAAGCCTATATGGATAAATACTTTGAGCGTTATCCCAATGTTTCTCAGTATATGGAAGATACCCGTCAACAAGCGACAGAAAAAGGTTATGTAGAAACCTTATTTGGTCGCCGACTTTATTTACCCGATATTAACGCAAAAAATGGTATGCGCAAAAAGGCTGCTGAACGTGCTGCTATTAATGCGCCTATGCAAGGTACTGCTGCTGATATTATTAAAAAAGCCATGTTGGCTGTGGACGCATGGATACAAGAGCAAAACGATCCAAGAATAATAATGACCATGCAAGTACACGATGAATTAATTTTCGAAATTCATCAAGACATTGTTGAAGTGACAACGGCCACCTTGGTAGAGATAATGAATAATGCTATTACCATGAGTGTGCCGTTAATTGCTGAGGCTGGCATAGGTGATAACTGGGAGCAAGCGCATTAACCATTAAAATTGCTTTGTAGTTAGTAAGATAAATTTATTTAGGCCTCTACCCAGAGGCTTTTTTTTAACTAATTTTACGATAGCGCATGAATGACTTTGCATTATAGAACGAGGAATTTAAATACCTGTGTTAAAAGCACAATTAATGTAAATAAATTACAATATCTGCTTTACATGCTTAGAGTTGTTACTCTATAATGTTTTTTGTTCCTAGCGAACTCTTGTTGTAATAATTTGTATTTTTAGCTCTCCTCATAGCTTACAGGCCGATAACTAAGTTGTTGGCTTTTTTTTTGCTCAAATAATTAGATTTGCAAGTTTACTAGATCCAAAGGCTAGCATTTAGTTAATCTTACTTTTGTAATTTTATTACATTAAAGTGAATGGCTATGCAGATTTATGTTAGGTAATTTTATCATCTAACTACAAAGACAATTATTCACCGTGGCTTTCAGGCATTAGTGCCCTTTAGAACCATACCCTTATGCGGCCGATATTTATCGCGCAAAATGCGGTACCTTAATGGTTTCCTGCCCCTAATACTTTATCTATTTAGGGTATTTAATAACTTGATAGCAGCGCTATCGTTTAATGCTTCTGGGAAAGCATAGTCAAGCATAAATTTAAATGTTCGACTAATGCCGCACAGTGATTAAAATCGCTAAGTGCAATTGCTTTATCAGCAAGAAAAACTTGTGCGCTAATCACTCCGACAGGCTTTTTGCCCACTTTTACTGGACAAATCAATACTGAACCCTCAGCAATAAACTCAGCTATTTCACCCGTTATATATTGATACCATTTTTTTTCCTGACGATTTTTTATTAATACTGCTTGGTCATTATCCATCGCATAACTAAAAATATTATTACTACGGGTGAGAGAAAATTTTGCTTTATTAACAACCAGCTGAGTTGTGATGTCGTAGGTGAAACGTGAGGTAATAGCACTTTTATCATCAATGATTAAATAAAAACTACAGTGCTGAAAAGCGAAAATTTTTGCCATGGCTTTGAGTGTGATTTGGATAAGTTCAGTAATATCGGGTTTTGATTTCAGTAAGCTATTGAGTTGTGTATAAGTATTGAGAATTTCACTCTCTTTGCTGGGGTTATATTTTAATACCTGATACAAATTGTCCCTAAAATCACTTTCTTTAGGCAGTGGTTTTATATGCTTAATTAATGAAGATGCACCATAGGACGTTAATAATTTATGAGAGCTTTCACGAATATGCTCAATTTTAGCCAGTAATTGTCGCTGGTTTAAACCGGTTAATTTTGCGATATCAGTTAACAGTTGTTGAAACTCTTCCATACTGCCCGTTGGATTGGCAATGGTATTACTTAACTTATCCGCAAAGTAAATTATTTGAATTTCAATGGTGCGATTTTTAGGTTGATCAAAGGCCTTTAACAGTAAGTCGCTTAAATTCCAGCTTTTCGCTAGTTCTCTACTGAGCTGTGCAAAGTCACCGCCGAGTTCACTAATACATTTTTGGCGGAAACTCTCACTTGTTGTATCACCGTAGGCAATTAAGTTATTGGCTGCTTCACCGCCAACACTCCAAAAAGCTGTTTCGCCAATGCGATAAAGCATTGCCGCTAAATAAAGTTCTTCTTGGGTGTCTTCTGCATATTGCGGCGCCATCATTTTTGCCAATAATCCCGCATAAAATGAGCTAGCCATTGAGCGAGTTAATTGCTCATATACATCGATACTTAGCGCTTTATTTTCCAACATGCCATCAACTAATTTTGCGGTAAGGCAAATGTTTTTTACTGCTCTAATGCCTAAAATAACTGAGGCTCGAGATACAGTACTAACTTTATTAATGCTCAGACGTTGCGCGCTGTTAGCCACTTTAAGTAAGCAAGATGCCAGTGCTTGATCATGTAAAATAGCCTTGCATAGTTTGGGTAAAGACGATTTATCATCATTATTAAATTGATCCAACATTTTGGCTGTTGAAGTTATTGCAGGTAATTCACTTTTGGCGATATTATCAACCCAGTGCTGAATTGCTAACGGCGGTGAGTCTTTCATCTCTTTGCTCCAAGCAAATAAATTATGTCTGATTATCATGTGCGTTATCGAGCGTAACACATATTTTTATAAACTGGCTGTAAACAAAAACACGACTTCATTACTAGCAACCCTAGCAATGACCTTAGTGTCTTTAGCTTTTCATTATATTAGCGGTTGCTGTGCCGTATTTTGCAGCGCTTCGAGTCGAAATATTTTAAGATAAGCGATATTCGAACAGCAGGGTATATTTACTTGAAATGGCGACCGTTTATAATCGCTAATCTATTGTGCTTAATATCTATTTAGTTAGTATTGCAGCAGTATAAATATCATTGTATCAACCAAGAGGGGAAGATTTTGAATAAATGGATGCTACCTGTGTTATTAACGTGCATTACGGCATGTGAAAACATCAATCAGTCGGGAGATAAAACTTCTGCAGCGAAAGTTTCTGGAATAACATTTATTGAGCAGGTTAAGGCAAAAGCAGGTAAAACCGTTATTCCCTATCAGAAATATATCCTTGATAACGGTTTAACGCTGGTACTACATCAAGATAAGTCTGACCCACTTGTGCATGTTGATATGACCTATCATGTTGGCTCTGGTCGAGAAGAAATAGGTAAGTCAGGCTTTGCGCACTTTTTCGAACATATGATGTTTCAGGGCTCTGAGCATGTTGCTGACGACGAACACTTTAAGATAGTCACAGAATCTGGCGGCACCATGAATGGTACTACCAATAGTGACCGCACTAATTACTTTCAAACTGTACCCGCTAACCAACTGGAAAAAATGTTGTGGCTAGAAGCGGATCGCATGGGATTTTTAGTCGATACCGTGACGCAAGAGAAGTTTGAAATACAACGTGAAACAGTAAAAAACGAACGTGGTCAAAGTTATGAAAATCGGCCCTATGGACTATTTAGAGAACGCGTAGCTGAAGCCATCTATCCAGTTGGTCATCCTTATTCTTGGCAAACTATCGGTTATATTGATGATTTAAATCGCGTTAATGTTAATGATTTAAAAGCATTTTTCTTACGTTGGTATGGGCCTAATAACGCCACTTTAACCATAGGTGGTGACATTGATGTTGATAAAACCCTAGCAATGGTTAATAAGTACTTTGGCAGTATTACCCGTGGCCCCGAAGTAAAGCAGCCAGTAAAACCTAGCTTTAGCATTGCTGCAGATCGCTATATTTCTATGGAAGATAATGTACACCTACCTTTATTGTATATGTCATATCCAACCGTCAGCGTAAGGCATGAAGACGAAGCCGCGCTGGATTTGCTCTCCAGTATTTTAGGTGGTGGTAAAACATCATTGCTTTACAAGAATTTAGTAAAAAACCAGTTGGCAGTGCAAGCATCGGTAAGTCACCCATGTGCAGAACTTAGTTGTACGTTTAATCTGTTAGCACTTCCACATCCAGCTTCAGGTAAAACATTGGCAGATATGGAACAAATTATTCGCGCTAGCTTAATTGAATTTGAATCTCGTGGTGTTGAAGATGACGATTTAATTAAAGCAAAAGCCGCAATGGAAGCCGGTTTTGTTTTTGGCTTGCAAAGTGTAGCTGGCAAGGTAAGCCAGCTCGCAGCAAATGAAACCTTTAAAGGTAATCCAAACTATATTGAGCATGATATTGCCCGTTATGCCAATGTAACGAAAGCTGATGTTATGCGGGTTTATCAAAAGTACCTTAAAGGTAGACATGGCGTGATCATGAGTGTGGTGCCGAAAGGACAAACGGCACTCATTGCCGCTGCCGATAATTTTAGCCCGCAAGCACGGATTATTCCCGAGCTTTCAACTACTTCAGGTAGTGACCTAAAAGTGCGTAAAACCAGTGATAACTTTGATCGCAGCGTAATGCCGTCTGCGGGCGCCATTAGATCGGTTGATGTGCCGAAAATGTGGCAAGAGACTTATGCTAATGGCATGAAAATATTAGCAACGCAAAGTAGTGAAACGCCAACCACATCAATGTTAATCAAAATCCCGGCAGGTCACTACTATGAAAGTAAAGACAAGGCTGGCACAGCAGCACTTTTAGCGGCGATGCTTAATGAGTCGACCACCAAGCGCAGTGCTGAGGAGATGAGCAAGGCGTTACAAAAATTAGGCGCATCTGTTGGTATTTCTGCCGGTAATCATTACTTAGCGATTGATATCAATACGCTGACTAAGCATTTAGATGCAACACTGGCCTTAGTTTATGAAAAGTTAACCGCACCGGCATTTTTAACCCCTGAGTTTGAGCGTAATAAAAGTAATGCAATCCAAGGTGCTATTAATGGTAAGAAAGATGCGGGCTATTTAGCGTCGACTGCTTTTCGTCAATTACTGCATGCTGATAATATTGCCGCAACCTCTCGCAGTGGTTCAGAAGTGTCATTGCGTAATATTGAATTAGAGGATATTAAAGCATTATACCAACAGCAAGTGCAGCCGAAAGACAATCAAATAATAGTGGTGTCGGATTTAGACAAAAGCCGTATTTTGAAGTCGTTGAGCATATTTAAGTCATTGACTGGCACAGGAGAATCGCTGTCACTAAACTTACCAGAATCAATGGCTAAACCAGGGGTTATTTATTTAGTTAATAAAGATAATGCTACGCAGTCTGTTATTCGCATTGGTAAGCGTTCACTTACGCAAGACTTCACTGGTGAGTATTATCGTGCTGCTTTGATGAATTTTCCGCTAGGAGGCGCATTTAATAGTCGTATCAATTTAAATTTACGTGAAGATAAAGGCTACACTTACGGCGCTCATTCATATTTTTATGGTGATAAGTTCTCTGGTACTTATGTCGCTACCGCTGAAGTTCGTGCCGATGTAACCGACAAAGCCATTGTTGAGTTGGTCAATGAAATCCAACACTACGCTGACACTGGCATTAGCGACGAAGAATTAGCCTTTATGCGTAATGCTATTAACCAGAAAGACGCGCTAAACTATGAAACGCCAAGTCGAAAACTTGGCTTTTTAGCACAAATTTTAGCATATGATCTTAGCGTTAATTTTGTCAAAGAGCGCAATGAAATAACAACAAATATTAGCAAAGCAGAAATTAATGCCTTAGCGAAAAAGCATTTAGATCTTAGCGAAATGATCATGGTGGTCGTTGGTGATGCTAAAACGCTAAAATCACCATTAGAGGCGTTAGGTTACCAAGTGATTAATTACGAAATTTAATACGCTTTAATAAACAGAAAGACCGTTTATAACGCGGTCTTTTTTTATGCCTGAAATACATCAGAGGGTTAGGCATGCTATAAATTTTTCTTAACGTAGCCCTATGATGCTAATTTTACTTGGGTGACGCGTTTAACCACATTGATTAATTCATCGGCACAAAACGGCTTAGTTAAGTAGGCGCAAGCGCCTAGTTTTTTCGCCTGTATTTGATCGGCCTCATCATGAGAACCCGATAAAAATATAATAGGGATGTCAGCGCGGCTGGCGATTGATTTTATCCGCTCACAACATTCAAAACCATTCATATCTGGCATTTGAATATCTAAAATAATTAGCGACGGTTTATGGGATATGAGTAGATTAAGCGCTTGCAGGCTTGATTTCGCTGCAAATACTTGACAACCCAATGGCTGAATTATTTTCGAAACAACACGAATATTAATTGAACTGTCGTCAACGATGAGCACATTGGTATCAAAATTATTATCTTCCATAATATCATTATCTTAGTTCCTTTAATTTAATCTTATATGCACAATTTATTTTTAACAACTCCGATGAGTTAATAAACTTAAATAAAATAATAATAATATTCAGTAGCTTAATCTTGATAGCTGTAAATTCGGTTGCCGATGTAGGTAACATAACGGCAACCTCAAACTAAGTAGAAAGCATTAATTACCTATTTACTTTGGTATTTTGCTGGTGTGGATTTATTAGGTAATGTCGCTTGCATAAACGCTCTAATATCTTGGTTAGATGCCGCCAGATCTTGATAACGTAAATACATCATATGACCACTTTTGTAGCCCTTAAATGACAATCTGTCTTGCATTTTTCCACTAGGATCTAACTGCGACAAGGTATATTTAGCATCAAAATAATTGGTGGCACCATCATAATAGCCGGACTGGATCATGACGTTTAAATAAGGGTTTTGCGCCATCGCTAAACGTAAGTTTTCACCGGTTTTATTGTTGCTTCTATCCCAAGGATGCACGTTGCCAAACATATTATACTTAAGGTCCGTTTTATAATTTAGTTCTTCACGCAAATAGTAATTTATCGCTGGCGTGAAACTATGCAGCCAAGACGTAAGCTCAGCGTTGTAATCTGGGCGACTACCCGTTACTTTTTCATCGATACCTAAGTAGCGAGAATCTAGACGGCCAACCGTTTGTTCACGCTCGCGTAATATTTCTTTCCAAAAGTAAGACGCTTCAATATCTAAATTATTACCTAAGACTGCTTGCACCGATAAGCCAGAATATCGCGCTACTTGTTCGGCGATGCGTTGCTTTTCATCAACAGCGATAAATCCACCTTTGGCAAGCGCTGGCAAGTACTGCTCGATGGTGAATTTTTCAATTTCAGGTAAAATGTCTAATAAATCACGCTTTTGTAAATCGCTGGTCAGCGCTTTGTGGTACCAAGCAGTTGCAGCGAAATAAGGTAAACGGTTTGCTGCCTTAACTGGCCCGTCACGTTTGATGCCTATATCGGTTGGCGATACTAAAATGACGCCATTAAGGTACATCCACTGTCGTGATTGTAATTCTAACGCTAAGCCTGAAACACGGGTAGTACCGTAACTTTCGCCAATAAGGTATTTTGGTGATTGCCAACGGTTATGGCGAGTGACGAAGGTGTTGATCCATTCGGCTAGATATTTTACGTCAGCATTGACGCCAAAGAACATGTTTTTTTGTTCTTCTTTTGACGGCACTTTACCCTCTTTATTGGGTAAAACACGTGAGTAGCCAGTGTTAACCGGATTTACGAATACAATGTCCGCAGTGTCTAAAATAGAAAATTCATTGGTTCTTACGCCGTATGGTTGCAGTGGAAAACCTTCACTGTCGACATTAAGTACTTTGGGGCCGGTATAAGCGACATGCATCCACACTGAGGCTGAACCTGGGCCACCATTGAACGATATCAGTAAGGGGCGTTCTGCCTGATTTTTTACTTTTGAACGTTGGTAATAGGTATAAAAAAGACTGGCAGTAGGATTACCTTCTTCGTCCCAAACAGGCTGAGTACCCGTGGTTGCAGTGTAATCAAATTTCTTGCCATTAACTTTTGTGCTATGGCTACTGGTCGTACTTTCATCAACAGCAATTTTGCGTTCAAATTCAGCATTGGCTAATGGCGATAATAGTAGGCTAAATAAGGCGATAAAATGTCGAAATGTCATAACAATGTCCTTGGTGTGAAGGTGTTACTTTATGAAGTATGTAGAGCGTACGTCAACGTTCAGAAAAAGTCATAGTTAAAAGTTAGAATGAGTATTTCTAGCGGTTAATAACCTTAAGTCTTTAATAAAACACTATGCTAATTAACAAAACACTATTGGCTAGCGGTTAGATAAACAATAATAAGGTCTTCACCGGTTAATGTTGCGTAGTTTGTCGGTAACTCGGTAATTTTCATTAAATGCTGAGCGGGCAAGGTGATAACTTTTTGACTGTTTTTTATACTTAACTTTGCATTGTTGAATAGACTGTAAATAAAGCAAAAAGCACTGCTTTCAAGCACTAGATTTTTAGTGTTTTTTGGGCAATTTAACTTAGTGTTAAACATTGCTGTACGGGCAATAACATTAAAGTCAGTTATTTCATTACTATGTAAGTTGCCAACGGTCTTATTGCCACCATCAAATGTCGCGATATCTAAGAGCTTGGTTAAGCGGTCAATTTTATTGTCATTGTGTTGTAAGTTTATTCCATCACCAGCAATGAGAATAAGATTGCGGGTATAGCCAGTGAAATTAGAAAAAACACCATCCTCAACCACGCTAGCCATACTTAACCGCCAATCAAAGTCTTCTAATGTACCGCCAGAGTTTATCGCCATTTCTATGGTTTCTCCCTTACCGTTTTTCCACAACACAGTTTTAAATTGTGTCGGTTGAATAATTTCTATCATGTGATGTACCTTGCAGGCTATAAGTGAGGAAATCATAGCGTAAAGTGGTTTGATATGTCGGTTAAAACTAGAACTTACTGTATAAATATCACTATAACGTCATAATTTGTCGCGATTTTATGATTAGCTAGTCAAATGGAATTGTTGAATTGAAAAATTTGCTTTGTTAACATGCGCGCTTTCTTATTCTCATAAATCATTATTTAAATAATAACAGGAACTTATTATGTTAAAAAAATCTCTTATTGCTCTTTCTTTATTAACTTTACCTTTAACCGCTGCGGCTAATTGGTCTGCTGGCGCAGGTTATGCAAACTTATCAGACGAAGATCTTTCATTAGGTATGGTTTTCGGTGCTGTTTCTTATGAATTCGCTAAAGAAGGTAGCAAATTTTCTTTCGTGCCAGAGTTTCGTTTAGGTACTGGTGTTTCTGATGATGACATGCCTGGTATTGGCGGCGGTGTAAAAGTCGAAGTAAAACGTTTTACTTCACTTTCAGTACGCGGACAATATAACCATGATAACGGCTTTTATGCTTACGCAATGCCTTCATATGCAAACATAGATGTTAAATTTAGTTCTTATTATGGCTCTGGCAGTGATGACAGCTGGGAATTAGGTTTTGGTGCTGGTGTTGGTAAAAAATTCAGTGATAAAGTGAGTGTTGAAGCGTCTTACGAAATTTATGATGATATAGACATGTTAACCGTTGGTTTTAAATACGCGTTTTAATGTTTAACTAAAACTAACGTAGCTAAAAATGGAAGCATTGATGCTTCCATTTTGTGTTCAGGATGAACGGTATGTTAGACCACAGGCTCGTTCCCAGGCATTCATGGCATCACAACATTAATTAATACAGCCACGTCTGTCGACGTGAGAGAGTGACGAAATTGAGCCCTATCTCAGACATCCTGTGCTTAGAGAGTAGTGCGTCAAAAAACGGTATAATGTTTATGCTAGTAGAAGAGTAAAGATCTACTTAGCGGCACAATCTTGAAGATGTATTTAGCAATGAAAAAGCAGCGATTATCGCTGCTTTTACCAATCACTTACCGGTCTATTTTAATGACGACATGTATTGCGATAACGCGGTAATTTCTTCATCAGTTAAATTCGCCGCAACACCTTGCATCATGCTATTAAGGTCATTATTGCGTGAACCATTGCGAAATTTCTCTAACTGTATTTTTAAGTATTCCGCGTTTTGGCTAGCAAGGGCAGGGAAACCAGCACTTGGCATGCCTTTACCGTTAATACCATGACAAGCAACACAAGCCGTTACTTCCATTTCAGCGTTACCACCTAAGTAAAGTTTTTTACCAGCAGCATTGTCTTTACCGTTACCTGCTGTCGACTTTTGGTTAGCATAAAATGCAGACACGTCAGCCATGTCTTGTTTACTAAGTGTCATTGCCATGCCGCCCATTATTGGATCAACACGACCTGAGGTACCGCCTGATGTCATACCTAGCTTAAAGTCAGCAAGTTGCTTGGCCAAGTAATTAGCGCTTTGTCCGGCTAACTTCGGGTACATAGGTACAAGGCTATTGCCGTCAGCACCGTGACAAGCAGCACACATAGCTGATTTTCCTTGACCCGCTTCAGCATTGCCTGCAGCTGCATTGGCAGTGGCGACGGCGCTTAAGCTTAATAAAACAGTAATGATAAATTTTTTCATTGGTTAGTCTCTGCTTGTCGTAAACACGATAAATGGTTTACCTATAAGTATGTTAATTGGCATTCTACACGAATTTAACAATTGTGAAATCATGTCGTTAAAAAAACCAGATAATTGTTTATACATGCTAATAGTAATTGAAACATTACTCGCTACGTGGCCAGACATTAATGCGATTACTCGTTCCTAGAGCGAGATCCAAAGACAAAAAAGCAGCGATATACGCTGCCCTTTATAAAGTCGAATAAACCAGTAGTTTTGTCGTTAAAATTACTTCATTGCTGCGATGTGTTTTGATAATTCATCAATGTCGCTAGCTGAAAGCTTGGCGGCAACACTTTGCATCATGGTGTTGTAATCGTTATTACGCTCAGCCTTTTTAAATTGTAGCAATTGTGCCTTTAAGTAAGCTTCATTTTGACCGGCTATTGTTGGGAAACCTGCATTGTTCATGCCTTTACCATTAGCGCCGTGACAAGCAACACATGCGGTGATTTTTCGTTTAACATTGCCACCAAAATAGAGCTTTTTACCGATATCAGAACCAGCTGAATCAGCAACCGTAATTTTTTGTGCAGCATAGTAACTGGCAATTTCTAGCATGTCTTGTTCATCTAATGCTGACGCCATAGGACCCATAACGGCATTTTTACGTGTACCCGCTTTAAATTCTTTTAACTGTTTTACCAGGTAATCTGCACTTTGTCCGGCAAGTTTGGGATAAATAGCCACAGGACTGTTGCCATCGGCGCCGTGACAGGCTGCACAAGTAGCTGCCTTGGCTCTACCAGCGATAACGGCAGCCGTTATTGGTGGTGCAGACCTTACCTTGCGTGAAACCACGTTTGCAACCGCAGCAGGGTCGGCAAAATAAGCTGCCATGTCAGCGATATCATCTTTGGTCATGTTACCGGCAAACTGATTCATCGCGTAGTTAACACGATCTTTGTTTTTAAAATTCATCAATTGCTTAGCAAGGTATTCAGGGTGTTGGTTAGCTAGATTAGGATAAATGAGTACCTCACTATTACCTTCGCGACCATGACAACCAATACAGGCGCCAATACTGCGAGACGCATCACCTAATTCATACAAGCTTTTACCTGCTACTGGATTTGGTATGTAGGCAGTCGGTGCGATACTTGGCGTTGTACCCGTTTTTGCAGCTGCAACGTCTTGGCTGGCACCGTCAAGCGGTAAAGCCGAATAATAGGCGGCAAGATCAGCCATGTCCTGTTCAGACAAAGCCGCAGCCATTGGAGCCATTAACGGATTTTCACGGTCACCAGATTTAAATGCTTTTAGCTGTTTAACAATATAATCTGCATGTTGGCCCGCTAAGTTAGGAAAGCTATCACTGGCGCCAATACCATTTGCACCATGACACGCCGCACAAGTAGCAGCCTTGGTTTTACCTGCGTCAGCATCACCTGATGCCGCCACAGCAATATTAATACTTAATAGCGTTAAAATTAATAAAGTTAAAATATTTCTCATAACAAAACTCTCAACATGCTCTTGTGTTTTTTTATTGAATACATTCAATAAGCCGAAAAAATTAGCGTAATCATACACTATTAACGGCATTTAGAGGCGGATTTAACGAAAAAAAATGCCTAAAATCTAATACAATTACACCTTTAATGTGAAAAAGCGATATAATGCGTTTTTTATCTATATTGTTGGATCTAATCTTGTCATCTACAGCCATTCATCTTAGCAAAGCGACTTTTACCCTTAGCGCACCCGATATCCGTCGTTTACCCGCAGATAGTGGTATTGAAGTGGCATTTGCCGGTCGCTCTAATGCAGGTAAGTCGAGTGCGTTAAACACACTGACCAATCAACGAAGCCTTGCACGTACCAGTAAAACACCGGGTCGAACTCAACTCATTAATATCTTTGAGATTGCAGAAAATAAGCGTTTAGTCGATTTACCTGGTTATGGTTTTGCTAAAGTGCCAATGGAAATGAAGAAAAAGTGGCAAAAAGCTTTAGGTGAATACCTAGAAAAACGGGAGTGCTTGAAAGGTTTAGTGATATTGATGGATATTAGACACCCGTTAAAAGATCTAGATATGGACCTCATTCAATGGGCTGCTGACGGTGAACTACCCGTTTTAGCACTACTGACAAAAAGTGATAAGCTTTCTCAAGGTAAAGTTAGTGCGCAAGTGCATGCCGTGAAAAAAGAGCTAGCATCTTTAAATGCTGATATTAAAGTGCAGGCGTTTTCGTCATTAAAACGCACCGGTTCAGAACAAGCTGACGCGGTCATTTGTCAATGGTTTCAAGACGAAAATATTCAAGCCTTAAATGAATTAAGCGCAGAGCCTCCAATCGAAGAATAAGATCAAGATACCGAGTTAATTCGACTTGGTATCTACATCGAAACTTAATAATATAACGCCTCGAACTATCGGGGCGTTATTGTGCTGGCAGCACCCAGTTAGATCTGGGGAAATGACAAGTGTAGCCATATGGTACGCGCTGCAAGTAATCTTGATGTTCAACTTCTGCTTGCCAGAAGTCGCCAACAGGTTCAATTTCAGTCACGACTTTACCCGGCCATAAGCCTGAAGCATCAACATCGATAACAGTTTTTTCGGCCATGGCCTTTTGTTCTGCGCTAGTGTAATAAATTGCTGAGCGATATTCTCTGCCTTGATCATTACCTTGTCTATTTTTTGTTGTTGGATCATGTATTTGAAAAAATAACGCCAAAATTTCTCGATAGCTAAGCACAGAATTATCAAAGTACACTTCAATACCTTCTGCATGGTCGCCATGATTATGGTAATTAGCATTTTCAATATTGCCACCAGTATAACCCGCACAGGTTTTTGTTACGCCGGGTAAGCGACGAATTAAATCTTGCATACCCCAAAAGCAACCACCAGCTAAAACCGCTCGCTCAATTGTCATTATTTAACCCTCAACTTGCCTTAAATACGCTTCATAACCTTCAGCCGCCATATTATTACGGTGAATAAATTTTAGTGAAGCAGAATTAATACAATAACGTAAGCCACCTTGAGCAACGGGCCCATCGGTAAATACATGCCCTAAATGACTGTCGCCATTTGCTGAGCGAACCTCTGTGCGCGCCATACCATGAGTTTCGTCGGTCAGCTCATTAACGTGAATGGCTTCAATCGGCTTACTAAAACTAGGCCAACCACAACCAGAGTCAAATTTATCGGCTGAGGCAAACAGTGGCTCACCTGAAACAACATCAACATAAATACCCGGTGAAGTGTTTTCTAATAGTTCACCCGTCCACGGACGCTCGGTACCGTTTTCTTGTGTAACACGATATTGCTCAGCGCTTAACGCAGCAATAGCAGCACTTGATTTTTTATATTTTGACATAAGCTCTCCTTAGTGGCTTGATAATGACTTAATCGGGGTAATAAATTGTAAATTTAACGCGTTTATCGTGCTAGCAGTTTTTGTGTTACTCACATGCCCTATATTAGTGTCAGCTTCGAAAAGTCACTAATGGCGTCTATAAGACATTTTAAATAGAGCTTTGGCAGTTTAGTCGTTATTTAATGACATCACAAAAGCTATAAAACATTGAGTAACTCTGCTTAACAATAGACCGGAAAGTTCATGGTTAATTTGCCATAGTCTTCAAATAATATTGCGTAAAAATTTCATAAAGCAAGGTCCATGCAAGACAAACCAGCCGAATAACCTAAACCTGCTATATTTAGTGGGCGATAATCGCAAATTCGAGTTTACTGAGAGGTGCGTTGTTTAGTAAGCCTTGTCGAAATATCAACAAGGAGCAGAAAATGAATTCTAAATTTACCATAGCATTAATATTCACTATTGCAGCTTTTAGCACATACGGTGAAAGTTGGAATAAACAACAAACCGAAGTTTGGAGCATCGTATTGGCTTCGTATGAAGATATTGAAAAGCGTGATATCAACTGGACTGATAAATGGGTAACTGAAGACGCCATGGTATGGGGCAGCAGTACCCCGATGCCGCGCAGTCGTAGCGCTGTAAAGCGTTGGGAAAAATTTAACTTTGAGGATGGTACAATTAACAACGTGGCAGAATATAGCCCAACTGCAATTGTTGTACATGGCGACACCGCAGTGACTCATTATTACTATTCTAATGGCAGTACCTCTAAAAATGGCGATCAAAAAGTGACTCATGGTCGCTGTAGTGACGTGCTAGTTAAAGATAAAAAAACATGGAAATTTGTTGCTTGGCATTGTGCAGACGAACCGAAAAAGCCTTAACCGGCTGAACAATATTTTATATCCAAAGGGTTAATTAATTGGTCAAAATTCAATGAGGATAAATAGTCAGAATCAAGACCTGTAATTAAGCTATAACCCGTGATTTTACGCAACGAAGAGCTTATTATTTAGACCTTTTGAAGATAATTAATTAACCTGTTTGATATTGATTTCTTGTCGATATAGCTGAATTAGGATGATAAAAATTAGCGAAAATTCGCAGGGCTACGTGCACTTTGGTCACTGAGAAATATTTACGTTGCCGCAAACGGACTCTACATTATTTTCTGTCGGTTAATTCAGTTTTAAGCAATTAAAATCCTCAGAGCATAAAGTATTGTAAATGACTTGAAGCAGATGCGCGATGACTCAAACGCTGCTTAAAGTCACCGTTAAACTGTTATAACCAAGCTGGCTTGTAGTTATTTAATTAAGAGATCATTCAATAAGGGGGAGAAAGCAAAATTTAGGCATAAAAAAACCGATGGCAAAAGTGGCCATCGGCATAGTTAGCTTGGGGAAGCTAGAATTTAAATTATTACAACAGGCGTTCTAAAAAGAACAAAGTGATTATAGAGCAATAACTCCATTAAAGTAAAGCCTTTACTCTAAAAAAATACAGCCGATCAAAAATTAGTTTGCTTGTGGTT
>CAXBNP010000051.1:0-19124 GCA_963977145.1 uncultured Colwellia sp.
ACTGCGCCAGCCAAGCAAGGTGCGCTTGAATGGGAATATGAAGTGCCAAGCTGGCTGAAATTTAAATGGGATGCAGTAGATACCGATAATGATGGCAACTTTTATGATGACAACCCTAGCGCCGTGCTAAGCTTTGGTATTTATCGTGGTAATGACCGCATAATTTCATGGCGTGAAGTGGTGAATTAAGGCTTAACAGATATAATTATTAAGCTCTCTGTGTGAGGTTTTCCAATTTAGCCATTAGCGGGTGTTAATTAATGGCTAAATATAGTTATATTTCACGATATTTTTTCATTGAAATAACACAAACGCTATAGTCTGCGGTATGATAGCGTGTTAATAGTAGCAAATATCATTTGTAGGCGGATCGGTAGCTTGCAAGTTAAGCACAATAATATTCTGGCAATTTGTTGCCTAGGTGATGTTTAAAGGACATTTCGACAATATGTTTAAGAAATTACGTGGCATGTTTTCTAACGATTTATCAATCGACTTAGGAACAGCAAATACCCTGATTTATGTCAAAGACCAAGGCATAGTTTTGAATGAACCTTCAGTTGTGGCTATTCGTCAAGACCGTTCTGGTGGCTCAAAAAGTGTTGCCGCCGTAGGTACTGCAGCCAAACAAATGTTAGGTCGTACACCCGGCAATATTGAAGCGATTCGTCCAATGAAAGATGGCGTTATTGCTAACTTTTTCGTTACTGAAAAAATGCTGCAGTACTTCATTAAGCAAGTACACAGTAATAACTTTTTACGTCCTAGCCCACGTGTACTGGTTTGTGTTCCTTGTGGTTCTACCCAAGTAGAGCGTCGCGCTATTCGTGAATCAGCCTTAGGTGCTGGCGCACGTGAAGTGTATTTGATTGATGAGCCTATGGCTGCGGCAATTGGCGCAGGAATGCCAGTATCAGAAGCTACCGGTTCAATGGTCGTTGATATTGGTGGCGGTACGACTGAAGTAGGTATTATTTCATTAAATGGTGTTGTTTACTCTTCTTCTGTGCGTATTGGTGGTGATAAGTTTGACGATGCCATTATTAACTATGTGCGTCGAAATTTTGGTAGTTTAATTGGTGAAGCAACCGCTGAGCGTATTAAACACGAAATTGGCTCTGCCTACCCAGGTGAAGAAGTTATCGAAATTGAAGTACGCGGACGTAATTTAGCCGAAGGCGTACCCCGTAGTTTTACCTTAAACAGCAACGAAATTTTAGAAGCGCTACAAGAACCGTTAACCGGTATTGTTAGTGCTATTATGGTTGCGTTAGAGCAATCACCACCTGAGTTAGCCTCTGATATATCAGAGCGCGGTATGATTTTAACTGGCGGTGGCGCATTACTTAAAGGTCTTGATCGTTTGCTAATGGAAGAAACCGGCATACCGGTTGTGGTTGCTGATGACCCACTTACTTGTGTTGCGCGTGGCGGTGGTAAAGCCATTGAAATGATAGACATGCACGGTGGCGATTTATTTTCTTACGAATAGATTACTAATCATTCATCACTATTTTGCCTAATGACATCATCAAGTGCGCAGATTGATTAGCGTCTAGCCCGTGCATTGCTTTTGTCTTTAGGCTTAATTATGGTCAATGAATTAGCATTTATATAAGTTTAATTTATGAATCCAATATTTAAGCATGGACCGTCCCCGCAGCACCGACTTGTTTTGGTGCTGTTTTGTTCTGCAGCGTTAATATTTTTTGATCATAAAATGAATAGCTTCGAATCTGCTCGAGGCTTTCTGCAATCAATGGTCAGCCCTTTACAGTATTTAGCGACTGCGCCTAAGCAAATGATGAATTGGGCGGCCGAAAATATTGTCACCCGTCGTCAACTCATTGACGATAATGAACAATACAAAATTAATGAGTTAATCTTCCATGAACAGGCTTTACAATTAGATATTGTTAAGCGTGAAAACGCGCGCTTAAGAGCATTACTTGCCTCACCCCTACGCATTGAAACTAGAAAGATGGTCGCAGAAATTCTTGCGGTTGATAGTGACCCTTATACCCATCAAGTGGTGATAAACCGGGGTGCTAACGACGGCGTTTATGAAGGCCAAGTCGTTATTGATGATGAAGGTATTGTTGGCCAAATACTGCATGTTGGTACAACCAGTAGCCGAGTGTTATTGATCACTGATGTTACTCATGCCGTCCCCGTGCGTATAAGCCGTAATGGTGTCAGGTTAATTGCTAGTGGCGTAGGCGTAACTGATCGCTTAACGCATAATCATGTCCCGCACAGTAATGATATTCGAACCGGGGATTTACTCGTTAGCTCTGGCTTGGGCGGAAAATTTCCTGAGGGATATCCAGTAGCAAAAATCACCGCTGTTATTCAAGATGAATCTCGAGCTTTCTCTCAGGTTCAAAGTCGTCCCTTAGCCAAAATTGATCGCTTACGTTATGTGTTACTGCTGTGGCCAGAGCAGCTGGATGTTCCACCAGCAAAACCAAGCCAAGTAACGTCGGTAAAAAAGGCAGAAAATAAATGACCCTTGCCAGTCGCTTGATTATTTTTTTAACATTTTTAGTGGCACTGATGGCGAGTATTATGCCGTTGCCATTAAGTGTTGACGCTTTTCGCCCTGATTGGGTATTGGTTGTTTTACTTTACTGGTGTTTAGCATTGCCAACCCGAGTTAATGTCATTTCAGCTTGGGTGATGGGCTTTATTCTCGATGTTTTACTGGGGTCTACTTTAGGTGTGCACGCTGGCGCTATGGCTATTTCTGTCTATATTGTTGCCAGTAACTTTCAAAAAATACGCAACTTTTCGGTTTGGCAGCAAGCCATGATAGTTGGTGTGTTGTCTGCGTTATATCACTTAATTGTTTTTTGGTTACAACGATTTCTAACTGACGCGGTGTTTTTACCGAGTTACCTGTATCCGGTATTTACCACCATCGTACTTTGGCCTTGGGCTTTTTTACTATTACGTAAAATAAGACGAAACTTTCGAATTAAATAACATGTCTAATACTTTGATTTTGGCTTCACAGTCACCACGCCGAAAAGAATTGCTCCAACAGTTGGGTTACGATTTTATCTGTTTACCCGCTGATATTGATGAAAGTGTCTTGTCTGCAGAAACGCCTGAGCAATATGTCGCTCGTTTAGCATTAGGGAAAGCTGCTGCTATCGCTGAGAAAAATGGTGATGATGTCGTGGTGCTAGGTTCAGATACTAGCGTGGTATTTGAACAGCATATTTTAGGTAAACCGGAATCACTTGTTGATTGTCTCGCTATACTTAAGATGCTGTCAGGAAATTCTCATCAGGTTGTTACCGCCATTGCCGCTGTTCAAGGTAAGCATAGTGATGTTGTTGTGGTGACTACAGAAGTAGATTTTAAAACCTTAAGTGAAGAAGAGATAAGGCGCTATTGGCAAACAGGCGAACCACAAGATAAAGCCGGTGCTTATGGAATTCAGGGCATTGCTGGACAATTTGTTAAACAAATTCGTGGCAGTTATTCTGCCGTTGTCGGGTTACCTTTATATGAAACAGCCCAGTTGTTGTCTGCATTCGGTGTACAGTCGTCACTAATGGCAGATTAAATAGGAAATACTATGAGCGGTGAATTACTTATCAATGTTACCCCAAGTGAAACACGGGTCGCATTAATCGAAAATGGTTCACTACAAGAAGTGCATGTCGAGCGCGAAGCTCGTCGTGGCTTAGTAGGAAATATCTACCTGGGTAAAATTATTCGCGTGTTACCCGGCATGCAAGCCGCTTTTGTTGACATTAATTTAGGCAAGGCGGCTTTTTTACATGCCTCAGATATTAACTCAAAACTGATCTTAAACGAAGATAGTCATAGTGAACAGGTACCCGATATTCGAAACTTGGTACACGAAGGGCAACATATTGTTGTACAAGTTGTTAAAGACCCGTTAGGTACTAAGGGCGCGCGGCTCACCACTGACATTACCATTGCGGCGCGCTATTTAGTGTTAATGCCGGATGCTAATCACGCTGGCATATCACAACGTATTGAAGATCCGGCAGAGCGGAATCGCTTAAAATCTATTGTCACGCCTTATTGTGGCGAGGATCATGGTTTTATTGTTCGTACCGCAGCCGAAGGTGCTAAAATTAAAGAGTTACAGCATGATGCGGAGTTTTTGCGCCGGGTTTGGGCAAAAGTTATCGAGCGCAAAGCACGCAAACAAACCAAAGATCCTATTTATCAAGATTTATCGTTAGCATTTCGTGTCCTTAGAGATTTTGTTGGTGTCTCGCTTGAGCGTATTCGTATTGACTCAAAATTAACCTATCAACAATTAGTCGAATTTACGTCTGAGTTTGTGCCTAATTTAGCACCCGTAATGGAATACTACCCAGGTGAACGTCCAATCTTTGATTTATTTGATGTTGAAAGCGAAATTCAACGCTCTTTACATCGAAAAATTGAATTGAAATCTGGTGGTTATTTGATCATAGATCAAACCGAAGCCATGACTACGATTGATATAAATACTGGTGCATTTGTTGGTCATCGCAATTTAGAAGAAACCATATTTAATACTAACATTGAGGCGACACAAGCGATTGCTCGACAACTAAGGTTAAGAAATCTCGGTGGCATTATCATTGTCGACTTTATCGACATGAATGATAAAGAGCACCAACGTCGGGTTTTGCATAGCTTAGATGTTGCAATGGCCAAAGATAATGTTAAATACAGTTTGTCAGGTTTTTCCGCGCTAGGTCTAGTGGAAATGACGCGTAAACGTACGCGCGAAAGTTTAGAGCATATTTTATGTGGAGAATGTGAAGTTTGTCACGGACGAGGTTATGTGAAAACGGTTGAAACGGTTTGTTTTGAAATTTTACGTGAAATAGTGCGGGTTAATCGTGCCTATGATGCGGATAAATTTATTGTTTATGCCTCATCATCAGTGAGTGAGTCATTAACAAACGATGAATATCATAATCTTGCTGAACTTGAGGTTTTCATTGCTAAGCAGATTAAAGTACAAACGGAAAACATGTATAATCAAGAACAATTTGATGTCGTTATGATGTAATGACTATTGTCTCGTTCTTATCGGTGAATAAAGTGTGTTGGTAAAATATTAATGAGTGTTTCCACGGTATTAAATAGATGGCTTAAACACCTGTATAAACTATTAGCAATTTTGTTAGTAGTTTTTGCCGTGTTGATTAGTACCTTGCGGTTATTTTTGCCTTATGCCCACAACTACCGCGAAAATGTCGAAGATTATCTCAACACCAGTTTCAATAGTAATATTTCTATTGGGGCTTTAAGTATGGGCTGGCGAAAGTCAGGGCCAACGTTGATCACCCGCCATGTCATGCTCTTGTCTAGTGATAGTAGTAAAATATATATTGATAGCCTGGAAGTTGAACTCGATTTTTGGCGTAGTTTGCGAACGGGCAAGCTGGTCACTGAGGATTTTGTTATCTCGGGCGCTGAATTGGAGTTTGAACAAGCGGCGTTGGTAAATTCTGCCGAAGAAATAACTACTAACGACGCAGATAATAAGGCCTTAATCGACTCGCTTTCCTCGATATTGCTTGAACAAATTTCTCGCTTTTCGATTCGTGAGAGTCATGTCCTCTATCATACCCTTGGGGGCGTGCGAGCCTTTACCATTAATAAAATGTCATGGCTCAATGATGACGATCATCATCGTGCTACAGGCACTGTAATTGTTGATGGTTTAAGTTCCAATAATTTAAAAGTGCTATTAGATTTTCAGGGCCAGAGGTTTGATGATCTTAGCGGCCAAGCCTACCTTGAAGCTAATGAAATAGACATCACTCCTTGGTTAGGTCGAGTATTAGCGATTAAAGATGCTAATACGCATTCAGCAATTAACTTTAGTGCCTGGTTAAATATTAGCGCAGGAAAACCAGAATCTATTCAGTTAGCACTAGGTAATAATGAAATTACTTGGCAACACCTTGATAAAATACAGAAATTTGAAGTTATTGGCGGTGGTGTAGAAATCAACACCTCAGGTGAGTCAATTTTTAGTGTCGCTACTACGCCAATAACCATAAAACGCAATGGTAGCGAGACCAATAAAATCTCTCTATTGGCAAATGTTGATGGTAAAAATAGTAGTGGTTATATTAACGCTGTAGAACTGGCAAGCTTTGAAGGGGTGTCACCATTATTATTTGACGATGTTTCACTTGAAAAGCTGTTACTTGACCTCGACGCAGTTGGTAGAATTGAAGATATATATTTTCGTACTCGTGATGAAGATTTAGCGGTTACCGCAACATTTAACGATATTGATAGTCATTTTAGTCATGGTATTCCTGGGATTGATAATGTTAGTGGCGAATTAGTTTATTTTAATCATCAGCTGCAAATATCATTAAATGCTATTGATGGTGCGCTCGATTTTGCTCAACATTTTAAATATCCGATCCCTTATACGCGTTTAAGTAGCCTGATCAATGCACATTTTCTAGCGGATGACTGGCAATTTTCGGTTGAAAATATAACCTTTGAATCATCGCAATTAAGCTTAAGCGCAGATGTGATGGTTAATAGTGTCAAAGACCAACCCGTTACGATGTCATTATTGGCGAGTGTCAGCAATGGCAATGCCAAGTATGCTGAATATTTTTACCCGCATTTATTGATGGGCGAAAATCTTGTGAGCTACTTAAACGCTGCCATTATCGATGGCAAAATTGATCAAGCTTTAGTACTATTTAATGGCCCTTTGCAGCGTTTTCCTTTTGATCATCAAGAAGGTATTTTTGTGGTCGACGCCGAGCTGTCTGAAAGTAGCTTTAAATTTGACTCTGAATGGCCAGCAATAGAAAATTTCGCCGCTAACTTAAACTTTACCAACGACAGTATGCTGATTACGGGGCGAGCAGGCACACTTGCCGGTATTGATGTGACAGGTGTTGCGGCGGCAATTGCCAGTTTATCTAACGAGCAAGTGTTAACAGTAGATGCAGAGTTTAAACAAACACCGCCACCGCGGGTCGTTGCGTTAATGGACGCGAGTCCAATGCGAGAATCTATCGGTGTCACGTTAGCGCAAGTCGTTATTTCTGAGCCTATTAATGGCGACTTTTCACTGATATTACCTTTGAATCAGCCTGATGCTGTAGTTGCTAAAGGGCATGTTGATTTTAACAATAACCGTGTAGCGTTACAGGCGCCTCGAATGGATTTTAGCCAAGTTAACGGTCGTTTAGCTTATCATAATGATTTAATAACCGTCTCTGGTGTTAAATTAGATTGGCGTGGTCTGCCGCTAAAAATTAACGTGGTAGCGCAACAAAAATCTGAACTTTATAACGTCAGTATTGAAACGCTCGGTCAATGGCAAGATACGTTATGGCAAAAGCAATTACCTGAAGCATTAGTGAAATATGCCCACGGAAAAATTGATTGGCAAGGCCTGTTGTCACTAAATATTAGCGAGGATACATTTAACTATGACTACCAAGTAAACTCGACTTTAAACGATATTACGCTAGTCATGCCGGCCCCTTTTAATAAAAACCCTGGTGAACAAGTTGCCCTTAGTGTTCATGCTTTTGGTGATGAGTTGAGTAGTACAATAAATGCCGAAATTGGTGATGGAGTCGATTTTTATGGTCTACTTGATCATCAACAAACGCGTTTTTCATCGGCGCATTTAGTCTTAGGTAAGCCGCAGTCATGGTTACCGACTACTGGCTTTCATATTACCGCTGATTTAGCTACCGCAAATTATCAGCAATGGCAGCCTTTAGTGTTGGATATTTTAGCGGCGGTTGAGTCAACGCCAACCGAGCAGAGTTCATTGAAAAAATTATCAGATTCAGCAATGAGCAAGCACAGCTTATTATCAGCACCTGATAAAATTCATGGTCAAATTAGCAACTTAAATGTTTATGGAGAAAATTTTCAGCAAGTGAAATTTGACTTAATAGCTGAGCCCAATTGGTGGTTACTCAATATGAATGCCAAAGAGCTAAGAGGAACAGCTAAGTTTTATCCTGATTGGTATCAACAAGGTATAGCTATTGACGCAGACTTTATTCATTTAAAAAGTCATAAAAGTGAATTACTGCCATCGGCGGTTAGTGAGCACTTAGTCGTTGAAACGCTGCCAGCTAGCGAAACTACAAAATTTAATAGTGCAAAAGCTTTAGATAATAATCTTGCAATAGATACTGCAGAACCGTCACAAGCTAATGAAATTTCTGCCGACTCTGATAAGGACAGGGGCCATAGCCTGAAATTGTCACTAATTAATCAGGACACGAATCGTGAAATCTTCGCCGCTATTCCGCCAATAAAGCTTAGATGTTTAAGTTGCCGATATGATAATTATGACTTTGGCGAAGTCGCTTTTAATATAGATCGAGAAAATAAAAACACCCTGTTATTGAATAAATTTACCGCTAAGCGCGGTAACAGCAGCATTGCATTTGATGCTAAGTGGCAACAAGAAAATAATAGCTCCCAAACCAGTGTCAACGGAATGTTGTTAGCCAATAACGTCGCTTCTGAAGTAGAGAATTTAGGTTATGTCTCGATCATTAAAGATAGTGGCGTAGAAATGAGTTATGACGTTGCTTGGCAAGGAGGTCCTCATGACTTTGCTATGGCTACGTTTGATGGTGAACTGTCGGCAAAGTTTGATGATGGTTATTTAGCTGATGTTGATGATAAAGGCGTGCGAATTTTATCGTTTTTAAGTTTGCAGTCATTAGTGCGAAAATTAAGTTTCGATTTTAGAGATATCTTCAGTGACGGTATGTTTTACCGTGAATTGACCGGTAGTTTTACGGTAAAAGATGGTGTGGCATATACCGATAATGTTCTGATGCAAGGTACTGCAGGCGATTTAACCATAGTGGGGAATACAAATTTAAATAGCGGTGAACTTGATTATCGCATGTCGTATAAACCTAATTTAACCTCTAGCTTGCCGGTACTGGCTTGGATTGCGACATTAAATCCGGTGACATTTTTAGCGGGAATGGCACTCGATGAAGTGATCACTTCGACGGTAATTGCTGAAATTAATTTTGAAGTGACAGGCAATTTAGACGATCCACAATTTAGGCAAGTGAGCCGAAAAAATAAAAACATCAGTGTTGGGCGCTCATCACCGCCTAAAATCGTTGAAAATATTTCAGAACATGGCGCAGATAACTCGGCGTCAGAAAAGCCAATAAAGCCAAGTTCTGACGATGGTAACTTTAATGATTAATTCTCATGAAAAATAAAAAAATGCGGCTTTGTGCGCTACAAATGTCTTCGAATACTAACATTGAAGACAACCTTGCCGATATTGCACAGCAATTAGCGACATTAGATCACAGTCAACAACAATTAGTGGTATTACCCGAATGCTGTTTGTTTTTCGGTGGTAAAGATCAAGCGCAACTGATGTTAGCACGTAAAAGTTATGACACCGATGAATTAAAAATTCGACTTGCTGAACTTGCTGTAAAGTATAGGGTTTTTCTGGTGGCTGGCAGTATTCCTGTCCTATCAAAACAAGCGGATAAATTTACTAATAGTTGCTTTGTTTTCTCTCCTGATGGCCAAGTGCTGGGGGATTACGATAAAATCCATTTGTTTGATGTTGTTGTGCAAGATAGCGAAAAAAATTACTGTGAATCTCGTTATGTCAAAGCCGGTGATCGTGTTAGCGTAGTTGATGTTGCTGGGGTAGGTGTTGGTTTATCTATTTGTTATGATTTGCGCTTTCCTGAATTATTTCGCCAGTTATGCCAGCAAGGAGCGAAAATTATTACTGTTCCCAGTGCCTTCACCCGTGTAACGGGCGCCGTGCATTGGCAGACATTATTGCGAGCACGAGCAATTGAAAATCAAGTCTATATTATCGCTGCAGGCCAAGAAGGTGTACATGAAAATGGCCGGGAAACTTGGGGTCACAGTATGATCATTAACCCTTGGGGTGAAATACTGGCTCAGCGCGATACCGGTAAAGGTATTATTTGTGCTGATTACCAAGAAGAAGAATTAGTCAACGTGCGTAAAGCCATGCCTGTTGCCACTCATAATCGTTTTAAAAATAAGTTGATGTCGTATGAATAATGTTGAAATAGAGCTTTTAGCCAATAGTGCAATAGATGAAAGCATGCTAATGGATACGTTGGATAGCATTTACCAACATAAAGTAGATTTAGCTGATTTATATTTCCAATCCAGTAGCCATGAATCGTGGATGCTTGAAGATGGTATAGTGAAAGAAGGCTCTTACAATATCGAACGTGGTGTTGGTGTCAGAGCCATATCAGGTGAAAAAACAGGCTTTGCCTACTCTGATGATATTTCCCCTAGCGCGTTAAAAAAAGCAGCAGATGCGGCTAAAGGTATCGCTAATGCAGACAAGTCTGCCCGGGTGCAAGTATTTGATGGTAAAAAAATGCAGCAAAATAGCGCTCAATATCAGGCGGTAGATCCACTGGCAAGCTTACCTCAAGAGCAAAAAATCACCCTGCTACATGAAGTAGAGGCGCATGCACGCAGTGTTGATAAACGTGTTAAACAAGTTATTGTCAGTTTATCTGGCATTTATGAAAAAATATTAGTTGCTGCCAGTGATGGTACTTATGCTACAGATATACGCCCTTTAGTTCGCCTTAGCTGTTCTGTGTTAGTTGAAGAAAGCGGCAAAAGAGAGCGAGCCAGTGCTGGCGGTGGTGCACGTACAGATTATAGTTATTTTTTTGAATTAGAAAACAATAAGCCACGTTACTTGGCCTATGCAGAAGAAGCGGTTCGCCAAGCGTTAGTCAACTTAGTGGCGATTGATTCACCGGCAGGATTGTTACCCGTGGTCTTAGGTGCCGGTTGGCCTGGGGTGTTATTACATGAAGCCGTTGGTCATGGTTTGGAAGGTGACTTTAATCGCAAAGGTTCTTCAGCATTTTCCGGCAAAGTCGGTCAACAGGTAACATCTGATTTATGCACGATTGTTGATGATGGCACCATGGCAAATCGTCGTGGCTCAGTCAGTATTGATGATGAAGGAACACCAGGACAATACAACGTTTTAATCGAAAAAGGCGTGCTTAAAGGCTACATGCAAGATAAACACAATGCTGGTTTAATGGGCGTAAAGCCGACCGGTAATGGTCGACGTGAATCTTATGCGCACCTACCTATGCCGCGCATGACCAACACGTATATGTTGGCAGGTGAGCACAAACCTGAAGATATTATTAAGTCAGTGAAAAAGGGCATTTACGCACCAAACTTTGCTGGCGGCCAAGTTGACATTACTTCCGGTAAATTTGTTTTCACTAGCTCTGAAGCGTATTTAATTGAAGACGGTGTAATAACCTCGCCAATTAAAGGTGCTACGTTAATTGGCAGCGGCCCAGAGGCTATGCAAAAAGTGAGTATGGTCGGTAATGATCTGAAACTTGATGCTGGCGTTGGTGTTTGTGGTAAAGACGGCCAAAGCTTACCTGTAGGGGTGGGGCAACCGACGTTGAAAATTGATGAAATGACGGTGGGTGGTACGCAATAATAACAGCGTAAAGCTATAAGCACTTATCAACAAAAAAGCCCGCTAGGGCTTTATTTGTTTATAACAGTTGGAAATTTAAGATTCTTTTAAACGAATACCGTTGGCTTCAATGGTGATCTTGCCGTTTTTCATCAAATTGCCCACCGTTGCTTTAAAGGTTTTTTTACTCACGCCTAAAATGCGTTTGATCAATTCAGGGTCACTTTTATCATGCAAAGGACTAAAACCGTCATGTTCGGCAATATGGGCTAACAATTTATCGCTAAAGTCTTTAACTTTACCTTCACCCGGACGGGTTAAGGATAAATCAATGCGACCATCTTCACGTACTTGCTTAATATAACCCGTTATTTTTTTTCCGGTACGCAGTGGCTTAAATATTTCATTATCGTAAAGTAAACCCCAGTGCAGGTCATTAATAATGGCTTTAAAACCTAAGTCAGTTTTAGTGGCAATAGTTAATGTTACCTTGTCCCACTTTTGGTATTCAGCAGGCCAAATGTCGATAAATTTATCAAGTTTACTCGAGGCGACTAGACGATCAGTTTTTAAATCGAGAAAAATCCTGACCAGATAATATTTACCGGCTTCCATTGGGCTATGTTGTTGATTATAAGGTACGAGTAAATCTTTAGGTAAGCCCCAATCTAGGAAGGCGCCCATTTTATTTACTTGGCTAACTTTCAACGAGGCAAATTGGTCGACTTCTGCTAAGGGTTTTTCTGTGGTTGCCACGATCCGATCAGCAGTATCTGCATAGATAAAAACCTTAACCTCACTACCAACTTGGCAATTTTCAGGCACAAAGCGATTAGGTAATAAAATTTCACCTAGTTCATTTGCATTTAAATATGCGCCATTATCAGTAATTGCTACTACGGGAAGGGTATTGTATTTGCCGATGCTTGCCATATGAATTCTTGAGGTCAGTTAACTTGCGGCTATAATAACCGATCTAGCCGCAAGTTAACTATAACTTTCAATGCAAGTCCGCATTTTTATTTTGTTGTACTCAGCTTTGGTTGATTATCTAATTTAGTTTGAATGTATTCGCTGTGTCGTAAATGTAATAAGTCTGAAATTTTACGAATAATATGTTCCTCAATGCTCGCGAGTTCGCCGTCGGCATAAGCAACCTGCCATAATAGTTCTAACATTTTGACGCGCTGTTCAAGGCTGTAATTTTCGTTGATTGTTGAAGTGAATTGATAAAAATCAGTAGCATTTTCGCAAAGTGCTAATGAGCGTGCAATTATTTCTGCTATTTCACGGCTTGAAAGTTGAAATTGGCTCGAGACAATATCATTTAATTTTTTCTGTTCTGCACTATCTAATTGGCCGTCGGCCAGCATAACTTCACATAATAAAACGCAGCAGGCTATCTCTAAACTTATTTCGTCAGCTTGCGGACTTAAATCTTCAGCTAATGACTGAAAGAATGTGCTAATTTTTGACAACATAAATTACTCTTTATTTAGGCGATGGACATTAGTGGATTTATTTTTAGAGAAAAGTGCTTATGGGATTTATTCTATAAAAATTGTTGAGATTAGTAAAATGTAGCTTATAGCGCTCTGTTTAATCGTGGTTGTGGGCAATAAATGAAAACACCCGTTCGTCATTTTTCATGACAAGGCTTTCTTAGCGTGTAATTATTATTGATCTTTTATCATTTTTTCGCTGTATCTAAGCTAATAAAATTATTGCGATATTAAGGGGCCCGTATTGCCGTAGTTGTTTATTTTACAAGATGACCGAACATCGACATCTTTTTGCGGCAGATTTCTCAGGCAAGTTAAGAAGGGCTGGGCGAGCATTTTAAAATTTGGCTGTTGTGATAGAGAGTTAATGATTATTGTTTCTTAGTGATATCGACGAAAATTTATTATAAAAGTTTAATTATTTAGTGAAAAAAACCAACATGTTAAATATATCACTTTAATATTATCAGATAATTATTTTTCAAATAAAAACAAATCTTTCATCTTGTTGATATTTATGGGTATTATTTTTTTTTACTGGTAGATTTAAAAACGGCGCGAATTTTGTAACAAGCATTTACAACTTTGTTAGTTTTTGTCGACAGCGATTTCTGTATCCTATAGGCAATTGAACTAATAATTACAAAAATTTAGACTTAATGAGGACGTAACCGTGACACGGAATAAACAAGTAATCATACCTTTTGTCATTTTAATTGCAGGTATTTTAATTTTTGTGCTGTTTTCTAGTATGAAAAAGCCACCTGAAGAGAAAAAAGACGTTGATAATACCCCTATCGTTGCTGTTGAGGCGATTTCTCTAGCACCTATGACCTTACAAGTAGATTCGTATGGCGTGGTTAAGCCAAAATATGAAACTGAATTAGTCGCTCAGGTTAGCGGGCAAATTGTTGAGTTATCAGCGACTTTTGTACGTGGTGGTTTTGTTAAAAAAGGTCAATTATTGGCACGTATCGACCCGAACGATTACGAAGCTGCACTAATTGATGCTGAAGCAACTATGGCATCAGCACAAGCATCGCTTGAAACGGAACGTGCTCAAGGTCAAGTGGCTGAGCAAGAGTGGAAACGCATTACTAATACTGCACCTACGCAGCTGAGTTTACGTAAACCACAGTTAGCCCAAGAAATAGCGCGGGTAAAATCAGCCCAAGCGTCAATATTGCGAGCGAAACGCAATTTAGAGCGTACAGAGATAAGAGCGCCTTATGACGCTATGATCGATAGCCGAAATGTTGGCTTAGGTTCGTTTGTCGGTATGGGCAGTATGGTCGGTAAATTATTAGGCACTGCCAATGCTGAAGTACGCTTGCCGGTTGCAGATAACCAATTAGAGTTTTTAGTTGCACAAGGTAAAGGGGCAAGCGTTAATTTGGTTGGCACCTTTGCTGGCCGTGAAACTGTATGGTCTGCTAAAATTGCCCGAAGTGAAGGCGTAATTGACAGTAAGAGTCGTATGAGTTATCTGGTTGCTGAAATAAGCGACCCCTATGCGCTAACTGAAAAAAACAATAATACCCCCATCCGTTTTGGCTCTTATATTAAGGCCAATATTCTAGGCATTGAACTTGCGCAAGCAGCCAGTGTTCCGCGTTATTTAGTCGAGAATAGTCGCGTCGCGCTATTAGACAGTGAATCTAAACTACATTATTCAGCGGTGACCATTGTTCGCCAAGACGGCCAAAACGTTATTATTTCAAGTGGTGTAACTGATGGCGATCAATTGATTGTTTCAGCACTTGATTACCCAATTGATGGCATGAAATTAGCCTTAATTGCTGATAAGTCTGCACCCAATAGTGACCAAGACGTAGCCGGTACAGACAGCGATACCCAAGTAGCGTCAACTGATAATGGTGCAGGGGAATAATCATGGCAAAAGTTGCCCCGAAGAAAAAGTCTGAAATCGACCACAGTATTGATACCAATACCGGTTTAATTGCATGGTTTGCCCGCAATAGCGTTGCGGCTAACTTACTAATGATCTTCATCTTAATTGGTGGTTTACTCACCATTCAAACGATTAATAAGCAAATGTTCCCGCAGCTTGAAATTAATTGGATTTCTTATTCAGCGCCCTATCCTGGGGCTGCGCCACAGGAAGTTGAAGAAGGTATCACCATTAAAATAGAGGAGGCATTGGAAACAGTTCAAGGCCTTAAGCGCGTTATTACTTATTCTAACCGTAACTTTTCCAATGGTTGGTTTGAGGTTGAATTAGATTATGACCCACAAGTGGTACTTGAAGAGGTAAAATCAGCAATAGATTCGATATCGAGTTTTCCAGACGGTATGGAGCGAATAAAAGTCGAACGTGAAAAGTTTCGCCAAGAAGTGATGTATATCAGTTTATATGGTGATTTAACTAACGGCGAGCTTAAAGAGCTTGGCCGTAAAATTCACAGTGAAATTCAAGAACTACCTTATATTAACATCTCTGATTTATTTAGCGGTTTAGATTATGAAATCTCTATTGAGGTTAGCAAAGACAAGCTTAGAGAGTATGGCTTAAGTTTTAATGATATTGCCAACGCGGTGCGTAGCTATTCTCGTAATATGTCTGCTGGACAAATTCGTACAGAAAATGGCTATATTAACCTACGGGTAGAAAATCAGGCCTATCGAGGCAGTGAATTCGAACAAATCCCAGTTGTCACTTTAGCCGATGGCACAAAAGTTGTACTAGGAGAACTGGCAACTATTATCGATGGCTTTGAAGAGGGCTTACAATACTCTAAATTTAACGGAAAAAATTCCGTGACGTTATTTATTGGTGCTGCCGATAATCAAAGCATTACTGATATTGCTGACGTGGTTAAAAAGTACGTCGATAAAAAAGCCGCCGCATTACCACCTGGTGTTAAGTTAGAAACCTGGGTAGATATGACCTACTACCTTGAAGGCCGCTTAGACATGATGGTAGATAACATGAAAAGTGGTGCCGTGCTGGTATTTTTAATGTTGGCGCTATTTTTACGTGTTCGGTTAGCTTTTTGGGTCATGATGGGTCTGCCGGTATGTTTCTTAGGGACATTATTAGTTATGCCGATGGAATTTGTTGGTGTCACCATTAATGTTATTAGCTTATTTGCCTTTATATTAGTCTTGGGTATCGTGGTCGACGACGCCATTGTTATGGGGGAAAGTGCCCATGATGAAATTGAAGAGCATGGTCACAGTACCGACAATGTTATTCGTGGTGTAAAGCGTGTGGCAATGCCAGCGACCTTTGGTGTATTAACCACGATTGCGGTGTTTATGCCGTTTCTTTTTGGCGAAGGACCGTCTTCAGCGTTTGGTAAAGCAATCGGCTCTGTGGTTATTCTTTGCTTAATTTTTTCTTTGATTGAATCGAAACTTATTTTGCCGGCACATTTGGTGAAAATGAAAATGAAGGCGTTTAATCCTAAAAACCCGATCGATAGATTACGTTTATGGATTGATACCAATTTAAAAAAGTTTATTGAAAGTGTTTATAGTCCTGCTTTAGCGGTATTTATTCAATATCGCTATGCGGTATTAATGTTCTTTGTCAGCTTAATGTTAATCAGTGCTGGTTTATTTAGTGGTGGTTTTGTACGTTTTGTTGGTCAACCTAAAATTCCACATGACTTTCCACGCGTCACTGTTGAAATGAATGTTGATGCTTCAGAGAAAGCGACCTTAGATACCTTGTTAAATATTCAAGGGGTGATTAATCGTATTGATAAAGAGATTGAAGCACAATACGGTCAGTCAATGATTTCTGACATGCAGGTTGATTTGCGCAGCAGAACCAGTGGTCAATTGATGGTGAAGTTAGTGATACCTGAATTACGACCAATGAATACCTTTGAACTTGCCGATTTATGGCGTGCAGCTATCCCTAATTATCCGGGTGTTAAATCTTTTACTATCGGTGATAATTTATTTGGTGGTGGTCGCGATGATGGTGATATTGCCTTTAAGTTAGAAAGTAAAAATGATGCTGAACTGCTGGCTGCCGCCAAAGACTTAAAAGTTAAACTTAATTCACTCAAAGGTATTGGCGATGTTAATGACAGCCGTCAAACCAGCGCGAAAGAAGTGCAATTTGAATTGAAGCCGTTAGCGTACAGTTTGAATTTAACCTTAGCTGACATTGCCTCACAGGTAAGTTATAGCTTTTATGGCTTAGAAGCACAGCGGATTTTACGTGACAGTGAAGAAGTTAAAGTTATGGTGCGTTATCCACTTGAACAACGTAGTTCTGTTGGTCATGTCGATGATGTGATGATTCAAGCGCCAAATGGTGCTGAGTTACCGTTATCTGAACTGGCGGTTATTACCCTACAAGAAGGTGTGACCCGTATTCGACGTGAAAACGGTAACCGCACGATAAACGTTTGGGCCAGTGTTGATGCCGAGCAGGTTGAACCCTTTAAAGTAGCAACTGATATTCGTGATAATTTCATTCCTGAATTATTGAAAAAATACCCACAAGTTAAAAGTGAAGTATCGGGCAGTATTCAAGAAGAAATGGAAGGTGCTAGTGATCAGTTACGTGATTTCGTTATCTCATCATTGATCATATTTTCATTGTTGGCGATACCGCTTAAGTCCTATGCACAAGCGACGATGATTATGATAGTTATTCCTTTCGGCATTATTGGTGCAGTACTTGGACACTTTATCTTAGGTATGGATTTGAGTGCATTATCTGTTATGGGAATATTAGCCGCAGCCGGGGTGGTGGTTAATGACTCGCTGGTGATGGTTGATTATGTGAATAATGCTAGAAAACGTGGAGAACGCTTAAAAGATGCGGTGATGCATGCCGGTAGTAAACGTTTTAGAGCGATTATGCTAACCTCGATAACAACCTTTATTGGTTTAGTACCGATTATCTTCTTCGAAGTGAGTGCACAAGCACAAATTGTTATCCCAATGGCGGTATCATTAGCCTTTGGCGTGCTATTTGCCACCATAGTAACCTTGGTACTTATACCGTGCCTTTATCTTATAATTGAAGATATTAAAGCATTGTTTAAGCGTAAGAAAAAAGTACTTCAACCTGCAGCACCTGCTTTAGGTATACTTAAAGGTAAGCCCCTGAAGGGATAATACTGTCAATATTAACATTTAAAACATAGCAAGGTTAAAGCCATCACAGTGTGATGGCTTTTTGATTAATTCGCTTGGCGATTGTTAGCTATTCATCAGCATTTTGAGGTGTTCTTTCTTTACTTATGCGTTACTTAACACCTAATTCTCTTAATCTTTCCAACAAGTAACTAGCTTGTGTATGGTTTTTGGAAAGTATCACTTCGCTACGAGGATGTAAAAATAGCGGCAATGAGATACGTGATTTTCCCGAATTTTCACCGGTTGGGTTAATGACCCTATGGCTTGTTGAAGGAAAATAGCCTTGTGACGCTTCTTGTAGCATGTCACCAATGTTGACGATCAGGTGACCAAAATCGGCAGGAACATCTAGCCATTGACCATCTTGTGCTTGTACCTGTAAACCTGGCTCATTAGCCGCCGGTAAAATAGTCAATAAGTTAATGTCTTCGTGTGCGGCGGCACGAATGGCGCCTCGCTCTTCGGTACCATTGAATGGCGGATAATGCAGAATACGCAGTAAAGTATTTGGCGTGTCCATGATCATATTCGAAAGTGGCTCTGAATAATGTTTAGCCACATCTGCCGGACTATATTTTTCAACCCAATCAAGTAATTCACTGGCGAGATCAGAGGCCATTTTATAATAATTGAGAATATCTGCTTTTAATTGCTCAGGAATACGACCCCATGGATAAACATGATAATATTCTTTGATATCTTTTTTACTATGACCTTTTGCGGTTTCAGAAATTTCTGGGGCAAAATAACCGTCTTGCTTTTCAGGATCAAATGCAAACGCTTGTTTCTCGTCATGAGTAAAAAAGTCATACCAATCCTGATATATTTTTTCTACTAAGTCTTGCTGAATTGGATGATTGGTCAATACGCCAAACCCAGTGTTGCGTAAACTCTCGACAAATTTCTGTGCCGCATCGGTAGCTCGGTAATCAACAACTTGTACTTGCATAATTTTCCCCTAATACGATAATCTTAATGCTTAATGCTTAATGCTTAAT
>CAXBNP010000052.1:0-18530 GCA_963977145.1 uncultured Colwellia sp.
ACATTAGCCAAGTGGATACTACAGGCTGGATCACAGTTGCTGCTGTAAACGCAACGACTGTAACGTTGAATGCTGACCTAGCTGGTATGACGTCATCTGCTATATCATCTAATGGTACAGCTGTTTATAACGATACTGCTAAGCAAGTTACTATTTCATATGCTTCACAAGTAACGACTGATACAGTTACTATCACTCCTGCTACAGGCACTTCAGCTGTAGTATTGAACGCACAAGATTTCGATTTAGCGGCTAACTACACGTATGCCACAACTAAAACGGCTCTTCTTGGTTCTAGAGCAGCGGGTGAGTGGACACTTAACGGCGCAATGGTTAACGTACCATACATGCCTTACGGCCCTTCTGTTAGCCAAATCCTTTACATCACTAACACTGGTTCATTAGATGCTGACGTTAACGTTACTGCATTTGACGATACTGGTACTGCTTATGACCTAGGTTTACTTACGGTTTCTAAAGCTGGTGCAGTTACTGGTTTAGCTAAAGAAGTTAAAGATGCACTTGAAGCGAAAGGCTTTGACATGAGCGGTAAAGTTTCTTTAACTATTACTGTTAATGCACAAGACAAAGATATCACTGTTTACAGTGCATACAACGTTGGCGGTGCTGACCGTGGTAACGTAGTTAACTCACAATACAAAGGTAAGTAATTTTACTTAACTTTAGTTGTGATAAAAGGCGAGCTTAGCTCGCCTTTTTTATTGCTTTTTTTTACTGTTTTTTTCTTACTTTTTTAATACAATAACGTGTAAATCTTACACTTATTTTTATTTATGCGGCTAAATTATTTATCCTATGACTGTCGATACTAGCAAACTCTCATTTTCGCCATTTGCTCTTATGTTTTCTTTAGGGCTATTTTTCTTGTTATTAATAGCGTACTGGCCGAGCTTTTCCGTACCATTTTATCTTGACGACCGCACATCTATTAGCGATAACCTATTACTCAGCCATGGCAGTATGCTGGAATTATTTCATGTTTATGGTTTGCGTTTTATTACCTATTTAAGTTTTTGGCTCAATCATCAATGGTTTGAAGGCACATTATTGTCTTATCACGTGGTTAACTTTGCCATTCACCTAGTTAATGGCTTCTTAGTTTATCGTCTCACCTCATTGCTATCTGAGCAGTTTTCTACTGGCTTATCTGTTCGACAAAAAACGCTATTGCCGTTAATTGTTACCGCTTTTTGGCTGTTGCATCCACTAAATATTCAGGCGGTAACTTACGTAGTGCAACGCACCGCGGCTTTAGTTACGTTATTTGTTGTGCTCGCTACCTTGAGCTATTTAAAGCTGCGATTAAATAAATTCAGCTTTTTACAATGCTCATTACTGGTTTTATCGATTATTTGTGGTGTGCTAACAAAGCAAAATTTTTTCGTTGTGGTTATCTTTATTGTGCTTTTTGAATATTATTTTATGGCCTCAGCAAAACGTTTGATTCAATATTCAATATTGTTAGCCTTAATGGTCATTGCATTAGCCTATCCTTTCTATCAAGAGCTATTTCAGGCCTTATCCTCGTTAACAAAAGAAACTACCGCCATTAGTCGTAGCGACTATTTCATCACACAACTGCTGGTGTTATGGCAATATATTTATAAAGTCTTTGTGCCGATTAATTTACAGCTCGATATGGGCGTAGAATTGGTGAAAGAATCAACTGGCTGGCATTTTTTAGCTTTTCTGGCTCACGGCATATTAATTTCATTTGCTATTATACAACGGAAAAAAATACCCTTATTTACCCTTGGTATACTATGGTTTTACGCCGGACATAGCATTGAATCATTTGTCATCCCCATTACCGATCTTGCTTTTGAACATCGAACATATTTACCTAATATTGGTTTTATTTTGGCATTTGTCGCGCTATTGAGTGCTTTAAAACTTAACGATAAAGTGATGATAAGCATCGCCTTGGTTATTGTTATTTTCCTAGCTATAGCAACCTATCAGCGCAATGTGCTATGGCAAACACCTTTTGATTTTTATAAGAATGAATTGAGTCATTCACCGAATAGCCCACGCTCAAATGCGGCCTTTGCTGAACAACTGATCAAAAAAGGTGAATTAGCCGAAGCTGAAAAGTTATTTCTTGTCTCTGTGCAAGCTAACCTGAAAAAAGGCCAGGTAACAGTGAGCGCCCTTAACAATCTAATGAAAGTACGTTTCCAGCAAGGAAAGTATCAAGCGGGTGTACAAACGGCGATGTTAGCGCTGAAGTATATCCATCAACCAAAAGATAAAAGCTATACCTTAACCACTATTGCTTATGGCTATATCCAAATGGGTTGGTGTGATTTTGCTTTAGGATTAGCAAAATCAGCCGTGAAACTTGACAACAGTAATGAGCAAGCAAAAAGCTATGTGATTCACTGCAATAAAGTGGAATAAAAATAAAGCCAGAATATCTATTTATTATGGCTTAAAAGTTGTTTGTCGTTAGAAATATGTGAAATAGACGTTGTATTTATGAGTGATTTGTATATCCTATTTGCCATATAAAATGACAGTGCTAACATCTCAATTTAACGGCGTATTCCCTTTAGATGTCGAATGATGTTTTTATTGTTAAACCAGCCAAGAAGTTAGACAAATAGGTAAAGATTATATATGGAAATTAGTAATACAATTTTGGTCACTGGCGGCGCTGGGTTTATTGGTTCTGCGGTGGTTCGCTACTTAATTGACTCAACGGATAGCAAAGTCGTTGTCGTTGATAAGCTGACTTATGCGGGTAATTTGCAGTCGCTCGCCAGTATTGCTGATGACGAACGCTTCGCGTTTGAGCAAGTGGATATTTGTGATGCTATAGAGTTAGCACGTGTTTTTTCTCAATATAAACCTAAATGGATAATGCATTTAGCTGCTGAATCACATGTCGATCGTTCGATTGATGGCCCAGGTGAGTTTATACAAACGAATGTCATTGGTAGCTATCAATTACTTGAGGCCTCACGCAATTATTTTGCCTCATTATCCGTTGCAGATAAAGAAAACTTCAAGTTTCACCATATTTCAACTGACGAAGTATATGGCGATTTAGAGGGCACGACAGACTTATTTACTGAAGATACCCCTTATTCGCCAAGTAGCCCATATTCGGCATCAAAAGCCTCGAGTGATCATTTAGTTCGAGCTTGGCATCGCACGTTTGGCTTACCAGTGGTTATTACCAACTGTTCCAATAACTATGGACCTTATCACTTTCCTGAGAAACTCATACCGCTGGTGATATTGAATGCGTTAGAGGGTAAGCCTTTACCTATCTATGGCGATGGTATGCAAATTCGAGATTGGTTGTATGTTGAAGATCACGCCAAAGCACTAGTTAAAGTCGTTTCTGAAGGTAAAATTGGTGAAACATATAATATTGGTGGTCATAATGAAAAAGCTAATATTGATGTTGTTAAAACGATTTGTACTATTTTGGACGAGCTGGTACCAAGCCAGTTAGGTACGGTAAAAAAATACGCAGAATTAATTACCTACGTTAAAGATCGTGCCGGCCATGATGTACGCTATGCTATCGACGCATCTAAAATTGAAAAAGAATTAGGCTGGTTACCACAAGAGTCCTTTGAAACTGGGATACGCAAGACGGTAGAATGGTATCTATCAAACACTGATTGGACAAGTAACGTTCAAAGTGGTGAATATAAAGATTGGGTTCATAAACAATACTAATGAAAATATTATTATTAGGAAAAAACGGACAAGTGGGTTGGGAGCTTCAGCGTGCATTAGCGCCAGCAGGCGAAGTACTTGCGCTTGATAGACAACAGGCTAATTTAGCCGATGCTGATAGTTTAAGAGCGACCATAAGACAGTTTAAGCCCGATTGGATAGTAAATGCGGCAGCTTATACCGCTGTTGATCAAGCCGAAAGTGATATTGAGTTAGCTTATAAGGTCAATGAACAAGCATTGCGAGTGTTAGCTGAAGAAGCTCTCAAGCTCAATGCCTGGCTTGTTCATTATTCAACTGATTATGTTTATGACGGCAATAAAGACGGCGAATATATTGAAACTGACGCTGTTAATCCTTTGTCTATCTATGGAAAAAGCAAATTAGCCGGCGAAGAGCAAATTCGAAAAGTTGGCTGCAAACATCTAATTTTTCGAACCAGTTGGGTTTTTTCTGCGAAAGGTCATAATTTTGCCAAATCCATGCTGAAATTGGCGAAAGATAGACAAGAGTTGAATATAGTCGCGGATCAAACCGGTGCACCAACATCAGCGGAATTACTAGCCGATGTTACCCTAGTGTGTATGACAAAACTGCAGCACCAGAACGACAGCTATATTAAAGCCCGCATAGGTACCTATCATTTGGTATCAGATGGTGAGGCAACATGGCACTCATACGCAAAGTATGTCATTTGCAAAGCAAAAAGTTTAGGTGCTGACTTGACTCTGCAGGCTGAAAATATTTATCCAATAACGACTGATAAATATCCTTTGCCCGCGGCAAGACCAAAAAATTCTAAGCTGTCAATCATGAAAATAAAATCTGCATTTGACATTAACTTACCGCATTGGTCAAATTATGTTGATCGAATGTTAGAAGAAATTATTAAGGAATAGAAAATGAATCGTAAAGGAATTATCTTAGCTGGTGGCTCAGGCACCCGTCTATACCCTCTTACAAAAGTGGTAAGCAAGCAACTAATGCCTGTTTACGATAAACCCATGATTTATTATCCGTTAGCAACATTAATGCAAGCCGGTATTAAAGATATTCTAGTGATCTCTACGCCAGAGGAAATTCATCGCTTTGAAGATCTGCTCGGTAATGGCGCTAATTTTGGTGTCGCTATTTCTTATGCTATTCAACCAAGCCCTGATGGTTTAGCTCAAGCCTTTATTATTGCTGAAGATTTTTTAGCAGGAAGTGCTGCAGCATTAGTGCTAGGGGATAATATGTTTTATGGCCATGATCTAACGACCTCATTACAAAATGCCAATAAGCAGCAAGCCGGTGGTAGTGTTTTTGGTTATCATGTATCAAACCCAAGCTCTTATGGTGTGGTTGAGTTTGACAGCAACGGCCAAGCTATATCAATAGAAGAAAAACCCAAAAAAGCTAAGTCGAATTATGCCGTACCAGGGTTATACTTTTTTGATGAGCGTGTTGTAGAGTTTGCTAAGAATGTAAAGCCTTCTGAACGTGGGGAATTAGAAATTACTGAGGTAATCGACCAATACTTACAGTTAGGTGAATTACGCGTAGAGCTAATGGGCCGTGGAACTGCTTGGTTGGATACAGGTACTCATGATGATTTACTTGCTGCGGCGCAATTTATCGCAACGGTAGAAAAGCGACAAGGCTTAAAAATTAACTGTCCTGAAGAAATTGCTTATCGAAATGGTTGGATCAGTGATGAAAAATTAAGAGAGATTGCTATCCCACTTAAGAAAAGTGGTTATGGTGAATACCTACTTGGTTTACTTGATAATAAAATATATTAATAGCTATTTAGCTTTGTTATTCAAGGCTTTATTTAGGGGCAAAGGTTTAAAGTAATGAAGATAACAGATACAAAAATACCAGACGTAAAAATTATTGAGCCGCAAGTGTTTGGTGATGAACGCGGTTTTTTCTTTGAAAGCTTTAATCAAAAAACATTCAAAGAAGCCACGGGACTTAAGCGTGAATTTGTCCAAGATAACCACTCTAAATCTTGTAAAGGTGTTTTAAGAGGGCTACATTATCAGTTGTCACCAATGGCTCAGGGCAAACTTGTTCGTGTTACACAAGGTGAAGTCTTCGATGTTGCCGTAGACATTCGAAAAAACTCACCGACATTTGGTCAATGGGTAGGCGAAGTGCTTTCGGCAAAAAATGCAAAACAACTATGGGTACCAGAAGGCTTCGCTCACGGTTTTATTACCTTAAGTGATACTGCTGAATTTTTATATAAAACCACAAACTATTATTCACCAGAGCACGAACGCAGTATTGCTTGGGACGATCCTAGTATTGCTATCCAATGGCCTGGTGAACTCAAGCCGTTACTTTCGGCAAAGGATCTAAAGGCTTGTAGTTTGATTGAAGCTGAATTGTTTACTTTAGTTTAGTCAAATATAGGCATTATAAAAACTGCAATAGCTTGTATTTTTATTGCTAAGTAACCGTTTTTTAAAATTAGGCTGTTAATGTTATTTTCGTCCCCCACATTTTTATTTCTTTTTTTACCTTTCGTTTTATGCATTTATTTTTTGCTTCCCGAAAAAGCTAAAAATAGTTTTTTACTGCTAGCGAGCCTATTTTTTTATGCTTGGGGCGAAGTATATTACGTTTTTCTAATGCTGTTTTCTATTGTCATAAATTACAGTTTTGGTTTGATGATTGACCATATTGACCATCAAAAAAGAAAAAAAATAGTGTTACTTTTTGCCGTCGCGGCAAACTTAGCGATTCTTATAAGCTTCAAATATATTAACTTTATTGTTGATAACCTCAATGTATTGCTGCTTAACCTCGAGATTAAAGAAATTTCTCTAATGTCGATTCCACTTCCTATTGGTATTTCTTTTTTTACTTTTCAAGCAATGTCTTATGTTATAGATATTTATAGAAAGGAAGCTAAAGTACAAAAAAACATCTTTGATTTAGCCTTGTATATTGCGCTGTTTCCACAACTAATTGCCGGTCCTATTGTTCGGTTTCATGATGTTGCAGAACAAATAAAGCATCGAATTGTAACTTCAGCATTATTTTTTAGTGGCATCCAAAGGTTTATCTATGGTTTAGCCAAAAAAATGTTAATTGCAAATCCGTTAGGGCTTGTTGCGGATAACATCTTTGCCTTACCTGGTGGTGAATTAACCACAGGATTAGCATGGCTTGGCATTATTTGTTACAGCTTACAAATATACTTTGATTTCTCTGGTTATAGTGACATGGCAATTGGCTTAGGTCGCATGTTTGGCTTTAAATTCTTAGAGAACTTTAATTACCCTTACATTTCCCAATCAATACAAGAGTTTTGGCGTCGTTGGCATATCTCGCTTTCAAGTTGGTTTAGGGACTACCTCTATATTCCACTTGGAGGCAACCAAAAAGGCGCCTTAAGAACATATATAAATTTGATGATTGTATTTGTCTTGTGTGGTTTATGGCACGGAGCCAGCTGGAATTTTCTTATTTGGGGCGTGTTTCATGGCGCTTTTCTTATGGCAGAGCGAGCGGGCTTAGGTTTAGCTATATCTCATTTAGCTCAACCTCTAAGGCATATCTATACTATCGTCGTAGTCATGATCGGTTGGGTGTTTTTTAGGGCAGAGGATTTACCTAGTTCACTTAACTTTTTAAATAAAATGTTTATCCCGACGACAGAAAACTCTATTTATTCAGTCGCTTCCTTCTTAGATATAAAGGTAATGGCGACTTTAGTTATTGCTATCATTATATCCTTGCACCTTTGTTCCAAGCAGAATAAAGCTATAATAAGTCGGCTTTGGTTAAAAAATGGCGAAGGAAAAAATTCATGGGCTTTGGTTTATAGTGCATTATCAATAAGCTATTTATCATGCTTATTTTGTGCTTGTGTCATTATGGTTGTTTCAAATAGTTATAATCCATTCATTTATTTTAGGTTTTAAAGGATAAATTATGATTATTAAAAGAAAATCAACGTTTATGGTGGGAATTATCCTTTTTATAGCGGCGCTCATCATCACGAGTGCTAGCTCTATTTTGTATTCTTCAGATGAATCTATAGAGAATAGAAGTTTGGCGGCTATGCCTGACTTGCCCTCAGACATTACATCATTACGAGCATTTCCATTGCTATTTGAAAGTTATTTTCGAGATCATATAGTTTTAAGGGCAGAATTAATTAAGTTATACGCCAATTTTTTATTTTTTATCGGTGTTTCGCCAGTAGAAAAGGTGATTTTGGGTAAAGATGATTGGTTATTTTATAATGGCGGACGCGTAGTTCAAGATTATCAAAACACGGAACTTTTTAGTGAAAGTGAGTTGAAAATTTGGGCTGAAAGCCTACAAATAAGACAAGATTTATTAAAAGCGAAGGGCATCGGCTATTTATTTATTATCGCACCTAATAAACACACCATATATAGTGAGTACTTGCCGGAATATTTAGGGAAAAGGGGAGATAAATCTAGACTTGATCAATTATTCTCTTATTTGCATGAGCACACTAAGGTTAACTTTCTAGATTTAAGACCGATATTATTAGCAAATAAAAGTGCAGAAAATATTTTGTATTGGAGTCAGGACTCCCATTGGAATCGCACAGGGGCATATTTTGGCCAACTGGCCATTCAGCATAAGCTTAAAGAAATGGGCTATGATATTCCCAATTCAATTGCCGAACCCGGTAGATGGCAGGGGGAATATTTAAGGTCATTAGACCTTGCAAATATGTTAGGGGTAAATGAATCATCAGAAACTAAGCACAAATCATATCAAAAGAACTTGTTACCTTGCCTAGATTCAATTTCGATTAGTGAGGCATGGAAAAGTGACCGATTAGCTGGAATTACAAACGTCATAAAAACCAAGTGTCCGTCGAGGCAGGTAAATGCTTTAGTCTTTAGAGATTCATATTCAACGGAGTTGGTCCCTTTCTTTAGTGACTACTTTAAAGAAGCTACTTACGTGTGGACATTGCCTTCAGAAGACGTTTTTAAGTACTTTATTGAACCTAATGTCGATATTGTCATAGAAGAGCGAGTAGAAAGAAGTTTACGGTTATTGCCACAGCCTGCCGCTTGGACAATGGCCACTGAACAATTTGATAATAAAAAGTTAGCATTAGACTCTAACTTTGACCAAGACGGAATTTTGATATTTAATTTAGACGCTGATATTGCAAAACAGGCTAAAATATATAATGCCAGCGCAATAGACTATGCGCCGTTTACTTTGAGTTCGCTTCAATGGAATTCTCAAGTGTTTTTCCCGAAAATTTCGTTCAAAACTAATAAAGAATATTTGGTAAAATTAGAGTTGAGTGCTACTGATAAGGGAACAACAGAGTTGTTTTTTCAAACCGCTGAAATACCAAAGTTTCATGCAGTTCAGAAGATAATAAGAAAAACCGTTGCAGGAAGAAATACACTTTATTTTAAACTATTAAATATTAAGGAAAATTCACCATTGAGAATTGATCCTAAAAGTAAACACGGGCAATATATTGTTCATTCTCTCCAGGTCAAAGAAATTTAGGTTATGAATAAACAAAAAATTATTAGGCAGCTAGCCGAAGTTACTGCTATTGATATACAGCGTGTGGTGCAGCCTTATACTTGGACTGGACATATTCCATTTGCCATGTATTTAACTACCTTGCTTAAACCTGATTTATTTATTGAATTAGGTACTCACTCAGGTAATTCATTTAATGCCTTCTGTCAGCATATTAAATATAACCAACTTAACACTCAGTGTGTTGCCGTAGATTGTTGGGAAGGTGACGAACAAGCGGGCTTTTATGGCGAAGATATTTATCAAAGTTTACTTGAGCATCAACAAAGCAATTATAAGGATTTTGCCAAGTTAAAACGAAGTTACTTTGATGATGCGGTACATGACTTTGCTGATGGCAGTATTGATTTATTGCATATTGATGGTTTACATACTTATGAAGCGGTAAAAAATGATTTCGATACTTGGCGCTGCAAATTAAGCGATAAAGCTGTTGTGCTTTTTCATGATACGCAAGTATTTGATCGTGAATTTGGTGTCTATAAACTATGGCAGGAGTTATTAAGCCAATATCAAGGTTTTGAGTTTTTTCATAGTCACGGACTCGGTGTACTGTTAGTCGGAGACAAAGTTCCAGCAGAGCTTGTTGAGTTTATCGCGTTTTCTCAAGCAAATGAGAAATGGGTAAGGCGTTTGTTTTATACTCAATCGCTATTGATGGTGCCCGTTGAAGCGAGTATTTATCTGACAGAATTAGAGCTAAAATCGCAAAAAGAACAAAGTAATTATGCCATTAGCGTTGAGCTATACGAATCAGATTCTATGGCTTTTTGTGACAGTAATAAGTTTTTTAAACATTTAGAGTTTGATCGAAAAATAAAAGATACTAAACTTAGTATTAGTTTTGATATTCAGAAAGAAAATACGCAGTTTATTCGCATAGATCCATGCCATGAAGCGATAATGCTTGCAGACAGCTTAGAACTTGTGGCCTTAGTTGCCGACACACCCGTGAATTTAACTCCGATACAAATGAATCATGTCGATGTAGTCGACGGAGATATTTTATTCCCTAGTGACCCACAAATTACCTACCAGCTGCCAACGGGTACCACTACAATTACTTTCTATTTTTCTGTTAAAGCCATTGGCGATGATTTATATCCTATGTACGTAAGTCGTTATTCTGCTCTTCGAGCCGAAACGGATTTACTCATCGATAAATATCGGGTGCAAGCAACGCAGCTAGAAGAGTTTAAGCAAAGTTTTGACCAAGATATTTCACTTAAAGATAATATCGAACAGTCAAAGGTATTAGTTGAGCAACTTGAAATGCTCAACACTAACCGTGCAAATAGCTCAGAAAACCAAGCCATGCTGTTAAGTTTGTCGGTTTTAGAAAAAGAGTTGCTGCCGCAATTAACTTTTGAAAGAGAACGTTGCTTAGCTTTTGAACAGGCATATAGCAAACTTCGCTTTGCAAGTAATCAAATGCTCAGTAAGCACATGTCAGAACAAAAAAGGCTTGCAGACCTGCTTAATAACCATCAGAAGAAAGCTTTATTAGATAAGGACTCACTAAAAGCAAAATTGACTTCCAAGCAAGCACTTGCGAACAAAATATATCAGGATAAGGCGGATTTGATCTCCCAAGTCACAGATTTAAAAGATGAGCATAAAAACTTGATAGAAAAAATAAATCTGCTCGAGAATTCCAAAGCGCTGAAGTTCTTCCGTTTTTTTACTCGCACGAAAAGCTAGGAGTAGCGCAATTGTTTGTTTCGATTCATATTCCTAAAACAGCAGGTACAAGCTTATCTGTGATCCTTGATTATGGCAGTGGGAGAAAAATTTGGTACGACTATAGTGAACTTCGTTTATTACAAACTGACTTGCAAAATGCCCATCAACTGCAAGCTGATAAACAACAAACCTTGCTTGCTCATAAGTCGTTTATTGAGAATAACTTTGATTTTGTTCATGGGCATTTTTATTACGCGAAGTATAAAGATTTTTTTACTGATGCCAAGTACATAACTTGTGTTAGAAAGCCAATAGACCGTCTGGTGTCCCATTATTATCATTTACTTGATGAAGCCGACGAGAACTATTGGTTATACCAAGAAATTAAAAGCGGTAATCTCGATCTTGCCGACATGGCGAAAATTTCTGGTATTGGTGATATGCAATCTCAGTACCTTAAAGGCCGAGATATTAAAGATTATGATTTTGTTTTTATTACAGAGAAACTGCCTGATAGTGTTTATCACTTTCAGCTTTTGTTCAATTTTGAGCGAAATGACGAATTTATGAACCTTCCTGGCGCTCAAAGCATGCCTAGGAGTAATATTCAGGGAGCCAAAGCGACTGAAAGAGCAATAATATTACCTTCAGTGATAGAAAAAGCACAACAAGAGCTAAGAGCGGATAATGAATTATACCAAAAAGCCTTAGAAAAGTTTATTATACAGGGCGGTCAAGCACAGGATATAATTTCAACGAGATCAGGGAATAGTAATGAGTTCTAAATTAAAGTTGGCAGGTTTTTTTTTGTCACACCCACTTAAGTCCATCGCGAACTTAAAGTTAAGCAAAATAAGTCAGCTAGTCAGAGCATTAAGAAATGAGCCACCAGAACTGGTCTATCAAAATGTAAAAAATCACTTTCTATATAAGCAAAATTCAGTTTTTAATAGTGCTAAAAGTAATAACTGCAAAGTACAGGAGCTAGAAGCAAAATATCCAGGCATAACAGCGCCGGTCGGTATAGCAAATGCTTATGCTTTGGAGTCTAAGTTTCATCCAATTCCATCAATAATTGAAGAAAATGCAACGGTAAGAGTCAATGTTCTGCTGCCTCAGCTGGATCCTTCTATTATGTTTGGTGGTTATATTTCATGTTTTCAGTTTATTGCCGCTTTAGTGAGTGCTGGTAATAAGGTTAGAATTTTAATTTGTGAAAGCCCTGAATTTGACCAAACAGCTGTTTTGGCTAAATTAGCTAATGATGAATACTTACATAACGCATTATCACAATGTGAGTATGAGAATGTAACCAGTAAAAGTAATAAACTAGTTATCAGCAAAGACGACAGCTTTATTGCTTACTCTTTTTGGACTGGCATATTAGCGCATAAATTAGCTAAAACAATTGATAAAAAGTTTATCTTTTTTATTCAAGAATATGAACCTATTTTTCATTCACAAGATAGTTTTCACGCTATCGGTGATTATGTTTATAGTTTACCTCACTACGCTATTTTTAATACCGTGATTTTGCGTGACTTCTTTAAGCAAAGCCGTATTGGCGTTTTTGAAGACTCTGAACAACAAGGTTTAGATAACTCTTGTTTTTTCCAACATGCCTTAACAAAAACCCTTGTGCCGACACTTGAAGAGTTAAATAGTCGTAGTAAAAAACGGTTTTTATTTTATGGTAGACCGGAAAACCATGCGAAAAGAAATTTATTTGAAATTGCTCTAATAGGCTTGAAAACCGCAGTGTTTAATGGCGTTTTTGACGAGGGGGAATGGGAATTTGTTGGTGTTGGTACATTAGGTACTGAGCATGAAATTGAATTAGGTCATGGTCATATTTTAAAGTTAATTAGTAAAATGTCTCATGCCGATTATGCCAAGGCGTTAAGTGGCTTTGATGTGGGTTTAAGTTTAATGTACGCACCTCACCCAAGTATTTTACCCTTCGAAATGTCGTCTTCTGGCATCGTCACTGTTACGAACACTTATGGTGGCCGCGATGAAAAGTTATTGAAATCCATCTCTGGTAATCTAGTGCCCTGTAAATCTAATATTGACTCATTAGCGCAAGCGTTAAAAATAGCGGTGAGTCAAATGGAAGATAAAGAGCAAAGAATTAAACATGCCAATATAGATTGGGTAAATGATTGGCAAGATAGTTTTAATAAAAATGTTATGGCAGAAATAAATAGCTTTCTGTAGTTAAGCGAATTTAAAAATAAAGGTAAAATAAGTATGATTATTTCTCTTCATATTCCTAAAACAGCAGGTACAACGCTTGGGTATATTTTGGATTATGGTAGCAAAAGAAAGATTTTCTATGATTACACTCAGTATAGACACGAAGCATTAGAGCAAGACATTGCTTATCTTGAAAAAAACAAAGAATTTATAGCGAACCGATTTGAAATTATTCATGGTCACTTTCATTACAAAAAATATGAAAACATTTTTCCTGAAGCAAAATATATTACCTGTTTACGTGATCCTTTAAAGCGCACTATTTCGCAATATCATCATATAATTCAAGAGGCAGATCCACAGCATTGGTTATATGAACGACTGAGTACCGGAGTAATGGATTTTGCTGATTTTGCAGCCTTACCCAATATTAAACGTGCGCAGTCATGGTATATGGAAGGGCGTGATATTAATGATTTTGATCATATATCATTGACTGAAAATTTAGCTGAAAGTGTTTATCAATTTCAAGTCATGCTTAACTTTCAAAGAAACGACCCTTACATGGTTTTTGAAGGAGAAAAATCTTTACCCAATACTAATCCTAGCACCGCAAGAAAAGTAGCGAAAAAAGAAATTACTAAAGCTCAGCTTGCGCAGGCAAAAGAAATATTATGTGAAGATTATGATCTCTATGAACGAGCTGTTAGTAAATTTCGCCAACAGGCTAAACTTACTGCAAAAATCATGTCAGCAAGATAAAAAGTTGTAAAATAAGACATGAATGAATCAAAGGCCGTAAAAGGTACTAAAGGCAACTTCGCTGTATTACATTTTATTAAATATAAACTGAAAGCAAACTTAAAGGCTGAAGCATCACGAAATTACTTAGGTTATCTGTGGTGGTTACTTGAACCCGCGATGCTTTTAGGGGTTTTTTATTTTGTATTTGGTGTTTTACTTAACTATGGTCGAGACGGCTTTGAAAGCTATTTGCTGGTAGGAATTACTTTTTGGTTAGTTTTTGCTAATACGGTTACGCACAGTTGTAATAGTATTCAAACGGCTAGCGGTATAATACAACAAGTATATGTACCTAAATGGGTTTTTCCAGTAATAGCGGTATTATCAAACTATGTAAAGTTTTTGTTTGTCTTATTAACCTTGTTTGGTTTTGCTATATACTCAGGGTTTTTACCTGACGTGAGTTGGTTGGGGCTGTTATATTTTATTCCTATATATTTGATTTTTGTTATGGGATGCGCGCTCGTTGCAGCGGCAATAACACCGATTTTTCCTGACATTAAGTTTATAATTCAAGCCGGAATTCAGATGTTAATGTTTGGTTCCGGAATTTTTTATCAGTACGATATGATACCTGAAAAATATTTGGATTTGTTTTTGTTAAACCCTGTGGCAAGAGCTATCTACTACTTTAGAGAGATCATTTTATTTCAAAAATCTCCTGATTTTTTTGACTTACTTTATATTCTGATCTTTGGTGTTATCTTGATCGGTATTGGGCTAGCTATATTATTAAAGCTCGATAGGCGTTATCCAAGGCTAGTAATTTAATATTATGAATAAAAATATCATTATTAAAGCTGAAAATGTCGCTGTGCAATATTCGATTTTTCGCAGGTTTTTTGCCACTAAATCCAAGATGGCCTTAAAAGACGTATCCTTTAGCTTATACAAGGGGGAGTCTTTAGGTGTTATTGGCCGTAATGGTGCAGGAAAAAGTACGCTATTAAAATTACTTGCCGGGGTGATTAGTCCAGATAAAGGGCAAATTATTCATGATAATGTCAGTGTCTCGTTATTGTCATTGCAAGTTGGATTTGACGGCGAGTTAAGTGGTTATGACAATATCTATTTAAGTGCGTTGCTACTTGGTTTTAAAAAAAATCAAGTGGATGCAATACTTGATAATATTATACAGTTTTCTGAACTCGAGGACTCAATACATCAAGCGGTGAAAACCTATTCAACAGGCATGAGAGCCAGATTAGGCTTTTCCATTGCTTATCAGTTGGAGCCTGACGTTTTATTGATCGATGAAACTTTAGGGGTTGGTGACATAGAGTTTAAAGAAAAATCAATCGCGGCAATGAAAGAAAGAATTCGTTCAGATCAAACGGTAATTTTAGTTTCTCACCACGGACCAACAATTAAAAATTTGTGCAAGCGAGCTGTTTGGATTGAAGACGGAGTTACGCGTATGGAAGGTCCTTCGGGTGAAGTTGTTGGCGAATACGAAAAATTTATGTTAACTAATAATAAGAGATAAAGCATGGATCCTGTTGTTTATAAAGAATTTGAGCGTATATTTACTACCTTATCAGCTGAAGAAATGCCACAAGTTATATTGGAGGTAGGTGCCGTACCGACTGAAGATAGCTTGATGCGCTCTAGCGCCTTTGACAACGTAGCTAGAAAAATTGGTATTAACCTTGATGGCCCGCATCAATATAAAGACATTGATATTGTTAAAGGTAATGCTAATAGTATGGATTGCTTCGAAGACCATTCATTTGATTTGGTTTTATGCAATGCCATGTTGGAGCACGACCCTTACTTTTGGAAAACCATTGCAGAAATTAACCGAATTACCAAACCTGGTGGCACTATCGTCATTGGTGTGCCAGGTTTTGATATTTTAAAAAATGAAGCGTGGAATGAGAAATTTAAGAATGTTCTTCGTAAATGGCCTTTTTTACAAAAGATATTCACCCGCAAATTTTTAGGGATGTTATTTAACTCGACAGCAACCTTCAAGCTACATAACTACCCAGGTGATTTTTACCGATATAGCCCTCAGGCCATGGAAAAAGTATTTTTTGAAAACTTAGAGGTACAAGAAATCACTTCAGTGATGGTGCCGCCAAGATTAATTGGTGTAGCAAAGAAGCCAATGATAGCGCCATAATTAACTGCCTTTAAGCATGTAATTATGCTTAATGCCAAGCAAAGCGCTAGCAATATCATATCGCCCGAGTTAACAAAGCAGCTGAATTTTCTTTTTAAAGACAATACAGCTGCTTTTTTAGTTTACTTAATCGCCACTAGTTTACATGTAGGTATCTGTATATAATGCGCGCTAAGAATTAGCGCTATCTGCTTTAATTAATATTTTAAGGAAAGGGATTTTGAGGTTTTATATAGTTAAGTTATTCATTTTTTTGTTGTTTTTAAGCTCTTTTTCAGTGTTTTCTGCACAGGTCACCCAACTTAATAATTACACCGATGGCACTAGGGTAAGAAATATTAGTGATGTTGGTATGCTTTCTGCAGATAGTCAATGGGCGGTATTTAGCGCAAAAAGTGATGTGGCGGGCAATTACCGCTCGAATGAAAGCATCTACTTGAGAAACACTCAGCTAGCACAAACTTTTTATATTGACGCGCTGTCGGGTAATGATTTTAGTTTAAAGCCCATTATTAATGCCGCCGGCAATATCCTGTTTACTGCAAGTCCTTCTGCTTTACTTTCGGATGATCTAAACCAAAGTAATGATTTGTATTTCTATGATTTTTCTAGTGGTTTAGCTGAGACAAGCCAAACGACGTCTGTTTTTCATGCGGTTAATCTAGCTAGTGATAGCGGCGTTAGCTCGGCCGATTTTTCGATATCGAATTATTTTTCTTATAACTTTAAAAGTGCCCAAGTCATTTATGGTCAATCTGGTCAGTCATTTATATTAACGGCTTATTTTAGAAAAACTAGTAGTGATGAATGGCAAGTATATTTGGCTATCAATAATCAATTGTTGCTTGAATCAGCTGATACACCATTAAAACAAACGCTACGATTCAATCCTGATGGCAGTATCCAAGGCTCTGTTCAACTCATCATTAGCCAAGCGCAATTAAATGTAGCAAGTAGTAGCTCGCTATTTACCGCAGCCATGACAATCAATTGGCGTGATTCGGCAAACACAATAGCAATAACGCAGTTAAATGAAGTGTCTAGTGTTTTACATTATCAACATAACGGTGTCGCTTTAGGGCAGTTATCACGACTAATGGCCTACGATGGCAATGAGTTAAATAACGGCATCAAAGATTTTTGGTTAATAGGACAAAGTAACGATTTCTTTTTTACTTCTAGTGCGTCTAACGTGGTTGCCGGTTTATCTACTGCGGAAGTGCGTCTGTTTCGCTATACCGCTGCAGAACAATCCATTGCTTTAATCGCCGATGATTTTATTAATATTGAGCTGTACGGACTTACTGCTGATGGTAGCCAAATTTTAGTCAAATCCGACCGGGCGTTAGATGGTAATGGAAATAATAGGGGTAATGTTTTCTTATTAGATCCCACCTCGTCATATTATAGTAAAATTGCACGGCCGAATTTCTTTGATAGTTACGACACTATTCAACAGGCTATTATCGACCCGACAGGTACGAAAGTAATCGTTAAAGCAGGATCTGATAAGTTTGCTTTATACAATTTAGCATTAAACACCGTAACGGATATCAGTCAAGCCTTCAGCCAATATTATAATGTTACGTCACTTAGCCAGTTTAACTCTCAAGGTGATAGTTTTTTAGCCACAGACACAGGTTATCGTGGTAAAACTTGGTATTTCGAACTCGCCAACCTTACTGGCAGTTTAGTGACTTTAAATACCAGCGGCAGTGTCGTTGATAGCTCTAAGGTTGTGCTTTCGCCTTATAGCGATACCGTTATTCATCATATTAGTGATTGTTATGGTGATAGCTGTGCGTTGTTTGCCGTTGAGCTAAGCACAATTGATACTACGCCACCAGCGATGACTGCACAGGCAATCGCCTCAACATCTGAAGTAAGTAAAGTTAGCTTGTCTTTTGAAGCGGTTGCAACAGCCGCATATTATTTAGTGTACCGTTATGAAACCGGGATATTGGCCAGCAAAGTTTTTATCGGGCAAATATTATCGACTAATTTTGAAGATGCTGAGTCAAATCTAGATCCAGATAAAAGCTATAGTTATCAAGTTCTAAGTTGTTCTCAGTACGCTTATTGCAGCGAACCTTATATTGTCGATGGCGCTTCACTACAAGCGCCAGAAAAAGTTACGGGTTTGGCTATAGATGCGGTCAATGATTTAACTGGCCAGGCCAATTTTTCATGGGACGCTACTGCGAATGACTACTATAGCTTACAAATTAGCAGTGGCAGTGCTCAAGATGTTCGTACTACGACAGCAACAAGTTATTCAGCAAATTTAAGTTCTACTGCTAAACGAGTGGTAGTTAAAGCCTGTGTTTTAGGTATTTGCTCTGAAAGCTCTGAGCCGTTATATCTTGCCTATGGCGATATAGCGGCGCCAGAAAGTATCAGCTTTTTGGTTTCAGATAATTTAGATGAATTTACCTTAATTTGGCCAGAGGTAGCT
>CAXBNP010000053.1:0-17791 GCA_963977145.1 uncultured Colwellia sp.
ATGCCAAGTGTATGGTGACGCAACGTGAAGTTGGGCTTGATACCGAAAGCTTTGATGCCGCATTAAAAAGTTCATTACGCCAAGCGCCTGATGTAATTTTGATTGGTGAAATTCGTAACCGAGAAACCATGGAACATGCGTTGAGTTTTGCGGAAACAGGGCACTTATGTATTGCGACCTTGCATGCTAACAATGCCAACCAAGCTATTGACCGCATTATGCATTTAGTACCCGCAGAGCAGCATGGCAAATTACTCTTTGATCTAGCGTTAAACTTACGCGGTATTATTGCGCAGCAACTAATTCCAACCCTTGATGGTACAGGCCGATTAGCAGCCATTGAAATATTACTTAACTCACCCTATATTGCCGAGTTAATTAAAAAGGGTGATGTTGGTAGTATTAAAGAGGTAATGGAAAAATCTACTGATCAGGGCATGCAAACATTCGATCAAGCGTTATTTAATTTGTATCAACAAGGGCTTATTAATTACGCTGACGCCTTACATCATGCTGATTCAGCTAATGACTTACGTTTAATGATAAAGCTGCGTAGTAATGATCAAGGTGGTACCGGTGCATTATCGGGTGTGACCATCGATGGTTTAGAGCCTAAAGATGATTAGTGCTAGCGATACAACAGGGCGATAAGGTAAAATATCTAGTAAAGTTAAGTACTTCTATATCTTGTTTTATATTAAACCAACCGCAAACATTACGGCACTTTCATCAGTGCCGTAATGCCTTTAGTCACAATGTGTAATCTAAAATACCTTGAAATTACAAACACAAGCTTCAAATAGCGTGGCGGAGCGCATTTTAAGTGCGTAGGTTAAATGCTAAACATGCTTTTAATGAAGAGAACTTAGCAATCTTTGCGAAACTATTGATGCGTTCTATAATACAACATGTAGATCATACAAAAGTGCGACGGTGTTGATCATTCAGTTATAGACTAAGGTTAAATAAATATACTATTTTAGCTAAATTTCAATAAATTAACGTTGACTGATACGACTCACTACGCTGACTAGATACCATGAGATGAAACTAATGCCAGCTAATGTTAGGAGAGTTATTTGATATCAAAACCTTATTTATTTAAAAATGCTTTTTCTGAAGATGCTGCAGCGTTATTGTATGGAAACGCTAAAGCGGGCATTTGGGTTACGTTATTCGCATCTAGTCTTTTAGTTTTTGCTTTCAATACACCTGAAGTACAAACACAAAAGTACCTGTGGTGGGGGGGGGTATCGCTACTTATGGTCCTCAGGTTGATTGATGTTTATAACTGGCATAGCAGCGATAAACATTTTAATTATGATGGCAAAAAGGCCACTGTTCGATTTGTTACAGGCACCCTAATAACCAGCTTTATGTGGTGCATATACTGTCTGTACGTATCTCAATACGCCACTATTACCGAACTTGCCTGCATGATTATTGTGGTATCAGCTTTAGCGGGTGGAGCGGCAACTGTATTGGCCGCTCATAAACTTACCGCAATAAGTTATGCGTTAATAATGTTAGGCCCCTTTTCTATAGCGCTATTACTGTCTGGGGAACACTATAAATTAATTTTAGGGCTGTTAGGTTTAGCATTTAGTGTTGTTATGATGATAACCGCTAAAAAATCGGCTGATTTTACTTCAAACGCCATTCGCTTAAAGAACGAAAATAGACAATTACTTACGGAAATGGAGCAAAAAGTCGCCAGTCGGACCGAAAAAATATATCAATTATCTAATATTGACCCACTTACTCACTTACATAATCGTGCCGCTTTTCTGCATCTTTTACATAAAAAAATCGATATAAGTGCAAAAGAAAATTCATCTATAGCCTTGTTATTTATCGATTTAGATGGTTTTAAAGAGGTTAACGATACGCTAGGGCATGAGTCGGGTGACAAGGTGCTAAAAAGCACCGCAGAACGACTCGATAAGCTTCGCGATGAACAACACTTACTGTGCCGTTGGGGTGGCGATGAATTCATTATTGCTTTTATGGTAGCTGATGAGGCCTTGGCAGTCGCTTATGCCAATAACGTTATTGATAAAGTCTCTGCATGCTACTATTTTGAGAATAATAAGTTGTCCGTAGGTGCCACCGTAGGCGTCGCGCTTTATCCCAAACATACAGATAAAGCCAATGAGCTAATTCAGTTGGCTGATACCGCGATGTATTATCAGAAAAAAAACAATCCTCGCACAGTAGGCTTATTTAATGCTGAAATGGGGCAGCGTATATTTCGCGAAAAGCAACTTAAAATTGGTCTAGCAGAAGCGATTGAGAAACAACAGCTTCGTATGGTGTATCAACCCATAGTTCAATCGATAACTCATCGAGTGGTTGCTTTTGAAGCGCTACTAAGATGGAATTTTAATGGTGAAAACGTCGCTCCTGATGAGTTTATTCCCATTGCTGAACAATATGGCTTAATTAATGACATTGGCAGTTGGGTATTACATCAATCCTGTATTGCTGCAACAAAATGGTTGTCAGATTGCCCTAATCACCAACCATCGGTTAGTGTTAATGTCTCAGTGTTACAACTGCATGATGTTAGTTTTATCGAAATTGTCGAGTCAGCTTTAAGTACCGCGAAACTTGCCGCAGAGAATCTCACGATAGAAATCACCGAGTCTATTTTCTCCCATGACAAAGAAACAATACTCAGATGTATTAAAACACTACAAACCATGGGCATTAAAGTGTCTATTGATGACTTTGGCACTGAATATTCATCATTGTCAGTCATCCAGGATCTAGCGGCCAACACGATAAAGATTGATCGTTCTTTTATAAATCAATTTAATACTAGTGGTATGGCGATTATTGAAGCGGTAAAGCAGATGGCGGTGAAACTTGATTATGCAGTAATTGCTGAAGGCATAGAGACCCAAGAGCAGGCAGAGCAACTATCAGCGCTAGGTATTGAAATGTTACAAGGTTATTATTTTGCTCGGCCATTAGAGTTCAGTAATGTCGCTGACTATCTTGAGCAGAAACAACCTAATCTGAACTTAACGAAATAATTTTTTTCAGGGTAAATCGCTAAGGTGCTGGCAATACAATGTTAAGTAAGTGTGACAAGGTTTAATAAACTGTATTACGACTTGCTATAAAATCACAATAACGACCGATGTAAAAAAGCCAATAATGCTGAAAAGTTTAAGGATGTGTCAATGTTATCTACAATTCGATGGTTAATTATCACTTTAGTCTTCACTACCGCCAATATGGTCATGGCGGGCGATAATAAATTTATGGCAGGGCCTGTTATTAATAGCTATGGCAAGCATGTCAAAGTTCAGCAGGATATTAATTTTGATAACAAGAGTATTTTTAAAGTCGCTTTCGATATTAGTGCGCAAGCTAAAGTTGGTGATGTTAGCCGAAAAATTGAAACATTAGCGCGTTTTATCAATATGCATGTTGCTAATGGTGTACCGCCGGCGAATATTCATTTGGCGCTCGTGGTCCATGGTAAGGCCGGCTTTGATTTACTAGCCGAGTCGGTGTATCAAAAGCAGTTCCAGCAAAACAATGCCAATAGCGTACTTTTGCAGGACTTAATGAAAAAACAAGTCGAGGTTTATTTATGTGGTCAATCGGCAGCGTATTACGATATTACCAAGGAAATGTTAGAGCCAGGGATTAAAATGGCATTGTCAGCGATGACCGCGCATGTCGTTTTGCAAAACCAAGGATACACGCTAAATCCATTCTAGTGCTTTAAATAGTTGACCATGAAGATAAATAAACTTAACTTGCGCAATAGTCAGTCGCAGATCTTTACCTTACCTGCAGGCTAAAGGTAGGTGATTTTATCTGTAATTTAATCAACGAAAGTCAAACTTGTAGTTAATATCATAATTGTTTTTTTCAGCATGAATATACTTGATATAACTAGTTTAATTAGCTCTCTGAACCCTAAGTAAAAGCTAGCGCTAGCAAGAGAAAATTAGCCCATATGGCTATAAGTAGAGACAATCGTATTCAAAACTGTGGCCAGAAAAACTTAATCACTAGGCTATAGCAAGCGAGCTTTAGGTTATCTTTTGTCTAAATAGCGATTGGATTACGGGGGTATTCGATAAGGATCAGAGGATAAGCTCGACACCATCACTGCATATATTTTTTCCACAGAGTCAGGAAACGGCCATCTTTTTTTATTTGCTCCAATGCTGTTTGTAGTTGAAGCACAGTTTCATTTGAGGTTTTTTTACTTAAGGCAAAATAATATTCAAGCTCTCCTGATAACAGGTAAGTGGGTTCAAAAATATTTATGTCTACCTGAGGCGTAAGTAACTTCAATCGCCATGCTAATTCCACCGGGCTAAAAGTAACAAAATCAACACGTTGCTTCATGATTTTATTGATATTTTGGATTTCTTTACTAACGAAGGCTAAATTATTCCCCTCTTCAAAACCATATGCCATTAATTTATCAGAAGATGAAGAGCCTCGCATAACACCGACCTTATAATGTTTAATGTCTTGTAGTGACGTCACTTGAATATCTTTTCTGGCAGCTAGTTTATACAACCATATTTCGCGAGGAGCAATAGGGCCAACCCATTTATAATGTTCTTCTCTAGCAGGGTTTCTAACAATATCGAGAATGAGTACATTAGGTTCATTTTCAATGATTTTTAATACTCTTGCCCAGGTGAATAGTTCAATATCCGCTTGTTTTTCAATGGCTATATCTTTAAGCATCAGGTTAATCAATTCTACTGTAAAGCCTCTAATTTCCTTTTTGACCTTCAATCCCTTGGTTACATAATAATTATAAGGAGGAAATGAATCTTCACCGATAATTCGAAGTTTTTCTGTGGCATGACCCAGAGAAATAATGCCGAGCAGTAAGGTCAATAAGATAGCGCATTTAATGGAATTTCTGCTTCTATTTTTCATTCTCGAAGTTTCCTAATAGCTGAAGAAAGGCTGCAGTCATATTTTGATATAAAGTATCGTCTGGTGAGCGAGTTAACGTGTTACCTTCATTGTTGATTTTTTAACATTTTAATACTTTATAACATATACCCAATTTATATTTTCAACAACTTGATACTTACTTATCCGAGATCATTCGCTATGCTGAAAGTTGAACTGAGTTAAAGGTTTATCTCCAGGCGCTTAATTGATTCTACATGCTCGTTCCTTGCTATCTGGGTAATTGCATCTGACCTTGTGCGTAATGCCTTAGCTTCATTTCAGCGCATAGTTCTCGGGCATTCGTAAGTTCTTGCAAGTCAATCAGCACCAGCAGATCAATGTCGAGCAATGAGCAAGCGTTAATCGACCATGTACGAGCGGTAATTTTTAGCCATAAAGGGGCTGAGGAATTAAAATCTAACATTGCTTAAGCCGCGTTGACGCCAAGGACACCCGTCAAAACCCAAATCCATAGCGGTATTGATACAATAGACATTAAGGTAGTAACGACCACTATCCCAGCAATAGTCTCTTGATGCTTGCCTTGTTGCTTGGCAACTAAATAAGCATTCACTCCAGTTGGACTTGCGCTTAAAATAACTAAAGTTGTCGTTATAAGAGTCGAAAATTGGAATATAACATGGCTAGTCAATAATATTAAACTTGGTAAAAGTATTAGTTTTAATACACTTGCGGTAATAATAAATTTAACTTCACGGCGAATTTTATAATAGGCTAGGGAGGCGCCAAGTAAAAAAAGTGCCAGGGTAATTGCTGGCTTACCTAACAGCAATAGACTGTCATTAATTATTATCGGCAATTTTATCGCCATTAAATTAATGATAAATCCACCAGTAATAGCGATTAACAATGGATTGTAAAGGGTTTGTTTGAGCAATAAGCGCCAGTTAAACTGGCCAATATTAACCGCTAATATACTTGTGATAGCAATTAATAGCGCACTGTGTAAACTAATAACCAAAAATATAATCGGTAACACTTGCTCACCTAATACCATCAAAGCGATAGGCATACCAACGATAACATTATTTGAATAGCTAGTGCCAAAGGCATAAACTGCAGAGGCGGATATATCGCCTTGTAAGCGTTGGTGAAAATAATAATTTATAGCCCCGGCTAGGCCATAAACCACTAATACCGGTAAATAGAAGGCGCCATAAATATTAACGTCAATTGTACTTAAGTCAGCACTGGCAAGCTGCTGGAATAAAAAGGCCGGAATGGCAATGTTAAAGGTAAACTTAGTTAAGCTATCAATTTGAGCTTTGCTAAACCAGACACTTTTAGCCAGTATAAATCCGATAAAACCAACCATAATTAACGGACTAATAAGCGCAAGAATAGCCATTAATATTCCATAATTTTAGCGGTCAACGCTAGCAACGATAAATAAGGTCTGGGCGAAATATGATACTTGTAGCAATTAACTCGCTTAATATTGATTTTCAAAATAACTTTCTATAATTATTTTTGCCGACGCAGCGTCAATATTATCTTTTTTAAGATTGCGATAGCCACCTTGTGCAAATAAAGCCTCTTTCGCGGTCGCCGTGGTTAAGCGTTCGTCTTGAAATTCAACTTTAAGACCAAAGCGGCCAGCAACACGGTTACCAAACTTTTTCGCATCACGGGTCAATTGTTGCTCGCTGCCGTCCATATTGAGCGGTAAACCCACGACAATAAAATCAGGTTGCCATTCGTTGATAAACTTGGTCATATTATCCCAATCAGGCATACCATCACGCGCTTTGACTGAGCCTAAAGGCGAAGCTAAGCCGGTTAACTCTTGGCCAACAGCAACACCAATATACTTTTTACCAAAATCAAAACCGAGTAATGTCCGTTCACCAATGGCGGCTTTACTCGCCATTATGCATGCCCTACTTCACTCGAGAGGTGAGCCATATCTATGCCTAGCCTCTCGGTGGCTTTTTTCCACCTTTGCTCAATAGGGGTATTAAATATAATATCGCCATCAGCAGGGGTTAATAACCAAGAATTCGCTTTGATTTCTTCCTCTAATTGGCCGGGACCCCAACCCGCATAGCCAAGAGTAACCATAAATTTTTCAGGTGCTCCTGCTGTACCAAGGGCCATTAAAATATCTTTTGAAGTGGTGATCATCACCTCTTTAGTTAACGCCAATGAGCTATTCCAACCCGCTTGAGTACTATGTAAAACAAAGCCTCGGTCTTGTGATACTGGACCACCGGTTAGTACTTGTTGGTCTAACTCAGGAGCGTCAACTTTGTCTTCATCAATTTGAGTTAATAATTCATTCAAGGTGACATTGATGGGTAAATTAATAATTAACCCCATAGCCCCTTCAGCATTATGCTCACAGATATAAGTTACGGTTTTATTAAAATAAGAATCGTCTAAATTGGGCATAGCAATCAAAAGTTGATTTTCAAAACTGTCCATAAATACACCTTAATAATTAAAGAGAAATACGTTAAAGGAGATTTTCCTTTAACGTCGGCTTTAACGCTTTTTAATGTTTTGCTCAATAGCATCCATTAATTTTCCACTAATATTTATCGGGTATGCTGCTTCAATTTCGCGAATACAGGTTGGACTTGTAACATTGATTTCGGTGACTTTGTCGCCAATGACATCTAAACCAACAAAAAATAAACCACGTTTTTTTAATTCTGGTGCAATAGTTTCGGCAATAAGTTTATCACTAGCGCTTAATGGACGAGCTTCACCACGACCACCAGCGGCTAAATTACCGCGAGTTTCTCCTTGTGCAGGAATGCGGGCTAAACAGTAAGGCATAGGTTCACCGTTGACGATTAATATACGCTTATCGCCGTCAACAATTTCTGGTAGGTACTCTTGAACCATAGCATATTGTGTTGAATGTGCTGTTAATGTTTCAAGAATCACACCGACATTAGGATCATTTTCGCCAATACGGAAAATTGAAGAACCACCCATACCATCCAAAGGTTTAATGATTATATCTTTGTTTTCTTTATGAAATGCTCTGATTTTTTCATTGTTACGGGTCACCAGTGTTTTTGGCGTCAACTCTGGAAACCAAGCGGTAAATAATTTTTCGTTACAATCGCGTAAACTTTGTGGTTTGTTAACAATTAAGGTGCCAGCAACTTCAGCACGTTCTAACATGTAAGTGGCATAAATAAACTCAGTATCAAATGGCGGATCTTTGCGCATTAATACCGCATCTAAGTCAGCGACGTTGATGTCTTCGCGTTCATCTAGCTCGTACCAATGTTCTGTGTCGTCAAATACTTTTACTTTTGCCGCCGTTGCTCGACATACCCCTTGCTCTAAATAGAGATCTTGCATTTCCATATAATAAATATCATAACCACGCGCTTGCGCTTCAAGCATCATCGCCATTGAAGAATCTTTCTTTACCTTGACCTGGGCAATAGGGTCCATAACAACGCCAATTTTTATGCTCATGTATTTTCCTAATGGTTAATTTTTTATATTTTTATTTTAACTTAAATCGCCGTAACGACATTGTAATGCAGTGATGGCGGTTAGCGCCGCCGTTTCAGTTCTTAGTACACGAGGTCCAAGTAATACATCGTGAAAACCGGCAGCATTAGCCGTGGAAATTTCATCGTTGCTTAAACCACCTTCAGGTCCTATCAACAGACGAACACGCGGGCTCTCTATTGGTAGGCTCATAATAGAATGCTCAGCCCTGGGGTGTAAGTTTAACTTCAACGCTGATGTTTCTTGCTGTAACCACTCATCCAAATAAATGGCTTGTGCAACTAAAGGAATGGCGCACCGACCACTTTGTTCACAAGCGCTAATGACTATTTTTTGCCATTGCTCGTGCTTTTTTTCTAAACGTTCGCCGCTCAGCTTAACACCACAACGCTCGGTAAAAATCGGTGTGATGGTATTAACGCCTAACTCCACCGATTTTTGTAGGGTAAAGTCCATGCGTTCACCGCGTGAAATACCCTGGCCCAAATGAATATTTAGCGGCGATTCATTGAGCACTAGTTTTTTGGCGATAATCTCTATATCTGCACGTTTTTTACTAACGTTACAAAGCTTAGCTTGATATTCGAAATAGCCTTGCGGCTCTGCAATGCCATTAAATAATGTGATATCGTCGCCGTCTTTAAGACGTAATACTCGCACGGTATGGCCAAAAGCGTCATCACTTAATGCTTGTGTGTGACCAACGTCAAATGCTTGAGCTTGGTAAATACGAGGGTTACGCATAAAAGGTTCCATTTTTCGTTGAATAAAGCACTGTTGGTGATGGTTGTTAATATAGCCTGTAAATAAGGGCAACTCATCGTAAATTCAATCGTTTACAGGAGAAACATTATATTATATTTTGCTCGGTCATGTTAGTGCGTGGTCAGCGGCCAGATAAAAAATACCAACGCGGTGTTATTCGTTACGCTAATAGTCAGTTATATTTCAAAAAAATACCTAACCTGAATTGATTTCCCTTATTGCCATGAGGCCAAAAATGTAAGTAAACGCTATTACAGGTATATTTGAAAAGCGTGCGTTTTATTGCTGTCGTTGGTGTTGTCTTGCAGGTGTTTTATGAACTGCAACGCGGTGGCTTTAATTTTTTGTTGATACAAATTAGCGTGTTGTTTAGAGATGGCTACCGCTTGATTAAACCGAATTTCTGCTTCCATTATCTTGTTGTCCTGAATTTCGATTGCGGCGAGGTTAAGGTAAATTGTTATTGAATGAGGGTGATTTTGGTATTCAATACTGTTGTTTCTTATGGTCAGAATTTTTAGATAAAGCGCTTTTGCCTTGTTAAATACTTTTTGGGAAAAATAAATATCGGCAAGTGTTTGTAATGTGCTAACTGTGTCGGGATGGGTTTCTCCGAGTTTCTCGGTCTTAATTTCTACCGTGTTTGATGCTAAAGTTAACGCCTCTTGGCGATTGTTGTCTCCGCCAATTTCATTAAGTAATCTAGCTAATTTCTTTTGTGTTTGTAGTGTTTCAATATGAGCAGCACCTAAGTGACGTTGACGTTTTGCAAGTACCTCTCGAAACAAATTTTCAGCGATTTCGAATTGACCTAGCCCTTTATAAACATCAGCTAAATTGTGCCTAGAACGTAATACTTCCGGGTGATTTTCGCCTAAGACCGCTGTTGCTATTTGAATATGACTTGTAATTACAGTGTCCGCTCGTTGATATTGCTCCATAGCTTGTAAAACAGAGCCGATTAAACTGAGTACGCTAAAGCTTGAAGGATGGTTTTGGCCTTTAATTTTAACTAATAAGCGATGAGTATTGAGATAATATTCATGAGCTTTTTCAAATTGACCTAGCCAATGATATACAATACCGATACTTCGGAGGGTGTTAATGGTATCAATATGCTCCTCTCCCATTGTTGTTAAACGTTTTAAGTACACTTCATCATATAGCGCTTTTGCCGCGTAATGATCACCTTGCATGTTTAAATGCGCCGCTAAATTGCTCATTATGCCAAGCGTTACTGGCGCGTTATCACCATTTATTTTTTTACTGAGTGTTAATGATTCATTAATAATTGCGAGTGCATCTATGCGTTCAAACTTTACGCCATGCAATTGGGAAATATTAAGCAGCAAACTCAGGTACGCAGGCGAGTTGATTAGTTCTTCGCGCTGAAATAACTGCATTGCACTTGTTAGGTGCTGTTCGGCTGGGGAGAGCAGGCCCAATTCTAAATAAATATTGCCCATGACATTGCGAATAATAGCTTCTGAATAAGGGTAACGCTTTAATGGGTGCTCACCAACGGTGAGAGCTTCGCTGGTTCTGTCTAATACTTCTCTGACCAGCACGTTTTGGCCTTTTTCATTGTCGGGGTCTAATTCGTTAAACATGTCTGTAAAAAATGACAAGGTAATTTCAGAACGGTCTCGCTCTTTTTTCAATTGTATGGATTGCAGCCACAACATGCTGCTAAAACTAATGATGGCCGAAGCCACAACTAGCGAAGCGACACTGAAGGTTATATTACGCTTAAATAGTTTCATTAATTTTAATGACCAAGGACTTTCTCGAGCGTTCACCAGTTGGTTGTTAAGGAAGCTATTGATATCATCAGAAAGCTGGGTTGCCGATTGGTACCTGAGTTGTGGTGACTTTTGCAGCGCTTTATTGATTATTGCGTCGATATCGCCGGTGAGTTGACTCGCTGTTATCTGCTGTTTCGCGTGCGATATTAATGAATTATTTAGCGCTAGACTTGCTAGCAATGGCTGTGTATTAAGGATCAGCGCTTTCGACTCGCTAATGTTTTTATTGCATAAATCAAAAGGTTTTTGCTGGGTCAGTATTTCAAAAAGTACCACACCTAAGGCGTATACGTCAGCCATGACTGATACGGGCTGCAATTGCAATTGCTCAGGGCTTGAATAAGCTAAACTATAAGCTTGGGTTTGCAATGGACTTTTATCGTTGTCGCCCGGTTGAACGATTAATTTTGATATACCAAAGTCGAGTAGTTTCACTTCGCCGCTTGCGGTAATCAATATATTTGACGGTTTTAAGTCACAGTGAATAATCAAGTTTTGATGGGCAAATTGCACAACGTTGCAAACATTATTAAACAGTATTAATCGTGCTTTTAGCGATAAATTTTTCTTGCTGCAGTAACGGTTGATTGACTGGCCTTTAACGTATTCCATTACTAAGTAGGGCATATTATTTTCTAAGGTACCGCCATCTAATAATCGAGCAATATTAGCATGCTCTAGGTTGGCTAATATTTGTCGTTCCGCTTTAAAAGCTTGCTTGGTGTAGTTGTCGCCAAGACGAGTCTGAATAAGCTTTATGGCTACTTGTTGTTGATATTGATCGTCAGCACGCTCAGCTAAAAATACACTGCCCATGCCTCCTCGGGCTAGTGACTGTAAAACGCGATAATTGCCGATGGTTTTACCGATGAGGTTTTCTTGTAGGGTGACAAAATTAGCGGCGGTTTTAGCAATAACATTGTGAATTTTAGTCGCGCTATTTTGCTGTGCCAATAGTGTTTTTACTTCTTGTAGCAGTGCAGTATCATCACCACAGCGTTGCTCAATTAAGGTTAATTGTTCACCATCAGGCAGGGCAATAGCTTGATTAAAAATTGCTTCAATTAACTTCCATCTCATTTTATCCATAGCAGTGCTTTATCGCAATTTTGCTCAATAGCAATCCACGATGTGTTTCCAGCGAAAGATTGAAATTGTTATATACTGATTAGATACTAGTCGAATAACGCCATTATGAAAGTTTATGAATAGTGATAACCAAGCTGAAATAACGCGGTTGCTGAGCAGTTGGCAAAACGGTGAGAAGCAGGCTTTGGATGAAATTAGCGAGTTTGTTAGCCATGAATTGCATCGCTTGGCGGCAATGCAAATGAGTAAGGAAGGTGGAGAGCACACCTTGCAAGCGACCGCCTTGGTCAATGAAGCGTTTATTGAACTCATTCATGTTAAGGTGAATTACCATGATCGCATTCATTTTTTTAATTTAGCCAGTAGGATCATGCGCAGAATTCTTGTCGATTATGCTAAAACGAAAAAATGTGTAAAGCGAGGTAGTGGCGCGAAAAAGGTAACCCTTTACGAACATCAACAGCCAAGTTACTTCTCTGATGATATGATCGAGTTAGACGAAGCGCTAAGTTCCTTGGCGCTGTTTGACCAGCGTAAGGCCGATATACTGCATTTACAATTTTTTGCTGGTTTAAAAACGCAAGAAATAGCAGACCTATTTCATATATCTAAAAAAACGGTAGAAAGAAATGCACATTTAGCAAAAGCATGGCTGAGTAAAGAACTAAGCCTTCATTAATCCAATTGCTTTCATCACCCCCCCCACACTTGTTATGCGACATTTATCATTAAATGTCGCATTTTCTGCTGATTTATCGCTTCTATTAATAGTGACAAAAAAATATAAACTGTTAAATGACAAGGAAGATAACGATGAATAGTATTTTTAAACATATTTTAGTGATTGAAAATTCAGATGATACTAGTGATTTTGCCTTACAACGTGCGGTTGGCGTAGCGAGTAAAAACAATGCCACAATAACGGTATTCAAGTCTTTTTATAAAGAGGTGCACGACAAAAGTTTTAACAGTGGCTTGCCAGATGACTTGTCATTATTTGTCATACAGCAAGAGCAATTGATTTGTGAAAAATTTAATCGCTTAACAGATAAAGATCTGCACTTAAATATTATTATTTCATGGCAAAACCCTGCCGTGAAGTCTATCGCCTCTATCATTACAGACCATGAAATATCTTTAGTGATAAAGCTTTTCCATAAAGAGCATAACCTGATAGATTTTTTCACATTAACGGTGGAACGTTACCTAACCCGATGTTGTGAATTACCGGTTTGGCTAGTAAAAAATATCGAGCAAACACCGGAATACAAAATTCTTGCTTGCTTAGACATCGATGATGATACCGAAGCGAATAAAGCCTTGAATCATACTATTTTAGACGCTACTGAGCAGTTGATGCCGCTGAAATACGCAGAGTTACATATCCTTGATTGTTATTATGGCGAGTCGGCTTCTATTGCGATAAATTATGATGTGGCTACGGGCTTTAAAACCGATGTTTCAGTGCAGCAGCGGCACAGGGATACGATTAAAAAATATGTCGCAGTGCATCCTAACGCTAACGGTATTGTGCATTTAAATGAATCAATACCTGATGATGATATTCCCCATACCGCGAATGAACTGCACGTGGGTTTGACCATTATCGGCAATGGTAAACATGATAGCTTTTTCAATAGAGCATTAGGAGATACGACTCAATTTTTAACTGATAATATTGCCAGTGATGTTCTCGTGGTAAAGCCTGATAGTGAAAATATGATGCTAACAATGTAGTGTTTAGGTCTTTATTATTTATTAATCTAATGAATAATATTCTAATACATGGTGAAAACAAAAAAACCGCTCAATGAGCGGTTTAGTTTAATGTTCAGTCTTTGAATTAGATACCGGCTGATAAGCGCAGTGCTTCGGCTTTATCTGTCTTTTCCCAGCTAAATGCTGTGAAGGTATCATCGCCAACCGTCATTTCATAAGGTTCGCGACCAAAGTGACCATAAGCCGCCGTTTGCTGATACATAGGATGCAGTAAATCTAACATTTTTGTGATGCCGTATGGGCGTAAGTCAAAGTGTTCACGAACAAGTTCGACAAGACGCTGTTCAGACACTTTACCCGTACCAAAAGTATCAATTGATATTGACGTCGGCTCTGCAACACCAATAGCGTAAGATATTTGAATTTCACAACGATCAGCTAGGCCAGCTGCAACGATGTTTTTAGCAACATAACGACCGGCATAAGCGGCGCTACGGTCAACCTTTGATGGATCTTTACCAGAAAAAGCACCACCACCATGGCGAGCCATACCGCCGTATGTATCAACAATGATTTTACGACCGGTTAAGCCACAATCGCCGACAGGGCCACCAATAACAAATCGACCCGTTGGGTTGATATGGTATTTAGTGTCTTTGGTTAATAATTCTGCCGGCAAAACATGCTTGATAATATTTTCCATAACAGCACTGTGCAAATCTTCTTGCTTGATGTCTGGATTATGCTGAGTGGACAACACAACGGTATCAATAGCAATGGGTTTGTTATCTTCATAAATGAAGGTGACTTGGCTTTTTGCATCAGGGCGCAACCACGGCAAAATACCCGATTTACGAGCTTCTGCTTGACGCTCAACTAAACGGTGCGAATAGTATAGTGGTGCCGGCATCAATGTTTCGGTTTCATTAGTAGCATAACCAAACATTAATCCTTGGTCACCAGCCCCTTGATCTTCAGGCTTTACGCGATCAACACCTTGAGCAATTTCAGGAGATTGTTGGCCTATTAAGTTCATGATGCCACAGGTTGCGCCATCAAAGCCCACATCTGATGATGTGTAGCCAATCTCTGAAATTACATCACGGGTAATTTTTTCTAAATCTACCCATGCCGATGTTGTTACTTCACCTGAAATAATGGCGACACCAGTTTTTACCATAGTCTCGCAGGCAACGCGTGCATGTTTGTCTTGGGCAATAATAGCATCTAAAACCGCATCAGAAATTTGATCGGCAATTTTATCCGGATGTCCTTCTGATACTGACTCAGAAGTAAAAAGGTGTGTAGACATAAGCCCTCTGTAAAAATTAATTGAAAAACATTCGTTGCTTTAATAGCGATATTCTAACCGTTTAGTTAACTATTTTCTAGAGTTTTTTACGCCTAGATGGCTAAACGTCTTTGGCTAACTGATTATTTTAGCCCGTAAGGTATTTTTTTGGTCTATAAAGTCGTAAATAGTTCATTAGGGATAGCTATTTAATCTTAGTGGACGCTGTAAAATATGGCTAAAAAGCGCTTGCTGCGCTGCACAACACTTGGAACTGTAAAATGTTGTTGCCCCTAAACTGGTATTGGTATTAATGAGTTGATGTAATGCTAGCTGGCGTTGCAATTGCTCAGTGACCGGTTTTGCCGTTTCCATAATCACTACAGTATTGCCACATATTTCATTAATCATGGCTTTAACTAACGGGTAATGGGTACAACCTAGTACAATAGTATCGACCCCTCGCTCGATTAATGGCTGTAAATAACTAGTTAGCATTAATTTACATTCGACAGCGTTTTTTTTATCTTGCTCAATCAGTTCGACTAAACCAGGACAGGGCTGAATAATAACCTCACTGTTATTGCTATAGTGTGCGACTAACGCTAAAAAACGCTGATTTTCTGCTGTTGCTTTGGTCACCAATATTGCGACTTTTTTATTTTTACTCAAATTTGCTGCTGGCTTTATTGCGGGTTCAACACCAATAACCGGGATTGAAATTTTTTTACGCAGCTGGTCTATAGCATTAACCGTTGCGGTATTGCAGGCAACAACAATAGCTTTAGCCTTGCGCTCAACAAACCACTGGGCAATTTCATTAACTCTTTGTTGAATAAATTCAGCCGACTTTTCACCATAAGGTGCGTGCAGTGTATCGGCAACATAAAGTAAATTTTCATTCGGTAATTGTTGCTCAATGCACTGTGCAATTGATAAGCCACCAATCCCGGAATCAAAGATGCCAATAGGGGCTGCATTTAGTGCCTGCAGTTTAGTGCTTAAGATTGAATTAGATGTTTCTCTATCTGTTTTTTTTTGCGAGAGCATTAAATAAGCGCAGCTTTAAGTCTAATGTAGTGAGTTACCTTAAGTATATTATTAACTGGCAAATGAGATCTATACATTAATAAGAAAGTTACGGTTTATCATTAGCATAATAATATAAAATATAAACAAAAACATTTGTAAAGTTTTTTGTATATATATAAACTAATATCCAATGTAGTAGGGTGATAGGAATTTCCATGCAAAGTGATGCGTCGTTAGCTCGGGTTAAACAGTTTCCAGTATTAATGTGGATTTTATTGTTTGGCGCCTTTATCACCCGTGGTAGTTTTTATATGGTTTGGCCTTTTCTCGCGGTTATTCTCTATCAACGCTTTGCTATCTCTGCAACTGAAGTCGGTTTAATACTGTCCTCGGCTGCCTTTGTTTCAGTATTTGTCGGCTTTCTGGGCGGTACGTTATCAGATCGTATTGGCCGGCATAAATTAATGTATGCCAGTGGCGTGCTGTATGTTATTTCATTTTCTTTATTGGCCATTGCTCATTCATTGATGGAATATGTCGTGGTAATAACCTTATGCTCGATTGCTAAAGCATTATGGGAGCCACCCACGTCAGCACTGATCGGTGATATTGTTCCTGACAAGAAAACCCGAGAACTCGCGATGCAAAGCCGTTACTTTGTGGTCAATGTTGGCGCGGCTGTTGGGCCCATGGCCGGTGTTTGGTTTGGTTTGACGGGACAACAGTCGAGCTTTTTTATTACCGCAGGGGCATTTGCCTTTTTGTTGTTGTTACTGCTCTGGGGCTTTAAGCAGCATGGCAAAATAGGCCACCAGCATGTTGTAGAAAAAACCCCGTTCAAACAGACCTTCAGTATTTTGCAGCAAGACAAATTATTACAATGCTTAATTATTGCCAATGTTCTGTGTATGTTTATTTATGCTCAAATGGACTCGTCGCTAATTCAATACTTAACAAGGGCTGAAGTGCCTGAGTTAGTGATCTTAATTTCAGCGATGATTGTCGCAAATTCAGTCACCATCGTATTTTTTCAGTTTTTATTGTTAAAATTGATGGCCAATTTAGCGTTAGAAACTCGTATTCAATTTGCTTTAGTGTTACTCGCTTTGTCGCAATTTTGGTTTGCTTTAAACCCACTTGAATGGTTTTGGGGTTGGGTTGGTGCAGCAATAGTGATGAGCTTGGCAGAAGCGGTTTTATTTCCGACCATGAATGTCCATATCGACCGACTCGCACCAAACCATTTGCGTGGTGCCTATTTCGGTGCTGCGTCATTTTATGCCTTGGGCTATGCGATGGCGCCGCTCGGTGGCGGTATTATTTTAGATAAGCTTGGCGGAACTTGGTTATTTACTATTGCGGGTGGCTTGTGCGCTATTGTTTTTTATCTTTACGGTATTTTGGATAAGTTACCCAGACCAGAGTTTGTCACTATGACAAAAGAAAATAAAAGCGCTTAAGAACAATGAATTGAAGAGCGTGTCTTCCAAGGTGGTGCAGCTTACATTTTTCCTGAACACCGGGTGATTTTTTAGCGGTGCGCGGAAGTATTGTTGGCATTGTGGGTCTTAGCGTGACTTACAGAAAAAAGTGATTAATTGAAGAGAGTGTCTTCCAGGGTGGTGCAGCTTACATTTGTCCTGAACAC
>CAXBNP010000054.1:0-17717 GCA_963977145.1 uncultured Colwellia sp.
TATTAATCGTAATACCACGCTCACGCTCTTCAGGAGCATTATCGATTTGTGCGAAATCTTTAACTTCACCACCGTGAACTTTAGTTAATACTGCAGAGATAGCAGCTGTTAAAGTTGTTTTACCGTGATCAACGTGTCCAATAGTACCAACGTTAACGTGCGGTTTATTACGTTCAAATTTTGCTTTAGCCATTTTTCAATTACCTTAAAGTTTATTAAAAGCCCGGCCAAAAGACCGAGCCAGACTTTCAAAAAGCCTTACTAAGATTCAATTATTTTGTCGGCAACAGCTTTTGGTGCTTCGCTATATTGCTGAAACTCCATTGCATATGATGCTCGACCTTGAGTTGCACTACGTAATGCCGTAGCGTAACCAAACATTTCAGATAGTGGTACAAGTGCATTCACTACCTTAGAACCAGCTGGACCTTCGTCCATGCCATCGATCATGCCACGGCGACGATTTAAATCACCGACGACATCACCCATGTTTGCTTCTGGCGTAATAACTTCAACTTTCATCATAGGCTCAAGCATAACTGGAGACGCTTGTAGCACCCCCTGTCTAAAACCTATCGATGCAGCGACTTTAAACGCCATTTCGTTAGAGTCAACGTCATGAAAAGATCCGTCATAAAGCGTGACCTTGATGTCCAATAACGGATAACCCGCTAAAACACCACTGTCCATTTGCTCTCTACAGCCCTTTTCAACTGAGGGGATAAATTCTTTTGGAACACTACCTCCAACAATTTCGTTAACAAACTCGAAGCCTTCACCTTCTGGTAAGGGCTCCAATTTCAACCAAACATGACCAAATTGACCACGACCACCTGATTGACGAACAAATTTACCTTCCACTTCAACTGTTGAGCGTATGGTTTCTCGATAAGCCACTTGTGGATTACCGACATTACATTCAACGCCAAATTCGCGTTTCATACGTTCAACTAAAATATCGAGGTGTAATTCCCCCATACCTGAAATGATGGTTTGACCCGTATCTTCATCAGAAACTACTCTAAATGACGGATCTTCTGCGGCCAACTTACCTAATGCTATGCCCATTTTTTCTTGGGCAGCGACAGTTTTTGGCTCAACTGCTACAGAAATTACTGGTTCAGGAAACTCCATACGTTCGAGTGTGATCACATGATTCGCATCACATAAGGTGTCACCAGTAGTAACATCTTTAAGACCTATAGCCGCAGCTATATCACCCGCTCGTACTTCTTTAATTTCCTTGCGGTCATTTGCATGCATTTGCACAATACGACCTAAACGTTCTTTTTTGCCTTTAACAGGATTGTATATACTGTCACCAGTTTTTACTACACCTGAATATACGCGAAAGAAGGTTAACGTACCGACAAAAGGATCAGTAGCGATTTTAAATGCTAAAGCAGCAAATGGTGCTTTATCATCAGCTTCGCGACAGCCTTCAGTTTCGTTCTTGTCGTTATTAATACCTTTTATCGCTTCAACATCGGTTGGCGACGGTAAAAATTCTACGACGGCATCAAGTACTGCTTGTACGCCTTTGTTTTTGAAAGCTGAGCCACAAGCACAAAGGACAATTTCATTGTTTAGCGTACGGGTACGTAGCGCAGATTTTATTTCTGCTTCGGATAATTCCCCTTCTTCAAGGTATTTATCCATTAGTTCTTCAGAGGCTTCTGCAGCTTCAGAGATAAGCTTTTCGCGCCATTCTTCGGCTAGCTCTTGCATCTCTGCTGGAATGTCTTCATAAGTAAAGGTCATACCCTGGTCACTTTCGTTCCAGTTAATGGCTTTCATTTTGATTAAGTCGACAACACCAGTAAAGTCATCTTCAGCACCTATTGCTAAATGAATAGGTACTGCATTAGCTTTCAAGCGAGAATTAAGTTGCTCAACAACGGATAAGAAGTCTGCACCTGTGCGGTCCATCTTATTAACAAAAACTAAACGCGGAACAGAGTATCTCTCCATTTGGCGCCAAACAGTTTCTGTTTGTGGTTGAACTCCTGAAGAGCCACATAATACCAATACCGCACCGTCTAATACACGCAAAGAACGCTCTACTTCAATAGTAAAATCTACGTGACCAGGGGTATCGATGATATTAATGTGATGGTCTTCAAATTGTGCTTCCATCCCTTTCCAAAAACAAGTTGTTGCTGCAGAGGTGATAGTTATACCACGCTCTTGCTCTTGCTCCATCCAATCCATGGTGGCTGCGCCATCATGAACTTCGCCGATCTTATGTGAAAGACCAGTATAGAAAAGTACCCTTTCTGTTGTTGTCGTTTTACCGGCATCGACATGAGCACAAATACCAATGTTTCGGTAACGCTCAATAGGGGTTATACGTGCCACAATTTCTTCCTCTTTCTGAGAGTTTTCCCAGATTATAAAACAGTTGTGGTTATCACTTTGTCTCAATATTGACACACGATGATAACCACGGCATTACACTTATTATTATATAACTAGCAATTTTGCTAATTATATAATGCCTACCAGCGGTAGTGAGCGAATGCTTTGTTAGCTTCAGCCATACGGTGAACGTCTTCACGTTTCTTAACCGCTGAACCTTTGCTGTCAGACGCATCTAACATTTCGTTAGCTAGGCGCTGAGCCATTGATTTTTCACCACGTTTACGAGCTGCTTCAACTAACCAACGCATGGCTAGTGCATTACGACGCACAGGACGAACTTCAACTGGAACTTGGTAAGTAGAACCACCAACACGACGAGACTTTACTTCCACTTGTGGGCGGATGTTGTCTAACGCTGTTTCGAATAACTCTAGATGAGTTTTTTCCGATTTCTTTTCAGTTAAAATGTCTAATGCACCGTAAACAATTTTTTCTGCAGTAGATTTTTTACCATCAACCATAAGGATGTTGATGAATTTTGCTAAAAGTTCGTTGTGGAACTTAGGATCTGGCAATATTTTACGTTGCCCTACGACGCGTCTTCTTGGCATCTTAATTCTCCGTTATATTCAGGATAAACCCAAAATGTAATATGTTATTTGGCCTTACTTAACGTTTCTATTCTTTTACTTATTTTTTAATAAGTGTAGAAAGGGAAACTTAAGATTTAGGTCGTTTAGCACCGTATTTAGAACGGCCTTGTCTTCTATCGCTTACACCAGAACAATCTAGTGCGCCACGAACGGTGTGATAACGCACACCCGGTAAATCTTTAACACGACCACCACGAATCAAGATAACACTATGCTCTTGTAAGTTGTGACCTTCACCACCGATGTATGAAGTTACTTCGAAGCCGTTAGTTAAACGAACACGAGCAACTTTACGTAATGCTGAGTTAGGTTTTTTTGGTGTAGTTGTATACACACGAGTACATACGCCACGACGTTGTGGACAAGCTTGTAACGCTGGTACGTTACTTTTAGTTACTTGTCTTACACGTGGTTTACGTACTAATTGGTTAATAGTTGCCATTAAATAGCTCCCGATTAGTTAAATTTGTGTAAATTCCAATCAATGGGGAAATTTACACCCTTATAAACGTGAAAATCCGCGACCTTAGATTCTATACTTTACAGTACGGAATATAGGGTCGCGGAATTCTATAGGTCAAGCTTTAACCTGTCAAGCTTTACTCGCATTAGACAGGTTAATCATCTACTTTTAAGCCATTTAACTCTACAATTAACTTGTAGATTATAAATCTGCGTTCAAAGCATCTGTTAATGCTTGCGCGGCGTCGTCAGCTGATACTGTTACTTCTTCAACTGGAACGGCGTTTTTAGCACGTGCACGTTCTTGATGATAAGCATAACCTGTACCTGCTGGGATTAAGCGACCAACAATAACATTTTCTTTCAAGCCACGAAGTTTGTCTTTCTTACCAGCTACAGCTGCTTCAGTAAGTACACGCGTCGTTTCTTGGAAAGATGCTGCTGAGATGAATGACTCAGTGGCTAATGATGCTTTAGTAATACCCATCATTTGCATTTCGTATTCAGCTGGTTGTTTACCTGCAGCTTCTAACTCACGGTTAGAAATGTTCACACGGGCAACTTCCAGGATTTCACCTTTAAGGAAGTTACTATCACCGGCGTCTAAAATCTCACACTTGCGGATCATTTGACGTACGATAACTTCAATGTGCTTATCGTTAATCTTAACACCTTGTAAACGGTATACTTCTTGTACTTCGTTAACAATGTAGTTAGCTACTGGTGCAACACCGCGTAAACGTAGGATATCGTGCGGAGATTCTGGACCATCGGCAATAACTTCACCTTTAAGTACAGATTCACCTTCAAACACGTTTAATTGACGCATTTTAGGGATCATCTCTTCGTATACTTCACCACTTGGTTGAGTGATTAATAAACGCACTTTACCTTTAGTTTCTTTACCAAACGCGATAATACCTGTCTTCTCAGCTAAGATAGCTGGAAGCTTCGGCTTACGTGCTTCAAATAAATCAGCTACACGCGGCAAACCACCGGTAATATCACGAGTTTTAGACGAGGCTTGTGGAATACGCGCTAACGCATCACCAATACCTACTTCCGCACCATCTTCAAGGTTAATAATCGCGTTACCCGGTAAGAAGTATTGTGCTGGAATTTCAGTACCAGCGATCATCACATCGTTACCTTTAGCATCAACTAATTTAACCGCTGGGCGCATTTCTTTACCGGCAGTATTACGTTGACCAGCTTCAGTGACTACGATACTTGATAAACCCGTAAGGTCATCAGTTTGACGAACCATAGTTACGCCATCAATAAGTTCAACGAATTGAACCTTACCACCAACTTCAGTGATAATTGGATGCGTATGCGGATCCCAATTAGCAATGATATCGCCAGAAGTGATTGCTTCGCCATCCTTCTTGTTAAGAATGGTACCGTAAGGTACTTTATAACGCTCTTTTTCACGGCCAAGTTCATCAATAACTGTTAGTTCAGATGAACGTGAAGTAATGACTAAGTGGTCTGCAGAGTTAGTTACAAATTTAGCGTTTTGTAATTTCAAGGTACCTGTGTTCTTAACTTGTACATTGTTCTCTGCTGATGCACGAGATGCCGCACCACCAATGTGGAACGTACGCATGGTTAACTGAGTACCAGGTTCACCGATAGATTGTGCTGCCACAACACCAATCGCTTCACCTTGGTTGATCATATGACCACGAGCCAAATCACGACCGTAACAATGAGCACAAATACCAAAATCGGTTTTACAGGTAATAATTGAGCGTACTTTCATTTGATCAATTGAATTTTCTTCAATGAAATCACATAAGGCTTCGTCAATAAGTGTATTACGAGGTAATAAAACTTCGTTAGTACCCGGTTTAACAACATCTTCAGCTACAACACGACCAAGCACACGTTCACGTAACGGCTCAACAACATCACCACCTTCAATCAATGGTGTCATTTGTAAACCGTCTAGTGTTCCACAATCATGTTCGGTAACAACCAAATCTTGTGCAACATCAACTAAACGACGAGTTAAGTAACCCGAGTTAGCCGTTTTCAATGCCGTATCAGCCAAACCTTTACGCGCACCGTGAGTAGAGATAAAGTATTGTAATACGTTCAAACCTTCACGGAAGTTAGCGGTGATTGGTGTCTCGATGATTGAACCATCTGGTTTAGCCATCAAACCACGCATACCCGCAAGTTGACGAATCTGAGCAGCACTACCACGTGCCCCTGAATCCGCCATCATGTAGATTGAGTTAAAAGAGTCTTGCTCTTCTGGCTCACCATCGCGGTTAATCACAGTTTCTTTTGACAAGTTATCCATCATCGCTTTCGAGATTTTCTCGTTGGCAGATGACCAAATATCAATAACCTTGTTATATTTTTCACCCTGAGTAACTAAACCTTGTTCGAATTGAGTTTGGATTTCAGCAACTTCTTCTTCCGACTCTTCGATAATAGTGTATTTAGCATCAGGAATAACCATATCATCAATGCCAACAGAACAACCCGCGATCATCGCATAATGGAAGCCTGTGTACATGATTTGGTCAGCAAAAATTACCGTTTCTTTCAAACCTAAGTTACGGTAAGCATGGTTAATCAATTTCGAAATAGGTTTTTTGCCAAGCGGTTGATCGATTAGATCATAAGGCATACCTTTTGGACAAACTTGCCACATAATGGCACGGCCGACCGTAGTATCACGTAAAATCGTTTTAGGAACTGTAAAGTTACCTTCTTCGTCTTTAAAGTATTCTGTGATACGAATTTTCACACGTGCGTGAAGTTCAGTAACGCCAGTGCGGTAAGCCTTTTCAGCTTCTTTAGTGTCAGCAAAAACCATACCTTCACCTAAACCATTGACACGATCGCGCGTTAGGTAATATAAGCCTAATACAACATCCTGTGATGGTACGATGATAGGTTCACCGTTAGCTGGTGAAAGTACGTTGTTCGTTGACATCATCAACGTACGTGCTTCCATTTGTGCTTCGATTGTCAACGGTACGTGTACCGCCATTTGGTCACCATCGAAATCGGCATTGTATGCCGCACAAACCAATGGATGTAAATGAATCGCTTTACCTTCAATGAGTACAGGTTCAAACGCTTGGATACCCAATCTATGAAGTGTTGGTGCACGGTTAAGCATAACCGGATGTTCACGAATGACTTCGTCAAGTACATCCCAAACTTCAGCGCCTTCACGCTCAACTAATTTCTTAGCAGCTTTGATTGTTGTCGCTAAACCACGCGCTTCTAATTTACCGTAAATAAATGGCTTGAATAACTCAAGTGCCATTTTCTTTGGTAGACCACACTGGTGTAAACGTAATGTTGGACCAACGGTAATTACAGAACGACCAGAGTAATCAACACGTTTACCCAATAAGTTCTGACGGAAACGACCTTGCTTACCTTTGATCATATCGGCAAGAGATTTAAGCGGACGTTTGTTAGAACCGGTAATTGCGCGACCACGACGACCATTATCTAATAATGCATCAACAGATTCTTGCAACATACGCTTTTCGTTACGTACGATGATATCTGGTGCTACTAGATCTAGAAGACGCTTTAAACGGTTGTTACGGTTGATAACACGACGATATAAATCGTTAAGATCAGAGGTCGCGAAACGACCACCATCCAATGGAACCAACGGACGTAAATCTGGTGGTAAAATTGGTAAAACGTTCATGATCATCCACTCAGGCTTATTACCTGATGCCGCGAATGCTTCCATTAGTTTTAAACGCTTAGTGATTTTTTTACGTTTTGTTTCAGAGCCAATTTCGGGTAATTCTTCACGCATTTGCGCTACTTCACCATCAAGATCAATCTGTTTCAATAACGCAAGTACCGCTTCAGCACCCATTAGGGCGTCAAATTCGTCACCGTGCTCTTCTAACGCATCAAGATATTCTTCTTCAGTTAGAATTTGGCTTTTCTCTAATGTTGTCATACCAGGTTCGGTAACAACATAAGATTCAAAATAAAGCACACGCTCAATATCACGTAACGTCATGTCTAATAATAGACCGATACGTGATGGCAATGACTTTAGAAACCAAATGTGAGCAACTGGGCTTGCTAATTCGATATGACCCATACGGTCACGACGAACTTTAGTTAATGTAACTTCAACGCCACATTTCTCACAAATTACACCACGGTGCTTAAGGCGTTTGTATTTGCCACAAAGACATTCGTAGTCTTTTACTGGGCCAAATATACGCGCACAGAACAATCCATCACGTTCCGGCTTAAAAGTACGATAGTTAATCGTCTCAGGTTTCTTTACCTCACCAAATGACCATGAACGAATCATGTCAGGTGAAGCTAGCCCGATGCGAATTCCATCGAACTCTTCTGTTTGATTTTGTTGCTTAAGAAACTTAAGTAAATCTTTCACACACTATCTCCTGTCGGAGTTAAATACCGGAGAGAGCAGTTATCTGCTCTCTCCCTGTACTGACGTTCAGCATCTGCTAAATATCAGCAATGTAGCTGCGCTAGCTTAGTCCTGATCTAATTCGATGTTGATACCCAACGAACGAATTTCTTTCAACAATACGTTGAATGATTCAGGGATGCCCGGTTCCATGCGATGATCACCGTCAACTAAGTTTTTATACATCTTAGTACGACCGTTAACATCATCAGATTTAACCGTTAACATTTCTTGCAAGGTATAAGCGGCACCGTAAGCTTCAAGTGCCCATACTTCCATCTCACCAAAACGTTGACCACCAAACTGTGCTTTACCACCTAATGGTTGTTGCGTTACTAGTGAGTATGAACCCGTAGAACGCGCATGCATTTTGTCATCAACTAAATGGTTTAGTTTCAACATATACATGTAACCAACAGTCACTGGACGCTCAAAGTTACGACCAGTACGGCCATCAGTAAGCGTAAATTGACCACTTTCAGGCATATCAGCAAGTTTGAATAAGTCTTTAATTTCTTTCTCGCTGGCACCATCAAATACTGGTGTAGCAATTGGAAGACCTGCTCGTAAGTTACCTGCTAAGCGCATGATTTCATCATCAGAAAATGAATCAATATCGACTTCTTGGCGAGACTCACCTAAGTTGTAAACTTCTTTTAAGAATTCACGTAATTTATGAATTTCTTGTTGAGCTTCCAACATACGGTTAATTTTTTCACCAATACCACGAGCTGCCATACCTAAATGTGTTTCTAGGATCTGACCAATGTTCATTCGTGATGGTACACCCAACGGGTTAAGTACCACATCAACTGGCACACCGTGCTCATCGTAAGGCATGTCTTCAACAGGTACTACGTTTGAAATAACACCCTTGTTACCATGACGACCGGCCATTTTATCACCTGGCTGGATACGACGTTTAACGGCCAAGTAAACTTTAACTATTTTCAATACGCCAGGCGCTAAGTCAGCACCTTGAGTGATTTTACGACGCTTAACTTCATATTTCTTATCAAAGTCAGCTTTTATGTTGTCGTATTGTTCAGCGATTTGTTCAAGCTCTGACTGTTGACCTTCATCAGCCAAGTTTTGTACTAACCACTTATCACGAGACATGCTGTTTAGATCAGATTCATTCAAACCTGACGTTAACAATAATTTCTTCGCACGAGCGTAAATGCCATCTTCTAGAATACTGAACTCATCACCCAAGTCTTTCTTAACTTGTTTAAGTTGCATTTCTTCGATTTCAACGGCACGAGCATCTTTTTCTACACCATCACGGGTGAAGATTTGTACATCAATGATAGTACCAGACACTGAATTAGGAACACGTAAAGAGCTGTCTTTAACATCTGCGGCTTTTTCACCGAAGATTGCACGTAATAATTTTTCTTCTGGTGTTAACTGTGTTTCACCTTTAGGAGTAACTTTACCCACTAAGATGTCACCACCGTTAACTTCAGCACCAATGTAAACCACACCCGCTTCATCTAATTTAGATAATGCAGATTCGCCAACATTTGGAATATCAGCCGTAATTTCTTCGCTGCCAAGCTTAGTATCACGAGCGATACAAGTTAGTTCTTGAATGTGAATGGTAGTGAAACGATCTTCAGTAGCTACACGCTCAGATAACAACATTGAATCTTCAAAGTTGTAACCATTCCAAGGCATGAAGGCGATACGCATGTTTTGGCCAAGTGCCAATTCACCCATATCCGTTGAAGGACCATCAGCTAAAACATCACCACGCACTACAGGTTCAGCCATACGACAAATAGGACGTTGGTTGATACAGGTATTTTGATTTGAACGGGTGTATTTAGTTAAGTTGTAAATATCAATACCCGCTTCACCAGCGTGCATTTCATTTTCATTAACTTTCACAACGATACGTGAAGCATCTACGTAAGCAACAACACCACCACGTTTAGCAACAACAGTAACACCTGAATCAACGGCTACAATTTTCTCCATGCCCGTACCAACAAGTGGTTTATCCACTCTTAAAGTAGGTACAGCTTGGCGTTGCATGTTCGAGCCCATCAAGGCACGGTTAGCATCATCGTGTTCTAGGAACGGAATAAGTGATGCCGCCACAGAAACGATTTGTTGTGGAGAAACATCCATATACTGAACTTGTTCAGCAGACATCAAAGTAAATTCGTTTTTATGACGACAAGCCACTAAGCCTGCAACCAATTTACCCTTGGCATCAACTTCAGCAGTGGTTTGGGCAATAACGAAATTACCCTCTTCAATAGCTGAAAGGTAATCTATGTCATCGGTAATTAAACCATCGACAATTTTACGGTAAGGCGTTTCCAAGAAACCGAAATCGTTAGTACGTGCATAACACGATAACGAGTTGATCAAACCAATGTTTGGACCTTCCGGTGTTTCAATTGGACAAACACGACCGTAGTGAGTTGGATGTACGTCACGTACTTCGAAACCAGCACGTTCACGTGTTAAACCACCTGGCCCTAAAGCAGAAATACGACGTTTATGCGTCACTTCTGATAACGGGTTGTTTTGATCCATAAATTGTGACAATTGTGATGAACCAAAGAATTCTTTCACGGCAGCAGAAATCGGCTTAGCGTTAATTAAATCTTGTGGCATGATCGCATCTAAGTCACCAAGACTTAAACGTTCACGCACAGCACGTTCAACACGTACTAAACCAACACGGAATTGGTTTTCGGCCATTTCACCTACAGAGCGAATACGACGGTTACCTAAGTGATCTATATCATCGACTTCACCTTTACCGTCACGAATGCCGATCAAAGTTTTCATCACTGAAATAATATCTTCTTTAGATAATACCCCTGTACCAACATCATCAGCATTGCCAACACGACGGTTGAACTTCATACGACCTACCGTTGATAAGTCATAACGTTCTAGTGCGAAAAATAAGTTATTAAATAACGTATCAGCAGCATCTTTTGTTGGTGGCTCGCCAGGACGCATCATGCGGTAAATTTCAACTAACGCTTCTAAGCGGTTGGTTGAGTTATCTACACGTAGTGTGTCTGACATATATGAACCAACATCGAATTCGTTCATATATAAAGTAGAAAGTACTTTATGGCCGGCTTGGCTCAATTCCGCTAACATTTCTAGCGTAATTTCAGCGTTCGCTTCAGCAATGACTTCACCAGTCGACTTGTCGATATAAGCTTTAGAAAGTACTTTACCGACGATATATTCCGCAGGCACTTCTAACTTATCAAGTTTAGTTTTTTCTAAAGCTTTAATATGACGAGCGGTAATACGACGGCCTTGCTCAACTAAAACATCACCATTAGGTAATTTAATGTCGAAAGTAGCCGTTTCACCACGTAAGCGTTCTGGAATCAGATCCATTACTAGCTTATCGCCTTTAATAGAAAAGTCAGTTGTATCGTAGAAGATATCTAAAATTTCTTCAGTTGAGTACTCTAAGGCACGCAAAATGATCGAGGCCGGTAATTTGCGACGACGGTCAATACGGACAAATAAATTATCTTTAGGATCAAATTCGAAATCTAACCATGAACCACGGTAAGGAATAACGCGCGCGTTATACAACACTTTACCTGATGAATGTGTTTTACCTTTATCGTGATCGAAAAACACACCTGGAGAACGGTGTAATTGTGAAACAATAACACGCTCTGTACCATTGATGACAAACGTACCGTTGTCAGTCATTAATGGTATTTCACCCATGTATACTTCTTGTTCTTTGATATCTTTTACTGTGCCTGCCGCTGCTTCTTTATCATAAACTACTAAACGTAATTTAACGCGTAATGGCGCAGAGTAGGTGATACCGCGAATTTGACATTCTTTAACGTCAAATAACGGCTCGCCCAAACGATAGCTTACATATTGTAATTCTGAGCTACCAGAATAAGCTTTAATTGGAAAAATAGAATGAAACGCAGCCTCTAGGCCTGTTTCACCAGTTGGATCAATATCAATAAACTTACGGAAAGATTCGAGTTGGATTGATAACAAGAATGGATAGTCCATTACTTGCACACTTTTACCAAAGTCCTTACGAATACGTTTCTTTTCAGAGTAAGAGTAAACCATGGGGTTCCTCAGCTTGCTGGTTATGGCCGAATCTGCCTTAAAATACCAATTGGACTTAAATAATTGCCTAATTCACTTAACAATGAACAACTATTATCTAATCCAATTGGTATCAGACAGGATATTGCAGTGATACTTTTTTTATCAAGTATCAAATAATGCACTGTTTTGGTTTAAAAAAAAACCACTTTCTTTAGCGCAAAAAGGCCGGTGACGTTTAAATCACCAGCCATTGCCTTTTCAGGCAAATAATCTGTTTAATAACAGACTATTTGATCTCAACAGAAGCACCTGCTTCTTCAAGAAGTTTCTTAAGCGCTTCAGCTTCAGCTTTATCTACGCCTTCTTTGATCGCTTTAGGAGCTGATTCAACTAAATCTTTAGCTTCTTTAAGGCCTAAACCTGTAGCGCCACGAACGGCTTTGATTACTGCAACTTTCTTCTCACCGAAGCTAGTCATTACAACATCAAATTCAGTTTTTTCTTCAGCAGCTTCAGCAGGTCCAGCAGCGGCAACAGCAGCTGATGCAGATACGCCAAATTTTTCTTCCATTGCTTCAATAAGTGCTACAACGTCCATTACTGACATTTCAGCAACTGCGTTTAGGATATCGTCTTTAGAAATAGACATTTTAAATTTCCTGTTTTTTTAATAAACAGCCTTTGGCTGTTTGAAATAACTATAAATACAAAAAGTGCGAATTGTGCTCTGCGTATGTTTAAGTAATAGCAGAGGTAAACAATTATTAAGCCGCTTCTTGTTCTTTCTGATCGCGTACTGCAGCAATCGTGCGGACAAGTTTGCCTGCAGATGCTTCTTTCATAGCGCTCATCAAACGTGCAATCGCTTCGTCGTAAGTAGGTAGCTTAGCTAACATATTTACGTCTACTGAATTACCTTCAAATGCTGCTGCTTTTAATTCAAAAGCTTCGTTAGTTTTAGCGAAGTCTGTGAATAAACGTGCTGCGGCACCTGGATGCTCGTTTGAAAATGCAATCAATGATGGACCAACTAATGTGTCAGTAACACATTCAAAGTTAGTACCTTGTAATGCACGACGTGCTAACGTGTTACGGATAACTTTCATCCATACGCCGTTTTCACGTGCTTGCTTACGTAATACAGTAATTGCTTCAACTGATACACCGCGTGAATCCGCGACTACAGCTGATTGAGCGCCATTGGCAGCTTCTTGAACTTCAGCAACAATTGCTTTTTTGTCATCAAGATTGATAGCCATTGGCTTTACTCCTGGTTCACCGGCAATATAAAACCGGTATTTACTATCCCTAAGCAAATTAATATTCGCTTAGGCCGTTACGGCGAGGACCAGAATTAGGAAATACTGGGTAATCACCATCTACGTAGGAAATATTAAGCATTCAACGAAGAATCGTATCAGCTCCTACGGTCTTTGACGGGGTTGTCTATAGCAAATTAATGCTAATAGTTAGACAACACCTACCAAAATTTAAGGGGCGAAATTATAGTCTACAATTTCGCCCTTGTAAAGCATCGATAATCGACACTTCACAGAAAATTAAAGAGTCAAGCTACCTTGGTTGACGACAACGCCTGCACCCATAGTAGTTGAAACAGAAACTTTCTTAATGTACTGGCCTTTAGCATTAGCTGGTTTTGCTTTTTTAAGCGCTTCCAATAATGACTCAAGATTTTCCTGCAATTTAGCATCGTCGAAATCAGCCTTACCAATCGTAGTATGGATGATACCATTTTTGTCATTGCGGTAGCGGATTTGACCCGCTTTAGCGTTATTTACAGCAGTAACAACGTCAGGTGTAACTGTGCCAACTTTCGGGTTAGGCATTAGACCACGTGGACCTAAAATCTGACCTAATTGACCGACAACACGCATAGCGTCTGGCGTAGCAATTACAACGTCAAAATCCATTTTACCGGCTTTAACTAGTTCAGCTAAATCTTCCATACCAACGATGTCAGCACCTGCTTCTTTCGCTTTGTCTGCGTTTACGCCTTGGGTAAATACAGCAACACGAACATCACGACCGGTACCGTTAGGTAACACTGTCGCGCCACGTACGTTTTGATCTGATTTACGAGCATCAATGCCAAGGTTTACAGCAACATCTACACTTTCACGAAACTTAGCCGTAGCAAGTTCTTTAAGTAAAGCAAGCGCTTCGCTGATGTCATATTCTTTTAATACGTCTACTTTTTCACGGATAAGACGAGTACGTTTTGATAATTTAGCCATAATTAGTCCTCTACCACTAAACCCATTGAACGAGCAGAACCCGCAATGGTACGCACTGCAGCTTCCATAGAACCAGCAGTCAAATCAGATTCTTTTGTCTTAACGATTTCTTCAAGTTGAGCTGTAGTAACAGTTCCAACTTTATCTGTGTTAGGACGACCAGAGCCGCTTTTGATACCAGCCGCTTTCTTAAGTAAATAAGACGCAGGTGGTGTTTTTGTTTCAAACGTGAAAGAACGATCAGCATAGACAGTAATTACTACTGGAACTGGAGCGCCTTTTTCCAAAGAATCTGTTTTTGCGTTAAACGCTTTACAGAATTCCATGATGTTAACACCGTGTTGGCCTAGTGCAGGACCAACTGGCGGTGACGGGTTTGCTGCGCCAGCAGCAACTTGTAGCTTGATTAAAGCTGTGACTTTTTTAGCCATGGTTTTAATACCTTTAGTATGGGTTCAAACGCTGTTTATTAAAATCAGCTCCCCGTTAACAAAAATCGACTTTTATCTTCATCAGATAAATTCGGCAGCGGATTATATATTATTCGAAGGCGATAGTGCAAGATAAGATATTTAATTTGTTCAAAAAAAGAGCGTACGAGTTATTAGTGAACTAATAGATTTTTTATGGGGCTAATTTTCGGGGAACTAAGTTACTTGATGTTATAACATTGAGCTAAGTTGCTTGCAGCAATTGCAAAAGCGATATTTTCTGATGATAGAGCTTTAATAGCTCTTAATTAAACGCAAAAAAAAACCAGAGTAAAGACTCTGGTTTTTTTATGTACTGAAATTAGCCTTTCTCGACTTGACCAAATTCCAAATCAACAGGTGTCGAACGACCAAAGATAAGTACTGATACTTTAATGCGGTTCTTGTCGTAATCAAGCTCTTCAACAACACCATTGAAATCAGCAAATGGACCATCGATAACACGTACCACTTCACCGGGCTCAAACAATGTCTTAGGTTTAGGCTTATCGGTATCTTCAAGACGCTGTAAAATACGATCTGCTTCTTTTTGGGTGATCGGTGCTGGTCTTTCTTTAGTGCCACCAATAAAACCTAAAACACGTGGCACACTTTTAACTAAATGCCATGATTCATCGTCTAATTCCATATGAACCAAAACATAGCCAGGGAAGAACTTACGTGAACTTTTACGTTTTTGCCCAGCGCGCATTTCAACAACTTCTTCAGTAGGCACGAGAATCTCACCAAACTTTTCTTCTAAACCGTGAATGCCAATATGCTCAAGCAAGGTTTTTTGTACGCGACCTTCATAACCAGAGAACGCTTGTACAACATACCAACGTAACTTAGGGTTATTATTTTTTTCTACTTCAGGCGTATCTGTATTTGTAATTTCTTCAGTCATGACGGTACCTTAACCTACTTTTAAGCCAGTAATTAATCCTACTACCCAGAAAAGAATTGAATCTAATCCCCAAAGTAATAAAGACATAATTAATGTTGCCACTAATACTATGCCCGTTGTTTGTACTGCTTCTTGACGTGTTGGCCAAACTACTTTACGTACTTCTGTGCGTGATTCTTTAGCAAACTCTACCGCAGTGCGACCTTTAACTGTTTGCATGGCAACAAGTCCAGCAATCACAATAGCAGCAATTACTGCTAGGGCGCGAACAAGAACTGATTGCTCGGCAAAAAAGTAATTACCGACGACAGCGCCAGCCAAAAGTAAAACGATTACGCTCCACTTTAAAAAATCAAACGAACCTGTTGGTTCGGTTTCAGTACTTGCATTCATATCTACTACCTGTAATTACGTGTCTAACCTAAGACAAAGCAACCTCGACATTATCGAGGTTAAAATCTAAAGCACCTATTATTTATAAGCACTTTACTAAAAAATGGCAGGGGTAGAGAGATTCGAACTCCCAACCGTCGGTTTTGGAGACCGCTGTTCTACCAATTGGAACTATACCCCTTCAAACTGTACATGCACTTACCGAGTGGTTCTTAGTTGTTTGGGAATTAAGAGTGACTCTAGAAGTGAGGCGCTATTATACTAAGCAAAATATTTTACTCAAGGACTATTTTCGAGTTATCTAAATAAGTACTAAGTCATAGTGCTATTGATACAGTTTAGTCGTAATCCTGAATGTGATAGTGCATTTAATAACAGTTCTAATTACTAACACTAGATAAGCATTGATATTAGCATTGATATTGGATATTTTGAGCGTTCAATATTTACGAATAACTGATACCTAATGTTTTTAGAATTACTGGAAGATAAACACTTTGGCAAATTAGAGCAAAGCAAGGTGTTTAGGCTAGCTAATGGCAACGCTAATTTTTCAAACCTTTGGTTAGTGCACGCCATTAGAAGTAACTGTACCTTGGTTGAATTAGCGCTAGCTGTTGCTGCCAATATAAAATGGAACACCCCTGCGCTAGAGACACTGGAAAGCCACCTCAGTATTGCGAATAATGAAGAGACACCATTAAGCAGCGAATTAGAAGCCGCGATTATTTACTCAAAAGAAATCATCAATGATTTTTGTGAAAAAAGGCAAAGAGCTGTACTGGTCAGCCTACAATCTCTGACAGAGTATGACCTTGAGGAAACCGCTTTAGATGCCCATAAGTACACCTGCAACATGCCAATTAATTCTGCACAAGTAAGCAATATAGTAGAGAGCTGTCGACCGCACCTAAAAGACGCTTCGTTATTTGGTGGTGAAGGAAAAAACAGTAAAAACCAAAATATTAGAAATAATACTCACTTTCCTACCCCTATGCCCAACGATTCAATGGCATTGGCGCTGCTTGAAAGGTTACTCGCTAAAGCCGCAAAGCTTCCTATCGCTTTTGCCGAACCGCCGGTAGTTTTAAGATATCTGCCAGGACAATACTATAAGTGGCACTATGACCATATATATCCACACACAGAAGACATTCAAAAGCATATAGCGCAATTTGGTCAAAGAGTAAAAACCGCTATTTTTTATTGTAATGATGATTATATTGGTGGTGAAACAGAGTTTAAACAACCCTTTATATCTGTGCCCCCCAAAAGTTCTAAAGCACTCGTTTTTGATAATTGTGATGAATTAGAAAAAAGAGATAGCACTAGCATTCATAGGGGGAACGCTGTTACATCCGGTGAGAAATGGATTGTAACCCTATGGTTTCGAAACAAGCCGTTTTGGCTTAGGTCTGGCCTGCTCTGATATTGACTAAGAATTTTCATAAAACCTCTAACCTCTAGCGAATATTGTTAATTATCAAAATCGTTGATATATTCGCCAATATAATAATAGATATACACCTGCACCAATCTTGCGATGACTCCTGCAGTATCATTTAGTCTTTGAAAAACAAAAAAGGATGCCGATGCATCCTTTTTTAGATTTGGTGTGGAAAATTATTAAGCAATAATTTTAGCTACAACACCAGCACCAACAGTACGACTCTCAGCTTCGTCGCTGAACTCCTC
>CAXBNP010000055.1:0-15478 GCA_963977145.1 uncultured Colwellia sp.
CACTGCTAAGATCAAAATAAAATATTTACTTAGTTTACTCATAGTTATGCTCCCGAAAAAATCCTACTTATTGTAGTCAATGCAATAAATAATGGTTCATTCTAAGGCGTATAAACATTAAGTTTTGCATTGCTTTCAAACAGACATAGCAGCTATGCCCAATGACTTAAGGCCATTACTATGACATGTTAGCTAAAGCTATTAGATGGGTAGATAGTTTAAAAAGTCACAGGATATATGAAATATATTGCGGATTAATCCCAAGTATATTGATAGCCAATAGTTATACCTTGGCCATTAGCCGTTACGTATGCGCAACTAAATTATTTAGCCGCGGTGTTTTTCGATATGCTCAGTCAGTAATAACCATCAGCGAGCGCTCAAATTCTGTGGTAAAGCGCTGAAGGTTGTTATGGTTTATAAACTTAGTCACTTTTGTCACATAGTCTTTACCCTCTTCGGAATATTCAGTTAGTGATGTTGCTAAGGTAATGCCAGTAAACGACGCTTGTTTTTCACGTAAAAGTGCCCGTTTTTGTCTTAATTCAGCATAAGAGTCATGGCTATTTAAGTTTAAAATATAACTACGAACCGAGTTATTGACGGTTTTAAACTTAGCAACTTCATGGGCTTTATCTGAGTCTCGTGACGATGGCACCATGCCGCAGCCACGTGAGAAGCACCATTGACCAAATAAATTGTTTCCTTGTTTTGAAAATCGAGAAGCGCCCCAGCCAGACTCTATTGCCGCTTGAGTTAAAGCTAACGATGGGGGAACATAGTCTACTCTTTTAAGTAGTTCAACGAAGGTTTCGTTATCGATGAACTCATTATCTAATTTATAGTTTTTTGACACGTTAAGTAACCAAGCTCGTTGCTTTTCACTAAGCTTTGCTATGGGAATACCTTTCAGCATATTGATGCGTTTTCTTAATTGTAATACGTGGTTGTTTTCTACTTGAATAATCGGATATAAAGTAGAGAAGAAAGCTTCCTTTTTTTCTTTAACATCTAAAATTTTCGAAAAATCAGGTAGACTTTTCATACTTTCGGGCACTTTTGCTTCGGCTTTAGGTAGCAATAGTGCGGTATTATCACCGGTGATAAAACGATAGCTGAAGACCAGCGTAAATAAAAACAATAGGGGTGTTTTTAATCTGATGCTAGCTTTCATGTTGTATCCTACGCTTTAAATAAAAATATGAATCATGTCATTGGCGTCGATGAGTATACACCCTTGTTAAATTTTTTTACTCACTTAGTGTCAATAGGACGTCGTGAGCCACGACATCCTATTCGGTCAAAAACACTTAGTTCTTATATCTCTTGATCTACAGTGCGAGCACTGACAGCCATTTTCTCTAACGCACGTTTATAGCGCATTTTTACCGTGCTTAACTTTTGTTCGACAACCAAAGCGATATCGCTGAAATCAAGATCGCCAGCAATACGAAACACCACAATTGAGCGTTCTTCTATACTCAATTGGGCTAGCAGACCATCTATACTCGCTCTGCCTTCTGTTACACTACTTTGTGTGTCATCAGCAGTGATATGTTCAGCTTCATCAAGACCGACGGTATCAATTTGTTTCTTCCTAAGCCTTGTTAGTGCCTGGTTATGGGCAATTCGATAAATCCAGGTTTTAAAGCTTGCTCGGTCTTCAAACTTAGCAAGACTGTTAAACACATTTAGCATAGTGTCATTAACAGCCTCTTCCGCTTCTTGTGTCGAGCCTAAATATCGATAACATACCTGTATTAGCATGTTATGGTATCGATGAAAAAGCACTTCATAGGCCGTTGTCACATAAGGAAGTTGCAGGCGCGCAATACGCACAAGTTCCGCATCATCTTTTTGTGACAAACGATCAGAGATACGACGATTATCGTTCTCTGATGTTGTCATTATATCTTCACTTTTCTTTCAATGTTTTATTTAGCTTAGTCGCTTCACTCATTTTAGTAGTGATGTATTTTTGTGTCAGTAGATCCTGATTTGGAATACTCAAACGTTTACCTGCTTTATTTTCAATCAGCGTGTTAACGGTGGAGACTGCAACCACATTGCCAATAAAACCATCAAATTCAACCTCATCACCCGGCGCTAATTGTTCTCTGGCATAAATGCCGGAGACAATACTATTTGCTATCGTTTTAGTGCCTAAACCTAAAGCCAATGCTAGTGCGATACCTAAGCTGGCAATAAGCACGGTAAAAATGGTGTTAAGTAGCGCCATTTCTAGTTCGAGTTGACCAGTAACTAATGAGAAGGTAATAAATAGTACAAGTAGTTGCAGTACCCGTCCTGCAGCAGCGCCATATTCAACACCCAGACTGTCAAGCGAAACTTCAACTTGTGTTTTTACTAACTTGGCTATAAACAAGCCCATCAGGGTAATAACCACCGCACCTAACAGTTTTGGAAGATACAATACAAACTCGTCTAAGATGGCTGAAAATCTGTCGAGGCCTAGGGTATCGGCACCGGCGACAAGTATGATCAAGACAAAAAAGATATGTAGTAATTTACCAATCATTGCTGATGGCGTTAATTTTAGCCCCAGCGTTTTAAGCGCTTTGTTGACGCCCAGTTTTTTACAAAGTGTGTCAAAGCCCAGTTTTTCCAAAATTTTTGCAAGCCACTTGGTGAGCACTTTCGAAATGAATAAGCCAATAACTATCACGATTACTGTGGCAATTAGGTTGGGTAAAAAGCCCGCTATTTCTGTCCAAAAGCGAGACAATGCATTACTGAATGATTGCGTCCAAACATCTACGTTCATTATAGTTCTCCGGGGTAATTATTGTTTTGTGGTGGCTTTTGATTTAAGGCTTTTCGTTGTTGATTATGCAGTTCAAGTTTTCGTTTCGCCGAGTACATTGAGGCACCAAACCCTAGCAAGATCACCCAAACCCAGCCAACAAAAAGGCCTGTTACATCTTTAGCGGCCGTCATATTTGATGATGTCGATAACACTTTTTTTAGTGCCGCCTCTTCGTCAGGTTGAGGTGTGCTTTCTTGCCACATAGATCTCAATTTTTCTTCGTCAAAACTCATTTATGTTCTCCAAAAGGGAATGGAGATGTCGTCATTGATCTTACGACATCCCACTTATAAATTACCGTTAACCTCAATACTGCTTAATCGCTAATGCTATAGCGGGTATTTTTACTTAATACTGTCTTAAACTATAAAAAAACCTCTCGCTTTAGCTAGCGCTTAAATCGAACAGGTATTAGTTAATGATTAGGATTTCCACGCGTCTATTTTGCGCTCGACCCTCAACTGTTTCGTTACTGGCAACGGGCTTTTCTTTACCGAATCCAGTTGACTCTATGCGATTAACATCAATATTGCCGACCTGACTCATAAAGTTAGCCACCGTTAGCGCTCTATTTTTAGATAGTGCAAGGTTTAGCTCTGCGCTACCGGTTGCATCCGTATGTCCTGAAACCACTATTTTTGAATTTGGGAATCGGCTAATAGCATCATTAATTTTATTCAATAAGACAAAATTAGATGATTCAATTTCACTGCTACCGGGCTTAAAAGAAAAGCCTTGTGCACGAATTAAAACATTGTCTAATTGTCGGTATACCGCGGCTTCTTCCTCGTTAAACAGTGATTGTATGCCGGCAAATCTGGCATTGTCTTCACGCTTTGCTTGTTGCTCTTTTTCAAGTTCCATTTGCGCAGACAAAATGGCTTGATCTTTATCTCGAGCCAAGCGTGATTCGCGATCTTTTGAAGTCGCTTCCAAGGTTATTAATTCATTATTGAGGTTATCAGCACGTTGGCTGGTCATTTGAATTTCATCTCTTTTTTGCGTCAGTGTCTTGTGCGCATAAGCAATGACTTCTTTATTAGGTTGGTTAAACGGTAAGTTTGCTGTTATTGGCGAAAAGGCGTATTCAAGTTGTTCTTGATACCAAATAAGCTTTTGTTCTTCACTAAATTTGGCATCTTCGAAATATTTATTCATTTCGGAAATACCTTGCGCTCGCTTAATCAACCAAATAGCACGGTTAGAATGTACATTGGCTTTTTGGGTATTAGATCTATCGGCTTCAAGGGTGTTTAATGCCAGTTGATACTCATCTTGCGCCTGAGCGAACAAAATCGGTGTCACATCATCTAAATCCTCTTTAGACGCCATGGCTATAGCACTTTTAGCAAGACTTAACATATTGGTTTTTAGCGCGGTAAGCTCTATCGCTAAATATTTATTTTTTAATTCGTTTATGTCTCTTTTTGCTTTCTCATCTTCACCTAATTCTAACCAAGCGAGCATTTTTTTTAGCTGCTTTTCAGAATCGTTAAAGCGCTCAGAGACCAGTGAATCACCATTAACACTCAAGGCTTTGCGGCGAGCATCAAATACTTCTTCAAATGCGTATTTCGCTTTGTTTGATTGTACAATTGCGGCGTTAACTCGATCAACGGTTTCTTTCGCCGTATTATCCGTAGAGCTTTTTCCTGTTTTAGCTTGCTTCAATGCGTCATCAAATGCACTTTGCGCTGCTTTAATCTGCTCTGGTGCATAAAAAGCTAAATCGTCCTTTGCCGCTTTTTCTAATAACTGACTGGCTTGATTTAATGTTGGGAATTGCTTCATCATTTCACTTTCAGATAATGTCGCGTTAGATGCACACCCTGTGATTAATACTAAAGTCAGTGCACTGGCAATTAAAGTTCTTTTCATCTCTATTTCCTTTTATTACTCATTACTATTTGCTTTTAAGAAAAGCCAATAGGCGTTTGAATCTTTAGACGAAGAATAGACTTAAAAAGTCACAAATAAATTTTAATTGCGGCTATTATTTTCTGACCCGCTTAAATAATCTGAGCGGTGGAAAAACCAAGGTGCTAAACAAGGCTGTTTTTAACAGCTGTAGTGTCGTTTTCATTGCTAATAGTCAGCGATTACTTCACAAACACGCTTTGATGCTCAGAACATTTCGCCATTAGCAACATAATTGAATTAATAGATCGCAATTTCAGTTGTTGACCAAATGCTTAGCGAAACCTGAGGTTAAATAGGTATCACAATGATTTTAAATAGACTAAATATTGTAAAAGACGAGATCGAAACCACAGCGAATTTAATTAACGCTGTGCTCAAAGAGTTTAGTTGTAAAATTAAAACGGGGTCATTGATGCAACGTTAAGCATGTATAGGTGATGAATTTTAGACAGTATTACGGTTGGAATAACTGCCCATTGGGTAGCTTATTGTCGCTTGGTTGAGCATGGCAATTAAAAAATACTAAGCAACTGACATGCTGTTTGCTGATCGAAAGCGCTAGCACAATTAATCGCGGTATAAACGACTTGTCGATATTAATAACCAGGCGTTATTAGCCGAGTATTACTCGGCAATATAGGAACAGCAATAGTCGGCTAATTCACTGACTTTAATATCAAAAGAGGCATTGGCAGGGACGTTAAAAGCTTGATTGGCGGTAAAGGTTTGCCAGTTATCGCTATGAGGTAATAATACGCTAACCGTGCCTTGCTGAATTTCCATTAACTCTTTTTCAGCGGTCGAAAAAGTATATTCACCGGGCATCATAATACCTAAGGTTTTTATCGAGCCATCGGCAAAAGTGACTTTTCTGCTGGTCACTTGGCCATCGAAATAAATATTTGCCACGCTTGAAATAGTGACGTTGTTGAACTCTGCCATAAATTTTCCTTTATTTACGTGTTACCAATGTATTTTCAATATGCAGCGCTAGGCTGCATAAAAGTGCTGTTCGCTCAATAAGCTAACAGCGTTTTTTATAAATAACTTGCGCTGAATATTGCTTATTTAACGGCTAATGAGCCGCTTCTACAATGCGTTTCATATCGGTCATATAGCCACGTAGTTTTTTACCAACCACTTCAACTTGATGGCTGCGAATTGCTTCATTGACCGCAATTAAGCGGACATTATCAACACCGTTATCAGCGGATGAAATTCCCTCGCCTAGTTGCTCTAAACTTAAGTTGCTGGCGAAGTCAGCTAATAATGGCACGGCAGCATGGGTAAACAAGTAATTACCGTATTCAGCGGTGTCTGAAATGACAACATTCATTTCGTACAATTTATTACGAGCAATACAATTAGCGATTAATGGCGTTTCGTGCAGTGACTCATAGTAGGCGGACTCTTCAATGATGCCCGCGGCAACCATTGACTCAAACGCTAGCTCTACACCAGCTTTAATCATAGCAACAATAAAAAGACCTTTATCGTAATATTCTTGTTCGCTAATTTCTGTTGCGCAATCATCGGCCAGCTCAAATGAGCTTTCTGCCGTTTCAGCGCGCCATTTTAGTAGGTTTTCATCGTCATTAGCCCAATCAGCCATCATAGTGGCTGAGAATTGGCCTTCAATAATATCGTCCATATGTTTTTCAAATAACGGCCGCAAAATTACTTTTAACGCTTCGGCCATATCAAAAGCTTTTATTTTTGCTGGATTTGACAGCCGATCCATCATGTTGGTAATACCACCATGCTTTAACCCTTCGGTGGTGGTTTCAATACCGTATTGTAATAATTTACGGGCGTATCCAGCATCCATACCTTGGGCAATTAACTGCTGATGACCCAATACAGCTGCAGTTTGTAACATACCGCATAATATAGTTTGTTCGCCCATTAAGTCAGATTTAACTTCAGCGATGAATGAAGATTCCAAAACACCAGCGCGATCACCGCCAGTAGCTGAAGCGTAAGCTTTTGCGATCGCTAAGCCATTGCCTTGAGGATCGTTTTCAGGGTGAACGGCAATTAGCGTAGGTACGCCAAAACCGCGTTTATATTCTTCACGTACTTCGGTGCCGGGACATTTTGGTGCTACCATCACCACCGTGATGTCAGGGCGAACTTGCATGCCTTCTTCAACAATATTAAAACCGTGTGAATAAGATAAGGTTGCGCCTTGTTTCATTAGCGGCATAACGGCATTAACTGCTGCAGTATGTTGCTTGTCTGGTGTTAGGTTAAGAACTAAATCAGCTTGTGGAATTAATGCTTGATAGTTACCAACGGTAAAACCGTTTTCTGTTGCCCACTGATAAGATTGACGTTTTTCTGCAATGGCAGCATCACGTAAGGCATAGGAAATATTGAGCCCCGAGTCGCGCATATTAAGACCTTGGTTAAGACCTTGTGCGCCACAGCCAACAATAACGATATTCCAAGCTTTAATAAAATTACAACCGTCACTGAACTCTTCACGTTGCATAAAGCGACATTTGCCTAATTGCGCTAATTTTTCACGCAAACTTAAAGTATTGAAATAGTTAGCCATTTTGCTCTCCTGTACTTGGCTGCTGGCCAAGAAAATTTAGTTATTTGGTCTATGTCTTGACCTTAGCGTTATGATAACGAAAATATCATGTTGCTTAAAATGATATATTTGCATTGTAGTGTTGCGTAATTTGCAATATGGTCTTTAAGATTAGCTGAGCTTAAGGAATGCATGTGGAATTAAAGTCATTACGAATGTTTGTCGATTTAGCAAAATCGCTGCACTTTGCTAAAACCGCTGAGCTTCACCATGTCAGTCCGTCGACACTCAGCCGAATCGTTCAGCGCCTAGAGCTTGAAGTGGGCAGCGTATTGCTGCATCGGGATAATAGAACCGTGTTGCTAAGTGAAGCCGGTAAGCAGTTTTATCAATTTGCCGAACAACAACTTGAGCAGTGGCAACTGTTACAGTTTTCGCTCAATCAAAAACAAGCGCAATTGCACGGTAAATTGCATATTTATTGTTCTGTAACCGCTGCTTATAGTCATTTACCGCCTTTGCTTGAACGTTTTAGGCAACGGCACCCATTAGTCGAAATTATGCTAACCACGGGTGATGCCGCTGATGCTTTGGAGCAAGTTGAAAAGCAAGCGGTCGACTTTGCCATTGCCGCCAAGCCGGAGCAGTTGTCGCGTATTTTTACTTTTCATCATTTAGCAAAAATACCCTTAGCTGTGATTGCGCCTACTATGGTGTGTCGAGTTCAGCAGCAAATACAGCAAGATTTTGTTTGGTCGCAAATACCGATTATTTTGCCAGAGCATGGTCCGGCACGAAAACGTTTTGAATATTGGTATCGTAAGAAACAACAAGGTAAAGCTAATATTTACGCCACGGTTTCGGGCCATGAGGCACTGGTTAGTATGGTGGCTTTAGGCTGCGGTGTTGGTATTGTGCCACAAGTAGTGGTTGAAAATAGCCCAGTGAAAGAGCGGGTGCAGTATTTAGACAATGTCGGCGAAATCGAGCCTTTTGAGCTAGGTGTTTGCTGCTTAAATCAGCGTAAAGATCAGCCACTAATCAAGGCGTTTTTTGAGGCGATTAAGTGATTTATACTGCTATTGCATCGGTTAAGTGCCGTAATATTCGATCCATGGCTCGGTACGAAAGCGCTTCAATGATGTGTTTGTGCTCAATGTGCTCGCACGCTTCCATATCAGCCAGTGTCCGAGCAATTTTAAGGATTTTATGGTGTGCTCTGGTCGATAAGTTAAGCTTTTCAATGGCTAACTCTAGAAATTCGTTATCATCTGCTGTCAATTGACAGAAACTCCGAACTTCAGCACTGCTCAAGTGCGCATTGGCTTTACCTTGGCGCAAAATTTGTTTTTGGTGACAAATACTCACCCGCTTTTGAATGGTGCTACTTGACTCGCCTTTACCACTATCATTCGCCCACATACCTCGCGGTAATCTTGTAACTTCAATTTGTATATCGATGCGATCTAAAAAAGGTCCTGAAAGTCGATTCAGGTAACGCAGAACTTGCTCTGGTGTACTGCGTTTATCATTGTAAAATCCTGTTGGGCTAGGATTCATCGCAGCCACTAATTGAAAGCGTGCCGGAAAAGTTTGCTTGATTAATGCGCGTGAAATAGTGACCTCGCCAGACTCCATAGGCTCACGTAAAACGTCGAGTACTTTGCGTTCAAATTCAGGTAGTTCGTCGAGGAAAAGCACACCGTTATGGGCTAATGAAATTTCACCCGGTTGTGGATGGCTGCCGCCACCAACTAGGGCCGCTGACGATGCGGTATGATGCGGTGCGCGAAAGGGACGGGTTAACCATGATTCAGGATTAACGTTTTTGTGACAAATAGATTGAATAGCGGCACTTGATAAGGCTTCTTGTTCTGTCATCGGCGGTAAAATGCCGGGTAGTCGGCTCGCTAACATGGTTTTTCCAGTACCCGGTGGACCAATAAAGAGTAAGTTGTGACCACCACTGGCAGAAATTTCCAACGCTCGCTTGGCTAGCGGTTGGCCAACAACATCGGCGATATCATGCTCAGCGTTAGTTCTATATGCTGGCAGGGTTTTTGTTGCGACCAGTGGCAAGCTTTGTTGTTTTAAAAAGTGTGGGAAAAGCTGATTTAAATGTGACAGGCTCAATATTTTAACTTGTTGTACCCAACTTGCTTGTTCGGCATTTTCACTGGGTATTACCAGTGTTCGGCCACTTTGTTGGCACGCTATGGCCATGGGTATTTCACCAATGATAGCGCGCAGTTCGCCTGACAAAGCTAACTCACCGGCAAATTCATATTGGCTTAAGTCGGCTGCTGGCAACTGTGCCGCAGCGGCTAAAATACCAAGAGCAATAGGTAGGTCGAAGCGTCCGCCTTCTTTGGGTAAATCCGCAGGAGCTAAATTTACCGTGATACGCTTGGCGGGGAATTCATAACCACAATTGAGAATAGCGCTACGCACACGATCTTTTGCTTCTCGAACGGATGTCTCAGGTAAGCCGACTATATTAAATGCTGGCAAACCATTGGCTAAGTGCACTTCCACCGTGACTAAGGGCGATTCGAGTCCAACACGAGCACGACTGAAAACACAGGCTAAAGTCATAAAAATCCATTTTTATTTCACTATTACTCTGCCTAGTGTAGTTAATTAATGCATTTTGTGCGAAAAACCAGTAGCAAAAAAATGGTGTTATAACAAAAAAAATAGCATTATCTAAAAAAAGACTAGTAAAAACACTTGCGCTTGTTATTAGAGCTATGGTACTAATTTAAATAGGCTGGTAACAGCAAAACTAAAATTAATAAACTTACAGAAAAAACATATAAATATGCAAAATTATAGCTCAGTGATTATTGAAATTCTCGTCGTGGTGATTATTAAATCATCGCGGGGGTATTTGTTGAGCTAAAGAAAAGTAAAAAATCTTAATAAAACAAACCCCCCGCTCCGCAAGGACCGGGGGGTTTGTCGTTATATGACGTAAATAAACAGCGCAAAGCGCATTAGCTACCTTTGGGAGAGTACTTTTAAATCACAACAGAGTGACACGGTGTTATAAAAATGAATAACCAGTGCATAAAGTATGATTGAAAAGTAAAACAAATACATGACAACTGATAAAAAATTAACCGGCGGCGGCTTATTATTTAACGTGCTAGAACAGCATGGCGTTGAACATGTTTTTGGCTACCCAGGCGGCGCAATAATGCCTATCTACGATGCACTATACGACAGTGATGTAGAACACTTTTTGTGTCGACATGAGCAAGGAGCGGCATTTTCAGCGGTAGGCTATGCCCGAGCATCAGGTAAAGTCGGAGTTTGCTTGGCAACATCAGGCCCTGGTGCGACTAATTTGATCACAGGTCTTGCTGATGCCTTGGCTGACTCAATTCCTATTGTGGCGATAACAGGGCAAGTAGCGACCGCGTCAATGGGCTCTGATGCCTTTCAAGAAATTGATATCTTTGGTTTATCACTTGCCTGTACTAAGCATTCGTTTCAAGTGACTGACATTAACGATTTAGCTCAGGTTTTACATCAAGCCTTTGCTATTGCACTTGAGGGCCGTCAAGGGCCGGTACTGGTTGATATTCCGAAAGATATCCAGCTAGCCGAAGTTAAAGGCAGCTTAAACAAGTTGGTTAAGTTAAAAAATAAAGTGAAACTGCCACCGGCGAATGTCGGTAGTGCAATCGCTTTATTAAATCAGGCCAAGCAGCCTATTTTATATGTTGGTGGTGGTGTAGGTATGGCTAATGCCATCGACGAGCTTAGAGATTTCGCTCAGATCACTGGCGTACCGAGTGTCTCTACCCTTAAAGGTTTAGGTGCAGTAGACCCTCAAGATAGAAACTACTTAGGTATGTTAGGCATGCACGGCACTAAAGCGGCAAATTTGGCGGTACAGGAGTGTGATTTATTAATCGCGGTTGGTGCGCGTTTTGATGACCGAGTGACCGGTAAGTTAAATGAATTTGCGCCGAATGCTAAGGTGATTCATTTTGATATCGACACCGCCGAAATCAATAAACGCCGGGTTGCGGATGCCGCGATATTAGGCGATTTAAAGGTGAATTTACCTGCTTTGGCTATTCCATTATCTATCGCACCGTGGCAAGAAAAATGCCAGCGCATGAAAGCTGAATTTTGCTGGGATTATAACCATCCAGGCGAGTCAATTTTTGCCCCCGCAGTACTCAAGGAAATTAGCGACAATATGCCAGCAAATACCTGTGTGACCACGGATGTTGGGCAACATCAAATGTGGGCAGCACAACACATGCTATTTGATGATCCAAGTAACTTTTTAACCAGCGGTGGCATGGGGACCATGGGCTTTGGTGTACCGGCAGCCGTTGGCGCACAAGTGAGTCGACCGACAGACTGTATTATTGCGGTTTCAGGTGACGGCTCTTTTATGATGAACGTACAGGAGCTTTCGACCATTAAACGTTTTCAGTTGCCGGTTAAAATTGTGCTTATTGATAACGCTAAGTTAGGTATGGTTCGTCAATGGCAAGATCTATTTTTTAATGGTCGATTAAGTGAAACGGATTTAGCCGATAACCCTGATTTTGTCATGTTAGCCAATGCTTTTGATATTAAAGCTAAGTTGATCACTGATAAGTCGCAAGTGAGTAGCGCGATTGAAGAAATGCTTGAGCATGATGGCCCTTATCTACTGCAAGTAAAAATTGACGCTCAAGACAATGTCTGGCCGTTAGTGCCGCCCAATACCGCTAATGATAAAATGATGGAGAGTACCTAAGATGAACAATTATCAATTAATGATCACGGCGGATGACAAACAGGTGGTACTTGAGCGCATTCTTCAGGTCACGCGCTATCGTGGTTTTTTAATTAATGGCATCAATGCAAAAGTGAATACTGGCACTAGTGTAGGTACCATTGAATTGTTGGTCAGAAGTGAGCGGCCAATTGAACTTTTAGTCGATCAAATTAATAAACTGATCGACATCAAAGAAGTCAAAGTAGACAATAGCGTATCACAGCAATACATCGCATAATGCTGGGTTAAAACCTACGACAATAAGTTATAAAATTCAACATAGAAAACGTAGGTCAATTCTGCGTTATCTATTTGATACAAAATAAAATTTAGGAATAAAAAATGGCTAAAGTTAATGCAGAACTAATTTGGTTTAATGGTGAACTCATGCCGTGGCAAAACGCTACAGTACATGTAATGAGTCATGCGCTACATTATGGTTCTTCAGTATTTGAGGGCATCCGTGCCTACAACACCCATAAAGGCACCTGTATTTTCCGTTTAGAAGAGCACATTAAGCGCTTATTCGATTCGGCAAAAATATATCGCATGAATATTCCTTTTACGGAAGAAGAAATCATTCAAGCCTGTAAAGATGCGGTAGCTAAAAACGGTTTGGCTTCAGCTTATTTACGACCATTAGCCTTTTTAGGTGATATTGGTATGGGATTACGTCCGCCCATTGACGCAAAAGCTGACGTTATGATTGCGGCATTTAGCTGGGAAGCCTACCTAGGCGCTGACGCTATTGAAAATGGTGTTGAGGTTGGCGTGTCAAGTTGGAACCGATTAGCACCGAATACCATGCCAACAGCAGCAAAAGCTGGCGGTAACTATCTTTCATCACAACTAATTTCAGCAGAAGCTGCTCGTCATGGCTACGCTGAAGGTGTGGCGCTTGATGTTAATAATATGGTCAGTGAAGGTGCGGGACAGAACTTATTCTTGATCCGTAAAGGCATTCTTTATACCCCTCCTGGCACCGCTTCTATTTTGCAAGGTTTAACACGTGATACTGTGTTCTTCTTGGCGGAAAAGCTAGGTTATGAAGTGCGTGAAGAGCCTATTTCTCGTGAGTCACTGTACCTAGTCGATGAGTTCTTTATGTGTGGCACTGCTACTGAAGTTGTACCGGTAAAATCAGTTGACGGCATGATGGTGGGTAATGGTTCTCGTGGCCCAATTACTAAAGCGATTCAAGAAGCATTCTTTGGTATTTTTGACGGTACCACTGAAGTACCAGATAACTGGTTAGATCCTGTTAAATAAAGACCTTAACAACAGCTCAACTCTTTGTCATTTGGCACTGTAGCGGTATCGGAAATACACCTTATCTTTATAAGCTCGGAGTTTTCCCTATGCTACAGCACCAAATGACGGCGAGTTACAAATTAACATCATCCGACTATTTTTAAAGCCGCTTCAATGAGGGGGCTTTGAAAATAAAACTGCTCAATAAATATAAATCAATATTATTAATTGGAATCAATATTATGCCTAAATTAAGATCTGCAACCTCGACTCAAGGCCGAAATATGGCCGGCGCTCGTGCGCTCTGGCGTGCAACAGGTATGACAGATGACGATTTTGGCAAACCTATTATTGCAGTGGTAAATTCATTTACTCAGTTTGTACCGGGTCATGTGCATTTGAAAGATATGGGGCAGTTAGTTGCTGGTGCGATTGAAAAGGCCGGCGGTGTCGCGAAAGAATTCAATACCATTGCGGTAGATGACGGTATTGCTATGGGTCATAGCGGTATGCTTTATAGTCTGCCCTCACGTGATTTAATTGCCGATTCAGTTGAATACATGGTCAATGCCCATTGTGCTGATGCCATGGTGTGTATTTCAAACTGTGACAAGATTACCCCTGGGATGTTAATGGCCGCTATGCGTCTTAACATCCCGGTAATTTTTGTTTCTGGTGGCCCAATGGAGGCGGGTAAAACTAAGCTTTCAGACCAAATTATTAAACTTGATTTAGTCGATGCCATGATCCAAGGCGCGGATCCAAAAGTATCAGATGCACAAAGTGAGCAAGTGGAACGTTCGGCGTGTCCTACCTGTGGTTCGTGCTCAGGTATGTTCACGGCAAATTCAATGAACTGTTTAGCCGAAGCGTTAGGGTTAGCGCAACCCGGTAACGGTTCAATGCTGGCGACACATGCTGACCGTGAGCAATTATTTCTAAACGCAGGTAAAGAAATCGTTAAGTTAACCCAACGTTACTATCAGGAAAACGATGAGTCAGCACTGCCACGTAATATTGCGAATAAAGCCGCTTACGAAAACGCCACCTGTTTAGATATTGCGATGGGTGGCTCTACCAATACCGTGTTACATTTAATCGCTGCGGCGCAAGAAGCTGATGTTGATTTTACCATGAAAGACATCGATCGCTTATCTCGTATCGTACCGCAGTTATGCAAAGTAGCCCCTTCTACGCCTAAATATCATATGGAAGATGTGCATCGCGCCGGTGGTGTTATTTCAATATTAGGTGAGTTAGCACGCGCTAACCTACTAACAACTGACATTAAAAACGTTTTAGGCTTAACCCTTGATGAAATGTTAGCAAAATATGACATTACCTTAACCAAAGACCCGGCTGTAATTGACTTTTACCGTGCTGGCCCTGCGGGCATTCGAACTACTAAAGCCTTCAGTCAAAATTGTCGATGGGATAGCGTTGATGATGACCGAAAAAATGGCTGTATTCGCTCCCTTGAAAACGCTTATTCACTGGAAGGTGGCTTAGCCGTATTAGCCGGTAACATTGCCCCTGACGGTTGTATTGTTAAGACCGCGGGTGTATCCGACGATAACTTGGTCTTTACCGGTCCGGCCCATGTATTTGAGAGCCAAGACGCAGCAGTCGCGGGCATTTTGGACGGCAAAGTAGTGGCTGGTGAAGTGGTGGTTATTCGTTATGAAGGCCCGAAAGGCGGGCCCGGCATGCAAGAAATGCTTTACCCTACAACCTATTTAAAATCAATGGGCTTAGGTAAGGCCTGTGCGTTATTAACCGACGGCCGTTTCTCTGGCGGTACTTCTGGTTTATCTATTGGCCACGTTTCTCCTGAAGCGGGCAGTGGCGGTACTATTGCGCTAGTAGAGCAAGGCGACATTATTCATATTGATATTCCGCGTCGCGAAATTTCATTAAACGTTAGTGAAGCCGTATTGGCCGAACGGCGAGTTAACATGCTCGCCAAAGGTAAAGATGCTTGGAAAGCACTTAATCGCATCCGTCCAATTAGCTATGCCTTGAAGAATTACGCCATGTTGGCCACGAGTGCCGACAAAGGTGCAGTGCGTAACCGCGAGTTACTTGACGATTGGGTAGGGGCGTAAATTTACATGCCAGATGTTAACAATTACGCGAGCTATCAGATTCAGGCCAC
>CAXBNP010000056.1:0-15348 GCA_963977145.1 uncultured Colwellia sp.
TAACCGTCAGCGCCAGTTATACCGACGACCAAGGCAGCGCAGAAACCCCTGTCAGTAGTGCTACCAGTGCAGTAAGTAATACCAATGATGTCGGCACAATTACCATCGATGATACAACACCAAGCCAAGGACAGTTATTGACCGCTGTAGTGAGCGATCTTGATGGTATTTCCGGCGCAGTAAGCTACCAATGGCAACGTGGCGCCACGGTAGTTAGTACCGCACAAACCTACACCACAGTACAAGCCGATGTGGGCCAAACCTTAACCGTCAGCGCCAGTTATACCGACGACCAAGGCAGCGCAGAAACCCCTGTCAGTAGTGCTACCAGTGCAGTAAGTAATACCAATGATGTCGGCACAATTACCATCGATGATACAACACCAAGCCAAGGACAGTTATTGACCGCTGTAGTGAGCGATCTTGATGGTATTTCCGGCGCAGTAAGCTACCAATGGCAACGTGGCGCCACGGTAGTTAGTACCGCACAAACCTACACCACAGTACAAGCCGATGTGAGCCAAACCTTAACCGTCAGCGCCAGTTATACCGACGACCAAGGCAGTACAGAAACACCAGTTAGTAGTGCTACAAGTTCTGTTATTAATATTAACGACTCTCCAAGTTCAATATCACTTTCAAATAGTCATATTGAAGAGAGTCTGCCTATTGCTACCGTTATTGGTCTGCTATCAACTGTAGATCCCGACTTTAATGATAGTTTTACTTATACATTGGTTGAAGGGACGGGTAATAATGATAACGCGGCTTTTACAATTAATGGAGAAAATTTACAAAGTGCCGAAGTGCTAAATTTTGAAATCCAATCTACCTTTAGCATTCGTATAGAGAGTGAGGATTTTGGCGGGTTAAAAACAGCACAAAATTTTACTATTGAAGTAATAAATATCAATGAAGCAATTGAAGCAAATAACGATACTGTAAGTGGTAACGAAGACAGTGTATTACTTATTGATGTTTTTGAAAATGATGTTGCAGAGGTGACATTAACACAAGAGCACATACAGATTATAAGTTTCCCTGAACATGGCCAAGTAGAGTTTAATCAAGTACAGAACAAGCTGCAATACACCCCTCTTGAAAACTACTTTGGTGCGGATAGTTTTACCTATCAACTCGCTGTTAACGAACTCACGTCATCAACAGCGACCGTTTCGATAAACATTATTAATGTTAACGATCCACCTCAATTTGACAATATGCCAATAACTGAAATTAGGCTTGAAGAGCAATATAACTTTACTGTTGAAACATCAGATATTGACAACGATGAATTACATTTAACGCTGATCAGTGGCCCTACCTGGCTCACTCTCAATAACAATATTTTACTAGGAAGTCCGACTGACGAAGATCTAGGTGAAAGTTTAGTGACACTGCAAGTAGATGACAGCGCTCTTATCAAGCAGCAATCTTTTCAACTTAAGGTGCTGCCTAAATTTGCACCTGATCTCACCGTTACCGCTAAAGCTAGTTCACAAATATCAATCGTTGATGAAATACTCGATTATCAATTTACATTGAAGAATATCGGAAGTAAACAAGGAGATAACATCACACTGGCGCTAAATTTTAGTGGTGACCTTACTATAACCGAGAACCAATATTGTGTCGAAACATCATCAGATGTGAATTTATCACTAATATGTACTGTAGAATCTATGCCCGTTGGAGTAGAGAAAATCATTAAGCTTTCTGGCATCAGTAGTAACATTGGTGATATTTACCTCTGGGCTGAAGTGATTGTAGAGAACGACAGCGATAGCTCTAACAATCAAGCATCATATGAGCAAAGTATCACTAAAAAAGTTAGCAATGAAACATTCCAATGGATAGCAAGTGAACTAAAGGTTTTAGATATTGTAATTGGCGACATTGATAATAGCCAACAAGATGATGTGCTGATGCTCGCAGAAAAAAACCAGCAAAGTCGTATTTACCTTAGTCAACTTGATGGGCTACTTATTCACGGAGCAAGTTTTAGTCTCAGTCAAACACCAATAACCGCTTTAATTCACGATAGGAAACTTATCATACTTGATGAGCTAGGAATTAGAATAATACAACTTGATGTTTTAAGTAACATTCAAGAAATAGCGTTTATGCCCTTTGAAAATGGCTTTGACTTGGCCTTAAGCGATTTTGATAATAACGGAATTAACGAACTTGTGGTATTAGGGATTAACCAAAGTGCTATATATAGTATCAATACCAATAGTGTTTTATCGTTAGTGGCGAGTTGGCCAACGGCTGATTATAAAAATGTTGCTATTAGCAATTTAAACCAAGATGAATTACCTGATTTAGTGATCACCACCACCAGCGGAAATAACCTAGTATTTTTAAATAACCCAACGATTATTGATCTACCACCTAATGATACAATTACAGCATTTGACTCTCAATTTCAATTAACACTCAATCAAAGTTTAATGAGTAAAGCGCGTCAACAAGTAACACTCGCTGATATTGATCAAGACGGAGATGTCGACATACTTTTTGCAATTAAAGTTGAACCAACATCATTATCGACAATTCCAGCAAATCAAGTTTATTATAATGATGGCGAAGGCCAATTTAATGAAACATATGAATTCGGGCAAGTAAGTAGTAATGCTCTATATGTTACCTCATTAACAGAAAGTGCGATTACAGAAATTGTTTCCGTTAACAACCATGGCGGTCATCAAATATATCAAAGTACCATGGGTGAATTACAGTTAACAGATTCAATAACCATGTCTTCACCTAGTGCATTATTACAACTAATCGATTTAAATGGTGACGGCTATAAAGATTTACTACAAACAGTACCGGATTTTTTTGGAGTAAAAACACAATTAAACGATGGCCAAGGTAACTTTGGAAATAATAAAGCTGACCTAAGGTTATCACTGCAAGGTGAACAAACATTTACCTCATCAACTATTGTTAATAATCAGGCTATTATCGAAAACTTAGGTCCTAAAACAGCTCTAGAACTACGGCTAACTATTACCTTACCTCACTCGATAAGAATAGCATCTGTTAATTCAAGTATGGGACAATGCCAAATAGCTAATAGTGTTATTTATTGTTCATTAGAACGCCTTACAGTAGGGGAAAAATGGACAATAAACATCGAAATAATCCCTGAACTAAACGTTAAAAGTGTAGAACTAAAAGCATTTGTTGTGTCATCTACTCTCGATTTAACAACGGAAAATAATATTACCTCGATGGATTTAACATTAAAAAGCACTACAAAGCATTTAGGTGGCGTGTATTTTGTCGAGCTTTGGCTATTAATGCTGGCATGGTTAATATCATATTGCTCATTAAGATTAAGCACTAAAAGAAAAATGAATATTAAGCACTTATCGTAAATATAGTAATAGCAAGCCACATGAAAGCGATATTACTCACCTTATGATAACGAAATAAAAATTTATTAACACTTTGTATTTCAACGGGATTTAACTTAAGGTTAAATAAAGTATTTAGTCGATAATATACGCTGTAGTCATCTAAGATGTATTTTACCGGTTTTGAATGCCTCATAGCTCTAATAGTCCAGTGCACAACAAAAAGGGTTTGTACTCAAGCTGTAATCTACTTTCATATTGATTGTAATGACCTGCAATAATAGCTAGCACACCCATTGTTATTTTAGAATGCTCTCCCCTTGTATTAAGGTTAATTTAACACCTTAATACAGATTCACATCGCGCTTTCTAGCAACACACGTATAAATCACATGTCATACTACACATTGGTTTTACCGTTTTTTGGCCGCAACTTTAATCGTTTACCTTTAGTTTTCTCGACATTTCCCGCCATGGCAAGTTTCGTGCGATATGTACACATAATACCAATGGCAATCGCAACGTAGATCAGCATTAAGCGGCGTTAATGCTGGCGGATACTTATTGTGGCCGGCTTATTCCATAGAGCTGTTTATACTTGCAGCAGACTAAATAAGTAGAAATTGTACAGTCCAGTCCAGTCGGTGCGCTAAAAAAATTTGCTACCTACTTACTACCTTTTAGTCTGTTTCAAGCTTAATCGCTTTCGTGGCGATAGCTTAATTTTAAATGGGCAATCATCACATTGGCGGCAGTAGTTTGCTGTACATTTGATAAAAAGACAGTAACGCACTACATTGGTTAACATGGCTAAATAACAACCAATAGAAAGGACTTTTCTTGTCTAGCTCATTCTTCAGCGAACTCAAACGTCGTAATGTCTACAAAGTAGGTATTGCTTACTTGGTTCTAGCTTGGGTGGTAGTACAAGTAACAGCGACAGCAGTGCCAGCACTGCATTTGCCTGTATGGATAAATTCCGCGGTATTTTTATTTGGTGCTATCGGTTTTCCTTTTGCGCTTTTCTTTGCTTGGGAATTTGAAATTACCCATGAAGGAGTTAAAAGAGAAGCAGATATTAGCCCTGAAGACTCAATCGTCGCTCATACAGGTCGCAAACTCGACTTTATAATTATCGGTTTACTTGTCGTTGTTGCCGGTTATTTTATTTATGAAAGTCGCTTTGAAACACAATCTGCTGAATCACTTTTAGCGGCTGAGCTTGCTAACAAAGTCGAAACACCAAAAGCAGTCGATGAACCCGAGGGTTCTTCTATTGCTGTGCTACCTTTCGTCAATATGTCTTCTGACACAGAGCAGGAATATTTTTCTGACGGTATTTCTGAAGAAATACTCAATGTGCTAGCTAAGATCCCTAAGCTACATGTTACTTCGCGTTCATCCGCTTTTTTCTATAAAGGAACTAAAATAAATATTATTGAGGTCGCGGCCAAACTAGGGGTCAATAATATCCTCGAAGGCAGTGTCAGAAAATCAGGAAACCGTATTCGAATTACCGCACAATTAATCGAAGCGGCCAGTGATAAGCATTTATGGTCTGAAACCTATGACCGAGAACTGACCGATATATTCGCCATTCAGGATGAAATTTCAGCCGCAATCGTAGAGGCATTAAAAACAAAGCTTGGCCTCAATATCAAAGTTGTCCCTCGCGATATGAGCAAGGTCAATCCTGATGCTCACAACGAGTACCTCAAAGGGCGATTCTATATTGAAAACCGCAATCAGGCTGACATTGAAACAGCGTTGGGCCATTTTGATAATGCGGTAATGCTCGCACCTGATTATGCGCCAGCTTGGATGGGCAAAGGCTGGGCGACTGTATTCCTCACCGAGTCTCTTTACGGAAATATACCCAACGAAGTTGCATTAGACCGTGCCAAATTGGCGATTGAAAAGGCACTGCAACTCGAGCCTGAAATGCCCGAGGCGCATGGCATTATGGCTTTGATTGAAGAAGATAGTTTTGAAACTAATAAAGCTATTAGTCATTTCAAGAAAGCTATTGAACTAAACCCTAATTATGCTGATGCACTTTCTTGGTATTCAAATATATTGACCGGCCAACCAGATAAACGGTTAGCGCTTGTTGAAAAAGCGGTAAAGTTAAACCCTATGTCGATATTAGCCAATGATAAATATGGTGACCTACTCATTGATTTTGGCAGGATTGATGAAGCACAAAAAGTTGCAGAGCACATGCTAACTATCAATGCCTCCCACCCATTTCCCTATTCAATACTCGGACGAATTCAACAAATTCAAGGTGCCTATGCAAAAGCGGCAATGACCTTTAAAAAAGCATTAGAAAATTCACCGAGTAAGAAAGAATATAAATATAGTGTCGCTATCCCTTTAAATGTTATTGGCCTTAAAGAGCAAGCAGCAAGTGTTTTCGAAGATTCTGATTTTATTGAATTATTTTACTGGTTCAAAGGTAATACCGAACAGTTTATTCTCCAAGCAAGAGCACTGTATCCACGTAGTGAAAATGATGCTATTGGCTTATTTATTCGTGCTCAAGCAGAAGCTCGCGCAGAGAACTATAGTGAGGCGGTAAAATACTACAACCTTACGGAATATGATGACACGGGTATAGAGCGGATTTATAGCTACCTGCAGCTCGGTGAAACGGCAATAGCAAAAAAGCTTTTGGATAAAGAAAAAGCGCTGTTGTCTTCTAAGATCGATGCGAAGATTAAATATTGGGGCACCAGCTCTATAGCAATTAAAGTGATGGAAATTGCTTATCTTGAGGGGAATACAGAGCAAGCTATAGCAAATTTAAAACTAGCTTTGGCTAATAATTACATTGTTGACTATGACTACAAAACTATACCTATGTTTAAAAGACTGAGGCAGCATCCTGATTGGCTTGCCATCTTGAGAGAATCAGACAAGCGAGCAGCAGAACAACGGGAAATATATTTTAAGTTACGTGCTGAAGAAAATAAAGCTGTTCACTAAGCAGCGAAGATTGGCAAAACTAGCATAGCCTGAGCGACTTTCATTCGATGAGCTTAGCAATAAGCCTATCTTAGGCTGCCATGAGCGGACATTATCACTATCTCATTGATGGTAAATAAGGATTGTTAATTATCGGTAGAGAGCAAGCTACACTATTTTGAAAAATTGACTAGGCGAGATAGGTCTTTTATGCTTTATCGATACACAGTCTCATTTATGGAAAAATAATTGAATTTATCACAACTTGACTCCGCTGCCCTGCTAGAAAATCTCCACACTGGCGTGGTTGTGCACAGCCAAGATACCAAAATAATTTATGCTAACCCTAAAGCGTTAGCACTATTGCGGTTAACTAGCAGTCAAGCATTAGGTAAAGATGCACTGGATCCAAACTGGCGATTTTTAGATAAACATAGCCAAGTAATGAGTGTTGATTGTTTCCCAGTAAATCGCGTCATTAAAACCAAAACACCAATCACTAACTTAGAAGTCGGTATTTTAGACAGCTCGTCTGACCAAGTCACTTGGGTGTTGTGTAACGCTTTTCCAGAGTTCAATGATCAACAACAAATAAAGTAAATAGTGGTCAGTTTTTTGGATATTACTCGCCAAAAGAAGATCATCCCTTTTGAAGATATAGTCGAACTTGCCAATGATATTATTGTGGTGACAGATGCCACTCCGATCGTAGAAGATGGTCCTAAAATTGTTTACGTTAACCAGGCTTTTACTGAGTTAACGGGCTATACGAAAGAAGAGGCGATAGGTAAAACACCTCGAATATTGCAAGGACCGAATACCAGTGTAGAAACAACCGATAAAATTCGCACGGCATTATCTCAACAATTAGCTATAAAGGCACAAATACTAAATTACTCAAAAACAGGTAAAGAATATTGGTTAGACATGAATATTGTGCCAATGAAAAGTGAATTTGATGATGTTTACTATTTTGCCGCGGTAGAACGGGATATTACTGCACAAATAGAGCGCGAGGAACAGCTAAAAGAGCTGAGTGTTAGAGATCCGCTAACGTCGTTGCTTAACCGAAGAGGTTTTTTCGAGGCTGCACAAGCTTTGCTCTACTATTCAAAAAGAAACAAAAAGCCAGTGACACTTGCCATGATTGATATCGATCATTTTAAAAAAATCAATGATCAATACGGCCACCATATTGGTGATGAAGTGCTGAAAAACCTCACCCAAACAATGCGCCAGTATTTCAGGAATAGTGACATTATAGTGCGATTAGGCGGCGAAGAGTTTGCGATCTTACTCAGCGATTCAACCTTAGCTAATGCCAATGAAAAACTCGAAGCATTTCGAAAAACTATCGAACAAAGTGCGGTGATAATCGCTGCAATTACGTCGATAAATTTCACCATTAGCGTTGGACTTGCTACCTGCCAAAATGCTAGTGCATACAATTTAGATCTTATGCTTAAAGACGCAGATAAATACCTGTATAAAGCAAAAGACGCTGGCCGAAATCAAGTCTGCATGCCATAGCACTATTTTAGTCTTTAGTGAATTACGGCTTTGATGGCAAATTGATTAACTTGTGACTAACTTATTGATCACCATGTTGATGATTTGGCTAGCTTGCTAATGTTTTCGTCGCACCAAGTTTGGTCAGTGTACTTACCAAGCTAAGCATATATTATGCGTGAAGTTTATTAGCACTTAGCTGTAAAAGTTTCCCATCATACTATTGTTCATCTCCTGTATTAGTCCTGAAATATGCCACAAGCATGTTACTGAACATGCGACAACTGACATGGATGACACGTTAGTATTTGATTCTGTCACACAATGTAAATATTGATGTCGACAAGGGTAGCGATGAATAAAACTTTTTAATATTAATGAATACTTTGCATTAAAAAAATATATTTAGTTAGTTATTTTTTGTTACATCACACTATAAATTCAATACAACTTTTTCATTAATTTAAGCCACTCTTAATAGGTACATTCAAGTACAAGCGTTACATAAATTTTAATTTGGAGAGTACTTATGAATAAATTAAATGCAATTAAAACTACCTCAGTTGCACTGCTGGCTTTACTATTTACTAACAGCTCAAGTGCGGTCCCTATGCAGCCAAACTTAGAACGTGTACTAATAAATATCTGTGTTGCTGCGGCAAGTAATAAACCAATAAAGTTAAAAAATGCCCTTTCAGACTATAACCTAACCGAGTACAAGGTGGCATTGAATTTAATGTGCAATAATGTTGATGTAATTAGCTTTGCTGAACAGCATAATGCAACAAAAACGGCTGCCCGTTTACAAAATAGTATCGGTCAAGTTGATATTGTAGATTATGCCGCCCTTACCAAGGTTTCTGTCAACTTTTAGCATGATGTGGATTGCAGCTATCGCCAATTGCTTCAAAGTATTATCTAGAATTTTGCTTTACCCGTATTAACTTTTTGCTCTATAGCTCATGTAAATTCCCGCGATGAAAAAAGGCCTTTGACTTATCAAAGGCCTTTTTACTTTTTTTTAATCACTTTGCCATAGTTTAAAATTACTGACATGCTTTAGCGTCAAACTCGGTCGATAGATCTATATCATTCAGGCCATCTCTAGTTACTGAAACATCGTGCTTAAACTCGCCAATATAGTTAACCGCCCTGCTGGTATGCTAATTAGTTTTATTTATGAAGGCTAACTAACTCAATTTAGCCTAATTTAATAGGTATTGATACACAGTTTACTCCTGAAAAAAATATCACTTTAAACAATAATAAAGCCTTTAAAAGACCAGCAGCACTTAAAAAACAATACCAAAGCCGTTATTTACATAAGTTTTAAGCGGTTCTTTAGTTGCTTTAATGTTAATTATCTTAATAAAATAGCATGTTGATAGCTTTTTTTAATTTAAACTAACAAAACCTAGTCATTTATATTTTATTGGATAAATTCATATATTTATAAAAGATCACCATGTCGATAAATTTTACACTTTTGCAACATAAAAATAATACTAAAACATTAGCCTATTGAAATAAAAGCATAAAGACTAAAAGGCATGTTTTTTGCTTAGGGTGAAAACCTACATAGTATTTTACTAATTCCTGATGATATAAGTATAAAAAATGAATAAAAGGAAGATTAAATGAGAATTAAATTCTTAAATACTGCATTTGTTGGACTAATGTTTACCCTGATTAGCATAGTTAATCTTGCTAATGCAGGGTTAATCGAAAAGGATTTTAATGTTTTAAATGATAACTTAGCTGTCTATGACACAACGACTAAACTCACTTGGTTGGATTTATCAGTGACTGACGGTTTATCATTTAGCGCTGCCGGTGCAGCCTACGCTAATTATAGATATGCAACGGAGGCCGAAGTTGTTGATTTATTTTCATCTTTTTTCTCTGGCATTGATTTTTCAACTACTTTCAATGCCATCTATACCAACAACGTAAAAACCATCGAATTTCGTCAATTATTTGGAGAGACACTTTCAAAACATACTTTTGGTATGTTTCGAAACTCAGCCGGTATAATGGATTCTATGGGTACATACGGTGACAAAGTGTCTCATTTTGCTTACTCATATAGCAAAGACCTTGAAGGAAAGTCTACCGACCAACTGCATTGGCATGGGGTATTTTTAATTGCTGTTCCAGAGCCTGCTACGCTAGCTATTTTTAGCATAGGTTTAATTGGCCTTATCTTGCGACGACTGAAAAAATAGTGCCTGTTCAGTAATAAAAAAGCCCTCAAATTTGAGGGCTTTTTTATTATTATGGATTTTAAAAAGACATAACGCTGCATATAGCAATTTAAGTGATAAAAAAAGCTCTAACCAGGTAAGAGCTTTTTAACATGTTAAAATGCTAAGCGTTATTTAGAACTTATAGCTTGCCTTCACGTAAACAAAACGACCTTGGCTATTGTGCGTGCTATTCACAAAACCCATAAAGTCATGATAAGCAAACGGTGGTTCTTCATTAAACAAGTTAGTCGCACCAATACTTAAGGTAGTATTTTCTATGCCGATATAATTCACTGTGGTATCAACCGTTGTCCATGAATCTACATCACTCATACCTTCAGTAGCTACTGAGGCGTCTTGCTTAAATTCGCCAATATAGTTTACTGCCATGCTGGCATTCCAATCACCTTGTACCCAAACTGTGTTAAATGACCAACGTATTTCAGGTTGTTCAAAATCACCTTCTTGGGTATCAATGCGCATACTGCCATCGGCATTTGGACGAGCATCTTCATAAGATAAAACGTAGTTAACAACATAGGAGAATCTGAAATCACCCATATCGGTTTCTAAACCATAGTTAGCTTCAATATCTAAACCCGATGTCGTGATATTACCGATATTTTCATATTGATCGAAAATACGTACAACTTCACCTGGATCGCCAGCGATTGTTGACGGTAAACGTTCCACAACTGTTGGGTCCGCACCTAAAGTACTAAATTTAAACTGCGTATCTTTAGTGATGACATTTTCGATATCATAATCGTAATAATCTATTGAAAAGTCTAAATTATCCGCTATTTCATAGATTAAACCTAAGTTATAACTTGTCGATTCTTCTGGTCCTAAATCAGCATTACCTGATAGCACAGCAGTGTACTCTTGCGGCTCACAGGCTTTGTTAATATTACCAACAGCTGCACAACGTACATCATCAACTAAATTAGGTGATTCATCGGTATTGCCTAAGCCAATTTGATGTAATGACGGTGCTCTAAATGCCGTACCGTATGAGCCACGTAATGATAAAGACTCAGTGGGTTGCCAAATAAAGGCTACTTTCGGATCTGTAGTAGTACCAAAATCGCTGTAATCTTCATGACGTACCGCAACCTGTACTTCCAAATTATCAAGCACAGGAATGGCTAATTCGGCAAAAACCGAAGTATTATCACGTGAGCCATTGGCTTGTGTTGCTTCTGTGCCAAAAACTTCACCACGTAAGAATTGATCATCCGGGTTATCGCTAATACTCTCTTCGCGATACTCAAAACCGACCGCTAAACCAAGATCGCCATGTGACATTTCCATCAATGAACCACTAATTTTACCGTCAAATGACTTACTGGTTGATTTACCAATACGCGCGGTGGTAGTTTCAATAAAGTCTAATGATTCCTGACTATTACTTGATGGTTCAAACGGGTTCCACAAACCGCTATCAATCGCTTCTTGCGTACGACGTGAATTTGGGAAACCATTTACGCCACGTTCAGTTGATGTGCTTTTAATATAGTTATAAGCAACTTCCCAGCTCCAGTCCTGAAACTCACCTTGTAAACCAAGAATTGAGCGATAATAATCTGAGGTTACACGTTTTTCACGATTACCAATATCAACCATACGGCGACGCATAGTTAAATCTTGCTGATAAAACTCATGAGTGGCCATATCGGCAAATGGGTGATTTACATTATCACCGGCCATAAATAGTTCATTAAAACTTGGGCTGCCGGCACCACGAATGGTAGTTTTTGAATGCTGACCGTTTAATTCTGCAAAAGCGCGTAAATGATCGTTAATTTCATATTTACCCATATAAATAAAACTTGCGCGTTCTGTAGCCGGCACTGAAGTCATCATTGGCGCATAATCATAACGACAAAGGTTACCAACGATTTGCTCTGCAGGACAAACATCATTGCCAAAAGTATCTGGCATACGATTAGTCGAATCACTTGCTAATGCTATGGTTCCAGGAAACCCTGATGAACTTCTAAAATCAGTAGCAAATGGGTCATTAGGTCTTAATCCTGCTTGGTTAGCTGACTTTGAATAATCGCGGTCACCATACAAAATTTCTTCACGATCAAAATAATCTAAGGCAAAAGTATGACTACTTTTCTCTGTTGAGTTACCCCAAACAATACTGATATTTTTTTCTTCACCACCACCATCAGCGGTGTCGCCGAATTTTGCCGATACTTCAACGCCTTCAACATCGTCTCTTAAAACAATATTAATAACGCCGGCAACCGCATCAGAACCATAAGTTGCTGAGGCACCATCTTTTAGAATATCAACGCGTTTAATGGCTGCTAGTGGAATATTGTTAATATCAACAAATGCGGTATCAATATTATTAGCAAATGGTGAAACAGAAACTCGACGACCATTAACTAAAATTAACGTTGAGTCGGCGCCTAAACCACGTAAAGAAACACTTGAGCCACCATTACTGGTATTGTCACTGCTGTTTCCTTGCGTAGAAAAAGTGCCCTGTCCGGCCATAGGTAACTTAGTAAAAAGACCAATGAGATCAGTAACCCCACTATTAGCAATATCTTCCGCACTCAGTGACGTTAACGGCGATGGTCCCTCCATATCAGTTCGCTTGATATGAGAACCGGTTACTTGAATTCTTTCAACGCTGTCGGCTTCTGCCGCAACGGCAAGAAAGCTTTGCGAGGCGAATAAGGCCGCGGTAATACTTAAGGCGAGAGTGTGTTTACGACTGTTTAAGACTTTCATATTTCATTCCTTGTTTGCTTTTATAATTATATGTTTTTATATGTTTTTATTTCATTTACAACATTAAAGCACTGCGCATCTAAAAAAATCAGCAAGTTTTTATAACAAATAATGCTCAGCATTAACAGATAAGTTCAATATGAAATTTAACTAATATGTAAAGTTATGTTAACCAAGTTGATTTTTGACTACGAAGAATTTCGGATATTTTGTTAAAAAGCTTAATAAAAAGACATATTAAAACCTGCAATCAAATAAGCCTATGATATAAAAACAAATAAAAAAGGAGCCACAAGGGCTCCTATTTAGAAATAAGCCGTAAGCTTAGTTAACTTTTCAACTTAGCTTTACTTACCAGCCTAAAAATTATGGCACTTAATGCTAATGTCGCGACGATAGCGGCGCCACTAGGGAGGTCAAAACTCGCGGATAAATACAAACCGAGCAAGTAACCGACTAAACCAACACCATAGGCCCATAACAATACGTGCCGTCCTGATAACTTATTAATGGCTAATGCTGGCAATATTAAGGTGCTAAAAACAAGATAAACGCCAACAAGTTCAACCGACAAGGTGATCACAACGGCAAATAATAGATAGAAGGCCGCACCATCTAATACTTTGGGCCTAGCAAATATTAAAGCAAGAATGACACTATAAACCACGGCCGGTAGCAGCAGTTGTTGCCAACTTACCCAAAGGATCTGTCCAGACATAAGCTGCTTAAGCAACTCAGCACCATGGGGATCATTAGATAACAATAGCATAGCCGCAACGGCTGACAGGACGTAAAAACAACCTATCATTGCTTCTAGCTCTTCCGCCATATGCTTAGCCAACCATGCGATAACGCCTGCGCCTGCTAAAGCAAATAGTGCTGGCATCCAAATATTAGCGTAGGCAAGTTCACCAATGTCATGATCCATACCGACGACAATCGCGCCCAACGCAGCAATTTGCGCAATGGCCAAATCGATAAAAATAATGCCACGCTTTAATACTTGTTTGCCCAAGACAACATGGGTTGAAAGTACTATAACGCCGGCAGCAAATGCCGGTAACAATATGGTGAACAATTCATAATCCATCGTGAGTACCTATCAATGCTGATGCACTTTTTGAGGGTTATATTCTTGTATCAGTAAATCAAGAACGCTGTCGTACAAGCTAAATAAGTCAGTGCTTTGCTCATTACCCCCAACCGAAAGTGGCAGTACAACAACCGGTAAGTTAGCTTTCTGGGCGAGCCAATTAGCACCACGTTGATATTGATAAGACGCCACGACTATCGCGCTGACGTCACCTTGCTTTGCACGCTTTAACAGTTTGGCTAAATGACCACTTGTCGGTGGCAATCCAGGTTTGGGTTCCAAATCAGCGACTTGTTCAATACCGGAAAATTCAAACAAATAGCGAAACGTTGAGTGATAAGCAATCACCTTCATGTTGTTCAAGTGACTCACGGTTTTTTGCCAATTCAAGGTGGCTGATTGCCAGCGTTCAGAAAAACTTGCTAACTGCTGTTGGTAACTTTCGCTTTGCTCTACATCCAACTGGATTAGCTTTTGCGTGAGCGCTTTAGCAATAGCTAGCATACGCTGAGGCGAAAAATGCACGTGCGGATTACCTAAGCTATGTACGTCACCCATACTACGATCAACAGTGTTCATTTGGTCTAAGGTTTGTACATGCTCAACAGCAAAAAACAAGCCTTGGTCTGTGCTACGTATTTGCGCATTAGCCGCTTTCATTTGCAGCATAGGTAACCAGCCAACTTCTAATTCAGCACCAGCACAAATAACTAAGTCTGCTTGGCGCATTTTAGCGATTAAGCTAGGTCGAGCCTGAACTTGATGTGGGTCTTGCATGGCGGTGGTTGCCGAATATATTCGAGCATCTGGCGCAAGTTCCTTTGCTAAAGCCGCGTATTCTGGCTCGCAAGTGAAAATATTAAGTTGCGCAAACGCACTGTGACTTAAGATTAGCAGAACACTGCTTAATATGAGTTTAAAATTGATGCGCACTGTGAGCCCCCAAAGCCATAACATATTGTAAGCTAATAACATTATCATTTTGAGCATTTTCAAAACCAACATTACTTTGATGACTCAGCTCTAAACGAACTGTAGAGAAGTGACTATTATGCCAAGCAATGCTTAGCTCCGTTTCTTTTAGTTCCTGAGTATCAAAGTGCTCTTCATCTTGAAGTTGGCTATCTAACTCGCCGTAGCGCAATCCAGCAGACCAATTTGGTGAAAATTGATAAACACCACTAACATACCAAGCTTGATGATAATCTTTACTATTATCATCTTCTTCATGATGCGCTTCTTCATCTTCATCATGAAGCTCAGGTACCATAAAGTCGCTGACTCTAAAATATTCAGCGCTTAAGGTTAGATGTTGATATTTATAGTTTCCCTTGGGTGCCCATTTAAAAACAAAATCCGTGATAAAGGTGTTTTTACCTGTGTAGCTTGCAGAATGTGCGTGCGCATGTTCATC
>CAXBNP010000057.1:0-15160 GCA_963977145.1 uncultured Colwellia sp.
ATTTTTAAACGAACTATTAATGCTAGTTGCTTGTTGGCCGTGATAAACTCTAGCAGCTATGAATTTGAATTCAATTCTTTAGCGTGAAACTATCATAAATATTGCTATACAAGGACCCCTGTAGTGAAAACAATAAGAAAATTTGTAATGAAAGCCCAATCAACTTTTGGTCTTAAACTCCTCATAACCATACTGCTTTCGTTGTTTTTAGCCGCTTGTTCGACAACACCATCATCTGAACAGGCCTTATCAGATGCAAAAGATCCCCTTGAAGTTATTAATCGACCATTTTGGACTTTTACCTGGGATTATGCCGATAAATATGTATTTAAGCCGGCATCTGCAGGCTATGTTGAATATATGCCGACAGATTTGCGCGCCGGTGTGCATAATATGGCGCTTAACTTAAATGAGCCTTCAACAATTATTAATCACTTACTGCAAGCAAAATTCACTGATGCGGCAAAATCTACTGGTCGCTTTGTTTTAAATTCAACTGTCGGCTTGTTAGGTTTTTTTGACCCTGCTAGTGACTTTGGTTGGAATCGAAAACAAGAAGAGTTCGGCGAAGTACTTGGCAGTTACGGTGTCAGCGATGGACCTTATTTAGTGGTTCCTGCGCTTGGGCCTTCATCAGTGCGTGAAGAAGTGGGTGATTACGTTGACCATTACTATTGGCCACTTGCTGTTATCGACTTTTGGCCGAATTTACTGCGCGCCGGAATTTTGGGGTTGGAAGCTCGAGCTTCGTTGGCTGATCAAGAAGCTATTTTAAATGACGCCATTGACCCTTATGAGTTTGTTAAAAATGCCTACTTCCAAAATATGCAATACAAGGTATACGACGGTAATCCACCGGTTGAAGTTAACCAGGCCGAAGAAGAAAATATTGATGCTTATTTAGAAGAGCTAAATGAATTAGAGCCTTAAATTTTCAAAGCACACGCTATAGCGTTAAAGATTGTCTAAGCAAAATTGCATAGCGGATAAAAAGCGAACTATTGTTCGCTTTTTTGGTATTGGGCAATCGCTTTATCGAGATGTTTTGCTGAAAAAAAGAGCATAATAGGTCTTAACAACAAGAAATAGCTAATGAGGATAATTACAATTGATATTATCACGGCAACACCTTGTAAACTTGCGATAAATAGAAATGGTGGGATCAGCAGTGATAATTTAATAATATTGAGAATGAATTTTTCAGGGGCAGAAAGCTTTGCTTGCGCCAAGGTTAGAATGGCTTGCCGCTGATGTAAGCTAAAGTTATGCAGTGCAGGGATTTTATTAGCAGAAAAATAAATGGCCATAAATATCAGAATAAATGAGTAAGTGTAAGCTGCTATTGTATCCAAAGAAAAGCCCACGCACTAGACTTAAAGAAACGATAGCGAGTGAATTAATTAAAACGTTCAATTGAATTTATCAGTTTAGATAGGACTATCATATAGCGCTCATGATTAGTTGATGGTAAACTCGCGTTGATTTTATAGTGTCAATCGAGTCGTTTATTAAAAATTATTTGAAGGAAATGTCGTTTTCAATGAAAAATTATATATATCAATATGTTTTACTACCTATTGTACTATTTTGCATTTATTCAACGTGCGCAGCGCAGTCCCTTAATAATATCTCACCGCAACAAATTGAACAGTTTAAGAAGCTTTCTCCTGCACAACAAAAAGCCGTAGCACAAAGTATGGGGGTTGATGTTAAAACTATTCAAGCACAATTTTCATCATTAGATAAATCATCTAACAATGCTACTGAACCTAAACTGCAACAATATTTTCCTCGTGGTACAACTTTTGATCAATTTGGCAATCCTACTTTAGAGGGCATTGAAGATAAGGGGAATATGGAGGTTTTAGCGGACGACGAAAAGGAAATAAAACCTTTTGGATACGATGTTTTTGCTAATGCCCCAACAACATTTGCGCCAGCAGTCGATATCGCGGTGCCTGAAGATTATATTTTAGGTTCAGGTGATGTGCTCGATATTAAAGTTTTTGGTAAAGAAAATTTAAATTTTGTCCTAGCCGTGTCAAGGGAAGGCGAGATAGTAGTCCCTGAATTAGGGCTATATAAAGTCGCTGGTCTGACGTTCTTTGAAGCTAAAAAATTTCTAGCAAGTGCAATTAAAAACAAAATACTTGGTGTTGATGTCATTGTTACATTCTCAGAACTTAGAGCGCTTCGTGTTTTTGTTTTAGGGGATGCATACCGACCAGGTTCCTACGTGTTAAGTGCGCTATCTAGTATCACCCACGCTTTGTTTGCCGCTGGTGGAATTAATGAGATCGGGTCACTGCGTCAAATTCAATTGAAACGTGGCGGTAAGTTGATTACCACATTAGACTTGTATGAACTATTAATCTCAGGTGATTCTTCGAATGATCTGTTACTAAAGTCAGGCGATGTAGTCTTTATTGCGCCACTTGGTGGTCAGGTGACTATTACCGGTGAAGTGAGACGTCCTGCTATTTATGAGTTGAACGGCTCGGAAAACTTTAAAGAAGTTATCGATATGGCGGGAGGTCTACTTCCTTCAGCATTCTCTTCGTCAACAATTGTTGAACGATATAATAAAAATAATCTCCGCACCATTATTAATATTGACCTTTCTGATGAACTAGCGTTAAAAGCGGCTGTTGAGTCTGGCGATAATATCAATGTTATGGAAACCTCAGATGTTTTTAAAGAATCAGTTACTATCATTGGCGCAGTATCACGGCCAGGGAATTATCAATGGATTAAAGGGCAAAAAGTAGTCGATCTATTGCCTAGTATAGAAGCATATATGTTGAACGATGCTGATTTAACTTATAACTTAGTTATAAGAGAAAAGGATATTGGTCGTAATATAGAAGTACTGCAGTTTAGTTTATTCAATGCTATATCAGATCACAGCTCTAGTGATAATTTATTATTAGCGCCAGGAGATAAAATCTTGGTTTTTTCAAATATTGAAGTTCCTTCAGATGATTTTAAAGCGCTTGATAGCTTTGCTTTAACGCAGGAAAAGCTGTTTGAATTAGAAAAGTCTGATGCAGAAATCGCATATGAAAATAAAATGTTTTGGCAATATTACGGCGAAAGTAGCGAGCTTCCTACAATGTTTGCTGATGTTGAGGTTGACAAGGCGAAAGAAACATTAAAGCAAACGTATCGTTCTATCAGTGAATTAACCGATGAACAAGCCGAAAATGAACCTGAAACTCGACAGCTTAATTTCTTCTCTAGAAAGAGGTTGTTGGCTCCAGTTATAGAGCAGCTTAGACGCCAGGCTTCTGCAGGGCTGCCTATCCAATTAGTTGAAATCGATGGTGCGGTTAAAACGCCAGGTACTTACCCGCTTGCGAAAGATAATCACGTAAGTGACTTGATTAAAGCCGCCGGTGGCTTAAAAGAATCGGCATTTTTAGGTAAAGCAGAATTGACACGTAATGACGTTAATGGCGCTCATGCTACTAAATTGGCAATCGATGTGGATTTAGGGGCTGCTTTAATTGGTGGAAATAATAAAAATATCAAGCTAGAAAGCAAAGATAGGTTGAATATTCACCATATTCCAGCGTGGCAAAATAATCATATTGTCGAGTTACGTGGAGAGTTTATGTTTCCAGGTAAATATACTATTCGCCGTGGTGAAACTTTAGGGCAATTAATCGCAAGGGCTGGTGGCTTTACCCGTTTTGCCTATTTAGATGCTTCGCTTTTTACACGAGAAAAGTTAAAACAACTTGAACTACAAAATTTAGTCAAAGTTTCTGAAAGTTTGCGCATGGAAATAGCGTCTAAAAGTTTGTCACAAAGAGATAACTCCGCCAGTTTTGATTACGAACAAACGAGCCAATTACTCGCTGATTTAACTAATGTTGAACCCATTGGTCGTTTGGTTGTTGATATACCTTTAATCATGTCAGGTGATAGTTTTGATGTCACATTAGAGAATGGTGATGTACTCTATATGCCCGCAAAACTTAATTCAATTAACGTCGTAGGGCAAGTACAGGTGGCTAGCTCTCATGTCTATAAAAGTGGTTTAACTGCGTTTGATTATATTAAGTTAAGTGGTGGTAATAAAAAACAAGCTGATGAAGAGCGGGTATATATTATTAAGGCCAATGGAGCGGTGCAAATTCCTAATGCGGGCAATTGGTATGAAAGTAGAAATGATTACTTATTGCCTGGTGACACCGTTGTCGTGCCTTTAGACACCTATTACATGGAAGACTTAACACTTTGGCAAGCTATAACCCAGATTGTTTATCAGTCAGCGGTCGCTGTAAAAGCGGTATCGACCTTATAACCCTATTAAAAGTTTGCTATTGGGCTTAGTTGGTACAGCATAGATAGTTTGATTATTTTACCGTTAAAATTGTTGAAGGCTTTTTGCGGTGGTTTTAGGGTGTTATACTCATTTAGCTATCATTAGATGATGTGATGACACGCAGTTTTGATGTTTCAATTATTCTTATTATTTGGTTTAGGTCACATGTTTATATTTTTCTCTGCTCTTATTGTTACACTCTCAGTGTCTATTTTGACAATTAAAGTGCTGTTGCCATTAGCGCCGCACATAGGTTTAATTGACGTTCCTAGCGAAAGAAAAAGACACGACGGCGCTATTCCGCTCATTGGTGGTATTTCAATTTTCACCGGGGTATTAATCGCTTCTTCTGTATTTTTAGAACAAAGCCAATTACTTAATTTATATTTAATATCATCTGCACTGTTGGTCTTTATCGGGACCATGGATGATATTTATGATTTGAGTGTTACCCCCCGGATCATTTTTCAAGGTATCGTGGCTACCATAATGGTATTCGGTGCGGGTATTTATATTCATACATTTGGTAACGTTTTTTTTATCAATGATGTAGATATCGGTCGTTACGGTATGCTATTTACCATGCTGGCCTGCGTAACTTGTATCAATGCATTTAATATGATTGATGGAATCGATGGTCTGGCAGGTTCTATGAGTATCATTTCAATTTCATCCATCGCAATTTTAACGCTATTAAATAATGCCAATGATGACATATTATTACCGCTTATCTTAGTTGCCGCGACTATCCCTTATCTTTTTTATAATGTCAGTACCAGAAGTCCAAGAGGAAAGAAAATATTTATGGGTGATGCGGGTAGCATGTTTTTGGGCTTAACTGTCATTTGGTTGTTAGTTATTGGTACTCAATCAACGTTAACCGTGAATGCGTCATTTAGGCCGGTTACTGCGCTATGGATTATTGCCGTACCCCTGATGGATATGTTCGCCATTATGATTCGAAGAGTTCGCAAAGGCACGTCACCTTTTAAAGCTGATAATGAGCATTTACACCATATATGCATGAGATTAGGCTTAAGTTCTCGACAAGCCTTGTTATGTATAAGCCTCTTAGCTATTACTATGGCTTTGTTGGGGATATTAGGAGAACAGTTTAACGTGCCTGAAGGCTTTATGTTATTGGTTTTTATGCTTATTTTTGTTTGTTATATCTACGCTCTCCAACATGCATGGAAATTAGTTAAGTTTCTTAGGTAAGTGTCGCTTTTTGAAACATATTTTTATATTTTTATCGTCGACAGCTAAAATCACTCCTGTTAGACTCAATACAATTTAAACAAGTTTACTATTAGTTATTATGAAAATTAAACCAACTCAAATTTTATATTCTCGCGGCTTCACTATCATTGAATTATTAATTGTCATCACTATTTTAGGCTTGCTTATGTCGTTAGTCGCACCAAAAATGTTAGGCAAAGCCGATGGCGCACAACGCAAGGTTGCAGCCGCTCAAATGCAAAATTTCGAAACTGCGCTCGACACCTATCGATTAGATGTTGGTAGTTACCCTGATAGCTTAGCAGAATTACGTGCATCGACTAAACGTGGCTGGGACGGCCCCTACTTACCTAAAAAGCTTCCGATGGATCCGTGGAATAATCCTTATATTTATCAAGTGCCGGGCGACAATGGTTTACCTTATAAACTGAAATCATTAGCAAAAGACGGTCTTGATGGTGGCAGTGATGATAACGAAGATATTGTGCACCAATAATGGAACTACAATTACTTTTAACCAATGAATTTGGTGTTTCACAAAGTGATTTTGATAAGGCGATTGCTTACCAAGTCCGTTCAAATAATCGTATCGAAAAATTACTGGTCAACATGGGGGCAATGTCCGAAGAGTTAGTACCGTCCTTTTATGCTAAGTTTTTACAGTTGCCCTTATTAACCGTCGCTGAACTTGCGCAATGGCAGCGACCTGATTGGCAAGAAAAAATATCATTAACTACCTTAACTGAGCAGCAATGGTTTCCGTTGTCTATTGAAAATAATGTTTGGATTATTGGCGTTATGGATCCGCTGTTAATTGAGTTACGCCAACAATTAGACTTCTACCAAATTCAATACCAATTAAATATACTCGACGAGGAAACGTTAGCGCTTGTTGAAGCGTCTTATCGTGACCCTAATATAGAAAGCGAAGTCAATGAGTTGTCATCGGTAGAAGAAGAAAGGTTAAAGGAACTTGCCTCAGAAGCACCGACAGTCAATCAGCTAAATAGCTTAATTGGTAAAGCGTTAAAGCTAGGCGCTTCTGACATGCACCTTGAACCTTGGCAAGGCAAATACCGTGTTCGTTTTAGAATCGATGGGGTGTTGCAAGATATTGAAATGCTGCCAGCCAAAATGCGCTTGCCGGTCGCATCACGGCTAAAAATACTATCAGGTATGGATATTGCTGAAAAACGCAAACCTCAAGATGGTAAGATTGAAATGAAGATAGCCTCTGAAGAGTTTGATATACGGGTTTCGGCGTTGCCGGTAAATGATGGTGAAAGTATTGTTATGCGCTTTTTAAGAAAAGAAGCGATTCAATATAAAATGGAAGTACTAGGGCTTTCAGAAGATATTCAAGCCTGTATTGAAGAAGACTTGACGACGACTGCTGGGGTTATTTTATTAACTGGCCCAACGGGTAGTGGTAAAACCACCAGTTTATATACCTTTTTGAACGCACTAAACAATAGTGATGTCAAAATTATCACACTTGAAGATCCGGTAGAGTACCAATTGGAAGGGGTTAACCAAGTCCAAGTACAAGCAGATATAGGTTTTGACTTCTCCGCAGGGTTAAGAAGCATTGTCAGGCAAGATCCTGATGTGATCATGCTAGGTGAGATACGTGATGCTGAAACAGCGAAAATTGCCATGCAGTCCGCGTTAACAGGTCACCTAGTTTTCAGTACGGTACATACTAACGATGCGGCAAGTGCCTATACTCGATTAATCGACTTAGGGGCAGAAGAGTTTTTACTGAATGCCGCCATTACCTCTATTATCGCCCAGCGTTTAGCTAGAAAGCTTTGTGTTCACTGTTCAGTGCCCGCCGATAACTTTGCAGCGCTACAAGATAAGTATCAGTTAAATAACATTATCAATAGATATGCGATGACTGCAAACGTGCGTGTAGCTAAAGGTTGCGAACATTGTAATCATACCGGCTATAAAGGTCGTATTGCGATTGTTGAATACCTTAGATGTGATGACGAAATTAAAAAGCTAGCAAAAGGCAAAGACTTCCCCGCTGCGGTACGCGAAATATCAGTACGCAAAGGTTATCGTAACTTGCTAGAAGATGGTTTATATAAAGCACTGACGGGAATTACGTCGATAGACGAAGTTATTCGAGTTGCCGGATAATGAAAACATTTAAGTACAAAGCTTTCGACAGTTCAGGCGCTATTGCATCCGGAGAGTTAAGTGCATTAAATGTCCAAGCGGCGGCACAAATTTTAAAAGCAGATAAGCTTAAGCCCATTACCGTTGTTCAGGTTAACGAAAAAGTTAATTTGGGGTTTAGTCGCACCGATAAAGTCAGTGCCGACGATCTTGAGTTTGTTACTGCTGAGCTAAACTTGTTACTTAATAGCGGGGTAAAAATTGACAAAGCACTTGCTGTACTTGCTTCAGCAAAGGCTGGTGGTGCTTTAGCTGAACTGTTAATGGATCTATCTATCAATGTTCGCAAAGGCTTAGCGTTAAGTGTGGCAATGCAAAGTCATCAAGACATTTTCGATAAGCAATATATCAATCTCGTTAAAATTGGTGAATCTAGCGGTAATCTAGCGCTGGTTTTTTCTGGTTTAGCTCAAGATTTAAAACACAAAAAAGAACTTCGTAATAAAATTATTCAAGCAATAGCATACCCTTCAGTTATTCTCATGGTTTGTATTCTCGCCATCTTATTTATCTTTAATTTTGTCGTGCCTAAATTAACTGTTATGTTTGCCGACGTGGCAGAATTACCGCTTTATACACAAATATTACTAGCAGTTTCAGAGGCGATACAAAATTATCAGATACATGCTGGCGTCTTTATTGTGCTTAGCGTGTTCGCTTTTCGTGCCGCCATGCAAAAAGGCATCTGGTCGCACCGTTTCGATGAATACATGCTACAAGTGCCGGTATTGAGCCAATCAATTTTGCTTATTGAGCGTGTGCGTTACACAAGTAGCATGTCATTGATGTTGTATTCTGGCGTTAAAATAGATCAAGCCTTATCGCTCTCTGCCGGTAGTATTAAAAATAAAGTGATTGCCAATAAGTTGAGCAGTATTAACGACAAGGTGCGCAAAGGCGAGGCCATATCGACCTCATTAAAGCAAAGCGGCTTGTTTCCCGACTTATTTGTCTCTTTATTAGAGGTGGGTGAAGAAAGTGGCAAGATGGCGCCGGTATTTGAAGAAATCGCGACTCGCTCGCGTAATCAATTTTCCACATGGACAGACCGGGTCACGAGCTTGCTAGAGCCGATCATGATTTTAATTATGGGCGGTATTGTTGGCTCTGTGGTTGTGGTGATGCTAATGAGCATAGTCTCTGTAAACGATATTGGCATTTAGTGTGTTAATGCCAATAAGCAAGCAAGCGTTGTCGCGCGGTTTTACTATGATAGAACTGCTAACAGTGATCACTATTATGTCGTTGTTGATCACCTTAGTCGGCCCGACGTCGATAAATTTTCTTGCCAAGGCACAAGCACAAGCAGAATTTATACAATTAAAGAATGACTTAAAAAAAATTAGTTATTTATCTTTTGTCAGTGCAACTGTCCATCAAATAGATTTTAATCAAAACCAAGGCTCAGTGATTAAAAACCAAAAAAAAACCACAACACTGCGTTATGAACATATCAGTTTTGCGCAGCAGCAAGTTCGATTTAATAGCCGTGGTTATCCCAGTCCTGAGATTTTAATGGTAAATTTTGCCAATAAAAGCAAAGAAATTAATCTTTTCAAGTTGGTAGAGGGTGTGGATGCAAAAATTACCAGCGCAAACTAAAGGCTTTACTTTAGTTGAGATTATGGTGGCATCGGTAATTTTATTTACCGCGATTACGTTACTGACCTTTGTTTACCGTACCGCGGTTCTATCAAGTGGTAAAGCCGCTAATAATGTAAAAATTACCAGTACGGTCACTATGGTGATGAGTAACATTCAAAGTCATATTCGCGGCGCCAATGCCCTAAAACCATTATCGGGTTCTGGTCGTATAGACGGTGTTGAGTATCATTGGCAATCGAGTTTATTAAAGCAAGCGCCAGCACCAAAACGCTTTGATCCTGATGAGGGTAAATGGGTTGCTGGAGTAGTTCGTTATTACTTTTGGCAAGTTAATTTAAGCTTAACTTATGGCAGTTTAGTGAAAGATTACCACTACAATGAAGTGAGTTGGAAGTCCTAATGAAAAGGCAGCACTCTGGCTTTACGCTGATTGAATTACTTATTTCAATTTCCTTACTTTCGATGATTATGCTACTGGCGAGTTGGAGTTTTTCGATGTTTATCGACCGCTGGGAAGGGCGATTAGGTAACTTTTCGCGTGCAGTGAGTGAGTCAAAAGATTTTATCTTGCTCAATAATGTTATTAGTACGGTAACACCTTATGTGGTCGAGAAAGAAAATAGTTTAGGCTATTACTTTGTCTTGAAGCAAAATACGTTAAAAGCGGTTAGCCAAAACGGTATATTTCATACCTCAGGCCCAGTTTTTTTTAAGTTATCAGTTGAAAAAAATCTGACCGGTGAACAATATCTGCTTTATCAAGAAGGCGCGTTATCTGGGACAATAGCTTTAGATAGCGACCTACCCTATAGCCATGAAAAAATCTTGATTGACAATAGTAGTGCTATTAATTTTCAGGTTTATTCATGGCAGTCATTTACCGAGAAAGTAGCAAGTGAAAATCCATTGGCTAATAGCAATAAAACACCGCAATGGTTAAGCGAATATAATGCTTGGCAAAGTAGAATCATGCCGCTAACACTGCGGGTGTTTTGGGATGACTCATCACTCGATATTTCATTTATCAATGATCAAGGACGCTGGTTGACACTGATAAGCCAATTAAAAAGTAGTACAACTAATGGCTAGTCAATATAAACAACAAGGTATTGCGCTGTTTCAAGTATTGCTGATGACTGCAATTATAGCGGTATTGGCATTACAATTTACCCAAACGGCTAAAAACCAAGTGGCAATCGCCACGATTATGGCCGATCGTGTTAAGGCCGAACTAACGCAAAAATCAGCAGAAAGTGCGGTGATATTTGCATTACTCACTGAACCACTAGAAAAAAATACCGAAGCTGGCTCGTTAATTGCCAACCAATGGAATTTTTTTAATAAAGCCTTTACCCTAAAACATGAATTATCACCTAGCACGGCAATCTCACCAACTGCCTATAATACCCGCTCTAGCACAGTAGCAACAACTTTGGCTATTCAAGATATGAATGGCTTAGTGACGCTTTATCGAGGTGGCAATGTGAAATTAGTTGCCCGCTTACTAAAACGCTTTGCCGTGACTGATGCCGATGCATCGATTATTGTTAATAGCTTGGTGGATTGGCAGGACTTTGATTCATTAGTCAGTACTAATGGTGCAGAAAAAGCCAACTATAACGTGCAAGGGATGCCAAGCAATATGCCACTACAGTCTTTTAGTGAACTTCTGTACGTCAAGGGCATGACGCCAATGCTTGCAGAAAAAATAAAAGCCTTTGTTACTATTCGACCACAAGGTTATTTTAACCCGATGAATGCGCCGAAAGAGGTATTATCACTGCTTGTGCCGAGTGAAAAGGTAGATAATATTATTCGATTAAGAGACAATGAATCGTTAACGATAAATGAATTTGCCTTACAGTCAGGCATTGCTACCGACGAAGGCTTATATTTTTATACCAGCGGCTTACTGAGAATAACGCTTAAAACCGAGGTTAATGACGTGGTATTAACCAAGCAACTTGATGTGTTTGTGCAGCCCAATAATAAATATCCCTATATTGAATATGGCATACAGCACTAGTTAGCCAGTCACTACTTTATTAACTGATATGAAATGGAAAGGTAAATTGAAAAATAGTTTTTTAAGTCAACTGCTCAGTAAAGTTATTCATTACTATAGCCATGATTATTATCAGTTGACGCCTACTGCGCTTAAAAAAGTAGCAAAAACAAGTAAAATCAAAGTGTTGGTAGTTGCTCGACAACATTACCTTGAGCGACAAATACGCCTACCTATTACCTTAAAAAAAGACGTAAAAGCCGCTATGGCGTTTGAAATTGCCGATCTAGAGCAGAGCTTTCATGTTTTTTATAAAGTCACCGCTGTTATTGATGGCGTTAGCCATATCCACCTCTGGCAAGTACCACGTGACATTATTCCCGAGCATGTACGCCTAGTACTGCCAGAAAGCTTTTTATTTTATCATGCGATGAACGTTGGGCAAATATTACACTATGGCGTGTTGGATGAGCAAAAATCAGTATTTATTGCTAAAACACAAACATCGTTTCAGTCCATGGTCGACAACACTGAGCAACTGGCACTATTTTCTCAAGCGACCGGCGTTAGTCTAGAGCAGGTTGATTATATCGAGCAAGAAAATTTCCCAGCAAAGCTATTACTTGCCATAACTAGCGCTATTCCTGAACTCCTACTAGGTTTCTGGTGCTCACATCATGACAAAGCCGATATTAAAGCGCAGCTGAAACCCTTTATCCTACCAACGTTCACGGTTTTTCTTGCTTATATGCTGATTAGTTCCGCGTATATCTCTATGCGTCATGATAGTGTGCTATCGCAAGTGAGTGAACAAAAGAGCGATATCGATAAGGTACTGACATTACAAAGTGAGATCACTGCTTTAGAGCAAGAATTAGATAAATTTGCCTCGTTAACACAAGGCACAAAGCCACTATGGAATATCTGGCCAGTGCTCGCGCCTTTGTTTGAGCAAAAGGTTATCTTTAAATTTATCCGTTTTAACTCTAAAGAGGTGTTTTTTAGCGCTTATGCACCGTCTGCGGCAAACGTACTTGAGTATTTACTTGATACACCAGAAGTCGGCACAGCATCCTTTACCACCGCAGTGCGGAAAATATATGGTAAAGAGGAATTCGTGATTAAATTTTCCTTGAGCGATGAAACTACAGTTCAAAAGGGGGCAGAGTAATGAAGAATAATATCGTATTGTTAAGCGTTCTCGCGCTGCTTTTCGTGGCAAAATTTTTCGTACAACCGATTATCGAATGGCAAAATACTTCATTAGCAGAAACCAGCCGTTTACAAAAAAAATTAGATAAAGCACAAGCGTATATTGTTGAGCTACCGCTACTTGAAAGTAAAAAACATGCTTTGACAGAACAAGTCAATAATATGAAGAGCCGAGTTGAAAGCTATAGCGACTTTGACCGTTATCAAATAGCGAAACAACGGCAAGTTGAGGCCTTGTTCACGCAATATAACGTGGCGACAAAAAGCTTAAACTGGCAAGACACGGTAACAACACCGTTGGGGAAAACGGCAAAATTACAAGTGCAATTTAATGGTCTGCTAAAAGATTTTATTGCTTTGAAATTAGATTTGATGAGCTTAAGTGCCGGTATAGAATTGAATGTGTTTGGCTTACAAATAAGAGAAGGTGCAACAGGTTCACTCGGCGATGTAACTGGCAATATTTTGTTGGTTTTTAAAACCTTGGAGGATGAAAATGTTGCAGTCTTATAAGCAAAACTGGCTAATTTGCCTAGTTTTTATCTTGCTGTTTGCCGTTTGGGACTATTTTTCGCGGCTAGATTCAGCCACAGCTAATACGCAGATAAAAGCGATTGTTGGGGCTAAAGCTGCTAACAGCAGTGTCCAGCTTGACCAGGCCTTAAAAAATAAAATACTCGCACTGTTTTCCGGCTACGACTTACCTCCCGAAGTTGTGGTTAAAGCCGCGGTGAATACCGCAATTGTTAAACAAGGCTTATCACTTGCAGAGCAAGGTGAACAACGCGGTAAGTTATCGAAATTATACTTGGGTGATTTCAGCTATACCCCACTAGGGGTGTTTAAAGAGAATGATAGCGCGCGTAATCGCCAAGAAATATTTGCCGTGCTGATTCAGCAACATATTAAGACCAATGCAAAAAAAGAAATTAAAGTGGCGTTAAATCAGTCATTACCGCCTTACTTAGTTAGCAATATTACTGAAACTATGATCGAATTTTCAGCCGATACGCGAGTGATTCAATTGTCACTTTTTAAGTAATGACGCAAGATTATAAAATGCCAATGTTGCGGTCATTAAGCTTATATATCAGTCAATAAAATGTGAACAACGCCATGAAAGAATTTGTTAAAAAAGGACACAGGTTAAGTATGAATCACCGTAAAATAGTTAGCTTCGCAAGCTCGTTAATCTCGATATCACTGCTCGCAGGCTGTGCAACGCCATCTTTGGTTGATACTAAAACGCCTATTGGTCAATCTTATTTAAAGGGTGACGAGGCTGAGCTTTCCCTTAACGAGCAACTTAAAGAGACAGCGACGCTTGAAAATACCAATGCAACACTTGAAATTAATAAATTAAAGTCGTTAACTCGCAATGACTTTTCTATTAAAAATAAAGCCCTTGGCAGGGAGTTTAGTAGCAAAGACAGCTTAAGCGTCACGGTCAATAACATGTCTGTTAAGTCATTTCTTAACTATGTTTTTTCAGACCTGCTTTCTGCTGATTATATTTTAGGTAATAACGTCAAAGCAACGCCCATCACGTTAAATATCAGTAACCAAATTAGCTCGGCAAAATTATTCCAATTGTCGGCAACAGTACTGCAAGAGCGAGGACTTGGGATAAAGCAGGAAGACGGGGTTTATTTTATTTATGAATTACCTAAAACAGGTAAAGCCGGTGTTGTTATGGGCTTTGGTCGTGATGAAGCCTCAATACCGCAAAATCCGGGACAGATATTACAAGTTGTACCACTAAAATATGGCGTACGCTTGAGCGTTGAACGGACATTGCGGGGCTTAATTGACGCTAAAATCACCGCTGATTTTGAGCAAGGAGCTTTGTTTATTCAAGGTCGACGTGATCAAATTGTCCGCTCCATTGATTTAATTAAGCTGTTAGATGTTCCGTCGAATCGTGGCAAATATATATCCTTAATTTCGCCTATTTATATTTCTACGGCGAGTTTTATTGAATCTGTCACTAAATTGTTACAAACAGAAGGGGTTGATGTTGGCCGGTCAGCACAGAAAACTGAAAACTTAGTCTTTGTTGCCTTGGCGCAGTTAGGCTCAGTGGCGGTTTTTACTTCTGAACGAGAAATATTAGCCCGTGTTGAGTATTGGGCAAAACAAATAGATAAACCCAGTAAGGGCACTGAACGCCAATACCATGTTTATACCCCAAGGTTTGCCCGCGCGACAGATTTAGGTGACAGTATTGGCCCGCTGATTGGTAGTGGCTTCAGTTCTGGTACCAACAATCAAGCGAGCAGTGCCAAGGCTGATAAAAGTTCTGCAGCTATTGATAAAAACTCCAAGGCGAACGCTTCAGTCAGTAATGAAAATATGACCATGGTGGTGGACAAACGCTCAAACACTTTGATTTTTCACGCCTCGGGCACTGAGTATCAAGCCATGCTGCCGTTGATAAAACGCATGGATATTATGCCTAGGCAAGTATTATTGAGTGTGACCATTGCCGAAGTCACCTTGAAAGATGTCTTCAAGCGCGGTTTTGAGTTTGCAATATCCAGTGGCAAATTTTCAGCAACAGCCCAAGGCGCGTTTGGTTTATC
>CAXBNP010000058.1:0-14803 GCA_963977145.1 uncultured Colwellia sp.
ATAGGATCTGATGCAGTAATTCAAATTCGTAACAAGGCAATTGAAGGATATAAAGAGGTTATGAGTATGCCTGTATGATCCTTTTTCTAACTTTTTTATTATATTAACTTTAGGAGCTTTAATTCATATAAACGTTAGTTTCCTCTAATTTGAAGACTAAAAGTAGTTAAACTTAAACCTGTTGATATGTTGTACTGAAAATAGCGTTGACAATTTCTATTGCACAACTAGTAAGGTTTTAGTATTGGGTAATATATCTCATACAATGTCAGACAATACACTAGAATTTACACATTTAACTTTTCGATGACCCTGGAACATGTGTCTACTCATTTTAACTATTTTACAAATAATTTATTATTGGATTATCAGCCCCGTTTGTTAAAGACCGTAATGAAGCCTTTATACAAGTTACTCTGGGGCGTTAGCGCTTTAGAATTAATACTCTATTTTATGTTGGCTTTAGTTGATTCTAATGTCCGCTTTTGGCTCAGCCTGTGTGAAAACGTTTTGATCACTTTTTCGAATAAGCACCGGATACTTATGATCAATCAATCTCAAAACAAGATAATATATCACTCAATATTTGCTATAATATTCATTAGGTTAATTGATTATATGTTGGCTGTATGTCACGTCATATTAAAGGTTTATCTCGTTCCCAAGCAACCCTCTTTCCAGAAATCCTTGACGATTTTGTCGCTAAAGAAAATCCTGTTAGAATAATTGATGTATTTGTCGATGGTTTAGATTTAGAAAACCTTGGTTTCAAAGGTGTTCAATCTAAAGCAACTGGCCGACCTGGTTATCATCCCGCCATATTACTCAAAATTTATATCTATGGTTATTTAAACAGAATTCAGTCGTCACGCTGTCTAGAGCGAGAAACACAACGTAATGTTGAACTTATGTGGCTCACGGATCGTTTATCACCAGACTTTAAAACAATCGCTGACTTTAGAAAAGATAACCATCGTGGGATTAAAAACACCTGTAAAACCTTCGTTCAAATATGCCATAAATTCAATATGTTTAGTGAAGCGACTGTTGCTATTGATGGTAGTAAGTTTAAGGCATCCAACAACAAAGATAAAAACTACACTCCAAGCAAAATGAAGTCTCATATTGAGCGAGTAGAAAAGCATATTAATAATTATTTTTTGAAGCTTGAACAGTCAGATTCACAAGAGAACACATCACAATACATTGCTAATATTGAATCTAAATTAGATTTCTTAAAACAACACCTCGTTGAACTAAAAGAGATGGAATTAGCCGTCAATAATCATCCTGACAAACAAGTATCAACAGTCGATCCTGATTCTCGCTTGATGAAAACACAGGGCATGACACGAGCTATTTGCTATAACATACAAAGCGCTGTGGATACGAAACATCATTTAATTGTTGCTCACGAAGTCACCAATACAACAGATAGGGGTCAGTTGTGCAATATGACCAAACTGACACTTAAAGCGTTAGGGAAAAGTGTTACAACAATATTGGCAGATAAGGGTTATTACAGCCGACAAGATATTAAAGATACTCAAGATTTAGGTGTATCGACGCTTGTACCAAAAACCGATACATCAGGCTCAGAAAAGAAGGGGATTTTTAACAAATCACTGTTTCAATACAATCAAGATAATGATGTTTATATTTGCCCTGCGGGGAATGAGCTTCAACATCGATTAAATTCGATAGAAAGAGGATTAGATATCAAAATTTACTTCAATGGTATGGCTTGTAAAAATTGTACTATTCGAAGCCAATGTACCCGCTCTAAAAAAGAGCCAAGAAGAATGAGACGTTGGGTCCATGAAGCTGATATGGAAAAAATGGAAACTTTGCTCAAGGCGACGCCTGATGCGATGCTTCAACGAAAACAAACGGTTGAACATCCTTTTGGTACGATTAAGTTGTGGGCAGGAGCCACGCACCTTTTAACAAGAGGGTTTAAAAATGTCAGTACAGAATTGAACCTTCATGTTTTGGCGTATAATTTAAAAAGAATGCTCAATATATTTGGAATAGAAAAGTTGATGAAGGAAGTGATGTTGCCGTAAGAGGTAACTCTTTCCTTAAAAGACCCAAATATGTTCCAAATAGGAGCCAACAAGAGCAATTTTGAACGAATAAAAAATATAAAGCATGGATATTCATAAATATCGGCTTCGCTACGCGAAGCCTTCTAAAGAGCTGATATAAACCCTCAATAATGAAAACTTACAATAAATAGTTTTCACACAGGCTGGGCTAGCTGCAGTCGTAAATCGCAACAAACAGCTAATGTCCGCTTTGTCGGAGAACTTGTCGTTAGTGAAACAAAAGCTAAGGTCAGCTAAGTGGAAAGTTAACTTAATTTATTGGTGGCAAACCTAATAAAATTCAGTGGTCACAGTAAATGATATTTGGTGGCAGTTTTAGACGATAATGACTGGCTCTTTTGATGTAATTGAGTGGTAGAACTGGTGCAATTATCCATGTGGAATTTAAATCCCTATCTCACCGCCACATATAGAGAAGCCCGTTAATCGAAAGATTGACGGGCTTTTTTGTTTTCTGAAATATACGTTTTTAGGTTTGCTTGAAAAGATCACCATCAAATTAACTTTTATGTAAAGACTTTAAATCAGAATATATAACAATCTATCAGCAATATTTAGATTCACTTAGTGCGCTAAGCGGAAGTTTCGCGTGGCGCCAACTCTCCACGTTCATTGTGACCGAACGACCTGAAGAAAAGCTTATAGCTACCTGCCGAACCAGTTTGAGTAAAATGATTGGTCCATATACCATCGCTGGTTTGTACATCACCATGACTACCATCATCATACCGCTTTAGTAGGTAGTCCGATGGTTAAAACATTGAAACCACTGGTAGCATTAAGAGCGGCTAAAAATCGAGCATTTATTAATCCGACCACAAAGGCAAGTAACTACTTGTACTAGGATGGCTAGTTCCCGGCGACCGACTTTCAGCATAAAGCTCTGCAAGAGAGTAAAATGATTCTCCGGGCGCTGCAGTAATGTTCTCATCTATCCAGTTAATTAGTAGAAAAAACGAACCAAAGATACTGGTATTTAAGGTGTGCCCGCTCTCATGTGCAGAAACTGATGGAGATAAAAATCCTACGCCAAAATCTGGTAGAGGGGTGATGTCTGTGTTGATATAAGTAAATATCCAAATTGAAACACCTCTTACAGATCCTAAAACAAGAATATCTGGAAAATTAAAACGTATTTCAAGTGCCCCACTGGTTGGGTCTACCCTCAAAGCACTCTTTCCGTGTTGAATTATGGCTGCTGGTATCGCGTAAAGTGCGGTAATTAATGCGACAGGAGCGCTTAAAATTGCTAATGGCATTATCCAGGTACACCAACCCAAGATTGGTTGAATTAATCTTAATTGTGACAGCGTTGAAAATAATGCGAGCATAGGTAATAACGAGAAAAACGCTAAGACAGAAGATAAAGGAATAGTTGACCAGAAGAAGCAGATAACGAAATTCGTAGCAACACACATTCCAACAAAGAATCCAAAGGCAAATTTTTCAGTTTTAAAACGAGGAAAGCGATATGTATTCTCAGGAAAAATAATATCACTAGCTATAACCGCTGAACTTGAATAACCTATTTTACCAATAAGATAGAAAAGCCATACGACGATAGCGTTGACAATTAACCATATACTAAATTTCCAAATAATAAACGAGGTCGTAACCCAACCATGGAAAATTAGTCCTGACAGAACTCCAATCATTGTTCCAATAACAAATCCAACAAAAATCATTTAATATTCTCCATTATGATAATCAGGGAAGTTCAAGAAGGTTTGGCCAACCACAACTAGGATTAATGAGAAACAGAAGTCCTGCAACTAAACCAAAAGAGAAAGCAGCTATTAAAATGGCGGCATTTAAGCATATAAAGAAGAACACCAGACAGAAGATGGCCGTCCATTCAAATATCCAAACTAGGGCGCGCAGGAATCGACACCAGCTCCAAGAACAGAGCACTAGTAGTAACATTAATACAAGTATTGCAGCCAGTGTAATACCAGCAGTATAAATCAAGGTCACATTAGGTGGAAATGGGCAAAAAGCTAATATAACTTGCGTTATAAATGCGATAATACCAAGTAATAACAAGATATAAAGTATCGCGCAGATGAAATTACCTAGACAAGAAATAAACGATGAGAGGCTATCAAAGCAGCTACTATTATCATCATCGTCATCGTCATCGTCATCGTCATCTGTATCTTTACATCCTGTAAGTGAGATATTCATGGCTTTTTGTAGACAGCCTGGTGCGCTGGCTGTAATGACAACTGAAACGACTTGGTCAGCTGCAATTGAAATCTGATAAACGGATGTTGAATTAAAATTATCTAGAGTGCCATCTATTATCCATGTGTAATCCCATTGAGGGCTGATAGGGGCTGTCACTGTTATTGTGTAGTCACCAGCAGGCAAGCAGTTGTTCAAATTGTTGATGATTTGGCCGTTACTGTTTTTTACTTCAATAGCAATGTCTTGATTACAATCTGTGTTGCACCCAACGAGTGAAACTTCACGGCCTTTAGGAATGCAGCCTGATTTAGTAATGATGACATCCACTTTCGTTGTGTTATTTTGTGAAACTAGTACATCTATTTTTTCAGGTGGTACCTGAGTTGTTTGAGAAACATCGTCAATCTCCCAAAAGTATGAAATGTCGGGACTAGGTAATGGATATATTACTTCAACTTCATAAGAGCCACCTGAAAGGCAAACTACATTATCCGGCACCACAACACTGCTAAGTGAATCTTTAACCTGAATAATAACGTCATCAGGACATATATCTTCACACTCTGCCAGGCTAGGGACGAGTATTGGAATAGACGGGCATCCTAGAGGAGAAAGATCGGTGTTAAAAAATTCAATAAAGGGCGTGGCAATTGGCGTTACATTAGGGTCATAGCTACAAATAACATTACTTACAAAAACATCAGTGCCCGCAGGTACGGTAATTGGACCACCGAGTATCGGTATTCCTCCCGGACCGCAATTAACCGAAACGACGATATCATTAATTGATGGGTTTGTTACATGAAAATGGATTTTGACGTGGACTTGACCGTTGGGTGCACAAATAACTTGCTGTGGTCCACCTACGTCATCACCACCATCATTAAAGTCTATAACAGGGCATGTAATACAGTCTATTTTATCAATCCAGGGTGGGGCTTTACAGTCTGGATCTGAGCTGCAGAATGCATTGATGGTTAGTTCGTCACCACAACGACATCTTTTTAGTTGATCGAATTCAATGTTCCAAGTTCCATCTTCCTGAACACTTGCATTCTTAGTTATATCTTCGGTGTTGGAGCAGTTGATTGTTACAGTTACGATGCTAGGTTTGTTGATTACTAGAGGCTTACATTCAGTAGCCGTACCAAATATAATAATTTTTTGAAGTGGGTTTCCAATACTTTGTACATCTTCGATAGTGACTGTGCATGCCATGTTAGTTTCATCCTGAAGAGGAGAAGTAGAACAAACGTCACTTTTCATTAGATCTAAAATATAGTTTAGTTCATAATTTCATATTTTATTCATGTTTATTTTGTTTTTTACTTTAATGAAGCTACGAAAGTCAGATTTTTCTCTCATATACTCACCTGTTTTCACCAAATTTTAGGTAAAGGACAAGTGCGTCCCGCTGTTGTGCTGAAAAGTATGGGTTGATGTTTATGGGATATTATCCAAGCTAAGATGAGGCGACATACCTCAAAACTTAGTGTAGGAAAAAGTGAATGTGTTATCGGGGTAGACGGTGCTTGCCAAGTACACCATTACCGCGGAGCGGTTTAGTTCTTAGTCAGAGCAGAAGTCATAAGCGCATCAAAGCGCCTTCACATGACGACATGGTAACGCTGGTTCACACCAACAGCCATGGTATCGTCTGGTATTTAGAAAAATGAGGTCTCGAGGTTCGCGACATGTATAACACCTGCCTAAATCTACCTATCGATGACGAAGATAGTCTGCTGCAATTACAAGGCGCTTCTGTCAGTTACCTCATAACAGAAGTTTTTTCTCATCCATTGACCTGCACCAACAGTCAATTCAATGACCCTGTACTCAACAAAATCGGACCCTATTGATTAGATCAGGTATACGTTTTAGTCTTTTATACTCAAGGCAACTAACTTCTTATGCTTACAGTCACCGCTTACCTTGCTCGGCAAGGACTTCTTGGCAGGGTGGTTGATATATCATGTTCACAAACTTGCTAACGCCGTAAAATCCACTACTCTAAAATCAATCGCACTCTACAGGGATGTTAACGATGGGTTTGTATTTAGATAATTACGATGTGGGTTTGGCTATATCGGGTAAGGCTTTAGAAGGCCTTATTCAAACCTTTGTGCTGGAAGAAATAGCCGGGTTTGGTTTGCCCTTTCAAATTTTATTTGCCGATTCGGCCATTGAAATAGGGATGCCTAGCGTAGAGCTACTGCCTCGTGGGCGATTGAGTCCCTTGGGGCAGATTCTACCAGATCGTGAAATTTCTCTTGTTCATCTGCGTGACGTCCCTCCTAACAGCCTCGCCATTGACTTTCCTTTTAAAAATATGAATTTAGCTTTAGAGGAAACATATATTCAATGTGCCGATGGCGTTTTATCCTTAGTGTTGCCCCTGTCATATATAAGTAATATTTCGGGAGAAAGTCGACTTGGTTTTGAATTACAGCAGGCAAAGATATGGATGGTTTTTACCCGTAATTCGCCTGGGGCACTTTTTCATCAGGGGATGGAAAATCAGCTCAATGGGTTGTTGACGAACGGTGATGACGGCGGCGCCGATAATAGCGGCTTGTTAGAGGTGTTAACGCCAATTATTGAACAGCTTAATGACGTTTTACCCGGCGAACCTCAATGCCCCATTACTTTAAATGAGGTTGATGATAGTTCAGCAGACGTTCATCCATTGTTGTCAGTGCCGAGTGATATGCTGTGTACTGATTTTTTATTTAAAGACGCTGATGATAAATACGAGCGTGTATTATTTATTTTTTCAAGATTGTCTCCAGATATTGCAGAAAGCCCTGTTAGTGATTCAGATATAGATGTGTCATGGCGGCAAACGGGTAATAAGGCGGTAGCTGTTATTTCAAATCGATTCTTAGTGGAAGATATTTTTCCGCCCAGTCTCGCTGCAGTCATATTAAATACACAGAGTACAAATCTGAAGAAAATAACAGATTTTAAAAACGAACAAATACGATTAGAGAATGAAGCCAATAATGATGATATAGCACTTACTGAGTTCTCTTATGAGGAGCTGTTGGCGGCACATTTTGATACTTCAAAAGCAATTATTGAGCCTATACCTTATCGTTTTATAGGGCTGCCTCTACAGCAAGACCCTACTGTTAACCAACTAAATGAAGACTTGCCAGATGGTTTTGATATTGATGAGTCCGGTTATCAAATATGTAATGGATTTATTGAATCTATAGAGATGACCTTAGTCAGTACACTTCACCCAGAGCAGCAACAAATTGTTAATGCGCTGCGAGTACAGTTAGGCGTAAGTGCTGATATAAGTACTGACGACATTATACCCGACTATAGCTTTGATGGCTGGGTCAGTTTATTTATTTCATTTAAAGCGGTACAGGGGAGTTTAGTGCCTGATGTATGGGTAGATACTGTGCAGGGTTTGCAAATAAACATTGGTACTATACTTAATCTGAGCCCCGAATTGGTAACGCCTTTTATTTTAAACCCCCTATCAATAGCGTTCGCAGACATTGGCGAAATAGATGCGCCACTACCCATCCCCTTATTATTTAATTCGGTGGTGTGGGATGACTTAATTTTAAAAGGTGAGTTTGATAAACGGGCATTGATTAATTCAGGGGTGACGGAACCGCGCCAACACGATTTAATTGGCAATGCTTATGCGGGTATCGATAATTGTTGGTTGCGTTTAGATGCAGATAGCGAACAATTGGGACGCATCAATGATAGTGAGGATAATCGCTGGCGCAGGGCCCATTCCGAAACGCTTACCACGGATGCAGTCTGTCGTTTTTCGGTGGCAGAATTTACCGTCGTTAATGATGCTCTTGCGGTCGATTTAGGTATTTATCCGCTATGGCAAGCGCGTAATAAGGGGGTAGCGGATATACTATCGGCAGACCTTGACTACACAGCATTAACAATTAATTGGCCGGATATTATGCCAGGTGAAGCACAGCTTATTGCGGTGCGCTCTGCGCAAGGGCGATATGCCTTGTTGGTTATCACAAGTGCAATCTCTCAATTGCAGTGTTTTTATCGGCGTTATCCGCAACTGATGCATAGTAATGAATTACTCTCAGCGGGGCAAACAAATTATCGTCTTATGCCTGGGGCACGTACCGAAACGATAAATTTACCTGTGATAATGCCAGGTGGACAATGGTTAGGTAATCGTGACATTTCAATCCTGTCAGGTCGTCAAACATTACAAACAGTTGTCACTGTCGATGCAGTTTTTTATCGATGGATACAGCCGGTTGAGATGGAGTGGCGCGTTGAAGACACAGAAGGCCAGATAACCGTTTTAACAGAAGGTGTAGAAACTATCGTGTTAATATCCGGTGCATCTGTCAAATGTAAGTGGGTTAGCTTTAAGGGCGGCGATATCCGTGAATCACTTAATGGAAGTTTTGGTAGCCGATGTTATTTTGAAACGACGATGGGTAGCAGCGGTGAATTTACCGTGCATGTTAGTGCAAGGGAGCCATGCACTACTAATAGCTGGCAAGATTCGCATTCAGTGACTTATAACGGGAGGCGAACGTTCTTGTCTGGTTTTGATAAAGTTCTAGATTCACTTAATGAGAGTTTACGAAACCTAGGTGAATTGCCGGGAGCCGGTCCTATACCACCGCCCATAAAGTTAGAGGGTTGGGGTATGATGGTGAGTCAAGATCAGCTGAGTGATGATGAAACTTATAATGGCGTCCCCGTCCCGAAATCAGCGCTACAAAAATCCCTGAAAGAGATTGTTGCTGTTTATAGTTTGGGTGATTCCGCTAGGGATATTGTTGTTGACTATCACAGAGTATTTCGAGAAGCCGTTGATAAACTACCAGATCATTTTTTGATAGAAGAGGGTCAAGCCGATAAGCTTGATGTAATAAAGCTAAAAAATAGAATGGCTTTATTCATCGGAGTTGTAGTCGTTTCTATATTTTTGGTATGGCTTGGGTCAAAACTATAATCGGGCTACGTGCTTTATTACAAAGGCTATTTACAAGGTTGATGGTTATGCGGCTTATCAGCAAATAGACGGCACACTCGTGGTATGCCTTGCACACATGTGGCGAAATTTCATATAAGCGCAATAGTGGCGCTTTTCAAGGTACATGTTCGGCTAAGTTGATATTTGCGCCGCCTTATTTGTTTTCACTTTTTCTTTGTTCGTTGGGTTTAAGGCAACTTCGTCGATTGGTACAACCATTCTCATTATCAAAGTAGTATTCGTTTTGTGGCACCGGTTATGCGCCATGAAAACAAATTAAGCTTACAGGTTGGGCGGCTCCGCGTAGCGGTTTAGTTCAACAGTTGATTATATATACGTCTCAGTAACACCCCAACGGCTAAGCATATTTAATTATAGTAATTTGGTAAACAAACAATGAGTTAAAAAGCTTTTTGGTTTAAATAATTGAATAATACAGCTACAGCGAATGACGGCAACTGGCACCAAGCAGCTCTTAAAGGGCTGCTATTTTGTTTCTACTTAAGGTCAGCAAAGTGGCAAAAGTGATCATTAGAAGCCAGTTTCATTTAGTGGTTGGGAGTCTCAAAGATTATGCGTAGTTACATAAATGAGAATACTATCAGTCCTTACGAGATTCACCAGTAAACAAACTCAACTTATTTTATCGACAGTTTAACGTATACACCTTTGTTTTTTATAATATTTACTCTAATGACAATTTTATTGAATAAAACTAATGGCCATACTCGTCCCATTCTGCCTGCCATATTTAGCAAAGCCTGTTACGAAAGATTGACGGGAGTTTTGAGTGAAAATAAATTAGAAATCCCAACCCAAGCGAAGATAATAATGACCGCCGTTAAAACCAGCAGGGGAGTTTAAAGGATATATAGCACCTAAAAACCCAGAGGTACGGCCTTCACTGTACTCCTTTGGATAAACATCAAATACGTTCTTAGCACCTAAGGCAATCACTAAATTCTTGGTAATATCATAGGAAATTTCTAGGTCAGTAATAACCATAGGATTCACTTTTTCAATGAGAGATACATCATTAAATTGTGCGTTATAAAAGCTGCCATAATAATTAATGCGTACCATTGCACTTATTTCTTCTTGCGTAAAAGAGTATGTTAATACAGAGCGAATTTTTGGAATGCCGTCTTCTCGTTCCCTAAGTACATTAATGTTTGAGATCGGACTTTTGGGGTTAGTAACATATAGTTGGGTGTCTGTATAATTAAATGCGAGTGATAAAAGATCATTCTTTCCGACCAGTTGAAATGGTAAACTTACAACTAAATCAACCCCTTGGGTCGTTGAATTAAAATCATTAGCATAATACTGAATGTTAGTTACGTTAGAGTTGATTTCAGATACAGTTAATAATGGTGCATCACTTGCCACGATTTCACTGGAGAATAGTGATAACCGATCATCTACTTCTATATAAAAATAATCCAAAGTAAGATTAACGGGTCCTATCTCTGATAATACGCCAAAACTAAAGCTTGATGCTGTTTCTGGTTCCAGTGCTCCTCCAGAACGTGCGGTTGCAATTGGACTCAAAGCACTTACCAATTGTGACCTTTGCTGTACAACGCTATCATTTACGATAGAGTTTGAGGTCGATATACGTTGCAGAGTCGACTGTGCAACGGTAGGAGCTCTAAAACCTGAGCTAAGTGTCGAACGTAATGCAATTTCATGAGTTACTTGTAGCCGAGCTGAAAGTTTGCCATCAAAACTATGACCTATTGCACCTATATCTTCATATCTCATTGCAAGTGATAGTGAAAAATTATCAGTAACGTCGGTTTCCATATCTAAATAGACGGCGTTTGATTTACGATTGTCTAGGCCAGCAGTATCGGGGGAGAATCCAGGAAAACCATTAGCACCTATTGCTTCACCATTACTTGAAAAGGAACCCGTGACATAAGATGCGCTATCTCCCGCAACCACTTCAAATTGTTCAAAATGATTTTGAAAACCAAAGGCTATATTCAACACCGACTCAAAACCAAGATCCACAGGATAGGTAAAGTCGGCGTTAAATACACGCTCTGTTTGAATTTGTGAGCCTAATTCAAAGTTGCTCGGAGAGCTTTCACCTAATGATGCATTCACGCTATTACGTAGTCCATAATCAATATAGTTACGACCGATCACCATACTAATATCATAGGTAAATTCAGAACGACGGTTGTCGATAGCGCCTCTAACCCCTCCCACTATACTACTATCGGTTATTTCTCCGCTAAATCTTGGGGTAAACCCTCCAGGAAAGCGTTCATTAAAAGCAAAACAATTAACATTGGAAAAAACGGCATTTAAGGCTTCAGTATCACCGGCACTGCCAGGAATTGTCGGTGTAGGGCAGTTACCTGAATTATTATTAGTTAGGTCAAAAAACAGCCGGGTACCATCATTGGGGTTGGTAAATATACCGGCGCGTGTATTGGGGTTGCGATAAAAAAAACTACCATCAACGGTACGTTGTGCCCAGTTGCCAAATAGATAAAGTTGCTTAAAATTACTGTTACTTGCAATATCCATTTCAATATTGCCAACGAGCTTTATATTGTTAGTAATTTTAGGGGCCCCCCAAATAACAACCGGGTCTTGTATCTCATTTTTGCTAATACCACTATCAATTAAACTCTGTACTGCAGGATCTTGAATGCCCCGAGATGTCGCATCGCTTTCTGAAAATTCGAATGAAAAGTTTGCCGTACCATGCTCAGAAAAATTGCTCCCTAAAATACCAGACAGTTCAAATTTAGTGCCATCACCTTGATAATATTGGCCTGTTCGCATTTCAATACGATTGACATCTGCACTGTTTTCTAAACGCAAATTAATAACACCGGCGATGGCATCAGAGCCATATTGCGCGGCAGCACCATCTCTTAATACCTCGACACTTTTAAGTGCAATACTAGGAATAGGTTCTAAATCTACTCCGTGGGCACCGACATTTAAGCCAGATATATATTCATAGATAGCAGCACTACGATGGCGACGTTTGCCATTCACTAGTATTAATATACTATCGGTCGGTAAACCTCTAAGGTTAGCTGGCCTTACTAAAGTACCCGCATCGCTAATCGCTTCCTGCGTCGAGTTATATGAGGGAATAACATTTGACAGTGTAGAAATAATATCGCTATTACCGCGAGTATTTAAAACTTGCTTATCAATGACATCCAAAGGCGCCAATGCATCTCTAGGTGAGCGGTTTATTCGACGTGAACCTATAATTTGTATACGTTCCGCTTCAATTTCCTTATTGGTATTTTTTGAATTTAACTCAGTGGTATTTTGGAAAGTAATTGGCGGTAGATTAACTTCATGATTCGAAATGCCGTTAACTTGCTGATTTAATTTGCTTTTTAAAAGGCGTTGAGTGTTGAGTTGCGCAGAATAATTGTCGTAATTTGTCAATGTAGAAGATACTGCAATCACACGTTTTTCGGTGGCAATGGCATTAAGCGGGGTATTTAAAAGAATTTTCCCTAAAGCATCAGGAAGTGAATAAGTGCCAAAAAGTGGATTAGTTATTACGATAATAGAATCATCAAATGGATATAAAAGAGAGTATCCAGATATCTCTGCCAATTTATCTAAAGCAGCAGCAGCATTCATTGCGGGCAATTGAAATTTGTAATGTTCCGCTGCTTGACATACGAACGCATTACCTACCAACACCAAGCTAAATACAATAGAGCATGAATTGTATTTATGCTTTTTATAGTTTATTAGCCAACTGAATATTTTATACATCGCTTATTGTCTGATAGTTTTCTTAAGATAACGATCGTAGTGAGTATCACCCGATCATTACTTGTTTTGGATTGATAAGCTGTTCCTCGTTAATTCTGGTGATTTTTTAAATCGGTAACTGTAACTGCTTCTGTCAATAGTCGGCTAACAATGTGTTAGCTAGTGATATTGTCATAGTAGCATCACAAAAGTCTATCGAACAATCTCAATAGTTTTAATTAGTTGTAATAGCAATACTGATTTTGCATTGCTATATAATATATTGTGGCAAGTAAAATGGTGCAGCTGTTTTACTTGCTATCATTTATCTGTGAAAGTTTGCTCAGTTATTATTTACAAGTAAAAAAAATCCCAGCAAATGCTGGGATTTTCATACTAATATAACGCCTGTAACTTAGAAGTTATACGTTGCTTTTACATAATAGAAACCACCATTAAAGCCAAATGGAGATGTTTCATAGTACTTACCACCAAGTAGATTATTTGGCGTATCAGGTCCAAAATCTAATTCTTCGGCATCTTGATCAAGTAAGTTTTGAGCACCAATACTTAATTTAAAGTCTTCCATCACATGATAGCTAACTTCAAGATCAACCGTTACCGCAGCATCTGCGTCTTTACTTAATCCGCTAGAGTCAGCATGAACACCTTGGTACTCGCCGTAGTAGTTTACGCGGGTAAACATACTAACTTCATCCCAGCTTTGTGACCACGTTAACGTCGCACGATGATTAGGTAAATCATTTTCTAAACGAGATACTTTAAAGTCTCCAGTTACGACAGAAAATTTATCAACCGTGGTTTCATTCCAGTTATAAGCTAAACCAAATGTGGTGTCACCGTTTAACAATGATGTCGAGTAGTTAGCAACAAAATCAATACCTTGAGTTGTCGTATCAAAATCATTAGTAAAGAAACTTACCTGTTGAATTGAGTCTACGTTTGGTACGCCATCTGCTTTTAATTTCACTTTATCTGCAGGGGTTAAATTAACTTTAGCCGACTGAGAAACACGATCAGTCACTTCAATATTGTAGTAATCAAGTGTGAAATGAATCCCTTCTATTTCCCAAACAGCACCTAATGAAATACTTTCGGATTCTTCAGGCGATAATTCGGTTGCACCCAACTGAACTGCTACTGGGTTAGATGCTGCTAATAAGGCAGAATCAACCAATATGCCATCATCAAGAGACGTTTGTACGTTTGAGTAGTTAGCCTGACCAACCGTTGGTGCACGAAAGCCCGAACTTACAGAGCCACGCAATGAAAAATCATCAGTGACATTGTATTGTGCCGTTACTTTATAATTAGTGGTATTACCAAAGGTACTGTAATCTTCAAAACGTAATGCATAACCCATTAAAAAGTTTTCAGTGTATTGTGCTTCTATATCAAGATAAAATGCATAGTTTTGACGAGAAAATGAGCCGGCCGATGATGGTTTAAAACCTGGAAAACCATTAGAACCAATACTAAAACCTTGATCTGTGTATGGGCCTGCAGTAAACGATGCGGTATCACCAGCGGTCACTTCAAAGGTTTCTTGATGATATTCATAACCACCAGCAATAACTAATGGTAACTCTATGCCAACTTCAAGTTCTTTAACTAAATCGATGTTAAAGAATTTTTCGAGTTGAACATGGTTACCTGGATTAAAATCACGCGGTGTTTCTGGACCCAAAGACGCATTTAACGTGTTGTAGATAACGTAGCTTGACTCGTTACGACCTACAGAACCACT
>CAXBNP010000059.1:0-14465 GCA_963977145.1 uncultured Colwellia sp.
CTAGATTTAGTTTAATACGTGTTAGCTCTTATATTTTAAGAAATAGAAACTTTAATATTATTAGGGAGCTAGTTAAGCATAATGATTTTGTAGAAGATAAGCTTTTTGGAAGAAATTTCACATATTATATTTTGAGACATAGTCATGACATCGTTGACTATGCTCGTTTTGAAAAGCTACTTCCAAAACCAATCTCTAATATAGGTATGTCAATTAGAGATGTTAATAGAATAAGATCTTTATTCGATAACCGTTTTACTAAACATATAAATTGATTTGGCGTTGCATAATATGAAGACATTTATCTCAAGTTGTTTAGTTGTTGTTACCTTAAGCACTTTTTATGTTCTATTCTGGGGGCAACGATTAGAGCTGGATGCATTAATAATTAACATATTAATGTTTCTTGCAACAATTTTTCCTTTTTATGTCTGCAAGGTTATGGTGATGAGGTTTACTTCGTTTATCGCTAAATTTATCATTTTATTTATTGTTTCTATTAGTTTGCTCATCATATTATTTTTACAAGTTAGAGTGACGTTTGCTTTTTCAAATCAATCAGAATTTATGACGCTATTTATATTTCCATTTTTACAGATATTTACTTTGTGTATTATTTATTATCCTATAAAAGTATATGACATTTATAAAAGTAAATGAGTGCGCCTGGGTAGCTGGAAGTATTTTAACATTAAGCGACTTTGCATGATGTAATGAAATTTATTATCAGTACCATTAACTATGATCATCAAAATAGCCTTGGAAAGTACTGTAGAAGGGCGTTGGTTTGCGGTGTTATTATCTAGTGAAGTAGAGGATAAATCGGTTTAATTGCCGCAAGGCTAGCCAGAGGTTATCCTTGCATTTTTGTACATTTTTGTACATTTTTGTACATTTTTCAAGTCAGTATTTTAATCGTACTCACTTACACTTTCTAACATTAATCCCTTGTTAACTGACAGTTTCGTTACTGAATTGATCAGCTATTCTAACTTATGCTTACTGTATTGATATATAAGGAAGCAAGTTAGCATGTCTTTGATAATAGCCAAACCAACCAACAGCGTGCTGTTAACATCGTTTATTAGGTATGTATTAACGCCATTAATCATACTACTCCTTTTAAGCACTTTTAATGCTCGTGCTTTTGAAAGCCCTAGGTTTGGTTTTTTTGTCAAAAATGAAGTAAATGATAATGATCATATTTCCGGTATTGGCGCTGAAGTGTGGTTAACCAATAGTGAATCAAACTTTGGCATTTCGGTTTTAACCTCGATTGGCCACGGAGCAGTGACGGGCAGAGACAACAAACAGCATGACTATTTAGCTTGGGAGGCCGGATTAAAATTGGGCTATTTTTCTGATGTATTTGCCTATGCCGAAGTTGGTTTTGATCTCGGAGAACTCGCGTTGCAAGATCGCAATGAAGATGATGAATATCACCTTTATAGTGATGATGATAGTGATTTTATTATCAGTAACCGGCGTCGCTATGATGAGGCGAACAACATTGACGGCTACGTTGGTGTTGGCGTGGGTGTTAAATTCGAGCATGTTCAGCTTGAGGCATTTACTCGTTTAAGACAAGTTGATGGTGAGTATTGGAGGGCCGACAACCAAGCATTTAGCGGTGCTAAGCTGTCTGTAGTATTTTAATCAATAGAGAAAATATTAAAGTGGCAAACTTAGTCCCCCGCAATTAATTGTATTGGGGGATTTTAATCTAACTCTGCGGAGTATAACGCGGCGATGATTAACTAGGCTTTTGGCCAATTTTAAAGTAACCCGTAGATAGGAATTGCACGGCTTCATTGCGTTTTTTAGCGATTAAAATCGCGCCATCATCCATAAACAAAAAGTTTTTCCAACAGCGTTGAAATACTGCCCAAGTGGTTTCAATAACATTACTGCGGGCGCTGCAATAATAAACTACCGTATTATTATCCCACTTTAGATGCGTTAAAATCATCTCGGGTAATGAACTTTCTTCACTTTCCCAAAGACTTTGCCATTTGCCATTGTCAGTCCAAGATGTGGTGTTTTCTGGCCAGTCACCTTTTTTAAAAAAATCAGGGTGATCAACTTGTTTACTAATAGCGCCATCCCAAAGTGTTTTTGCACGATTACTCACCATAGGCTTTATTTTTGCGCTGTCGCTCGCACTAATAAGTAAGCTTTTGTGTTTGAAGATCCAAGCGTTTTTTAATTCATCAATCGATATGTAATTCATAGTGATTATATTGGTGACTTTAATTTTATTATAACAAGAAGGGCTATTGTCTCATTAATTAAGCTAAGTGTGCAGATTATAAAATGAAAAAAGCGAGTAAAAAGCAAAAAACTTTCGATATTTACTAAGTATGAACGCATTAAAATTTGCCACTGCATAACTATCAAAGCTCATGCCTAAAACATCCAGTTAGTGTACGGTTAGGCCACATAGCCCCTATATGCGAGTTATAGCCAATTTATTAAGGTCATTGAGGAGCTGAAAAATATTATTTTTAGATGAGGTTACTCGGTATTGCAGAGGTTACCTATTGCTCATCCACCCTAGAGTTGTATCGCCGGTAAGTACACAATAGCTATAACATTTTTTGTTAAAAGGTAGTGTGTTTATTCAACATCCTAGACTATAGTTTAAAATAAAAAGGGAACAGCCATGAAAAATAACTTACTGTTGGGTATTGTGTTCTTGCTGTTACTGAGCTCATGTCAGCCACAGTCTCACGACCATACATTGAGAATTTCAGCAACTAACTGGATAGGTTATACACCGCTATTTTATGCCAAAGAGAAAGGCTCGCTTGATTTAATAAATATAAAACTTACTAATGTTGTGTCACTAAGTGAGAATATGTACCTATATAAAGCGGGGAATTCTGATGCTTTTTGTGGCACTCAATACGAACATTCTATTTTAAGCTCTCAGATGCCAAACCTAGTGCCCATCATGTTATTCGATCGTTCCAATGGCGGCGATATGATCATGAGCAATCATTCGATTTCTGAGCTACAAAATAGCGCTAGCCAAATCGATACGTACTTAGAAATGGATTCGATAAACTTCACCATATTGAACGATTTCATTGATAAATTTAACCTTGACGAAAGCAGAATTAACTATATAGACCGTGATCAGAACGAGATCTCGTCGTTGCAAAATACTGAGCCAAGCAAACTGGTCTTGATTGTTACTTATATACCTTATGATACAAAGTTAAATAAAAACGGCTTTAAGGAAATCCTCTCGACAAAAAATGGCCTTGATCTCTTGGTTATCGATGCTCTTTTTACTCATCAAGAGGAGTTTAAGCAACATAAAAAACAATTTATAGCACTTAAGGCGTTAGTTGATGAAGCAATACTTTCGCTGCATGCTAATCCTAAGGAATATTATGACACCATAAAACCTTATTTCTCAGGACTGAGCTACGAGGAGTTTGTAAATGACTTAAATGATATAGAATGGATTAATCAGAATATTGACCAAGCACTAAAAATTCGTCTGCAAGAATCATCATTTTCTACTAAAGACCTTTTATGAAACTAACCATAAAACAAGTCACCTTTAGTTTAATATTTTTCTTAGTTGCTAGCATGTATATGGTATTTGCTTACTACTATTTTACTCAGCGCGATACTACCGCAGAAGTTATAGTCAATAGAGTCAACAGTGATCTTGTTGAATTGTCCTATATCTTATCAAAACAAATAAAAAAAGAGCCTATATCAACCGCTCGAACTTTACTTGATAGAAAGGCGGCCAATAATAAATATTTGAGCGCTATCGCTATTTTTAAAAGTGACCAATTGGTCATGACAACGGACCCTGGATATTCAAAAATACCCAATGCTAGTGACTTATATCTTGCAGCCGGTGCAAGTGACTTTGCTCTGCTGCATGAAAAGCGATCATTAATAGCGCCTATTTACTATTATCAAGGTAAGTCAAAAAAAAACTACACGCTTGTTTTCTATCTGGATAAAGCATATATCAAGCATCACTTCACTCAAGCTAAACGTGATTTTATTTTATTTTTTCTCCTTATTCCCATCATCTTCGTTATTATTATTTGGTTGGTCATAGGGCGACTCGTTGCTTTGCCTTTAGAAGCTTTACGTCAATATGCTTACTATAGCTCAAAACTTCCAGAGCCTTTCAGAATTAAGGAAATCGAGTATATACGCGCCTCTATGGTTCAAACATTTAGTCGCCTAGAGCAAGAAAAAAAAGAACTATATAACCAATCCCGAACTGACGCACTCAGCGGCCTTGCCAACAGAAATCATTTACAAGAAAGAGTGGAGCAAATTATTGATATCAGTAGCAGAGAAAAAAAGGAATTTGCACTGTTATTTCTAGACCTTGATCACTTTAAGTCAGTTAATGATTCGCTAGGGCATGATGTCGGTGATGAATTATTAAGAAACATAGCACAAGCAATACAAGATATTCTGCGTATTAATGATGTTGTCGCTCGTATCGGCGGCGATGAATTTGTTATTGTATTAACGCACTATAAAGATGTATTGGAGCTATATGAAATTATCGAGCGAATTCAAACACAACTGATGAAACCTTGGCTGATCAATACTTTTCCAATTCAAATTACCAGTAGTATAGGGATAACTGTTTATCCTAAAGATGGTGATGATTTATTGTCATTAATGAAGCATGCTGATATCGCCATGTACGAGGCAAAAGCGCGTGGTCGCAAAGGCTATCATTTCTTTACTGAAGAACTTAACGCCAAAACACAACAATACATTGAGCTGACCAATGCTATGCGTGAAGCGCTTAATATTGGACAATATGAACTCTATTACCAACCGCAAAACGATGTTAAAACGGGAAAAATCATTGGCGCCGAAGCACTTATTCGCTGGAAAAATGCGGATAATAAATTTATTCCCCCCGATATTTTCATCCCCATTGCCGAGCATAATGGCTTCATTATTGAACTCGGAAAGTGGGTTCTAGAGACGGCAATTAAACAACTAAAACTATGGCAAGATAAAAACCTCGATTTAAAAATATCAATTAATGTTGCCGCTGAACAAATTCAACAACAAGACTTTGTCGCTCATTTAAAACGTTTATTAGCAACCTATAAAGTTCAAGCCAGTAATGTTTTTTTAGAAATCACTGAGTATGTATTTTTAAATGACAATGAAGTGGTACATAAAACCTTTTCGGCAATCAAAGAACTTGGTGTGCAAATATCACTAGACGACTTTGGCACGGGTTATTCTTCGTTATCTTATTTAAAAACCTTTCCGATAGATATTCTTAAAATAGACAAGGCATTTTTAGATGATTACGACACTGAAGAAGGTTCGGTCTTCATTGAAACAATAGTTAATATGGCGCAAACTCTTAAACTAAGCGTTGTGGCTGAAGGGGTCGAAACAGTGGGTCAAGTCAACTACTTGCAATCATTAAACTGCAATTTCTATCAAGGGTATGTTTGTAGTCCGCCGGTGGAAATCAAAGCTTTTGAGCGGCTATTTGGCGAGCAGAGCTAATAACAGGGCTAAATTGATATTTAATAAATGATTTTTTAACGACTAATTTGGTTTAATAATTCTCTACCGATAGTATTGATATGAAAAAAATTTAAAACTATCGGTAATTTATTATCGATATTTGACTGCTATTTTCTGAATATATTTATTTTTAGCCGCTAGCGATTATTTTATTTGTCGCACGGTTAGTTAACTTTTTGCGCCATAATTTTAAATTGTCGGCTTTGTTGCTCTTGCTTCTTACAAATACTTAATAAGTCTGCAATAAAATAACCAAGTGCCCGATGTTCAATTTGCTTAATTAATTTTTGCTGTTCTTCCGTTAGCATGTCATACATAGAAGCCGCGCCAAAATCGCCAAAAATTATATTAGCGTTTTCATCAAATAAGGTGTTATGGGCGTATAAATCGCCATGAGATACTTTATTGGCATGCAAATGTTCAAATACGTCTTCCATTTGCTGCACTATTTTATCAATTTGCTTAATGCTTAAAGTAAAGCCTTCAGGGAAGGTATCACGAGTGCAGCTTGTAAAGCTTGGCGGCAAGCCCAAGTTTTTAAAGTTTTTAGGTATCAAGTTCATGATTAACGCTAAATATCCGTCTTCATTCACTTGCGCCAAAGAGCGGACTAAGTTCTGATGATCGCCAGTCTTTAAGCAGGCCTGTAACTCATCTTCTGGGTAGCCGTCACTCGTCACTGTGCCTTTAAAAACTTTCACTGCAACTTCTGCTGGATAATCCGTTTGATCTTTAGTCCACGTTGCTCTTGAAATAACACCAGAAGCACCTTGGCCAAGAATATTATGTAAGGTCAAACTTGCTGCAGGTAACGAAGGAACAGATGCAGTGTTCAGGTTAGTGCGACTAAAAGGATTACCGGAAAAGGCAAACCATGCAAGTTTTGGTAAGCTTAATAATTGCGCTGGGCATTTGCTTAGTCTGTTTGCTGAAATACGCACCAATTCAAGGTTAATCGACTTAGCTAAGGTTAAGGGTAATGCTGTTAGTTTATTGCCTGCTAAGGCTAATTTTTGTAGTTTTGGACGTTCACCTAAAGAGTCAGGTAAAGTTTCAATGCAGTTTTCAGTTAATATCAACCAGCGTAATTTTGTCGGTAGTGAGTTAGCGGGGACCCGATTAATCTGGTTTGATTTAAACCCGATCATCTCTAAATTATCGCATTGTCCAAGCACTTCAGGTAATACTTTAAAGTGGTTATTTGAAGCAAAAATTATCTTAAGCTTTTTGAGTTTAGTTAACTCTTTTGGCAATGAGCTTAATTGATTGTCAGATAAATCTAGTATCTCTAAGCTATCTGCCAGTGTAAGTATTTCCAATGGCAATGAACTCAGGTTTTCAGATATTTTTAAACGCTTAATACCCTTGAGTTCGCCAGATTTTAACTGAGATAACGTATGCATTTATTAATCCGTTGTTATGATAGCTTTAGTAAATGAAAGCGAAGTTGCCAAAAAAGTACAGCATTAGATATAAAAAACCCGAGAAGCGTAATTAAATGCTTTTCGGGTTTTTTATCGGTTTGCAATAAACCTGAATATGGTGCCGCTGCGGGATTCGACTCTATTGGTTATCTAATTGTTAATAAATGACTTTATCGTTCCGTATTTTTATCAGTACTACTGCCAAAAATCAAAATCAAAATCAAAATCAAAATCAAAATCAAAATCAAAATCAAAATCACATTGTTTCTTCACTAAAATTTTACTGTTGTGTAATCGTTACAATATTAATGATTAGACAAGAAAAACATTCTATCAATAACATATCGATATTACAATGGCGACCAAAACCAATTTAGTATCATTGAGAACGAGTTGATATGGAAAATGACCAGAGTGCATTAGCCGTGACTGAATCAATTGAGTAACTAGGCTTGAGTTCGTTTGTACTTACCTCGTTATATATTATATAATCCTGTCTAACTATTTGAAAAAAATATGTTAATTAAATTAATTAAACTTAGATGCTTTCACTTTTTTGCAAGGGAATGTCACTTTAGATTTTTTGAGCAATCAAAATTACTAATACAATATTAAAGGAATTTTTGACAATCATGTCATATAACCACGCGTACCCTCAGTATTTTTATAATATGGCACTAGCTGCCATAATCGGTTTAATGATTTCAGTTTCTGTACATGCAGAAAATGGTGGGCTGCTATGGTCAGCATCGACTGGCGAATCTGGGAACTCAGACTGGCACCACTCATCACCTGCAATTACAACTGATGGAATAATATATGTTGGTTCATCTGCCGGAGGGCTTCACGCCTTTAACCCTGACGGTTCGGCAAAATGGAAAATACTCACTGATATTATAATTAGCTCTGCTCCTGCTGTAGGAAGTGATGGCACGATATATATTGGTGCCGTGGATAAAAGCTTATATGCGATCAACCCAAATGGTAGCATAAAGTGGTCTTTAATGACTGATACTCCCATTTATTCTTCACCTGCAATAGGTCTGAATGGTGTAATTTACATAAAATCTCAATATGTACTATATGCTGTTCATCCTAATGGAACTTTGAACTGGTCATTCAATGCTGGACAAAGCTTTTCAGCTTCACCTAGTTTAAAAATGGATGGCACAATTTATTTAGCTACATACTATAAACTTTACGCCGTCCAGCCTAATGGTACTGTTAAGTGGTCATTCACTGCTAATGGTGGTGATACTTACCCTGATACTTTCGACTCAACGCCAGCACTAGACGAGAATGGCAATATTTATGTCGGAGACAGACACAATGGTATCCATGTTTTTGATGTGAATGGCAATTTGAAATGGTCACATAATACTTTAACTCGATGGAGTGGTGCTTCAGCTGTTATTGGGGGGGATGGTACAATATACATTGGTAAAAGTAATGGTATGTTATATGCGTTCAACCCTGACGGTAGTTTGAAATGGAACCTTCAGCTTGATGGAAGTACCCGTTCAACTGCAGCAATTGCTTCAGATGGCACTATATTTTTAAATACTAGGTTTTACGTTTATGCAATTACCCCTGAGGGGACTATTGATTGGTCTCGTCGTTTGGGTACCCACCTCACTATGACATCCCCCGCAATTGGGGCCAATGGTACGGTATATATTAGTGATTTCGACAAGCTTTATGCTATTGAAAGTGATGCAGGTTCGCTTGCTAACAGTTATTGGCCAAAGTATGGACATAACTCACTAAACACGTCGAATAGCTACTTGGATACTGATGGTGATGATGTTTCCAATGATGATGATCTAGATGATGATAATGATGGTATGCCTGACGAGTTTGAAGTAGCTAATAATTTGAATCTGTTAGATGCTTCTGATGCAACATTAGACTCAGATAACGATGGTTTAACTAACCTTGAAGAATACCTCGCGGGCACTGACATTAATAACCCTGACACCGATGGCGATGGTGTAAAGGATGGACTAGATTTTGAACCGTTAGTGCCTTTTGTTGGCGAATATTTAGACCTCAACCAAAATGGCAAGCCAGATATCCAGCTTTTAGGCTCACTGAGCAATGGCAAAAAAGCAGTGATGTTTTACGATAGCTTAACGGGTGTACAAACGGGCGTTGTTTATATCCCTAGCTGGTTTAGTGGTATGCAGGTAAAAGTATTATCAGATACTAACGGTAATGGTTTTAATGATCTTGTGATATTGGGTACGACGAGTGATGGTAAAAAAGCATGGCTAACCTTTGATAGTAAAACGGGTAAATTACTAACAGGTGTTACTTTCCCTAGCTGGTTCCAATTGATTACCTTAGCAGTAGTACCCGACTATAACGGTAATAACAAAGACGAAATTCTGGTACTGGGTGAAACCAGTGATGGTAAAAAAGTGTGGATGTTGCATGACTCAGGCTTAAAAGTAGAAATAGGTCGTTATGTTTACCCTCGTTGGTATAGCCCAGTTGCGATTAACATTGTCAAAGACACAGACGGTAATAATAAACCGGAAGTGGTGAGCTCAGGCACCAGCAGTGATGGAAAATCTGTGTGGATGCTGCATGACTTACATTCAAAAACTCAACTTCGAGCGGTTAAACAAGCGTCTTGGTATAGCTTAACTAACTTACAACAACTTGATGATGTTTCGGGTAATACTCTGGATGATGTGGTGTGGTTAGGAAATACTACCGATGGTAAAAACTTCTTTAAAATAGAAGATGCCAATACGGGTATTTTAGATAGCACCTATATTTACCCGAGTTGGTACACACCCAACATGTTAACGAGCCAGCAAGACAGTAGTGGTAATGGTTTTGCTGAGATAGTCTCACTGGGCACAACAACTGATGGTAAAAAAGCATGGCAAGCGCATGATGCTTATAACCATACTGTCAGTGCAGCGAAAGTATTCCCAGCATGGTATCAACCACAAACGTTGAAAGTTTTACCGGATGTTGATGGAGATGGTGTAGAAGATATCTTAGTGCGCGGTTCAACCACTGATGGCAAAACGGTGCTTATGGTGCAAAGTGGTGCGACAGGTGTTGATATTAAGGTGTTGGTTCTGCCCATTTGGTTTGTACTCAGCGAGTAATTATTGACTGATCTCAAGTAATTGTTTTTGTAAATGCCGCTACCTTGTTAGAAAAGGCCGTGGAACCTTACAATATAGGCAACCAATTGTGTCAGTTTTTTTTACAATCATCCCATTGAATGTACAAGTTTAACGGGTATCTATTTTTAGGGGATTGAAATATTTACAAATAAATAAGTCGGTGTATGTATTGCATGAATTTTAGCTGTCCACGAGATACAAGTCTGAGCGTTTTGTATTGCTATCATAGCAAGGAACACTTCAAGCAAGGAAAGGTGAAATGGAAATATATAGGGGTAGCTTTTTTCTTAACCTAATAACACTGATTTGTTTATCTATTTCATTAACCGCTTTTGCTGAAAGGTATGATGTGGTTAGTAAAGGCACACTTGAAGTTGATGGTTATTCTCATGTAATCAATGTTCAGAACCAGCCTGATGATGTCGCTGATAAATGGGGCTTTACTCATTCGTCCAATCATTCAGTAAAAACCCATGTTTATGCTGCACCTCCTCCTTCAGATGCTAGATTACCCTCTGATTCCATCAATTCATCAGCAGGTCGATTAATGCGGTTCTCCTTACTCACCCCTGATGGTATACCACTACTTGAACATCGCGATATTATACAAAACCCACTCAGCAGTGAAGAATATTCTGTTTGGCAGAGTGCCATTAATGCTTCTGGGGATAGTGCATTGATTAATAAATGGCTACAAATGAAAGTTCCTTTTGAAATTGACTATCAATTAATCGGGCTTACGGCAGGGAAGGATACTTATATCGCTGATATTATAGTGGATTTTCCATTGGCTGATGGTGCGGTGAGGGCTACTCTTACTCAAGGTGCTGAATATGAAAGCCGCTTTGAAGCTGGGCTACTGTCCTTTGAGGTTGATATAGGTGATATTTTAACTGGTCAAGTTAATATAACTATGATTACAGCAGCATCGGCTACTTCGTATTCGTATCAGTATGGTGAAAAAAATGTTGTGGTTTGTGCTTCAGCTAATATTAGACTTGGTGATTGGCCGTATGCCAATGAATTTAGCGTGATTAAAGGTGATATAGACTCGGTCACATCACAATATGGCACACGACCAGTGTCAATCATTGACCCAAATGAACATGATTGCCAATTCTTGTTAACGGTTGAACCACCTAAAAATGGGACTATTAACAGCGAGCCGTCAGGTATCAATTGCCCTACAGATTGTGAAGAAGCTTTTCTTTTTTATAGTACAACAACGTTAACGGCAACACCTGAAGCTGGTTATACGTTTGTTGGTTGGCAAGGGGATTGTTTGGGCACTGGTAGTTGTATTTTACCAATTAATTCAGATAAAAATGTCTCCGCTAAATTCCTCGCACACGCCGAGATCAGTTTGCAGCACGTACCGACTTCAATGGGCATTAAAATGGCGTGGCTGGTAGGGCAATCGGCCAGTCAATATACCTTGTATTGGGATACGGAACCTTTTATTGGCACTGGTGCTAGCAATCAAGTAACGACTTCAACTCAGAATTATATTTTTGAAAACATTGATCCCTTTAAAAGTTATTATTTTAGGGTGCAGGCTACTAGCCCAACGGTGGGCAACTTATCAGCTATGGTATCGGCATCTACGGTATTTCAGATATCACATCGCCCGGTGCAAATTTCAACTGGCTATGAATTTAGTTGTGCTTTGGTTGGCAGTAATGTGATCTGTTGGGGGAGTAATAATTTTGGGCCGCTAAATTCTTTTGGACTCATTAACCCAATATTAATTGATAGTGAAGGTTTTGATACTTGTGTTATTGAAGATAGAGGCGTTCTTTGTTGGGGAAGAAATGAGGTTTTATTTAATGCTAAACCTACATTGAGTAATCCTTACGCTATTTCCGTTGGTTACGGCTTTCTTTGTGCGCTTGATGATAGTGGTGCTGCTTGTTGGGGAGGAATAACTCACCAACAAGATACCCCTCCAGTACTCTATAATCCAACAGCAATTGCTGCTGGTTTTCGACATGTATGTGCGTTAGATGATAGTGGTGTTAAATGTTGGGGGGATAATACCTATGGACAAATCAGTGTGCCGTCATTAAGCAACCCGATAGCTATATCTTTAGGAACTTGGTACACCTGTGCAATTGACGATAATGGTCCGATATGCTGGGGGCAAGATATTTATGGTGCTCAGTACTTTCCAAGTGAGGCATCGGCGATATCAGCTGGCAAGAGTCATGCCTGTGCTATTGAGAATGGAGAAATAATTTGCTGGGGTAATGGTGCAGGTTATTACTCTGATGGTGGGAGCGGGTTGCCTTATCCAACGTTAAATAATGTAACGATAATTTCGGCTGGGGCAGATCACACCTGTGCAATTGATGATAGTGGGATTAGGTGTTGGAATTATTTTACTGAACAAGAGGGGACAGTAGCTCCGATTAGTGTCATTAATGCTATGGGAGAGTTATTACCGCCAGAGCACGATACCGATAATGATGGCACGCCAGATATAAATGATGATGATATTGATGGCGATGGCCTGCCCAATGATTGGGAAGTAGCTAATGGCCTTAATCCTTATAATGCTGATGACGTCAGTCATGATGTTGATTTTGACGGTCTGACGAATCTAGAAGAATATCAAGCAGGAACTGACCCTCATGATCGTGATACCGATGGTGATGGAGTTGCTGATGGAGTCGATGAAGCCCCTTTAGTTCCAGTTAAAACATTAAATGTTGATATCAATCAAAATAATTTTCCGGACATTCCTTTACTTGGTACGTTAAGCAATAGCAAAAAAGCAGTGATATTTTACGACAGCTTAACAGGAGCGCAAACTGGTGTGGTTTATATACCTAGCTGGTTTACATGTTCTCAAGTTGAAGTGTTGTCAGACCTAAATGGAAATAGTTTTAATGATATCGTGGTGTTAGGTATAACGAGTGATGGTAAAAAAGCATGGCTAACCTTTGATAGTAAAACGGGTAAATTACTAACAGGTGTTACTTTCCCTAGCTGGTTCCAATTGATTACCTTAGCAGTAGTACCCGACTATAACGGTAATAACAAAGACGAAATTCTGGTACTGGGTGAAACCAGTGATGGTAAAAAAGTGTGGATGTTGCATGACTCAGGCTTAAAAGTAGAAATAGGTCGTTATGTTTACCCTCGTTGGTATAGCCCAGTTGCGATTAACATTGTCAAAGACACAGACGGTAATAATAAACCGGAAGTGGTGAGCTCAGGCACCAGCAGTGATGGAAAATCTGTGTGGATGCTGCATGACTTACATTCAAAAACTCAACTTCGAGCGGTTAAACAAGCGTCTTGGTATAGCTTAACTAACTTACAACAACTTGATGATGTTTCGGGTAATACTCTGGATGATGTGGTGTGGTTAGGAAATACTACCGATGGTAAAAACTTCTTTAAAATAGAAGATGCCAATACGGGTATTTTAGATAGCACCTATATTTACCCGAGTTGGTACACACCCAACATGTTAACGAGCCAGCAAGACAGTAGTGGTAATGGTTTTGCTGAGATAGTCTCACTGGGCACAACAACTGATGGTAAAAAAGCATGGCAAGCGCATGATGCTTATAACCATACTGTCAGTGCAGCGAAAGTATTCCCAGCATGGTATCAACCACAAACGTTGAAAGTTTTACCGGATGTTGATGGAGATGGTGTAGAAGATATCTTAGTGCGCGGTTCAACCACTGATGGCAAAACGGTGCTTATGGTGCAAAGTGGTGCGACAGGTGCTGATATCAAGGTGTTGGTGTTACCTAGTTGGTTTACGCCGATGTAAAAATAACTAAGTTAACGATATAAATTTAAATGTCACCCAGCTTAGTTTAATTGAATGGCATTTAATTATATGTTTCAGTACGTATGGGGTTACATCATATTAATATGTTTGATGTTACTCTCAGTCGATAGTTTACCCGTAGTCGCATGTTCAATTTGCTGTGACCATTAGTACATTAACATTCGGCTACGTTCAAGGTATTCAACGCGATTATAAGTGCGGCGAACTTCATTTTTATCCACATGAGATAGCGCAGCTTTAATTACAAAAAAATTTAAACCTGCTTCATTGAGTATTTTACTAACTAAGGCCCATAAGCCATGGGCGACTAGTCTGTTTTTATACTTCATATCAGGGTATTATTCTAAGCTGAATGAAGTTCGCTTTTTTGTGAAAGGTTTAAAGTAATCTAACAGCCATTGTTTAGAGCCATTTGGCATAATACGTAGTTGTAAGCCGTCACCGTCAGATAGCTTATAAATCTTATCTTTAGGCTTTGCCTGTTTAACTTGTGTATTGGTAAGAGGATTTACTTTTTTAGCCATTTTAGTAGTACAA
>CAXBNP010000060.1:0-13808 GCA_963977145.1 uncultured Colwellia sp.
GCTTCCTCTGGCAGCTTCCTCTGGCAGCTTCCTCTGGCAGCTTCCTCTGGCAGCTAGTTTTTTCAGCACTGGTTTACAAGTGAACAGGCATTTGTTACATTATCATCCGAAATTTAAATTGGTCAGACCAATTTACCAGGCAAGGTTTTTAGTGAGTTAATGAATTTAGATAGTCTATATCTGAATAATAAAGGGTTTTAGATGTCAATTCCGAGTATTAAAAAGCCGGTAAAACAAGCAAAGTTATCAGATGTTATTCTGGCTCAGCTTGAGACTATGATCCTAGAAGGAAGTTTGAAACCAGGGCAAAAGTTGCCGGCAGAGCGCGAACTGGCAAAGCAATTTGATGTCTCTCGCCCTTCATTACGTGAAGCCATTCAAAAGTTAGAGGCAAAAAATTTAGTCACTCGACGTCAAGGTGGCGGCACCTATGTTAGCGATGAAATTTTGGGTGGCTTGTCAGATCCCTTATTTGCCTTAATGGCCAATAATAAAGAGTCGCAATTTGATTTATTAGAATTTCGTCATGGTATCGAAGGCATGTCGGCATATTATGCTGCGATGCGTGGCACGCAAGCCGACTTTGATGAAATTCAGCGCAAACATGACAATATTGGCAGTGCCCAGTTAGAAGAAAATTATCGCCTTGAGGCACAGGCGGTTTTTGAATTTTATCTCGCCATATGTGCCGCTAGCCACAATGCCGTTATTTTGCATTTGGCGCATAGTATGGCGCCATTGTTAGTTGATAATATTGAGAAAAATTTAACTATTTTGGCTAAACGACCAGACGTTTTTAGCAAGATATCTGATTACCGTAGCCGTTTGATGAGTGCCATTATTAGTGGCAAGCCCCAAATTGCTTGGGGCGCTAGCCATCGGCATTTAGCCTTTATTGAAGAAGTATTATTAAAAATGTCGCAAGAACATAGCCGTATGGAACGTTCTATGCGAAGAATGAAAAAAACAGAATTTTAAAAAATTTTGCACAATTACTACGCGTTAAGGATATTTGCTTAAAAGCAGCTATCTTTAAACAAATAAATTTACTTAACATATAACAATTGGAGACTAAGTAATTATGTCTGAGCTCCCAAATCTAGATATTGATTCAATGGAAACCCAAGAATGGTTGGAATCAATGGAGTCTGTGTTAGAAAATGAAGGCCCAGAGCGTGCGCATTTTCTACTTGAAAAGCTAATTGATAGAGCCCGCCGTAGCGGTACACATTTACCATTTGATGCCAAAACCGCTTATGTAAACACTATTCCACCAGGATTAGAGCCGCATATGCCGGCTGATCAAACGATAGAAGCCCGTATTCGTGCTGCTATACGTTGGAATGCTTTAGTATTGGTATTACGTGCGTCGAAAAAAGACTTAGATCTGGGTGGCCATATTGGTAGCTTCGCTTCTTCTGCAATGTTATACGACGTCGGTTTTAACCACTTTTTTAAAGCCGCGTCTGAAAAAGACGGTGGTGATTTTATTTTTGCTCAAGGTCATATTTCTCCGGGTATCTATTCACGTGCTTTCCTAGAAGGGCGCTTAACCGAAGAGCAAATGGACAATTTCCGTCAAGAGTGTGATGGCAAAGGTTTATCTTCATATCCGCATCCGCATTTAATGCCGGACTTTTGGCAGTTTCCAACCGTATCTATGGGCTTAGGTCCACTACAAGCTATTTATACGGCGCGCTTCCTTAAGTATTTAACTGATCGCGGCATTAAAGACTGTTCAGGACAACGGGTTTATTGTTTCCTTGGTGATGGTGAGACTGATGAGCCAGAATCATTAGGTGCTATTGGCTTAGCGACCCGTGAAGGTTTAGATAACTTAACGTTTATTGTTAACTGTAACTTGCAACGCTTAGATGGCCCGGTCCGTGGTAATGGTAAAATTATTCAAGAACTTGAAGGCACCTTCCGCGGCGCAGGCTGGGAAGTAGTGAAAGTTATTTGGGGTAGTTACTGGGATGCACTGATTGCTCGTGATACGTCAGGTAAATTATTACAATTGATGAATGAAACTGTCGATGGTGAATACCAGAACTGTAAAGCCAAAGGTGGTAAGTACACCCGGGAAAATTTCTTTAACAAATATCCGGAAACCGCTGCACTGGTCGCGAATATGTCAGATGAAGACATCTACCGCTTAAACCGTGGTGGCCATGATCCAGTTAAAGTTTATGCAGCATATAAGAAAGCGATGGAAACTAAAGGTCGTCCAACGGTTATTTTAGCTAAAACCGTCAAAGGTTTTGGTTTAGGTGCTGCAGGTGAAGGTCTTAATATTGCTCATAATGTTAAGAAAATGGATGTTGAGTCAATCAAATATTATCGTGACCGTTTTAATATGCCGGTTTCAGATGAAAAAATTGCTGACTTACCTTTCTACAAATTCCCTGAAGACAGCGAGGAATTTCAATACATGAAAGCGCGCCGTGAAGCTTTGGGTGGTTCATTACCTGCGCGTCGTTTACAAGCAGAAGAAGCACTTGATATTCCAGCGTTAAAAATCTTTGAGCCCATTTTAAAAGGCTCAGGAGATCGTGAAGTATCATCAACTATGACCTTTGTTCGGGTACTTAACAGTTTATTAAAAGATAAAAAAATTGGTAAGCGTATTGTGCCCATTATTCCTGATGAAGCACGTACCTTTGGTATGGAAGGTTTATTCCGCCAAGTGGGTATTTATGCCAATGAAGGGCAAAAATACATCCCTCAAGACGCTGACCAAGTGGCTTATTATCGTGAAGATAAAAAAGGCCAAGTACTGCAAGAAGGCATTAACGAGTTAGGTGCAATGGCATCTTGGGTTGCTTCAGGTACGTCTTACTCAACCTGTAACGCCACCACTATCCCATTTTACATTTATTACTCAATGTTTGGCTTTCAACGGGTCGGTGATTTAGCGTGGGCAGCTGGCGATAGCCAAGCGCGTGGTTTCTTGCTAGGCGCTACGGCGGGTAGAACAACGCTCAACGGTGAAGGCTTACAGCATCAAGATGGCCATTCACATGTGCAAGCGGGATTAATTCCTAATTGTGTTACTTATGATCCAACCTATGGCTATGAAATTGCCGTTATCGTGCGTGAAGGTTTACGTCGTATGTATGAAGAAAATGAAAATATTTTCTTCTATTTAACGCTAATGAACGAAAACTATCAGCATCCGGCAATGCCAGAAAACAAAACAGTTGAAGAAGCGATCATTAAAGGTATTTACCAACTTGAACAGGTTAAAGCGAAAAAAGCTAAGGCTAATGTGCAGTTAATGGGCTCAGGTACCATTTTGCAAAAAGTACGTCAAGCTGCACAAATATTGTCAGCTGATTATGGTATATCAAGTGACGTTTATTCAGTGACTTCATTCAATGAACTAGCCCGTGACGGCCAAGAAGTAACGCGCTGGAATATGTTGCATCCTGAAAGCAAACAAAAAACCGCTTACATTACTAATGTGATTACCGCTGATAAAGGTCCTGCTATTGCTGCGACTGATTATGTTAAGAACTATTCAGACCAAGTTCGCGGCTATATTAATACCGAATATCGCGTCTTAGGCACTGACGGTTTTGGTCGCAGTGACAGCCGTGATAATTTGCGTCAACACTTTGAAGTTGATCAAAACTACATAGTTGTAGCGGCACTTTATGAATTAGCTAATCGTGGTGACATTGAACGCTCTGTTGTCAGTGAAGCAATCAAACGTTTTAACATTAATGCTGACAAACTTAATCCGCTTTACGCGTAATTAAGACGAGATAAGGAATTAAGAAATGTCTGATATTGAAAAAATTCTAGTCCCAGATGTCGGTGGCGATGAAGTCGAAGTTATCGAAATATGCTTTGCTGTCGGTGATAGCATAGAAGCTGACGAAGGTATTATCACGGTAGAAACTGACAAAGCGTCAATGGATATTCCAGCGCCATTTGCCGGAGAACTTGTCGAACTAAGCGTTAAAGTTGGCGATAAGATCAAAGAAGGCGATGTTATAGCCCAAATGAAAGGCGCTGCAGCAAGCAGTGCTGAAGCAGAGTCAAGTGAAGCAACCAACGATGTAGAGCCAGCAACCAAGGCTGAAACTGCAGTGCCAGAGACGGCGAAAGAAAAAGCGCCGGTAGCAGAAGCAAGTCGTGAAATTATCGAAATCGCTGTGCCAGATATTGGCGAAGATGGCGAAGTTGATGTTATCGATGTCTTAGTTGCGGTTGGCGATATCATTGAAGTTGAAGATGGTTTGATCACCTTAGAAACTGATAAAGCGACCATGGATGTGCCATCAACGCATGCTGGTACAGTAACCGCCGTTTTAATCAATACCGGTGATAAAGTTAAGCAAGGCTCTGTGGTTATTAAGCTTGAAACATCAAGTGGCGCACCCGCTGCGCCTGAAGCTGAAGCACCCGCTGTTAGCGAAGAGAAAACTGAACCTACAGAATCAGCACCAGGCACGAAAAAAGCAGCACCAGTACCGCATCATCCACAAATCGGTTTAACCAATGCAGGTTCCATCTATACCTCACCTTCTATTCGTCGATTAGCGCGTGAATTTGGTGTCGACTTAACGTTAGTTAAAGGTACTGGCCGGAAAGCACGTATTTTAAAAGCAGATGTTCAGTCCTATGTTAAATATGAATTATCGCGTCCGAAAGCGAATGCAGGTAGCTCAGTAGCAAGCGGAGAAGGTGGTTTACAAGTGGTTAGTGCTAAGCAAATCGATTTTGCTAAGTTTGGTGAAGTTGAAACCAAAGCATTAACCCGTATCCAGAAAATATCGGGACCATTTTTACATCGTAACTGGGTCACCATCCCTCATGTCACGCAATTTGACGAAGCGGACATCACTAATGTTGAAGCCTTTCGTAAAGAGCAAAATGTTATTGGTGAAAAGCAAAAGCTAGGTTTTAAGATTACGCCTTTAGTGTTTATTTTAAAAGCCGCGGCTGATGCATTACGTGCCTTTCCAATATTTAGCTCAAGCTTAAGTGAAGATGGCGAAAGCTTAATTATGAAAAAATATTGTCATATTGGTGTTGCGGTTGATACGCCAAATGGTTTAGTTGTCCCAGTGGTGCGTGATGTTGATAAAAAAGGTATTCATCAACTGTCTCGTGAATTACTGGAAATAAGTATTAAAGCACGTGATGGCAAGTTGAAAGCGGCAGACATGCAAGGCGGCTGTTTTACGATTTCGAGCCTTGGCGGTATTGGTGGTACGGCATTTACGCCGATTGTTAATGCCCCTGAAGTGGCAATTTTAGGCGTTTCTAAATCAGAAATGAAACCTAAATGGAATGGTAAAGAGTTTGAACCTAAATTAATGCTACCATTATCAATGTCGTATGATCACCGGGTTATTGACGGCGCGATTGCCGCACGTTTTACTGTGCATTTAGCAAGCGTAATGAGCGATATCAGAAAACTTATTCTATAGTTTGCTTTAATGGCGTTTGATACTAAGTGGGTAAAGTGAAAGTACTATGGTTAATTTTCACCTTTACCAACTTTTCGTTAATTTAAAGATAGCGATCCTTGTGCGCTTTAAGTAAAATTGCCGACAAGTAAAATATAACGAAATGAATGCTGAAGATATTAATAGTTATAGCAAATTGCTATTAGCAGCGTTAATAAATGTTCGGCAAATATAGGCTGGCACAACCAGCAATAAATACATCAATTTTTGAGGTTAGCATGAGTAACGATATTAAAACTCAGGTAGTAGTTTTAGGTGCGGGTCCTGGTGGCTATTCAGCAGCATTTCGCGCAGCAGATTTAGGTTTAGACGTAGTATTAGTTGAAAGCCGTGAAACGCTTGGTGGCGTTTGTTTGAATGTGGGTTGTATCCCTTCAAAAGCACTTTTACACGTAGCTAAAGTTATTGACGATGCAGCAGCGATGGCTTCTCATGGTGTTACTTTTGGTGCACCTAAAATTGATTTAGACAAAATTCGTGGTTGGAAAGAAAGCGTTGTTGGCCAATTAACCGGTGGTTTAGGTGGCATGGCCAAAGCACGTAAAGTTAAAACTGTCTTTGGTTACGGTAAGTTCACTTCAGATAAAACCATTGAAGTAGAAGGTGCAGATGGTAAAACAACCATTACCTTTGATAACGCTATTATCGCAGCAGGTTCTTCTGTCGTAGATTTACCTTTCGTACCCACTGAAGACCCTCGCGTTATCGATTCAACGGGCGCATTAGAACTGCAAGATATTCCTGAAGAAATGCTGGTACTTGGTGGTGGCATTATCGGCTTAGAAATGGGTACAGTTTATCGCGCTTTAGGTTCAAATGTTTCAGTAGTGGAATTTGCTGATCAACTTGTACCGGCCGCGGATAAAGACATTGTTAAAGTTTATACCAACTATAACAAGAAAAAATTTAATATCATGTTATCAACAAAAGTGGTTGCTGTTGATGCTAAAGATGATGGTTTATATGTTACTTTTGAAGGCAAAAATGCGCCAGAAGGACAAGTACGCTACGACAAAATTTTAGTTGCTGTTGGCCGTAAGCCCAATGGTCACTTAGTTGCTGCAGATAAAGCCGGCGTTAATGTTGATGAACGTGGTTTTATTAATGTTAGCAATGAATTGCGCACAAATGTAGCTCACATCTTTGCTATCGGTGATGTTGTTGGTCAACCTATGCTTGCCCACAAAGCCGTTCATGAAGCACATTGCGCTGCTGAAGTTATCTCAGGTAAGAAACACGTGTTCGACCCGCGTTGTATCCCATCTGTTGCTTATACTGATCCTGAAATGGCTTGGACTGGCGTAACTGAGACTGAAGCAAAAGAACAAGGTTTAAATATCGAAGTGGCTAACTTTCCTTGGGCAGCTTCTGGACGTGCTATCGCTTCTGCTCGTACTGAAGGTAAAACTAAGCTAATTTTTGAAAAAGAAACCGGCCGTATATTGGGTGGTGCTATTGTTGGTATCAATGCCGGTGAAATGCTTGGCGAAATTTGTTTAGCTGTTGAGATGGGTGCTGACGCGGAAGATATCGCGTTAACCATTCATGCCCATCCAACATTGAATGAATCAATTGGCTTAGCCGCAGAAATTTTTGAAGGCTCAATCACTGATTTACCCAACGCGAAAGCGCTTAAAAAGAAAAAATAATTTCTTTGTCTAGCGTTTAAGTTAAGCGATGGAAAGCCAGCAACACTGCTGGCTTTTTTGTCTTTTAATTTTGGCTCTAGCCATAGTTTTATTGCGTGACTATACTAAGTGTTATACTTAACCTTGATTTATAAGGAAATTATAACAATGAAAAACGTAATGTATCTAGTATTAGCCTTGGCGCTAACCGCATGTTCAAACTATATTGAAACACCTAACGGCGCTTCACAATGGGACTTTGATCATCAAATACAATTTAAACAAACCGATTTAAAAGACGGTAAGCATCACCTGCAAGTTATTGCCAAACAAAATACCGAGTTTAGTAAATTGGCTACTTTTTTAATGCGCCAGTCTTTACGTATTTGTAAAAGTTACGGTTTTAAAATTGAAGTGTTAGAAGGCGTAGAACGCTTTGATGACAAATTGTCGTTTCCTAATATGATAATGCCGTCTTTATCTGCCAATATTGAATGTCCTAGCCAATAATCGTTAGGCAATTTAATTAATGATAAATTATCATATCATTGAAGGCGGTTGGCTAAGGTATAAGTAGTAAATATAAAGCTTAAAATAAAAAAGGGTTACTTGTTTTAGTTGATGGTAAGTTATACCTTACTCAACTAAAACAAGTAACCCTAATGCATTGTGCTAATGAAAACTTAAAATAGCGTCCTCGCTAGGACGCGATAAAGCATTACATCATTTTAATTGGTAAAGCTTTCCCGATAAACTTAGTGCTCATTTCTTCAGTCGGAGGAATGAAGTCAGTCAGGGTAATACCTTCTACTGCCGCTTTGTATTCTTCGAGTGAAGGGAAGCGACCCAGTACCGATGAAAGCACAACTAAAGGCGTAGAACCCAGTAGTGATTCACCTTTTTTCTGTGCGCTATCTGCAACCACACGACCTTGGAATAAACGTGTTGACGTGGCAATAACCGTGTCACCTGGTTCAGCTTTCTCTTGGTTACCCATACATAGGTTACAGCCTGGGCGTTCAAGGTACATGATATTTTCGTACTTAGTACGTGCAGCACCTTTCGGCTTTGCATCGTCGAATTCGAAACCTGAGTACTTTTGTAAAATTTCCCAGTCACCTTCAGCTTTAAGCTCGTCAACAATGTTGTATGTTGGCGGGGCAATCACTAACGGTGCTTTAAAGCTTACGCTACCATTTTGTTTTTCAAGATTACGTAACATTTGGGCGATAATTTGCATGTCACCTTTATGCACCATACAAGAGCCAACGAAGGCCAAGTCAACAGGCTTGTCTTTGTAAAATGATACCGGACGAATAACATCATGCGTGTAACGCTTTGATACGTCATCATTGTTAACGTCTGGATCTGCAATCATAGGTTCGTCGATAACGTCAAGATCTACGACGACTTCTGCATAGTATTTAGCGTTCTCATCCGGCGACAATGCTGGCGTAGTACCTGATTTGATGCCATCGATACGTTTTTCAGCTAAGGCGATTAAACCGTTAAGCGTTTTCGCTTTGTTTTCCATACCCTTGTTAATCATAATCTGGATACGGCTCTTAGCAATTTCCAATGATTCAATTAACGTGGCATCTTCTGAAATACAGATAGACGCCTTTGCCTTCATCTCTGCAGACCAATCAGTAAAGGTGAATGCTTGATCCGCTAACAAAGTACCTATGTGTACTTCAATGACGCGGCCTTGGAAGACATTTTCGCCACCAAATTGCTTAAGCATTTGTGCTTGTGTTGCGTGTACAACATCACGAAAATCCATGTGACTTTTCATATGGCCTTTAAAGGTCACTTTTACTGACTCAGGAATTGGCATAGCCGCTTCACCTGTTGCCAGTGCTAATGCAACCGTACCTGAATCGGCACCGAACGCTACACCTTTAGACATACGAGTATGTGAGTCACCACCAATAATAATAGCGCGGTCGTCAACAGTAATATCATTCAATACTTTGTGAATAACATCAGTCATTGGCAGATATTCGCCTTTAGGATCACGTGCTGTGATCAGACCAAACTTATTCATGAAACTCATCAATTTAGGAATGTTCGCTTTGGCTTTACTATCCCATACTGAGGCGGTGTGACAACCTGACTGGTAAGCACCATCAACAATAGGTGAAATAGTAGAAGCCGCCATGGCTTCAAGCTCTTGGCAGGTCATTGGGCCAGTGGTGTCCTGAGAACCAACAATGTTTACTTCAACACGAACATCTGAACCCGCATGTAATGGTGAGTCAGATGTTACACCAACGGCATTTTTATTGAATATTTTTTCAACGGCAGTTAGCCCTTGACCTTCGATTGAAATTTCCTTTGCAAGTGCATAGACTTGTGCCGGTTCTACCGCTAAAGTTTCAGCGGCAAAAGTTTGTAGTTTTTTACCAAAGACAACGGCGTAAGAACCACCAGCTTTCATGAACTCTACTTTTTGTGGCGTAAAGGCTGATGATACGTCAGCGAGTTCTTTGTTACCGTTGTATAATATCTTCGCTTTGGTATCGATAGTTAACACAGTTCCGCTTGCCACTGAGTAAGCTTCTTCTAGAATAGCGTCGCCATTTTCGTCAACAACAGTATTGCCATTGGCATCGATTTTCTTAACCCAGTTTTTAAGGTCAAGACCAATACCACCGGTAACATCTACCGTTGTTAAAAAGATAGGAGAAATACCATTGGTACCGGCAACAACGGGTGCAATGTTAATAAAAGGTACGTACGGGCTTGCTTGTTTACCGGCCCAAAGTGCAACGTTGTTGACACCCGACATGCGAGAAGAGCCAACACCCATAGTGCCTTTTTCTGCGATAAGCATAACTTTTGCTTTAGGATGCTTAGCTTGTAATGCTTGTATTTCTTCTTGAGCTTCTGGAGAAATTAAACATTTACCATGTAATTCTCGATCGGCACGAGAGTGAGCTTGATGACCTGGTGACAATAAATCAGTTGAAATATCACCTTCACCGGCAATATAAGTAACCACATCAATTTTTTCGGCAATATCGGGTAACTTAGTGAAAAACTCTGCTTGTGCATAGCTTGTTAAGATATCTTGAGCAATGGCATTGCCAGCTTTAAAGGCCGCTTCAAGGCGATTGGTATCCGCCTCATACAAGAAAACTTGTGTTTTTAGTACACTTGAGGCTTGAGCCGCTAACGTAGCGTTGTCGCTTAATGCAAGATCAAGTAACACTTCAATAGAAGAGCCGCCTTTCATGTGAGATAACAATTCAAAGGCAAATGTTGGGGTAATTTCTGCTACTACTGATTGAGCTAAAATGATTTCTTTTAGAAAAACCGCTTTTACACCTGCAGCACTAGTTGTGCCCGGCAAAGTATTATAAATGAAAAAGTTTAGTGAATCTTCGCGATGCTCACTTCCTAAATCTTTAATTTGAGCAATGATTTCTGATAATAGCTCGGCAGAATCAATTGGCAGAGGAGCTAATCCTAGCTCATTCTTACGATTTTCAATTTCTTTAAGGTACTCTATATATAGACTCATTTAAAACTCTCTCTAGTTCTAATGTACTAATAACAGGGTCATCATTAGCATGGAAAAATTTTGTGTCTATTTTACCTGATTTTCTATGCACTACTAATCATTTGGTTAAATAAGCACTATTCATGTGCATTATAGCAGCTAGAAGATTTAGTTATAGTGGTTGTATGCTCGGGTATCTTACTTTGCTCGTATTACTTTCTTCACAAAAATGTAAATATCCATTTTCCTGATCGCTCTATCTAATAATATTGGTCTATATTTAGTGATATAGTCATAACTAGTAATCGCGCATGTTACCGTCAACTTTAAACAAGTTAAGCGGTGATATATCAATAAATTTTCATCTCGGGTACTTAATAGTTTAGCTATGCTTTATATATAAATCATAGCTTTAAGTAAAAAAGCATTAAGTATCTTCTATAAAAAGGTAAATGCCGTGCTGCAAGATTATCGTAAACATGTTGAAGAACGTGCCGCCGAAGGTATCGTTCCCCAGCCATTAGACGCAGAGCAAACCGCCGCACTAGTTGAGCTAGTAAAAAATCCACCAACCGGTGAAGAAGAATTCCTTCTTGATTTACTAAAAAACCGCGTACCAGCTGGTGTGGATGATGCCGCTTATATAAAAGCAGGTTTTTTGGCTGCGATCACTAAAGGTGACACTACTTCGCCGATGCTAACCCCAGAGTACGCCACCGAATTATTAGGCACTATGTTGGGTGGCTATAATATTCAGCCAATGATTGAGCTTTTAGAATGTGACAAGTTGGCGCCAATCGCAGCGAAAGGCTTGTCTCAGACTTTATTGATGTTTGATGCCTTTCATGATGTGCAAGAAAAAGCTGAAGCGGGCAATGCTGCTGCGCAGCAAGTGATGCAATCATGGGCCGACGCCGAATGGTTTACATCAAAAGAAAAAGTTGCGGAAAAAATAACCGTTAAAGTATTTAAAGTTACCGGTGAAACTAACACCGATGATTTGTCACCCGCACCTGATGCATGGTCACGTCCTGATATTCCATTACATGCCAAAGCCATGCTTAAAATTGAACGTGAAGGTATTACACCCGATGAAGATGGTGCTGTCGGGCCTATTACTCAAATTGAAGCATTACAAAAAGACGGCATTCCGCTAGCGTATGTGGGTGATGTTGTTGGTACCGGTTCATCGCGTAAATCCGCCACGAACTCAGTGCTTTGGTTTATGGGTGACGATATCCCATGTATTCCAAATAAGCGCAGTGGTGGAGTATGTTTAGGGGGTAAAATTGCCCCTATTTTCTACAACACGATGGAAGACTCAGGCGCATTGCCGATTGAATTAGACGTCCAAAAAATGAATATGGGCGCTATCATTGATATCTATCCATATGAAGGTGTTGTGAAAAATTTTGCTGATGATGTAATTGCTGAATTTAAATTAAGTTCAGTATTATTAGATGAGGTTCGTGCTGGCGGTCGTATCCCATTAATTATTGGTCGAGGGTTAACGGGTCGTGCCCGTGAAGCATTAGGCCTTGAAACTACTGATTTATTTGCCACAGCTGTTGAACCTATTGTCTCTACAAAAGGTTATACGCTAGCGCAGAAAATGGTCGGTAAAGCTTGTGGTGTTGAAGGTGTTCGCGCAGGACAATATTGTGAACCGAAAATGACTACTGTAGGCTCGCAAGATACTACTGGCCCCATGACTCGTGATGAGTTAAAAGATTTAGCTTGTTTAGGTTTTGCTGCAGATTTAACCATGCAGTCTTTCTGCCATACTTCTGCTTACCCGAAACCTGTTGATGTTATAACACATCACACTTTGCCAGATTTTATGATGAATCGCGGTGGTGTTTCACTGCGCCCAGGGGATGGAATTATTCATTCTTGGCTAAACCGTATGCTTTTACCTGATACCGTTGGTACAGGTGGAGACTCTCATACTCGCTTCCCATTAGGTATTTCATTCCCTGCTGGTTCTGGCTTAGTTGCCTTTGCTGCAGCTACCGGTGTTATGCCACTTGATATGCCTGAATCGATCTTAGTTCGTTTTAAAGGGCAAATGCAGCCGGGTATTACCTTACGAGACTTAGTGCATGCTATTCCTTATTACGGCATTAAAAATGGCTTATTAACAGTTGCTAAAGCGGGGAAAGTAAACGAATTTTCAGGTCGTATATTAGAAATAGAGGGACTGCGAGGCTTAACCGTTGAGCAAATGTTTGAATTGTCTGATGCATCAGCTGAACGTTCCGCTGGTGGTTGTGCCATTAAAGTTGAAGAAGCCGCGGTTGCTGAATATCTACAATCCAATATTGTGATGCTAAAGTGGATGATTAGTGAAGGTTACGGTGATGTACGCACCATTACGCGTCGTATTAAAGCCATGGAAGCCTGGTTAGCGAACCCATCACTGATGGCCGCTGATAGCGACGCTGAATACGCGCACATTATTGAAATTGATTTAGCCGATATTAAAGAGCCTATTGTTTGTTGTCCTAATGACCCTGATGATGCAAAACTATTATCAGAAGTTTCAGGCACTGCAATCGATGAAGTATTTATTGGTTCCTGTATGACAAACATTGGTCATTTTCGCGCGGCCGGAAAATTGATTGAGAAATTTGGTAAAACTTTACCGACACGCTTATGGGTTGCCCCACCAACGAAAATGGACAGAGACCAACTTACCGCAGAAGGTTACTATAGTATTTATGGTAAAGCGGGTGCACGGATGGAAACGCCAGGTTGTTCATTATGTATGGGTAACCAAGCACGGGTTGAAGAAAAGTCTACGGTACTTTCCACCTCGACACGTAACTTCCCTAACCGGTTAGGTAATGGTGCTAATGTTTATTTAACCTCGGCAGAATTAGCGGGAGTTGGGGCTATTTTAGGCAAAATACCGTCGGTAGAAGAGTATATGACGTATGCCTCACAAATTGATGCTACCGCAGCTGACACTTACCGTTATTTGAACTTTCATAAGATGGAAAGTTACACCAGTAAAGCGGATAAGGTCATTTTACAAGTAGAAGCCTAATTTGATGTTTTCTTGTCGCTAGATGCAAAAATAACGGCGTTAGTAGTGCTCACGTATAGGCATACGCTGCGCGCTGCTGCCTTGTTATTTTTGCATCTAGCTTAAAGAAAATACCAAATATCATCACAGGTTGTTTATGAAAATCA
>CAXBNP010000061.1:0-12075 GCA_963977145.1 uncultured Colwellia sp.
TTTAATGAGCCAGATGCTATTTTGGCATTAGTAAAAGGTGAAGATTTATCATCAGTAAAAAGCGTTTTATTTTCTCGTGAAAAAGACCGCTTACAAGAAATTTGGCACGGACGACGTGTTGGTCAAGTGCAAGCCGTGGCGGAATACCATGTGGATCATTGTTTTAGCTTAGCGGCAGTAGATGAAGAGCTATTACCCTTAATGGCGGGTAAAGCAGCGGTGTTAATTTGCCAACAAGAGCAAGGTGAATTTGAACAGCAAGTCCTCTCTTGGCTTGCGCAAATAAGAAAGGCAGCTCGTACGGGCGTTAAAGCGCCAAAATCTTTGATTGACTGTAGTGATTTACTCGCCGAGATGCGCTTGCATAAATCGACTGCAGAGCTTGATATTATGCGCCAGGTTAATGTTATTAGTGGCGCAGCGCATCAAAGGGCAATGCAAGTAGCCCAAGCTGGGAAGTTTGAGTATCAAATAGAAGCAGAACTCCTGCACGAATTCGCAATTAATGGCGCTCGTTATCCCGCCTACGGCACTATTGTAGCGGGTGGCGATAACGCCAATATTTTGCATTACACCGACAATAATGACCCGCTAAACGATGGTGATTTATTACTGATTGATGCCGGTGGTGAGTTGGCCGGTTATGCTGCTGATATTACCCGTACATTTCCCGTTAGCGGAAAATTTAGCGCCGAGCAAAAAATCATTTACCAATTGGTGCTAGATAGTCAAAACCTGGCTATTGCGCTAATAAAACCTAATCAAAACTTTGCTGAACTTAACCGTATTGTTGGTGACTTCCTCACGCAAGGCTTGTATGACTTAGGCATTTTAAAAGGTAATTTAACGCTGTTATTAGCGCAAAAAGCCTGTAAGAAATATTTTATTCATGGTCTTGGTCACTGGTTAGGACTTGATGTTCATGATGTTGGTGATTACCAGTCTAATCAGCAAAGAGAACAATTACGGCCATTTGCTGTTGGTATGGTGATGACAATCGAGCCAGGTCTTTATATTCCGTTAAGTGATCTAAGTGTCGATAAAAAATGGCGTGGTATTGGCGTACGAATTGAAGATAATATTTTAGTCACCGCATCTGGTTTTGAAAACCTAACCGTCAATGCGCCAAAAACGATTGTGGATATTGAAGCCGTTATGGCGCAGTAAACTTAGCGTTATTTAAGCAAAAGAATAGGTTAAATATGGATAAGAGCGCACATAGCTCAACGATAAAAAGCTCAAACAGTAATACTACGGCTACTAGTGCTAAGCACTTTGATGTTGTGATTTCTGGTGGCGGCTTGTCGGGTGCCTTAATGGCGCTAAGTTTATCCGCATTAGTCGATGTTCAGCAAACACCATTGAAAATAGCCATTATTGAAGCTAACCCAATATTAACTGAGCCATCTCCTAGTTTTGATGAACGTGTGTTAGCGCTGTCACACGGTAGCGCGGCATATTTAGCCAGTATTGGCGCCTGGCAGTATTTACATCACCATGCTGAGCCTATTGATCATATTCATATTTCAGATCGCGGTCACTATGGCAAAGCTCGGCTTTATGCTCGGCAGCACCGAGTCGATGCACTGGGCTATGTTGCAGAAATGTCAGTTATTGGTGCGGCGTTATTAACAGCGTTAGCAACTAAAAATAATATCACTTGGTTTTCGCCTGACAGTATTGCTGATGTGCAATGGCAAGCTGAGCAGGTTAATCTTGTGTTAAGCTCAGGCGTTAAGTTAACCGCCGCCTTGTTGTTAGCTTGTGATGGCGGCCAATCGCCTTGTCGAGATTTTGCTAATATTGCGACCACCAGTCGTGATTATCAGCAATCTGCGTTAATCGCTAATGTTGCTACCAGTATTCATCATAATAATATAGCGTATGAGCGTTTTACCGACACTGGTCCCATTGCCATGCTGCCTTTGTCGACGCCGAAAAAGCCGAGTGTTAAGCAAGATGATGTTAATAAAAATAGTCGCCAGCAAAATAGCGCCGGACGTTGTTCATTAGTCTGGACGTTAACGCCAGCAATGGCTGAGCAAATGCTGAGTTTATCAGACCAGGAGTTTGCGCAACAATTAACGCAATCTTTTGGCTCTTGGCTCGGTGATATTACGCAAGTCGGTAAGCGCGTGATTTATCCACTAAAACTCGTACAAGCCAATGAGCAGGTTTACCATCGCATGGCGTTAATCGGCAATGCGTCACACACCATTCACCCGATTGCGGGACAAGGTTTTAATTTAGGATTGCGTGATGTCAGTGATATGACCGAAGTGATTAAAAAGGCGCTTGCACAGCAACAAGATATCGGGGCGTTTGCCAATTTAATGCAATATGCTCAGGCTCGCCAACAAGATCAGCAGCAAGTGATCAGCTTAACCGACTCGCTAGTCACTTTATTTTCTAATCAGTTGCCACCCTTGGTCGTGGGACGCAATATTGGCTTAAAAGTTGTCAACTATTTGCCAGCACTGAAAAATGCCCTAGTCAAGAAAACCATGGGTTATAAATAATCAATCCGCTGCTACCCGCCAGAACATGCGGACTATTAGCATTAAAAATGAATGTGAATAATAATGCAAAAATTTGATCTGTTAATTGTTGGTGGCGGTATGGTTGGCTTAACGCTAGCGCTTGCTATTCGCCAACAAAGCGAACTGAGTGTCGCTATTGTTGATAACGCGCCTATTGAAGGCGCAAGTGACGAGCTTGGCGATGAGCCTGAAGTGCGAGTCAGTGCCATTAATGCTGCCAGTCAGCAAATGTTTAGCAACCTCAATGTTTGGCAAGATATTATTGCTCAACGCGCGCAACCTTATCAGGATATGCATATTTGGGATAAAGCCGGCTATGGTCAGTTAGATTTCTCCTTAGATGATGTGAGTCACGCAACAATGGGTGATCGCCCTGAGCAATTGGGTTTTATTATTGAAAATAAAGCCATTCGCAATGCTTTATGGCATAAAGCCGCACAAGATAAGGGGATTGAATTTTTCACTGAAAGTAAACTTCAGCAATTAAACCCTAGCGATAACGAAGTATTTGCTACCTTTGAACATAACCGCAATACCAACAGCCAAGCTATGCCAATAGTAGCAAAACTGGTTGTTGGTGCCGACGGGGCAAATTCTTGGGTGCGTCAACAAATGAATGTACCATTAATCTTTCGAGATTATGATCATCACGCCATTGTGGCGACGGTTAAATGTCATCAAGGCCATCAAAATACCGCGTGGCAAGTGTTTTTAGCGACAGGACCGTTAGCGTTATTACCCTTATATCAAGCAGATTTATGCTCTATTGTTTGGTCAACAAGCCCAGAAGAGGCAACTCGCTTAAGCGCTTTATCGGCGGAAGATTTTGGCAAAGAAATTACCGCCGCTAGTGATGGTAAACTCGGGCAAGTATCGCTATCGAGTCAGCGATTTACCTATCCGTTAACGATGCGCTTTGCCCAAGCGTTTGTTAAAGGTCGGATGGTATTGATTGGTGATGCTGCCCATACTATTCACCCATTAGCTGGGCAGGGCGTTAATTTAGGTTTGCTAGATGCTGCGGCCTTGGCGCAAATTATCACTGAACAAGCTAATAAAGCATTAGCCAATGGCGATGATCAGGCCTGGTATAGCGACAAATCTCTGCAACAGTTTGCTCGTTGGCGCAAAAGTGAAGCGGCAGAAATGATCGCGGCGATGGAAGCCATTAAGCAAGTATTTAGCCCGCAGCAAAGTGCGATTAAATTGTTCCGTGGGCTGGGTATGACGTTGCTTAATAAGCTTAAACCGGCAAAGTCATCGATGATTAATCAAGCGTTAGGTTTTAAAGGGAATTTACCTGACTTAGCTAAAGCCTTTTCGCCAGCACTTTCGACACCAATGCAGCAACAAGTATCAGAAAAAATACAGCAACAAAAAAGGTCGTCCTAGCGCCAGCTTAATGTTCCTTTTTATTGACCAAACAGTCAAGAAATCAACTGTTTTTATCAAGTAAGCCGTAACAATTTACTTGCTTGAGACTATGGTCGTTTTTATTATTTTCATTGAGATAAAATTTAAGTTTGCTATTGACCAACTTTTGAACCCTTCAGGGAATTATATTTTCATAAAGCAGTGGTTTGAAAATATAATTTGGAATAGGTAGGTTAGTCGGTTTTAAATTTTATAATCGCTTTCTTATCTGTTGAATCAACAGCTACTGGCAGCTATAATCTTCAACACTTTTTGTAAATCTTCCGTCTTTATCCTAGGTTTAGTTGTAGCACTGACTTATTAGCGCTAAAAAACTTAGGTGAAACAATTAACGTGAGTGAAACGTACGATGACAAATAAAACAGTATTACATGCTAAGCATTTAGAAGCTGGCGCTAAAATGGTTGATTTTTATGGCTGGGAAATGCCGATCAACTATGGTTCTCAAATTGAAGAACATCATGCGGTGCGCACAGACGCTGGTATGTTCGATGTTTCACACATGACCATCGTTGACGTAAAAGGTCCAGATGCCCAAGCGTTTTTACGTCGTTTAGTGATTAACGACGTGGCAAAGTTAGACGTGGCAGGTAAAGCACTTTATACCGGTATGTGTAACTTTGAAGGTGGCGTTATTGATGATTTAATCGTTTACTTCTTCACTAACACAGATTACCGCTTAGTGGTTAATTCAGCAACACGTGAAAAAGACTTAGCCTGGATTGCCGAGCAATCAGCAAGTTTTGACGTCAGCGTTACTGAACGCCCAGAATTTGCCATGATTGCTGTACAAGGCCCACAAGCCAAAGCAAAAGTAGCAACGCTATTAAATGCCGAGCAAACAGCCGCTGTTGACGGTATGAAGCCATTTTTCTCAGCACAAGCGGGCGACTTATTTATCGCCACCACGGGTTACACCGGTGAAAACGGTTATGAAATCGCTTTACCGGCAGACCAAGCCGCTGAACTATGGCAGCAATTACTTGATGCCGGCGTTAAACCTTGTGGTTTAGGTGCTCGCGATACCTTACGTTTAGAAGCGGGTATGAACCTTTACGGTTTAGATATGGACGAAAGCGTTTCGCCATTAGCCGCCAACATGGCTTGGACGATTAGCTGGGAGCCCGAAGATCGTACCTTTAACGGTCGTGAAGCATTAGCCGCACAACGTGCTGCTGGCGACCAACCAAAATTGGTTGGTTTAGTGCTGGAAGAAAAGGGCGTATTACGCGCTGGCCTTAAAGTGATCACACCAGACGGCGAAGGTATTATTACTTCAGGTACTTTCTCACCGACATTAGGTTACAGTATTGCCATGGCTCGTGTACCACGTAGCGTAAAATTAGGCAGTACAGTAGAAGTTGAAATGCGTAAAAAGCTAGTTAACGTGCAAGTGATTAAACCAAGTTTTGTTCGTAACGGCAAAAAAGTTTGTTAAGAGCGTTTACCTTAAACTAGTGGCAAATTGCTGGTGAGCAAGCCAACTTAAATATGCTGAAAATTTAAGCTATAGTATGGAGTGAATGGCGCAGGCCGAACGTCCTACGATAGTCATTTAAACAAAATATTAAAAATAAAGACTAGGAACCAAACAATGAGCAACATTCCTTCAGAATTAAAATATGCAACATCACACGAATGGGTACGTAACGAAGGTAACGGTGTCGTTACCGTTGGTATCACTGAACATGCGCAAGACCTTTTAGGTGACATGGTGTTTGTTGAATTACCCGAGGTTGGCGAGAATGTCAGCACGGGTGACGACGTGGCGGTAGCTGAGTCTGTTAAAGCAGCATCAGACATTTACGCACCGGTAACCGGTGAAGTCATTGCAGTGAATGAAGACCTTGAAGACTCTCCAGAGTTAGTCAATTCAGATGCTTTTGGTGACGGTTGGTTATTCAAGATCAAAATTGAAGATGAAAGCGAATTAGAAACTTTGCTTGATGCTGAAGGGTATGCAAACTCTATCGACGAAGATTAACTTTCGGGCACACTCTACTTTTATGCTGCGTTGCTTTCGTTATTTGTCGTAATCACTTAGTACACTAAGCTATACGACTGATAACTTCAGCGCCTACTTACATGGATGTAAGTACTTAGGTTAAGTCAGCAACGATTAACCGGTGAATAAATAGAGATTGTTTTCGAAAACGATATTGGAGCCTCACTCTTCTTATAAGAATTTGAGGCTTTCTTTTATATTACGTTTAAATACTAAGTGAAGCTGTTTTATGACTACTCAATATAATGACTCTTTATCTTTGGCTGAATTAGAGCAAAGACAAGATTTTATTCGTCGTCACATTGGTCCAAATGACGCGCAAACTAAAGCCATGCTGAAGGATATCGGTGCAGAATCTGTCGATGCCTTGATCAATGAAATTGTACCCAGTGATATTCGTTTAGCGGATTTACCGGCCATTGAAGAAAGTAAAACTGAAGTGCAAGCTTTGGCGGACTTGAAAAAAGTCGCGAGTTTAAACAAAGTAAATGAGACATATATCGGTTTAGGTTATTACGGCACACACACACCTAATGTTATTTTGCGTAACGTTTTAGAAAATCCAGGCTGGTATACCGCATACACGCCATACCAACCAGAAATTGCTCAAGGTCGTTTAGAGTCATTATTAAACTTCCAACAAATGTGTATCGACCTGACGGGTTTAGACCTAGCATCTGCCTCATTACTGGATGAAGGCACGGCCGCTGCTGAAGCCATGGCATTAGCTAAGCGGGTATCGAAAAACAAGAAATCAAACTTATTCTTTATCTCAAGCGATGTTTACCCACAAACCATAGACCTAGTTAAACAACGCGCTGAGATGTTTGGTTTTGACATTGTTGTAGCGCCCGCAGTAGAGGTGATTGAGCACGATGTATTTGGCGCCTTATTACAATACCCAAGTGCGACCGGTGAAATTACCGACATTAGCGAGTTAATTGCTGCTGTGCATGAGAAAAAAGGTATTGTTGCGGTTGCAGCCGACATCATGAGCCTAGTGCTATTAAAAGCACCCGGTGAATTAGGTGCTGATGCGGTTATCGGGTCAACTCAACGCTTTGGCGTTCCTATGGGATACGGCGGACCACATGCGGCGTTTTTCACGACCTCTGAAAAATACAAACGCTCATTACCCGGCCGTATTATTGGCGTATCAAAAGATACTCGTGATAATCCAGCTTTACGTATGGCGATGCAAACACGCGAGCAACATATTCGCCGTGAAAAAGCCAATTCAAACATATGTACCGCACAGGTATTACTAGCGAACATGGCGGCATTTTACGCTGTTTATCACGGTCCTAAAGGTTTAAAAGTTATTGCACAGCGTATTCACCGTTTTGCTGACATTTTAGCCTATGCCGCTAACCTTAAAGGCTTAACACCTTTACATGGTCATTTTTTCGATACCTTAACTTTTAACTTATCGAAAGAGAAAAAAGCTGAGATCGTTGCTAGCGCCCTAGCCAAAGGGGTTAACTTTCGTACCGATGTTGACAATCAAATCAGTATTTCAATAGATGAAACGACCAACCGGGCTAAGTTAAATACCTTATTCGATATTCTCCTGGGTGAAGACCACGGCTTAGACATTGAGTTACTTGACGCCGAATTACGGGTACTGGGCAGTTTCTCAATCCCAGCAACCATAAAACGTGAAAGCGCTATTCTAACGCACCCAGTATTTAACTCGTATCACAGTGAAACTGAGATGCTACGTTATATCAAAAAGTTAGAAAATAAAGATTTGGCGCTTAATCATTCGATGATTTCATTGGGCTCTTGTACCATGAAATTAAATGCTACCGCACAGATGATACCGGTATCATGGCCTGAATTTGCTAACATGCATCCGTTTGCCCCTATGGATCAAGCGCAAGGCTACAAACAGATGATTGACGAGCTAGCCAAATGGTTAGTTGAGTTAACTGGCTACGACAAAATGTCAATGCAACCTAACTCAGGTGCGCAAGGTGAATATGCCGGTTTAATCGCGATTCACAAATACCATGAAAGCCGCGGCGATTCGCATCGTAACATTTGTTTAATTCCATCATCTGCTCACGGTACTAACCCAGCGTCAGCACAAATGGTGGGCATGAAGGTGGTTGTGGTAGCTTGTGATAAAGCCGGCAATGTTGACATGGCCGATTTAAAAGCAAAAGCAACAGAGTTAGCTGATAACCTATCTTGTATCATGATCACCTACCCGTCTACGCACGGTGTCTATGAAACAACGATTGCAGAAATTTGTAATATTGTTCACGAGCATGGCGGTCAGGTTTATCTTGATGGCGCAAACATGAATGCCCAAGTCGGTTTAACATCACCAGGTTTCATCGGAGCTGATGTGTCACACTTAAACTTACACAAAACATTTTCAATTCCACATGGTGGTGGCGGTCCAGGTATGGGACCTATCGGCGTTAAGTCGCACTTAGCCGCCTTTTTACCCGACCATGCGATAATCACGGTTGATGAAGAAACCAAAGGTAACGGTGCCGTATCAGCAGCGCCTTATGGTAGTGCGGGTATTTTGTGTATCTCATACCTTTACTGTGCATTACTGGGTAAAAAAGGCGTTACCGATGCAACTAAATACGCGATTACTAATGCCAACTATGTAGCGACAAAGCTTAGCGCACATTTTCCTCTTTTATATGCTGGGAAAAATGGCCGTGTTGCGCACGAATGTATTATCGATTTACGGCCAATTAAAGCCGAGTCGGGTATTACTGAAGTGGATATCGCAAAACGCTTAATCGATTATGGTTTCCATGCACCAACCATGTCGTTCCCGGTAGCGGGCACCTTTATGATTGAGCCTACCGAATCTGAGTCAAAAGTTGAACTTGACCGCTTCATTGAGGCTATGGTGTCTATTCGCGGTGAAGTACGTAAAGTAGTTTCTGGCGAATGGACAAGCGAAGATAACCCATTACACAATGCACCACACACCTTAGCGGATATTACCTCGCCTTGGGATCGTGCTTACACAATTCAAGAAGCGGTATTTCCAGTGCCTGCGGCCGCAGCCAATAAATTTTGGCCAACGGTTAACCGTATTGATGATGTATACGGGGATAGAAATTTAATTTGTAGCTGTCCTCCTATTGAGAGTTATGTAGATTAGTTTCTTCAATTGATCACAACACTTAGAGTTGGTAACCACTTACTTAGAGTTGGAGACTGACATTTAGAGTTGGAAATTTTCAAGTTAATTATGCTCAAAGGCGAATCAGAAATGATTCGCCTTTTTTATTTGTAATGATCACTTTATGCGCATTTCGGACTCTATTCATAAAGCATCTGCCCTGTATTTTCTAATGCTTTATTTTACAAAAAAGAGGCTACTGCTTATAGCATGGTGGGTTTTCCTCCCAAGTCACGAAATGAGGCAACTTTCCTCATTTCGTCCAAAGAGCAACTCATGTGCTTTATCTGTAGGCAAGGAGTGGTAATCGCTGCAAAGATTTGTTATTAATGTGTTAAATAAATAAGGAGGAAACTTTTTTTCTGTAAAAGAGGAAAGTTGCCTCCTATTAAGTTGTTATATGGCACCACGAAATCAAGTTAAACTTTATTTGTAAAAGCTGTGTTTTAATATTGTTTTGGTGTGTGGTTCATAAGTTTTCGCCAATAGTTTTATGTGGTCAATTCAACGTAAGGTTTTCGGCTCAAAGTTCAAGGTTGGGTTAGTCGTGGCGCTGGGCATTTTTTGCTTCTACAGTCGGGCTGCCTTAGAAAGTAAAGTTCTTGTTTTCGTTAGCGCTTTTCCGCTACCATCAAATAACAAGGACATTCAATCGGACAAAAAAAGCTTGTCTCGTTTTTTGCATAAAGCGCAAAAAACAATCCAACTTATTTTGCCGTTTAATTTAGCGTTATGCAGTTAAGTATGGATACGAGATGAAATTTAGCGGTAGTGGAATATTCAAACATGTCTATGACGATCCGAATCGAATTGCAAAATTCGAAGAACGAGTTGTGATCACTGAAGCACCTTCAGAATCCGAAGCTGAAAAGCAAATCCTCGCTGAGTTCAAAGAGTATGCCCAAGATGGTATTGTGTTTGTCGGTGAGTTTTCGGTAAATGAAATTATTGAATGCGAACTAGTAACTGAAGTTGCAAGCACAATGCGTATTTTTCAAGGTACTGATAAAGAGTACCTCGAACAGCACTGGTATGACTTACAGCCAGAAACCTGTGATGACAACGGGTGGGAGCATGTATGGTATAACCAAGGCGAAGGAAAAAGTGCCTGCTATAATTGCCAAGAAATAAGAACAGGGGTTTTGTGGTAAAACTGCATAACAAGCTGTTAAACAAGGACAAAAAACAGTTGGTTTTGCTCCTTCGTCGCTAATTTTAACCAACTATTTTTTGCCTGTTAACAGGGCGTTATATAGCTAGGGATAGTTGTGAGTAAGTTTCAAATTTATTTAATATCATTTCTATTAATCACTTCATCTGTTGTGCACTCTGCAAGTAAGAATGAAATAGATGAGTCTATGTATCAGGCATTCTTGCTCATTACACAGAAAGACTTTATTAGTTCCAATGCCGCATATCTTGCTATTTTAGAGCACGAAAAAGATATGAGTTTAAGCCAATTATCCAATACGTATAATTCACTTTTAGAGTTAAGCTACATACTCAATAACAAACATAGCGTTGAGAAATATGGCAATAAGCTCATATCCCTTATAAAAAATGAACCTGATTACTTAAAAGTCTATGAACGTCTAAACTATCGTATTTGTTCTTCTCAGGATTGGGCTAAGTTTCAGTATATGTTTCTCGACTATTGTGGTTAACTAGCTATATAACAAGCTAATTAATAAGGACAAAAAACAGTTGGCTGTTTTCGTTCCTCAACATTTTAGCCAACAATTTTTTGCCCATTATTAGGGCGTTATAGCGCAATGCCAATATGCTTACATTTCCCAGAATGCACTTATAAATGAGTAGAAGATGATTAAAGGATTAATAGAAAAAATAAAATTTTTAAAAAAATTTGGAAGAAATCCTTCTGCTGAACAATTCATTCAAGAATGGGCTAAAACTCCTGAAGAATACTTTTGGGGCTACTATGGTAAAACTCTAGAATGGTCTACTTTTTATAGCTCAGACTTTGTTTCAGAACATCCAGATAGTCACGGTTTTAGCTCTTTCCCTGATATTCGTTGCGAATACAAAGCATGCGAATACTCTCTATTAATAGGGAATGTTGAAAGAATTACAATGCACTCTGAAGGAGTTGTTTGTATTAAGCATTTTGCTCTTAATTCTAAACTGACAAAGAGTAACATTGGTGAAGTGTTTTTTGATGCTATTTTAACTTTTTTCAAAAGTAAAAACGCTGTAGTGATTGAGTTTCATGAAGATCATAGTTCCAAGATAGAGCATTACCGACGGTTTTTTGAAAAAGTAGGCGTTAAAGAAGTTGAAAATAGAGTTTGGAGATTGGACTTATATAATAAAGAAGTTCCCGAACATGTATTGGAGTTTCATGAGCGATTGAAACAAAAAAAATCGTTAAAAGCGCTATAACAAGTCATTTCAGCAGGACAAATAACAGTTGGCTTTTGCTCCTGCGTCGCACATTTTAGCCAACAATTACTTGCCTCTGAATGAGGCGTTAGGTTTAAATGAATATTCAGTGCCCAAATTGTCAAAGTGTTTTGTTATCCAAAAAAGATGTAAATAAGCTTTTGCCTCTTAAGCGGTTTGGAGTATCTGAAATAAAGTGTAAAACCTGTGGTGAAATCTCCGTTTCAACGCAAACCTCTAGAAGCATCTGGTTTGTCATATTTATGGTGACCTTAATAGGCTTAATGCTCACTGGGAAACAAGTAGTAGAACTTACAGGTCATAGCTCTGAGTTAAGTTTTATTGTTTTAGTTGTTGTTTATTTTTTTGTTAATTGGCTCTTTTCGTATATTTGGCCAAAAGTGGTATCAATAGAGTTAAAAAGCAGTACGGAGTAAATTAAACCTAACAAGAAAATAAAGCGGGACTGCTAACAGTTTGCTCAGTTTCGCTTTGATCTTGTACCACTTTGGTGGACAGTTATTTATTTAATTGTGACC
>CAXBNP010000062.1:0-10650 GCA_963977145.1 uncultured Colwellia sp.
TTTTATAATATAAAGCATAATGTAAGAGCGTATACCGTTGAATAGAGGTATTGTTCATTGAAATTAATCTGCCAGATGTCTATAGTTAATATTCAGGTTTTTTGTGGACTTCATTATAATATGCAGGTGTTTCCTTCACGCTTATCTTTAAAGTTTGTAGCCCCTTTCTTTCTATTATCTTTTTTCTCTTCTGCCCATAACCAGGATGTTTTAGTTGTAACTGGAAAGAACGATGTTGAAAGTATTCAAAAGGTGCCTGTTTCACTCATTGCTACCGATAGCGAATCGGCGTCAAACGTGGATGTTTTATTACCATCAAATATAACCCCAAAGCCACATCCTGTGCTGGAAGTTATAGAGGTAACGGCACAAAAACGCACAGAAAATATTCAAAAGGTGCCAGTTTCAATATCAGCTTTTGATAGCCAGTCATTATCGAGCTTGGGTATTCTCCTGCCATCAGATATTGCTCAACAAACGCCTAATCTACAGGTATCACAACCTTATGGTGATGCGCAGCCTATTTTTACATTACGTGGAATTAGTATGACGGACTTTAATACCAATCAATCTAGCCCTGTTGGTATTTATGTCGATGAATCACCAGTTGAGGCATCTTTTATGCAAGCTTCACACTTGTTCGATATTGAACGTGCCGAAGTTCTACGTGGCCCACAAGGAACGTTATACGGTAAAAATACGACCGCTGGAGCTATCAACTTTACGAGTAGAATCCCTGAATTTGAGCGTAATGGACGCTTGCATTTTTCCTACGGCAATAATAATAACCTTCGCGTTTCAGGCGCAGGTGAAACCGTATTTCTTGATGAGACATTGGGTCTAAGAACGGCTTTTACTTACAGCGACAGTGACGGGTTTTATGAAAATCACTATGAAGGCGCTGAAGATTTACGAGAGATTAACAATTGGGCTCTTCGAACCTCGTTACGTTATAAAACAGATAATATTGATGTAACATTACGTTTGCAGTCGGGTAAAGCTCTTGGAAATACGGCGGGCATTATTGCTAAAGGGCGAGGTCCAAATGGTAATGATGTGGCGGGCTTTTTTAGTGGTGGCGTAATAGAACAACGTATTGAACAAAACTATGATGACTTTGAAGGCTCTGAAGATAAAGTGGGTGCCTATAACACAGAAACAGATAGTATTAATTTAACGATAAAGGGTGTATTGACAAAGTATATTGATTATACCTCTGTGACAGCATGGTCGCAGGGTAAAGCGTTAAATGAGAACGGCGATGGTTCACCTGTCTCAATTCTTGAAATAGATTGGAGTAGTAAGATTGAACAGTGGTCACAAGATCTACGTTTAACGACCAATTTTGAGGGCGATCTTAATGCTATTGTTGGTGTGTTTGTTAGTCACGATAAAATGAAAATTCAAAATGGCCTGAGCTTTTTGTTGTTCACTGAGTCTTTAGGAGTGCCTTTTGATCCTTCTCTGGCAACCAGTGGTTTTACTGTTGGTCAAATCTATCAACAACAGCGTGATTCTAAAGCTATTTATACTCATTTAACCTACGACATTAATGAGTTGTTAGAAGGTTTCTTGGGGCTGCGTTATACCAACGATGTTGGAAGACTTTCTAATGTACATTCATGGGTGGGTGATTATGATGCTAATCACGCCTATGATTTAATTGTAAATCAGCCAACTAAGCGGTTCGACGATGACAAAGTAAGCGGTAGTATGGGATTGAAATATCAACTATCCGATGAGTTTATGCTTTATGGTAGTTATAGTCAGGGGTATCGCAGTAGTGCTTTCAATGGTGGTGCAACCTTCAGCACAACTGAATTGACAGTAGCTGAGCCTGAAACTTTAGAAGCATACGAAATTGGGGTGAAGTCTCGTTGGTGGGATAACCGCTTACAGTTTAATGGTGCGCTATTTCACAATAATTACAAGAATCAACAACTGGTTAATATTGTTGGTGCTGTACGATTTCTGGAAAATGCGGGTGGCTCTTATATTAACGGTACAGAATTAGAATTTCGTGCGCTACTGTCTGAGGACTTATCAATTAATATAGGGTTTGGTTTACTAGATGCCGAGTATGATGAACTTAGCTTAACAAACCCGGCTACAAGTTCACCTGTTGATCTTTCTGGTAACGAATTACCGTCGGCGCCTAGTGTAAATATGAACATTTCGATAGATTACATTGCGGCTAGGGGGAGTTGGGGAGAAGTATCAATGCATTTAGATAGTCAATATGTGAGTAAGCAATGGTTCTCTGCTTACAATGATGACTATGGATATGAGGGAATTAAAGCAGACGGTTATATGCAGTCAAATGCTAGGTTTACTTGGTCGTCAGCAAATGAAAGTTATGATTTATCACTGTGGATTAAAAATATTGAAGAAAACAATGAACCCGTTTATGCCATTAATGCACAGCAAACGTTTATGTTTGATTATTATATTATGCCTATGCCTCGACATTATGGTCTTGATGTAAATTGGCGATTTTAACAACTCTGCTATTTAACTATTTCTGTTTAGCGCTTCAAGTATTATTAGGTTGATTGACTTTATGTTAAGAAAAACATTCATATATGCTAATGCTTTGTTGTGTGCCTCGCTATTGTTTGTCGTATCATTCAGTGCTGTTGCTACAAAGGCAGAGCCGTTAATATTAGATTCCTCCACCGTTGATCGAGACTTTAGCGATCTTGTCACATATTACCAATCAGACGACGTACAATTTCCTGCTGGTTTAGATGACATACCTAAGTGGCTTGAAGATAAAAAAGTAATATCTCCTTCAGACATCAAAGCCAGTGGCGACAAATTTTGGTTTGTAATAAAAGTTTATAATCAGTCTGAATACAGTGACTTTGCTTTGTATCCCTATAATACGTTAATTGAGGATATGCGTTTCTCCATTTATTCGCAAAATGGTGTACAACAAGTATTATCTGGAGAAAATTATCCTACGGAATACGATTTTCATTACGGTAATAACATCACGCTAAATATAGGTGAACCGCACTATATTATTGGTTTTATTGAAAGTAGCTATTTTTACTTATCACTGAACATACGTGTTACTCCGGTTGAAGTGTTTAAAGATCAAGTTACGCTAGAAAATTTAATTGTTGTGCTGTGTTTGGGGATCGGACTCTCGTTGTGCATCTATAATTTTTTGATATACATGGCTTTTAAAGATCTCAGTCACCTTTATTATTCATTATTTACCGGTTCATGGGTTTTTTATTGGACTCATTTTCAATTGATTTTCCCCCGAATATCAGGCGACTCTTATCCACATCTACATTGGTTAGGTGTGGCTTTAATGATAGTTTTTGGTATTTATTTTTATACACATTTTTTGAAATTGAAAGACTTTCACCCAAAATTAAATAAACTTTCCATTTACTTTGCTCGCTTCGTTATTTGTTGCATACCTGTTGTGATGATAGATCCCGGTACTGGCTTTTGGTTGTTGACTATAGTAAGTAGTATTTATGTATTGTTAGCTTTTTATGCAGGTATCTACTCTTGGCGACTTGGTTTTAGGCCTGCCCGATATTTTGTATTGGCATATATAACGCTATCTGTGCCGAATATGCTTAATAACCTGATTACGTTTGATTTATTACCACCTATAAGCATAACGGGATATCTTTTGGGGTTAATTGGTTTTGCCTTGGAATCTATATTACTTGCTTTTGCGATGGCCAATAAATTTAGTTTGATTAATGAAGAAAATATAGAATTAAATAAAAGCTTAGAGGTTAAGGTTGAGCGAAGAACCTCAGAGCTTGCCGTATCTAACTTAAAGTTAAAAGCAGCCAGTGAGGCTAAATCTGACTTTTTAGCAAAAATGAGCCATGAAATACGTACACCGATGAATGCTGTGATTGGTTTAAGCCGTTTAACACTTAAAACTGACTTGGATGATGAACAAGAAGATAATATTAAAAGTATATTGGAGTCAGGAGAAGGTCTATTAATATTAATTAATGAAATCCTCGACTTCTCAAAGATTGAAGCGGGTAAGTTAACCCTTGAAAAAAGTTCATTCACATTAGAAAAATTATTAAGTAGAGCAATCAATCTTAGTGCTTTAAAGGCTCATGATAAAGGTCTTGAGTTGATTCTGAATGTAGACAAAAATATACCTCCCAAACTTATAGGAGATTCTTATCGGCTCCAACAAGTCATTGTGAATTTAATTAGTAATGCCGTTAAATTTACTGAAACAGGAACCATCTGTATCAAATTGCAAATTAAAGAAGAGCGGGAGCAACAGTTAATGTTGCAATTTTCTGTTATTGATACTGGTATTGGCATGACTGAGGAACAGCAGTCTAGATTATTCCAATCTTTCTCTCAAGCTGATGATTCTGTGACGCGAAAATATGGGGGAACAGGTCTTGGCTTAGCTATATCCAAGCAGCTGAGTGAATTAATGGATGGAGAAATATGGTTGGAAAGTGAAGCGGGTAAAGGTACATCTTTTCATTTTACCGCATGGGTAGACAAAGTCGATTTCAACTCGGAAATATTGATTGATAAAAATAGGTTATCAGGGCTGAAGGTGCTTATAGTGGACGATACTCTATTGGCTAGAACTGCATTGCAGTCTCTTCTAAATGACCTCGGTATTCATGCTGATGAAGCTGAATCAGGGAAAGAGGCGCTTGAGTTTATTAAGCGCTCTGAAAACAATGATATTTACTATGATATTATTTTTATGGACTGGCGAATGCCCAATATGGATGGCATTGAAACTGCGCATTATATTAGTGAGTTAGGTATCAAAAAATCTCCACATATTCTGATGGTTTCAGCTTATGATAAATACGCGGCTCAACCTCTCATCAGTGATACGGCTATCAAAGGTTTTATTGAAAAACCGGTAAATCAATCGATATTAATAGATTCTATTCTTAATGTTCTGCCACCTCTTGTTGAAGTTAGTCTGCGTGCTTTTGAACCTGAAATAGCTACGCCAAATTTAGCTTCATTTCATATTTTATTAGTTGAAGATAACCTTCTAAATCGCAAAGTAATGTTAGGGTTTTTAAAGGAGACTAATGTTCAGGTGGATATTGCAGAAAACGGTTTGATTGCTTTGGAAAAGTTACAGCAATCGACTTACGACTTAGTTCTGATGGATGTTCAGATGCCAGAAATGGACGGATTAACTGCAACTAAAGAAATTCGCCAGACCTTGAAATTGGTTGATTTACCTATAATCGCGATGACAGCTCATGCTATGCAAAGTGATGTAGACAAAAGTCGAGAGGTAGGCATGAATACTCATCTAATTAAGCCGATTGATCTTGATGTATTGTATAAAACATTGGTCATTTTTTTGAATGTGACGGTAGAAACGCATTCAAACGAATCTGTAGTGGCAGAACAAAATATTGAGAATACGACTGTTTTACTCGCTGATATACCTCAAAATATTCAAAATCAATTATCCTTAATTAAGCAGGTAAAAGGACTTAAATATGATTTAGCCTTGGGTAATTTAAAAGGCAATATTGAGCTTTACTTGGGTTTAATAAACGATTTTGTGAATGGTCAAGAAGGTAAAGATGTACTTGAACACTTGTATCAAGAGAGTGATTGGGAGACTCTCCTTCGTATTATACACTCGCTAAAGTCGAATACTGCTTACATAGGCGCTTTTGAATTATCGACATTATGCGATGAGTTGGAATACAACTTACTAGAAGGATCACTAAACAGGGCTTTATTCGATATAACATTAAAGGAATTGGACATACTACTTACAGAACTTTCTCGTATAGTTAATACCACTCAAACTGAGCTGACAGTTTCATTTTCAATCGAAAGATTACTTAGTGATTTGGATAAAATAAAACCGTTGCTGGCGGCTTCTGACTTTTCAGTGGAAAAACATTTACCCGGAATACAAGCAATGTGTAAGGATAGTGAATATTCAATGATTATTAACAAAATAATTGAACTGGTCGATAATGTTGAGTATGAAGATGCTTCAGAATATGCAGAAAAATTGTATGCTCAAATTAGCCATTAGTAATGTAGCATCGATATTTGCGTAATAACGCAGTATAGCTGGAAAATAATTTATGAAAAGTTTAATACCTGAGCGTCAAACTATTTTAGTTATAGATGATGAAAAAGCTAATCTTAAAATTCTAAGTGAACTTTTTAAGTCAAAAGTTAATATTATTTTGGCAAAAAATGGTACGCAGGGTATTGAAAAAATCATAAAATTTAAACCGGATCTTATTTTACTAGATATTATCATGCCAGGAATGAGTGGGTTTGAAGTTATCAAGCAACTGAAAAACAATGATAAAACTTCTGCTATTCCCGTGATTTTTATTACAGGTTTGACCGATGTAGTCGATGAAAGTCAAGGCTTGGCATTAGGTGCCTGCGATTATATCCAAAAACCTTTTCATATTGATATTGTACGTGCACGTGTTGATTTGCATTTAAAATTGGCAGAGCAACGTGTTCAGCTTGAGCAGTTAGCAAATTTAGATTCATTAACCTGTGTACCTAATCGTAGAAAGTTCTATAAAATGTTTGATCTTGAATGGCGAATGTCGGTCAGAGAAAAGACACCTTTATCTCTGATTATGATTGATATAGATTATTTCAAACAATATAACGACCAATACGGGCATGCGGCAGGAGATCAAGCTTTAAAAATGGTGGCACAAGTAATTTTTAAGCAATTAAAAAGACCTTTTGATTTTGTTGCTCGCTACGGAGGCGAGGAATTTGCGGTGCTGCTACCGAAGACTCAATCTCAAGATGCATTTAGTATAATGGAATATTGTCGTCAAGCTGTGGAAGATCTGAAAATAGAACACGAAAAAAATATGGGCAGTAAATATCTAACAATCAGTATTGGGGGAATCAATTGCTTTCCAACGAAGGCAATGTGTGCGACAGCGACGTTTAAATTGGCTGACGATATGTTGTATCAGGCAAAAGGAGAGGGACGAAATTGCGTTGTATGGCACAGTTAGTTTTCAGGAGAAAGTCGTTGGTTTCTGATTTTTAGTCACTATTTTTGCCAAAATTGTTTATCCATTAACTGGACGCTAAATGTAAAAAGAATTACATAATAGATGGGTCGATGAACTATCTCTTTTTGATAGGGTGTCATAGAGAAAAGTACTTTTGCGATCTGGTGAAGCTAACCTATAAAAGAGCCAAGAACTTAGTTTGTATCCAAGCTAGAAATGATTATTAACAGCATCAGAAAATTTGTAAACCATGACAGAGCAGTCATGGTGATTACCGAAAGAAAAGAGCATATTGAATTACTTGCTAAATTGATGGCTGATAGGGGGATAAAGGTTATTGAACTGCATAGTGGTATTTCAACAAAGCAAAGATAAGAATGAATAACTTTCTTATCCAGTAAACCAGTCAATTATCAAAAATAATTTTTACAAACATGAAATAACGATGTTTCATTAGTTTTCAATAGGTTAGCCCAAGCGATTGACCTTTAGGGGTACAAAGTGGGGGCTCAACAAAGATCCATGTAACTAATGCAATAAAAACAAATAGATAAGTTATGCATGGGCGATATGATGTAATAGAGTTTTAAATCTATTACTTTAGCTCAACCATTTAAATGAAAGCCTGAATAGCAATATTCGGGCTTTTTTATAACGAATTAAAATATACTTTCTAGTTAGTGATCTAATTTGTAGATTGTTCAAGCTTCAAGTGTTGGCCATTTCCATGCATACCAAACAATCGCCACTGAAATTAAAATCTCTATTGCGGTTAAAAATAAGTAAAACCACCAGCCGGCCTCAGTATTTACAGCAATGAGTAAAACGATATAAAGCGCAGCTAATATTATATTTAGCCAACGATTAACATTAGGTTTTATTACTAAAGTAAAAAATATCATCACACTGGGTATTGCCATCAATAAAGCCACGGCAAAAAATTCCAGCTGAGTTTCAAGACTTGATTTAACTGTCATCGCATTAGCTATTACACCGGGAACATAAATCTCGATATAGTCGCCATAGACATAACAAAACATAACCGCAATCCAAAGCGCCGAAATTTTCAGTTTGACGTTAATTTGAAAATCTTGTGCTGTACTACTTCTTGAACTCATTTGTAACTCCATTTCTCATTCGTTATGGCACTGCCGAACAGGCCAAAGGTGATAGTTAAAAATATTATGCTTTATAAAGACTTATGTCGTCCGAGACTAAAAGCGCGGACAGTTTAAGCTTCAATTGTCGGCCAGTTCCATGCATACCAAACAATCGCCACTGAAATTAAAACCTCTATGGCTGTTAAAAATAGGTAAAACACCCAAGTTTCTGTCAAATTAGTGGCAATAAGCATAATGATATAAAGTGTGCTCAATATTATATTCAGCCAGCGATTTATTTTAGGCTTAATCACTAAGGTAAAAAATATCATTACACTTGGCATTGCCATCAGTAAAGCCACGGCAAAAAACTGTATTTGTGTTTCAGTTGTCGCGTTAACTTCCATCGCTTTTGCCAATATTCCAGGGACATAAATCTGTATATAGTCGCCATAGACATAACAAAACATAACCGCTATCCAAAGCGCCGAAATTTTCAATTTGACGTTTATTTGAAAGTCTTCAAAAACTGTTTTTGTACTATTTATCGAACTCATTTGTAACTCCATTTCTCAATACGTTATGGCACTGTCGAACAGGCCAAAAGTGCTAGTTAACAATATTAGTGAAAGACAATACCAAGGTTTTTATTAATACTTCCTCAATGACAAGATAACTAAGAGGCGCTTTTACAACTTGTCCGTGATTGATGAAAATAATATGCTTTATAAAGGCTTATGTCGTCCGAGACTAGAAGCGCGGACACTTTTTTAGGTGTATTTGTAGATAATGAGGTAGAATTGAGCGCTTAAATATTCAAGTGTGTAAAAAGGTATGAAATTTGACAGACCCTTTCGTAATGATTATCAGCATGGTTATACTAGGACAGATATTATTAAGCGTTCCTATTCTTTTGAGCCGAGCAATGAAGTCTGCAATTTTTTTACCTTTAGCGATATTCTTACTTGCCAATAGCACTATAGCACTCGTGCCAATTGTTAATGCTCAACTTCCTGACTTGAGTCAATTGTACAGCGCGATAGTTTTTCCTACGCTTTTTTTGTTGTGTCCCTGCTTATGGTTTTATATTGAAGGACTCACCGCTGAAAAACCTTGGAAACTAAACAGAAAACAAATCCGTCATTTTGTTTTGTTATGGCCTGCCTTGGCCATCAGTGTAATGATGATGCTCTTACCAAAAGACATATATACAGACGTATTTATTGACGATATTGATGCAGTTTCCCCTTTAGCTATCGCCACCGTTATAGGTTTATTGGTGATGATATTGCTCTGGCTTGGGCAATGTATATATATAATGGTGCGTATTATTTATCGTTTGATTAGTTATCGAAAACAGCTGAAAAATGTATTTTCTAATCATGATGATAAAGCACTTAACTGGATGAACTGGTTACTGCTCCTTGCTATTAGTACTTGGGTATTTTCTTTGGCTACGGTGTTTTCTTCAAACCTTTTTGACAACTTCCTATTTAATATAAGAACCGAAAGTTTTCTTTCGTTATTACTAGTGTGGAGCTTGGCCCACTTTGGCTTGCAACAAAAACCCGGACTTATTGGCTATAGTGAAAGTGTCGATATTGCTGTTCGAAATAATGACGACAATGTTGAAATAAGTTCTCCAATGAAGTATCAACGTTCAGCGCTAGATAATGAGCAATCCAATCGTATTGCAGATAAAATTAATAACATTATGAGCAAAGAGACGTTATATTTAGATTCAAATCTGTCACTGCAAAAACTCGCTAACCATTTAGCTATCTCTCCTAATTATATCTCACAAACACTGAATGAAACGTTAGCGACCAATTTTTTTGATTTCATCAATAAGTGGCGCATTGAAGCAGCGAAGCCGAAAATATTAGCTAATCAAGATTCAGTACTTACCATCGCACTTGAGGTTGGATTTAACGCGAGATCTTCTTTTTATAAAGCCTTTAAACAAGAAACAGGACAAACCCCAAGTGAGTTTCGTAAGCAAAATAGTTCACATTGAAAATCACTAATTAGGCGCACTCGTTAACCTATAGAGCTTAACGAATACTTCTGATAAGAGTAACTGAATATTCAGGCAATGGAAAAGCTGTTTTATTGAAGAGTGACTGATATATAAGTAATGTAAGTCAATTAGATAAGGGAAAGCTGGCATCAATTTCAATATAAAACGCTCCTAAATTTTATTATTTTGTTGGAATTCCAACGGTTATTTTAAGTGCTTGAAAGTTAGGGGTATATAGTGGGGTATCAGTAATGCTTCTATGAAACTATTTTAATAAAAACAAGTAGATAAGCTCTGTATGGGCGGTATGATGTAATAGATTTTTAATCTATAATTGAAGCTCTAACCATTTAAGGAAAGCCCGAATAGAAATATTCGGGCTTTTTTATTGGTGATTTAAGGTCTGTTATAAGCTCATTGCCGTCAGTCAGATTGATTCTTGAACGCTAACTATTACCACTTTGCTGACCTAAACTAGTCCTTAGAATGAGGTACGTTTATGTTAACAAAGATACGA
>CAXBNP010000063.1:0-9212 GCA_963977145.1 uncultured Colwellia sp.
CCCCTGTTACCGCCGTGAAAGGGCGGTGTCCTAGGCCTCTAGACGATAGGGACACTAAAACGATAAAACAAAATTTAAAAAACTCTGTTTTTGCAGTCCGACAACTTTAAAAGTACATCCAACTGCATTTATCTTTTTATCTATCTTTCAACAAGCTTATAAACCTTGTTAAATAATATTGGTGGAGCTATGCGGGATCGAACCGCAGACCTCTTCGCTGCCAGCGAAGCGCTCTCCCAGCTGAGCTATAGCCCCACATAAACTAAAATAAGTGGCCTAATACTTACCTTAATTCCGCCCCGAACAAATAATCAAGTTACTCGTTGAAAGCGAGGCGCATTCTAAGCAGCGACCAAGATACTGTCAACCCTTATTTTAATTATTAGGCCATTTTTTTTAAAGATTTCAGTTAACTGATTACTTAAAGAACAACTTGACTAAATTTTGTCTTCTCAGCTATTTATATTAGCAACATCTGCCAAATTTGCAGGCGATAAATAAATCTCTTTTAAAGACTTATTAGCGTCAGCTATAAAAAGCCGAAAAATGTTATTTTACCTAGCCAAAGAGTACATAAACTGTGGCTTGTCGCTTTATTTATCGTATAATTAAGGTTATGGTTAAAACTCAATTAAAAAAAATAATAGTTATATGCAGCTAAAAGAGCTTAATGTTGTTGCCATTGGCGGTGGACACGGTCTAGGACGTGTACTTTCCACCCTTTCCTTTTTAGGGAATCAACTTACCGGTATTGTCACCACAACAGATAATGGTGGCTCTACGGGGCGTTTAAGAAAACGCAGTAGCTCTATTGCTTGGGGCGATTTACGCAATTGCCTCACGCAATTAGTTGATGATAAATCAGTTGGTAGCCAACTATTTGATTTTCGCTTCGACGGTGAAGACGAGCTTGGCGGCCATAACCTGGGTAACTTAATTTTATATGGTTTAGGGGAAATACACTCACGCCCTCTTGAATCGATAAAACTTGTTCGACGCTTATTAAGAGTTAAAACTCCCGTACTCCCGATGTCTGAAACCCCAACCGATCTGATGGCTTTTTATCCTGAAGGTCGCTGTCGTGTCGGAGAGGTCTCCGTTGATGATATGTCGATGATGCCAAAAAGCTTAATGTTGGCACCGTTAGTTAAAGCACTACCTAGTTGTGTTGATGCAATATTAAATGCTGATTTAATTATTTTAGGACCCGGTAGCTTTCTGACCAGTGTCATACCGCCATTACTGATACGAGATATTAGTAATGCCTTAAAGCAAACTAATGCTCATCGCGTGTTTATTGACAATATTGTTGCCGAAAACAGCCCTGCTGCAGACTTATCTTTAGACCAAAAATTAGCTTGGATTGAAGACAATATCGGTTGCCTGCCGATCGATAGTGCTATCTGTCACGATAGCAATGTCACTTCAACACGTATTGGTATTTGCCATCATGAGTTAAGCAGTGATACCGTCCCCCATTACCACAGCCGCGATAAATTAATTGCGGCTTTAAATATTTGTATTTCCAAAGCAAATAGCCGTATTGAAACAGCGCCAGTCACTGCGATTAATGCCAAATAGCCGCAAGTTTGCAACAGGTAAGGCAACATACATTAGCTAACAAGCGATCGTCTTAACTTAAGCGTGCAATTTGCATACGAAGAAAATTACAACAAAAAAGCCAACGATAAATTCGTTGGCTTTTTTGTTTCAGAACCATGGTCGTAAACACTTATGTCAAAGCAATTAAACCAATAATCTACGGGTTACTATTTATGACTCTCATCTTGGCTAATGCGACTAGCAACAGCACCCATTTGGCCTTTGTATTTAGCATCTTCTCTTTTGTTATACGGCCGTGCAGCGCTTGACGACATGGTTTCAAAATTAAGCGCGGCAATTTTCATTTTTGGACGTAATGCCAAAGGTAGTTTTCCGCTATTATAAAATTCCAACACTATTTGACCTGACCAGCCGGGATCAATTCTATGCGCTGTAACGTGTACCATTAAGCCTAAACGCGCCAATGATGAACGACCATCCAACCAACCAACAATATTATCAGGTAAGGTTACTGACTCTAAAGTAACCGCCAATGCTAACTCACCAGGATGGAGAAAAAACGCTTGGCCGTCTGGAATATAAATTTCATCACTCATGACAGAGTTCATGGCTTTTTGCATTTCTTCTTTTGGGCCACTTAAATCGATATAAGGCGCGGTATGGTCTTGAAAAACGCGAAACTCATTGCCCAAACGAATATCAACACTAACACCAGAAATCATACTGGTATCTGGCTCTGGCGAGATCACTATCTGCCCTTTGCGAAGGCTTTCTTCTATATCTTTGTCACTTAATCTCATGATTATTCTTCTTAGACTCAGTTGTTATACTAATTAAATTAATGACTTCACCACTTAGTGATTATTATTTCAAGCAGTATTAGTTCGACGAAAAGAACTTGGTATTCTTTTTGCGTCTTAAAATCATATTGGCTGTCTTTACTTTATTTAACGACCACGTTAGCGGTTGTTGGGCTACGCATATCTAGTTGATAATATAATTGTGCCGCGACATTACGCGCTAGTTTACGATACAGCAGCGCCACTTCTCCAGTGCTATTTTCATTTATTGCACAACTGCCGCTATCCGCGTCTTCTCGAATACGGATATCTAGGGGCAATTGCCCAAGTAGTTGCGTTTTTGCATCATTAGCAATGCGCTTGCCGCCGCCCTGACCAAATAGATGCGATTGATGACCGCAGTTTTCACACTGGTGGTAACTCATATTTTCAATGATACCCAGCACAGGTAACTTTACTTGCTCAAACATTGCCATACCTTTAATGGCATCAGCTAAAGCAATATCTTGCGGTGTCGTGATCACCAAAGCAGCGGCTACTGGTACTTGTTGTGCTAAGGTTAATTGAATATCACCGGTACCCGGTGGCATATCGACAATCAAATAGTCCAGATCGGGCCAGTCAGTTTCATTGAGTAATTGTGAAAAAGCACGACTGGCCATGGGGCCTCGCCATACTGTTGCATTGGCATCGTCAACTAAAAAGCCAATGGACATGGCACTTAAACCGTTAGCCTCAAGTGGCGTGATCATTTTACCATCAGTTGATGTCGGTTTTGCCCCCTTTAAACCCAACATGGTCGGCACTGAGGGACCATAGATGTCGGCATCGAGAATCCCGACATGACAACCTTCAGCGATAAGGCCATAGGCTATGTTAACCGCGGTTGTTGACTTACCGACGCCGCCTTTGCCAGATGAAACGGCGATAATATTTTTTATGCCTTGAATGCTGTGCTCTCTAACCGCCTCAACATGATATTCCACATCAAAGTTAACCGGTTGTTGCACTAATGCGGTTAATTGCTCAGCAATATCGTGTAATTCACCATCACAGGGAAAAGGCAATGACATTTTGACTTGCAGGTTTTTTTTAGCCATCACCATAGTTATTTTTTCGGCAATGTTAAGTAAACCATGGGGAAAAGTTTCAGAGCGGTAAGTGTCTAGAAAAGCATTAATTGCTTTTTGGCTTTCGTCACTTACTTCATTTTTAGAAAAGAAATTTGATAACATGATTAAAACGCACTTTTATCGAGCCTTTATGACATAAAGGCGATAATTCTTAATGAAAAGTAATGACAAATTCTGTACCATTCCCTGCATAATTACCACCAATAATATGTAAACTTTATATGTCTTTATCAAAGTCATCTGTGCAATCTGCAGATAAACGTAAAATTTTAGTTACTTGTGCCCTCCCTTATGCCAACGGCTCTATTCATTTAGGCCATTTATTAGAGCATATTCAAACCGACATTTGGGTGCGTTTCCAGCGTATGCGCGGCCATGAAACATACTTTGTTTGTGCTGACGACGCTCACGGCACACCTATTATGTTAAAAGCACAAGAGCTAGGTGTAACGCCTGAAGCGATGATCGCTGGTGTTCGTGAAGAGCATATGGCTGATTTCGCCGACTTTCATATCAGCTTTGATAATTATCACTCAACGCACACTGATGAAAACAAAGCCTTTGCCGAAGAGATTTATAATCGTTTACATGCGAAAGGTCACATAAAAACTCGAACAATTTCACAATTATATGATCCTGAAAAAGGCATGTTTTTACCCGACCGTTTTATCAAAGGCACCTGCCCTAAGTGTAAAAGTGAAGATCAAAACGGTGACAGTTGTGATAATTGCGGTGAAACCTATTCACCGACTGAAGTATTACATCCGCGTTCAGTAGTTTCTGGCGCGACGCCAGTATTGCGTGACTCAGAACACTACTTTTTTGACTTGCCGGCTTTTGGCGATATGTTGCAAGAATGGACACGCAGTGGTGCCTTACAAGAGGAAATGGCTAATAAATTAGCGGAATGGTTTGACCAAGGCTTAAAACAGTGGGATATCAGTCGTGATGAACCTTACTTTGGCTTTGAAATCCCCAATGCACCCGGTAAGTATTTTTACGTCTGGCTTGATGCGCCTATTGGTTATATGGGTAGCTTTAAGAATTTATGTGATAAAAAAGGCATCGACTTTGACGCTTTTTGGCAATTAGACTCTGAAGCAGAGCTTTATCACTTTATCGGCAAAGACATCATTTACTTCCATAGCTTGTTCTGGCCAGCCATGCTTGAAGGCGCGGGTTATAGAAAGCCAACCTCGGTTTATGCCCATGGTTTTGTGACGGTAAATGGGGCAAAAATGTCTAAATCAAAAGGGACTTTTATTAAAGGTCGTACTTATTTAGAGCATTTAAACCCTGAATATCTGCGTTATTATTATGCTGCCAAACTAACCAACCGTATCGATGATTTAGATTTAAACCTTGAAGACTTTGCCCAACGAGTAAATTCAGATCTTGTCGGTAAAGTGGTCAATATCGCGTCACGTTGTGCGAGTTTTATTACTAAACGTTTTGATGGCATGCTGTCAGCAAATATTGATAACCAAGTATTAGCTGACGAAGTAATGGCCGCCGGTGATAGTATTGCTGCACATTACGAGTCACGCGACTTTGCTCGTGGTATGCGTGAAATAATGGCACTTGCTGATAAAGTTAATGAATACATTGCCATTAAAGAACCATGGCAATTAGTTAAAGACGAAACTAAACAGCAAGAAGTACAAGACATCTGTTCGCTTGGCATTAATATGTTCCGCACGTTAATGATTTACTTAAAACCCGTACTGCCAGTTTTAGCCGATAGTACCGCTGACTTTTTAAATGATGAACTCATTTGGGAAGGCCACAAAACCTTATTAACTGACCACAAAATCAACAAGTTCAAAGCTTTATTACAGCGCGTTGATATGGACAAGGTTAATGCGATGACAGAGGCTTCAAAAGACAATTTAGCGGTAAAAGATGAAGAAGCTGATGGCAAAAAAGCGGATAAAAAGAAAGTAAAGAAATCGGTGCCAACAAAAGAACTTACCGGTGAGCCATTAGTAGATGACCCTATTTCGCCTGAAATTCAATTTGATGATTTTGCAAAAATAGATTTACGAATTGCGAAAATTATTAATGCTGAACACGTTGAAAAAGCTGACAAGCTACTACGCTTAACTTTATCGTTAGATAATCAAGCAGGCGGTGAAACTCGTCAAGTATTCGCTGGCATTAAATCCGCATACCAACCTGAAGATTTAATTGGCAAGCTCACCGTTATGGTGGCGAACTTAGCGCCACGTAAAATGCGCTTTGGCATGTCAGAAGGTATGGTGTTAGCCGCAGGTCCAGGTGGTAAAGATTTATGGATACTTAACCCTGATGATGGCGCACAACCGGGTATGCGCGTTAAGTAATACGAGTTGAAATAATTGCACCCGAGCAACCATAAAGGCAAACCTTAAAAGTAAACAAGGGTTTGCCTTTTTAATATCTTCTGCGGTAACTGCCGCTATTTGTACAGCATAATAACTCTGTAAAATTAACAATTATCGCCTATGACAAAATTGAAGCTTGGCCACATTCCTTTATCTACTCGCATTCTTATTGCCATGGCGATAGGCCTTATCGTAGGTAGTTTTAGCCCAAACTTATATTCAATGGTAAACCATCTTGCTGATGCCTTTGTCATGCTACTGCAAATGACCGCACTGCCTTATATTTCGCTGTCATTGATGGTCGGTATTGGCGGTCTATCTGCCAGCAAAGCTAAGTCAGCACTTAAAAGTAGCGTCTTGTTAGTAATATTGCTCATTGCACTGATGTTATGCTTTATATTAATGGCGCCGCTATCATTTCCTAATTGGCAAACTGCTGAGTTTTATAGCGCAAATACCATAAAAGTGACTGCAGAATTTAACCTCATTGAATTATTTATTCCGTCTAATCCTTTTAACGCCTTTGCGAATGCCGTGATCCCATCAGTGGTCCTATTTAGTATATTTATTGGCGTGGGCTTAATGCCGATTAAAAATAAGCGGCAAACCTTAGCAGTACTAAACAACTTAAAACAATCGGTGAGTAATATTAGCCACCTAGTGATGCGCTTTGCACCTATTGGCGTATTTTGTATTGCTTGGCGAGCCGCTTCAACCCTTGATGCTTCACAACTTGATGGCTTAATGATTTATGTTGCCAGTGCCTTGGTATTAGCACTTTTACTGGCTTTTCTCGTGTTTCCTGCGCTATTAGCAACTATTACGCCTTTTGGCTACCGCTCGATTGTCAAAGCATCACGTGAAGCCATGATCACCGCATTCGCCACCGGCAGCTTTTTTGTCGTTATTCCGCTAATTGTTGAAAAAACTAAAGCATTAATTGCCACGCAATATCCCGATATCGACAATGTTGATAAAATTTCCGAAGTGATCGTCCCTATTACCTATAGTTTACCGGTTGGTGGTAAATTATTATCCCTGCTGTTTGTCTTATTTGCCGCATGGTTCTCTGGTGCCTATATAAGCTTTGAAGACTATGTAAAGTTAGTCGTTATCGGTATTCCGCAATTGTTTGGCACCAGCACCTTAGCCATGCAAAATCTTTTAGAGCTATTTAATGTTTCGCATTCAATGTTTGACTTCTTTATTGTTTCTGAGAATTTAGTGGTTGGCCGTTTATCGGCAATACTTTCTGTCACATTTGCCAGTTGCTTACCCTTACTGGTTGCGACAAGTATGGCTAAGGCTTTCACCCTCAAGAAAAAAGCGCTGATTAAATACTTGATCATCATTCCTGCATTGTCTGTTTTTGCCTTTATTAGCTTAAAATTTGCGTTTAGCGCCATCGGCTATCAATACCAAGGTTATGCTAAGTTTATAGAACGTGACTTTCTTATGGAAAACGTCACCAGCAAATATGTAGCTCAAGCCCAGGACAACAGCAAAACAGTTCAGCCTTTCGTTAGCGTGCTAAGTCGCATCAAACAACGGGGTTTTCTCCGCGTAGGTTATTTTCGTGACGATTTACCTTATTCATTTCACAATAACAACGGCAAACTTGTCGGCTTTGATATTGAAATAATGAACCAACTTGCCATTGATTTAAATGTTGATATTGAGTTCGTGAAAATATTTCATGATCAAGCGCAATCGTTACTAGCATCAGGTTACCTTGACATCACTACTGGTGTGCCGGTTATTCCAGATAACATGACAAAATTTACCTTAACCATGCCTTACAGCGCGCAAAGCTTAGCTATTATTGTTAAAGATAACAGGCGTGCGGAATTTACCCAATGGGATGAAATTTTACCGCGTGATGATCTCATCTTAGGCATTCCAGAGAGCTTTTATTATGAAAAAGCCATTGCTAGAAATTTTACCCATGGCAAAGCTTGGGAAATATCAACACCGCGGTTATTCTTTAAGCCCGAATTTGCCCATATTGATGCCATGCTGTTTGGCGCGGCGGCATCTTCGGCTTGGACGCTGCTCAATCCAAGCTATACTGTGGTAGTACCTAAACCTGAGCTTGCACCACTGCACATGGCCTTCCCGATAAATAAGAATGACCATGCTTTTGAGCTATTTATGCGTAATTGGATCTCAATGAAACAGCAAAGTAAAACCATTGAAAAATTGTTCAACTATTGGATTAAAGGCGATAAAAGCTTACAGAAATAAAGCTTATATCGTGTGCCACTAGACATCAAAAAAATTAACTAACATGAGCTTAAAAACAATGATTAGAAAAAATAAAGCAATATCAGCGTTAACTAAAGGTAATGCGAGTATTGTGCTCCTTGTCGCATTATTAACACCGAGCTGCGCAAAAATAAATGATATATCCACTAACTTAGATCGAGAAAATTTCAAAAACTATTTCTCCCCAAGCAAAGTAAAAATAGTCGCAAGTGAAAAAGATTTTATCGGTAAATATAAATTTCTTGCTTTGGTTGAAGGCGAATCTTGCCAAGAGAAAGTACATCATGCGCCACCGAATGAAATTGATGCCCGAACCGAAGCACGCAAAAAAGCCTATAAACTTGAGGCCAATGCCATTATTTTTAGCCAGTGTGTGATGATTGAAGAAGATAAAGCCGCTAAGTATTGTGTTGCATCGACAGTATGCTATGGCCGAGCTTATAAGGTTGAGCAAGTCGAAAAATGACTGACAGCGTTAATTTAAAGGTCATTGGCACTATCGATTCGCCTTACAAGGAAAAGTTTGCTATCCCCAGACAGCCGGGCATTGTTACTGCGGCTCAAGGGAAATTGCGCCTAACAGGCGTGGCCAATAATGCCGAGTTAGTGCGAGGTTTAGCACAATTTAGCCATATTTGGTTACTGTTTATTTTTCATGGTACCCAAGCACAAGGCTGGAAACCACTGGTACGCCCACCACGTTTAGGCGGTAATAAAAAACTCGGCGTATTCGCCACGCGATCTACGTTTAGGCCTAACCCTATTGGCATGTCCGTGGTTAAACTTGACCGAATAGAGCAACAGGCTTCGCAAGTGATTTTACATATTAGTGGCTTAGATTTACTTGACGGCACGCCAATAGTCGATATTAAACCGTACGTGCCTTATGCCGATATTATCGAAAATGCCGATGGCGGCTATGCCCAAGAGCAACCTAACAGTGATATTAAAGTCATATTTTCCAACGCGGCATTATTGACCTTAGCCGAAAAAAACCAAGACTATCCAACCCTACAAAGCCTTATTGAACAAGTATTAAGCCAAGATCCTCGACCTGCTTATAAGCAAAAAAAAGTAGACGATAAAAC
>CAXBNP010000064.1:0-8320 GCA_963977145.1 uncultured Colwellia sp.
TCTTTTATATCACAAGTTTTACAATGCACGCAGTTTTGTGAGTTAATAACGAACTTATCTCCCTCTGGCGTACTCTCAACTTCATAAACCCCAGCTGGACAATATAGTCGAGCGGGCTCTGCATATTTCACCAAGTTAACACCAATTGGAATGCTACTATCAGCTAGTTTCAAATGGCATGGCTGCTCTTCTTCATGATTGGTGTTTGATAAAAATACTGATGACAGTTTATCAAAACTCAATTTATTATCCGGTTTTGGATAATTAATCACCGGTGCATCTGCCGCTAACTTTAATTGTTCATGATCTAAGCTTTCATCTTTAAAGTTGAAAGGTAATTTACCACCAAAGAAGTTTTGATCAAGGGTGTTATAGGCGCCGCCTAAATATGTGCCAAACTTATGCATAGCAGGACCAAAATTACGGGTATTATAGAGTTCTTCATATAACCAAGAATCTTGGTACCTCTGAGTAAAGCTTGTTAAGTCTTTACCTCCTTCATCACCTGACGATAAGGCCTCAATTATTGACTCAGCGGCTAACATACCAGATTTCATCGCGGTATGATTACCTTTGATTTTAGCATAGTTAATAGTACCGGCATCACAACCAACCAGTACTGCACCTGGCATAGTCATTTTAGGTAGTGAATTAAAACCACCTTTAGCCATGGCTCTAGCACCGTATGAAACACGTTTACCACCTTCAAGGTATTGAGCGATCTTTGGATGATGTTTATAACGTTGGAACTCGTCGAATGGACTTAAATGTGGATTGCTGTAACTAAGATCCACAATTAACCCGACGAATACTTGATTATTTTCCGCATGATAGAGATAACCGCCACCGTTGGTGTCGTTTTCAAGTGGCCAACCAGCAGAATGCACCACTAAACCCTCTTGATGTTTTTCAGGGGAAATATCCCAAATTTCTTTAAAGCCTAAACCGTAATGTTGTGGCGACTTGTCTGCATCTAAACCAAATTTAGCAATAAGTTCTTTACCTAAATGACCACGACAACCCTCGGCAAATACGGTATATTTTGCTTTCAGTTCCATACCTGGCATAAAGGAATCTTTAGGTTTGCCCTCTTTGTCTAGCCCCATATCGCCGGTAATAACACCGCCAACACTGCCGTCTTCGTTGTAGATAATTTCATGAGCAGGAAATCCGGGGAAAATTTCAACACCTAACTGCTCAGCTTGTTCTGCTAACCAACGACAAACATTGCCCATACTTACAATGTAGTTACCGTCATTGTGCATGGTTTTAGGCACACTAAAACCGGGTAATTTAATTGCGCTTTCTTGGCTGTTAAATAAATAAATATCATCGCCAGTAACCGCGGTATTTAAAGGTGCGCCCTTCTCTTTCCAATCAGGAAACAACTCATTTAATGCTCTTGGTTCAAAAACTGCGCCAGAGAGAATATGAGCACCAACTTCAGAGCCTTTCTCAACTACGCACACCATCAATTCTTGTTCTTTTTCTTGTGCTAGTTTCATTAGTTGACAAGCAGTTGACAGGCCTGCAGGACCGGCACCAACAATTACAACGTCAAATTCCATTGATTCGCGTTCCATAACATCTCCCATCATTCAATTTTATATGAAATATTCAAACACTCGTTTGATTTTCAAACACCTGTTTGATAACATCAAACATTATAGATATTTTCGTGTTAAATACTATCCTGTATTGCATTATTTACCGATAATATTTATTTAAGCGCAATTTGATTGATGATATCGACAGAAGACGTTGACCTAAACGCTATCTGCAAGTAGTCTTTCAAACCATAATTATAGCGTTAAGCTGAATTAAATTTAGTTTAACCATCATTACCTACAACAAGCACAATCAGAGGCTACGATGAAAGTATTAGTACCCATCAAACGCGTTATTGACTATAACGTAAAAGTACGTGTTAAAGCAGACAATTCTAATGTCGATCTTGCTAATGTAAAAATGGCAATTAATCCATTTTGTGAAATCGCAGTTGAAGAAGCGGTTCGTTTAAAAGAAGCAGGAACAGCGACAGAAGTTATCGCGGTATCAATTGGTAATAAAGCTTGCCAAGAACAGTTACGGACAGCGTTAGCATTAGGCGCTGATCGTGCTATTCACATCGATACCGATGAAAGCTTAGATTCAATCAATGTCGCTAAACTATTACAAAAAATTGTTGAAGAAGAGCAACCACAGCTTGTTATTCTTGGTAAACAGTCAATTGACAGTGACAACAACCAAACCGGTCAGATGCTAGCTGCACTTACTGGTATGGCACAAGGTACATTCGCATCTGCAGTAGCGGTTGATGGTGATAAAGTTAACGTCACTCGCGAAGTTGACGCAGGTTTACAAACCGTGGCGTTAACCCTACCTGCTATCGTAACCACTGACTTGCGCTTAAATGTGCCGCGTTACGCCTCATTACCAAACATTATGAAAGCAAAACGTAAGCCATTAGATGTAAAAGCGGCGACTGACTTTGGACTTGATTTAACTGCACGAACTAAGTTAATTAAGGTCACGCCTCCTGCTGAACGCAAAGCAGGCATTATTGTTGAAAGTATTGATGAATTAGTAGAAAAATTAAAAAATGAAGCGAAGGTGATCTCATGAGCATTCTAGTATTTGCCGAACATGATAATAGCGAATTAAAAGCTGACACATTAAAAACCGTTGCCGCGGCGCAAGCTATTGGTGGTGAGATTCACCTTTTAGTTGCTGGTCACAATTGTCAAGCAGTGGCTGAAGCAGCAAGTAAAGTTAACGGTGTCGCAAAAGTATTAGTAGCTGATAACGCCGCTTACGAACATCAACTAGCTGAGAATGTGTCGATATTAGTGACTGACCTGGCAGCGGATTATAGCCATATCATTGCGACAGCCTTAACAACGGGCAAAAACTTTATGCCACGCGTTGCTGCGTTATTAGATGTTACGCAAATTTCAGATATTATTGCTGTAGAAAGTAGTGACACATTTGTCCGCCCTATCTACGCTGGTAATGCAATTGCAACCGTACAAAGTTTAGATAGCAAAAAAGTGATTACCGTTCGCTCTACAGGTTTTGACGCGGTAGCTACCGATGGTAATGCCGAGATTGTTGCTTTAGATAAAGCAACTGATGCTGGTATTTCTAGTCACGTAAGTGATGAGCTTTCGGTCTCAGAACGACCTGACCTAGGTGCGGCGAGTATCGTTATTTCAGGTGGCCGTGGTATGCAAAACGGCGATAACTTCAAATTACTTGAAGGTATTGCTGATAAGTTAGGTGCTGCCATCGGCGCTTCTCGTGCTGCTGTTGATGCTGGCTTTGTACCAAATGATATGCAAGTAGGTCAAACAGGTAAAATTGTTGCTCCTGACTTATATATAGCGGTAGGTATTTCAGGTGCTATTCAACATTTAGCCGGGATGAAAGACTCTAAAGTTATTGTCGCCATTAACAAAGATGCCGAAGCACCAATATTCCAAGTGGCAGACTACGGTTTAGTGGCTGATTTATTTGATGCATTACCGGAACTAGAAAGTAAGCTTTAAGCTCACTTTTTATAACTGAAAAGCATGTATAATAGAACCACTCTTGCAGTGGTTTTATTTTATCTAAACTTTAGAAGTATCTATGACAAAAACATTTTCTAGCCTTAGCGACTTAGCAAGCGCCTTTGGTAAAAATATTGACGAAGCAAACAATAAGCAGAATAATAACGATCAATCTTTGGTCTATTCAACTGCTGATGGAAGAATAACGCCAGTTAAAAACCTCGCCGTTACCACGCCATCTGACGGCTATGCAAAAGTGCGAAGGGAAACTAAAGGTAGAAAAGGAAAAGGTGTCGTTACCATTACCGGTTTAGGCTTAGATAATAATGCATTAAAAGCATTGGCGACAAAACTTAAGAAAACTTGTGGCGCCGGTGGCAGTGTAATTGGCGAAGTTATCGAAGTGCAAGGTGATAAGCGCGAAGAAATAAAATCAGTACTTGAAAAAAACGGATTTAAAGTCAAGTTTATTGGTGGTTAAGTAGTCATTGGCAGTAAAAATATTGAGTGATATTATGAATCCAAATGAATTATCGTTACTTGTTGTTGAACCATCTGATTTGCAAAGAAAAATCATAATTAAAGAATTAAAACAGCAAGGTATTACCCAAGTAGCAGAAGCTAAAACTATTGCAGAAGCTTATGCAAGTGCTGAAAAGCACCCACGCGATTTAATTACCAGTGCCATGCATTTTGCAGATGGTAGTGCGATAGAATTATTGCAAAAAATAAGAAATAATCCCGCGATTGCTGATACCCCCTTTATGCTTGTTACCAGCGAGCATCGCCGTGAAAATCTAGAAGAATTTAAACAATCAGGTGTTATTGCCTTACTCCCTAAACCTTTCACTTCTATCCATCTAGCAACAGCGATAAGTACGACCATTGATCTATTATCAACTGATGAGTTAGAACTTGAATATTTTGATGTGCATGAAGTTCGGGTATTACTCGTTGATGATAGCCGATTGGCCAGAAACCATATCAAACGCGTACTGAACAATTTAGGCTTATTAAAAATAACTGAAGCTGTTGATGGTAGTGACGCAATCGGATTAATGAAAGACAATATGTATGACCTCGTCGTTACCGACTACAATATGCCAGAAGTTAATGGTAAAGAGCTGACACGATATATTCGCAGTGAGAGCGGACAATCACATCTCCCCATATTGATGGTAACCAGTGAAAGTAATGATACCCACCTAGCCAATATACTCACAGAAGGCGTAACTGCAATGTGTGATAAGCCATTTGAGCCAGAGAATGTCAAAAAAATTCTTTATAAAATATTAGGAGAATAAAGCCCGTGTTAATCATTGACAGATTGGCTTTAATTATTAATGCCAAACTGTCGTAACTTCATGGCTATTTTGTTATGAGATACCCCTAAGCGTTCTGCTAATTTTCTTGTGGTTGGGTAAAGAGGATATAAGGACGTGATAAGCTGCTGTTCAAAATTTGCTTGTTCACTTGCCCAATCACCGACCTCATTATCGTTCTTAAACTCTGCGGTATTAATGATTTCATGCTGCTGAAACTGAGCTAAAGCAACATTAATATCTTGCGAAGAAATGTCACCATATTCATTAAGCGCGACGGCTCTAAAAAGCACATTTTGTAGTTCTCGAATATTGCCAGGCCATCGATAAGACGAAAGTAATCGCATCGCGCCTTCCGCTATTTTTGGCTGCTTCAAGTTCATTTGTGTTGCCGCTAATATAACGAAATGGCGTGCTATTAATGCAATATCTTCTACTCGCTCTCGTAATGGCGGTGAATTTAAATTAAGTACATTTAAGCGATAAAACAAATCTTCTCTAAACTTCTGCGCAGCTATCATGGCCAATAAATCTTGATGAGTTGCACTTAGCACTCTAACATTAGCATGCAATTCTTTAGTACCACCAAGACGGCGAAACTTAAAGTCCTGTAAAAACCTTAATAACTTAGCCTGCAGATACGCTGACATCTCAGCAATTTCATCTAAAAATAACGTTCCGCCCTCGGCTAATTCTAATAATCCTGGTTTACCGCCCTTTTGAGCACCGGTAAATGCACCATTAGCATAGCCAAACAATTCACTCTCAAGCAAATGCTCCGGTAAAGCCGCGCAATTGACCGCTAAAAATGGTGCTTGTTGCCGATGACTTGCATTATGTAATGCCCTAGCGATGAGCTCTTTACCTGTGCCTGTTTCGCCGCTAATCAATACTGGCAACTCCAATTCAGCAAACCTTACTGTTTGCTCTTTTAGTCGCAAAATGCTTGCAGATTGACCAATAATGTTATCAATACCCTGATCATCACGCGTTTGTAATATCGAAATTTGTCGGCCTAAACTACTTATCGATTTTAGTGAAATAACCGCTCCTGAGCTATTTTCATGCTCACTAATAGGATTAATTTCCGCTATATAGCTTTGCCCTGCGATATCTACATTTTGCGAGCTAATTTTATCCTCTAACGGCAGCGTTATTTCAATATCTAGTAGGTCATTAACGACAGCGCCCTTTAGTTGTTCACCCATTAAAGGTGCAAGCCCTTTGTGGCGCTGATGGTTTACCAACAGTTTTTCACTCGCGCGGTTTAATGCCATTACACAGGCGTTTTCATCGATATCTATAATTGCGTCCGGCAAACGGTTCACCAAGGCTCTTAAATGTCGCTCTCTACTTTCGGATGGCAATAAATCAATTTCACAGCAGTTATTGACGCCAGATACGCTCATTAATGCTGCTTTGACCTCATTAAAACTAATAATACGTTCTATCAAATGAACAAATATAAATTGCGAACTCACTTCCATTGCTTGAATATCTAATGCTAAACGGGTAAAAGTTGCTAATATTTCTTGGCTTATGCCCATTCGGTCTTCAGATTTGATTTCTATTCGCATGTAATGCTCCAATATTCCTTTGGCATTTTTAAAATGTAATATTTATATTACATTGTCATAAAAATATTACAACTACAAAAAAAATGCAAAAAGCCAGAGAAAACCAGCCTAACGGGTATACTTTAGCAAATCGGCTTGTTCAACAACGCTACTTTGTAATAAAAGTATTACAACCTATAAGCAAAAACAAAAAATAAACACTAAGCTGTTGATAAATATGCAATTATATTATTGGCAATATAATTGCTAGACAAATACTAGTAAGTGGTTAACTTCAAGCTAACAAAAATAATAATTCCACAATAGGAAAAGGTATCTCATGTCAGAAAGTAAACATATTGAAACTCAGGCTATTCATTCTGGCCGCATTAATGATGAACAATTTGGTTCGTTAGCAACGCCGCTTTATCAAACTTCAACTTTCATCTTCGACAATGCACAGCAAGGTGCCGATAGATTTGCAGGCGAAGCCGAAGGTTACATATACAGCCGCTTAGGTAACCCAACCACTCGACAGTTGGAGATGCGAGTAGCTGCGATGGAAGGTATGGAAGATGCAGCCGCAACTGCGACGGGTATGGGTGCCGTTTCTGGTGCTTTACTAACCAACTTATCCTGTGGTGATCATTTAATTTCATCAAAAGCAGTTTATGGCTGTTCATTTGCCTTGATGAATCATCAACTTACACGCTGGGGTATTGAGGTGAGTTTTGTTGATATGGCAAACCCGGCCGAAGTTGAAGCGGCAATAAAGCCAAATACTAAAGTTATCTTTTTAGAGACACCGGTAAACCCAAACTTAGCCGTATACGATTTAACTGTCATAGGAAAAATAGCCCAAAAGCATGACCTTATCTCAATCGTCGACAATACTTTTTTAACGCCGGTATTACAACAACCGCAAAAATATGGCATTGATATTGTTGTACATAGCGCGACAAAATACTTAAATGGTCATGGCGATGTTGTTGCCGGTATTATCTGTGGTAGCAGTGAAATGATCATGAAAATAAAAATGACCGTATTGAAAGATATTGGCGCAACTATGAGTCCACATGACGCATGGTTGATCATGCGAGGCCTTAAAACTTTGCCTATTCGTATGGAACGTCACTGCAGTAACGCTCAGAAGATAGCAGAATTTTTAGAGCATCACGAAATGGTATCTCAAGTCTATTATCCAGGTCTGAAAAGCCATTCTGGGTATAAATTTATAGGTACGCAAATGAAAGCAGCAGGAGGTGTAATTGCTTTTGAAATCGATAGTGACTTGGCAGGAGGTGGTGACTTCATTAACCGTATGCAGTTATTCTCAATTGCCGTAAGTTTAGGTGATGCAGAATCACTTATTCAACATCCTGCCTCAATGACACATTCACCTTATACTCAGGAAGAGCGTTTAGCTGCTGGGATCAGTGATAGTTTAATCAGAATATCGGTTGGTCTTGAAAATGTAGATGATTTAATCGCTGACTTGACTCAGTCGCTTACAATGATAAAAAAATCTTCCGCTGTTAAAAGTGTTGCTTAAATTATTTAAGCAACACTGGTTTTCATATTTAGCTTGATATCTAGCTATCAGATAATAATATTGCTGATAGCTTAGGTATGATGCGAGCTTTTATAGTTTCTAACTCTTCTTCTGTATAGGGAGTTAGTGCTTGCTGACCCCAAATTGGTTTTGGCCAACAAGCATCATTTTCATAACGTACTATATGATGTAAATGTAATTGTGATACTACGTTGCCTAATGCTGCGACATTCATTTTATCCCCGTTAAACTCTTGCATTAGCAACTCACTTAGCATACTTGATTCATTTAATAGCTGTTGCTGTTGCTGCCAATCCAGTTGATATATCTCTTGGACGT
>CAXBNP010000065.1:0-8263 GCA_963977145.1 uncultured Colwellia sp.
AAGGGTGATGCTTTTGGTGTTACTCTTGGTGCTTTGAGTACTTTGCCTGTAGTGGGTAAGGGTGCCAAGAAGCTTGGTGCAAAATATCAAGAATTAAAAACGCCAGATGTTGATAATTTCTTACTTGATCCAGCGGCCAATATGGGCACCCCGGGTGGTTTTGATAAGATAACAAGTGAGGTCCCTATCGTTAATCCAGAGGACTTGGTTGGCAGAACAGTGGTGCCTACGTTGGCGGATATGACAGGTGCTGGCAGAGGGTTTGAAGGTATAGATTCAAGTAAAATTATGCCAATAGAATTGCAAGGCGGGCCGGGCTTCCCTATGCTCGACTCTTATAAAAATAACAATATTGTTTGGGCTGTTAACGATAAAGGTGGCCAAACTAAACTGCAGAAAGGGGATATTATCGCCGTCAGCGCAATGAATCCAAAGGCACATAGGTCAAACGCTACAGTCACACAGTCATTCCTTTCGACATTGGATTCTTATGTTGTAGATGGTCGTATGTCAAAGAAGAATGTTAAGCAGTTAAATAAAATGATAAAGGCAGATGTTGATTTTAAAGACTTCCCGGGTCTGGATAATCAAGATATCTACCATGACTGGGCTGAAAGTCTTACTTTTGAAAAGAGGTCTAAATTCACTAAGTTATTAGGTAATAGTAAGTCACAAGCTCTCGGTACGCCAAACTTCCAAAAAATACTTGATGAAACTATCGACCCTGATTTTGCTGGATATAACCAAGGCGATAATATGCTACTAATTGAAGTAGATAAAACGCCAGACGCAAGAGTTGAGCTTGGCACCGGGGGCACTAAGAAGCACAGGTCTTACAAGTATGGAGTTACAGGTAAGGTGGTGGGTAAATTCCCAAGACCAGTATCAAGTAAGACACTATTTCCTGATTTTTACAAAGAAAGAAGGGCTGCAGGTGCTGATGAGGCGAAAGATTACAGGAGTTTTCAGTTAAAACTTCCATCACAAACAATAACACCAGAAATAGCAGCATCAATACCAAATAAACCATTTGATTTTATAAAGTCACCAAGGCAGGCTAAGTTAGCCCAAAACTTTATAGATAACAATTGGGTTGACTCATCTATTGCTAAGAAGGATGGTGGCGTTAGTGTTACCGACTTTGCTCAGGCACTTAAGAATAGTGATTCCTCTGCAACGTTAACGCTGTACGATCCAAAAGATTTAAACAGAGAGGTAAAGGCTGGGAAAACATCTATACACCAACTGAAGGACTCAGAGATATTCTTTGCAATTAAGAATGATTATAATTACAATGATGAGTACGGCGTAGACCTTATCAAGGCTGGTTTATCACCTAATGAGAGAGCTGTTGTTGGTGTTGTTAATAACGAAAAAGGCGCTAAAGGCGTTGCTGGTGCCTCGGTTATGCTTAGAGCTATCGAGGAAGGTGCAACTGTACTTGATGCGTTTTCGGTTAAAAGCAAGAAGTTCCCTGATGGATTTTTACCTAGTATATATGGTGAGTACGGATTTAAAGAGGTGGCAACTATACCGTTTGAGTCAAAGTACTATAGCGATATAGAGTTAAAAGACCTAGAGAGAACATGGGAAAAAGGCGGATGGAACAAGTCGGAAGGCTATCCAGAAGTTTCTATAATGAAATGGAGTGGTGATGACAATGCAAGAAAAACAGCAAAACAAGACTGGCTCAATGCCATTGAATCAGGCGATGAGTCTGGCATTATCGGACAAGGAAAAGAAGAGTCTATCGGAGCCGCAAGTCAAGCTTTTTTTGAACCGGGTAGCACTACTGGTGGACAAGTACGAGGAGCAGGTAACGCCGGAAATGATACAAGGGGTTTACGAGATAGTAACCGAGCACCTAACAATCGAGGGTTTAGAGGGGTTGTAAATGAGGTTAACAGCTTATCAGTGGCTGAGCGACTAAACCTCGGCCTGCCAACAAACTAGTAACCAGTAAGGTAACGCGTTATAATGAAATCACCACAGCAAGAAACTAATCAAGCGGTTGCTGATATAAGTAGAGCACATAGGGCTACAGAGTTGCTAAATAACCCGTTATATCTTGAGGCTATTACGGCAATGAGAGCGGCAATGTTTGAGCAGTTTAATGACTCTAAGCTTGAGGATAACTTACAGCGTCATGAGTTATGGCAAAGAATGCAATTAATGAAACAGTTTCAAGGTAAATTTGAGAGTATAGTTAAGCAAGGTGTCAGAGCAGAGGAGACACTTAGTATATTAGAAAAAGGTTTACAAGCACTAAATAGGATTTAACGTCAACAACCAATAGGACTGACAAATGTTTGAATTTGCACCAAGTATTTCTGAGGGCGATGCCCTTAAAAAAAGAATCGACTCTAAATCTACGGACTCGCAAGAGCAACCTGAAAATACAGATGTCGTTGATGTGTCGCAAGATGCGCCAATTGAAAGTGAAGCTGAGCCAGAAGCAATAGCTAATGATGGAGTTAAGCCGGAAGTTGAAGAGTCAGAGTACGAAGAGGGTAACCGCGAACCAAGGACTGATACGGATGAAGACCTTTACGTTGAATATAAAGGACGTGAAATAAATCTTCGAGAAGTTGAGGAATGGGAGCAAGGTAACCTTAGGCAATCTGATTATACTCGCAAAACGCAAGATCACGCCAAGAATGTTGATAGCTTCAATGTTGAAAAGGCAGACTTTGTAACGAGGCAATCTGAGCTAAATGATAAACTCGCACAACTAAACGCGATCATTAGTGAAGAAACGCCAAGCACAGAGGATTTAGCAGAATGGCGAGAGTATGACCCGGAAAAGTATATTGAGTACACCGAAAAGCTAAGTAATCGTAAAAAGCTTTTGAGCGAAAATAAACAAGTCGCTTCAGGTGTGGATGTTGCAAAAGTCAGTGCTGACTTATTTAATAACCATCCAGAATGGACGGTAAACGGTAAGCAAAGCCAGCGATTCCAAGATGACACAAACCTAATGACTGCTTACGCAGAAAGTCGTGGTATTGGTCAGAATGATTTATCAACTTTTGAGGCTAGGCATTATGAAATTATGCTAGATGCCGCTAGATATCAATCAGTAAATAAAAGCAATGCTGCCATCGAGAAAAAGGTACGCAAAGCCCCGGTAAGTACAAAACCAAGAGCAGCGACAAAATCACATATAACATCAGATATTGCAGCACTAGAGAAAAAGGTGCGCAGTTCTGGCAGAGAGTCTGATTTTGTTAAATTACGACAACTTAAACGACAACTTAACAAATAAAGGAGCCTATCATGGCTGACGTATTTTCTACCTATGACGCAATTGGTAACCGCGAAGATTTATCTAATATGATTTATGATATTAGCCCAATGGAAACACCATTTGTATCTGGTATTTCTAAAGACACTGCAACTGCTACTAATCACGAGTGGCAAACAGATAGCTTATCAAATGCTGCTAACAATGCTGCAATTGAAGGTGCTGACGCAGCAACTACTATTTCAACTCCTACTACTCGTTTGGGTAATTACACTCAAATCAGTACTAAGACTCCACAAGTTTCACGTACACAGCGTCAAATTGATTCTGCTGGCCGTGGTGATGAGATGGATTATCAAGTAATGAAGATGGCTAAAGAGCTTAAGCGTGATCAAGAGTTAATCTTGTTATCGAATAAAGCTAAAGTTGCTGGTTCAGAAGTCTTGGCCCGTCAACTTGCTGGTATTGAGTCTTGGTTAGCTACTAACTGGACTGGTTCAGGTACTGCACCTACTGGTGATGGTACTAATACTCGTACAGCGGGCGCTTTAACGGCATTCAGCGAAGATAAACTAAAGGATACTTTAGCTTCTTGTTGGGATAATGGCGGTAACCCGGATATGATTATGGCTGGTTCTTTTAACAAGCAAGCTATGTCAGGTCTGGTTAACGGTGGTAGTACTGGTGCTGCACAGCGCGTTGTTGATGGTGATTCTGCCCGTGTTCACACTGCTATTGACATTTATGTCAGTGACTTTGGTTCACTTGCTGTAGTACCTAACCGCTTCATGGTTCAAGAGTCAATTCTTGTGCTTGAAATGGATAAGTTCTGTATGTCAAGTTTAGCTAGTTTCCAAGAAACACCTTTAGCTAAAAACGGCGATTCAGATCGCGTTCAATTGTTATCTGAGTACACGTTGACTTCTAAGAACGAAGCAGCTTCAGGTATTATTGCTGATAACACTAAAACTTAGTAATTAAGTTGGTTTAGCGAGTACAAAAGGGGTAGAAATACCCCTTTAATTTAAGGTTATAATCATGACTAAAGAAATTAAAAAACCCAAAGAAATTAAAACTGAAAAAAAACCTATCAAATACATTGCCCGCAAGAAACTATTTACCACTAAAGACGGTATAGTGAAGATTGGTGAGGAATGTACCCCAACAAGTAAAGAGCTTGAGTTATTTAAAAAAGTAAAGGCCATTTAATATGAGTGAACGTCTTTTTGATGTAGATAAATATACGGGTGTAATTGAAACCTTCCAAAAGCACGAGGGTAAAAACATCATTCGTAAGCATCAAAATACGGATGCTATATTTAATGCAAATAATAATGAGTTAAATACTCATTCTAGCGGTAACAACTGGGCTGGTGACATGCACAAAGTTGCCTCTATACCGTTAATTGTTGTTGATATGTGGCGTGAAGAATTAAAAGCGAAAGGCTTACATAACTGTAACCCATTACATAACGACAACAAAACATTCTTAATAGCAAAGATTAACTCTAGTGAGTGGTCAAAGCTTAGAACAAAGCAGGGGCGAATCTAATGGCATTAACAAATTTTGATGAGCTAGTTAAGCAGGTCACTGACTGGTCTCACCGTGAAGATTTGGGCACCAAGATGGCCGACTTCATAGCACTCACTGAAAATTCCATGTACGCAAACGAAACAGAGATATTAAACGTTCGCAGCATGGAGACAATAACCACAGTATTAACTACTGGCCGCTTACTAACATTGCCTACTGGCTTTGAGTCAGCACGTAGTATTAGGTTGTTAACAAATGATGGCGGTGGTGAGTTAAGATTCCAAGCACCTGAGCAAATGTTAAATCATCCCTTTACTGGTAGACCACAGTTTTTTACCATTGTAGGTGATAAAATACAGTTAGATAGAACGCCTGATTCAGAGTACACGATAGAGATACAGTTCTTTAAAAAGGCTAACCCGTTAACATCATCAAACCAAACAAATGAGATACTAACTAAGCACCCGTCTATTTATTTATATGGTGCGTTGACTCAGGTGTTCATATACGCTCAAGACGATCAGCAGGTTGCAAAATACATCCAGTTATTTATTGGCGCAATCAAAGGCGCTAACAAGGCAGATAAGAAAGGTCGATTTGGTCCTGCAATGTCAATGTCACTAGATCGAGGTATGATTGTATGACGTTTCAAACTATACCTGTAAATGTAACTGGACCTTCCTATCAAAGTAGGTCAAGACCACTATCAAGCCAAAAAACACAAAACTGGTATCAACAGTTTAATGAACAAGGAAAGGAGAATTATGTTCTACTACCATTTCCGGGCTTAAAGTTTTTAGGAGGTTCAACTGGTCAAGATCGAGGGTTCCATCGTATGGCTGAGATTTTATATCAAGTTAAAGATGAATCTCTTTATAAAATAGACAAGGATGGCGTACAGACTTTACTCGGAAGCATCCCCGGAAAAGAAAGAGCAATAATAAAAGATGATGGCATAAATATGTTTATTGTTGCAGATTTAAAGGTGTGGCAATACTCAACCGACACTAACATAGTTACCGAGGTCACTAACCCCAATATCACTGGTGCGAAGTCTGTTGATTTTTTAAATAATCAATTTATTTATACGTTTGATAGATTTTCTACTGTTTCAAACGTTGGTAATGGGGCGGAAGCAAGTGGTTTAAATATTATTGGTGAGGAAACTTTACCTGACGATCTTGTTCGTGACTTTGTGTTTGATGAAATTATTTATCGCTGCGGCGTTAGGTCAATAGTGGGTTGGTATAACTCAGGGGTGGGAACGCCGCCAATTCAAAAACTACAAGGCAGGGTATTTAACGTTGGTTTATCGGCCATAAACTCAATAGCGGAAACTGATGAAGCATTTTATTGGCTTGGTGATGATTATGCTATATACAGAGCATCTTCAGGAACGCACCAAAAAATTAGTACAGACGCAATATCAAACGAATTACAAAGCTACTCTGATGTAAGTGATGCCATTGGTAGCACTTTTACATTAGAAGGAAAAAACTTCTATATGATAACTTTTCCAATAGGCAAGAAAACTTTTATTGTTAATGAGAGTTTAGGGGAGCAAGGTTGGTTTGAGTTATCAAGCGGCGTAAGTAGCCCGTTAGATTCCAAAATATATCAAGGAACCTCAGTAATTAGTGCGTATGGCAAGAATATAGTTGCTGATATAGATAATGGTAATTTTTATACGTTAGATCTAAATACTTTTACAAATAACAGCGAACCAATCCAACGAGTCAGGGTTACACAGTCTATAAATGGCGATTTACTGAACTCAAAAGGTAAAAGAGTACAGATGTCATGTATTAAGTTTATCATGGAGTCAGGCGTTGGTTTGATGGCTGGTCAAGGTGATAACCCTAGAATTATGGTCGAGTATTCTGATGATGGTGGTAACACTTGGAGCGGAGGTTCATGGCCAAAAGTTGGTCGGTTAGGTCAATTTACTTTACAGGTAGAGTGGTTTAACTTGGGTTCTTTTTACGATAGGATTTTTAGGTTGTCAACAACTGACCCTGTTAATTATTCTATTTACTCGGCCACCATTGATTTGCGCTTGGCTGGTAAGTAATGGCTAATGTCAATCCACCACCAGCGCTAAGGATGCCAAGAATTATCTTGGAGGATAGGGAGTGGCGCGATTACGAAAGAAATAGAGATGTCATACTTTTTCAACTATGGCAAAGAACAGGAGGTAATATTGATCAGATTGAAAATTCAAAAAACAACATAACAAGCACATCAAGCAGGGTTAACAGAAACACAGCAAGAATAAACTCATTAGAATTAAGGCAGTTTGAAATAGTTAATACAATCAATAGCTTAACAACAAAGGACTATCAAGTTATCATTTGTAAAAATACAGTGCCTATAAGTATAACATTAGATCCACAAGCTATTGAGGCTGATGAGGTGCATATCAAAAGGCGCGGCGTAAGCGTTGAGGTTATTGGTACAATAGATGGCTTTACAAATAAGACAATCAGTTCATTAAATTACAGTATGCACCTAATATTTGATGGTACTGATTGGAGTGAGATTTAGATGAGTAATACCGCACAGGGTAATATATCAGTCAAATTTCTGGCCAAAGGTTCAGAGTTACAGGAGTAAATAAAATGTCAACAAAACCATTACAGCCTATCGTATTTAATTTTGGATTAACTACAGCATGGTCTACCTTGTACACCGTGCCATCTACTGCCGAAACAATCGGTATTGACGCTGTTGTTTTGAATAACTACACCACAACTAGCCAGACCTTTAGTGTTAGGCTAGTTCAATCTGGTGTACCAAATGAACTGAACGAGGTGATAACCGATGAGAATTTAAGGTCTCAAAGTTACAGTTTAGCACCTGCTATAATAGGTCAAGCACTAGTTACAGGCGGGGTAATACAAGCCAAAGCAAGCGCTAATAACTCTGTTAACGTTAATATAACCGCAACTATAACAGCGCCGTGATACTTAAAGAGACACGTAATAACAGTGATATAAAAGCGGTATTATGCAATCCAGCTATTTATGATACAATAAGTGATGATAACAGCCCTTCACTAAGTGAGTTTGAGCCACCTATATCAGATGAATATTTATATATTGGTGGATATGTTAACGGTGAGATAATCGGGTTAATGGTATATCACAAATATTTAGACGGTAATGCCTGCCATGTACAGGTACTGCCAAAGCACAGAAAAGAACATGCAATAAAATTTGGAGAACAAGTCTTGCATTTTAGAGGCACTCTACCACTTTACGCAGAGATACCAGACTTATATAAAAACGTTTTAGATTTTGCTTTGTTAAATGACTTTAAGGTTATTGACACAAAAGAAAACGACTATATAAAAAACGGTAAAACTTATAATGTAAATGTATTGGAGTACACAAAATGGGATTCATAAGACAACTTACTGGTAAAGATGCTGCAAAAGCGGCTCGCAATGCTGGTGAGTTACAATCAGAGCAAGCAACAGAGAACGC
>CAXBNP010000066.1:0-7570 GCA_963977145.1 uncultured Colwellia sp.
TTAACGCTTGGAAAAGTACGATTAATAAAAGCTAAAAGCTAAAAGCTAAAAGCTAGGTGACAGGTCACTCGATAGTGTCTTGACTTACTTTGTGTTGCCATCGACGTATCAAAGCAAGCAATAAAAGTAATAGCGGAATCGTAAAGTCGACAACACCTATGTAGCGTGCGTAAGGGGTTAGCCCAGTAACTAAGGGGACTTCGCTACTCAGTACTGCCTGTTCAAATTGCGGCAGTTTTTTCAGAATATTACCTTGATGGTCAATAACGGCGGTGATGCCATTGTTGGTTGCTCTTAGAAATGGTCGACCAAATTCTAGCGCGCGCATTCTAACAATTTCTAAATGTTGGTGTGGCCCATGAGAGTCACCAAACCAAGCATCATTGCTGACGGTCAGTAATAAATCGGTTTGATTAGAAAAGTTAGCGCTAAGTTGCTCGGCAAACGCGACTTCAAAACATATCAGAGGCAATAAATGGTAGCCATTAGCAACAAGGTTGTTTTGAACATAATCGCCACGGCTAAAAGATGACATGGGTAAATTAAAAATAGGGGCTAGTGGTCTTAGCCAATCGGCAAAGGGCACGAACTCACCTATTGGCAGTAAGTGATGTTTCGCGTAGCGGTTTTTATTGTTGTATTGATAACGGCCTTGCTCATCATCAACGGCGTATTTGCCAAGCACCACTAAATTGTTGTAATAGTTTTTGTTATTGCTGTTGTAATCAATAATGCCAGAAATGATGGCGCTATTATTAAGCATTGCGGAGCTTTGTGCTATTTGTAAAAAGTCTTGTGCTTGGGTACTTGGCTCTACCGCAGTAATCGCGGATTCTGGCCAAATTACAATATCAGCGGGAAAGTTTTGTCGGGTCAGATCTAGGTACGTCAGCATGGTTGGCCAAGTTAACTCGGGTGCCCATTTCATCGCTTGCTTGATATTGCCCTGTACCATCATGGTTTTTACCGACTTACCGGTTGGTGTAACCCAATTCATGTTTTGTAGCGTTAGGCTAGCAACGCTAATGGCCACGAGTAAAGCAAAGTTAAGATAGCGCTTGCGTTGTTTTAGGATATAAACCATGGCGATACTGATGCTAATCACGATGGCGCTGATGCCTCTCTCGCCGATGATTGGGGCAAAGACAGCCAATGGGCCGTCAATTTGACTATAACCTAAGGTTAACCATGGGAAGCCGGTTAGTAACACACCACGTAACAGTTCAGTCAGTAACCAAAAGGGTAGTAGCAGCCAGAGATTAAGCTGTTTTTGAGGAGAAAACCGGGCGGCTAAATAACAAGCAAGTGCGAGAAATACAGCTAAATATAAGCATAGCAGTACCATCAATAAAACCGACACCGCTAATGGCAAGCCGCCAAACTGATCAATACTGACATGTACCCAACTAATACCACCAGCAAACCAAGCAAAGGCAAAAATAAAACCTTGCTTAGTTGCTGCGCTAACTGATTTTCCTTGCTGTGCGTATAACCAGGATGGCAATATTATTGCCATCAGCCAATAATAAGAAAATGGCGCATAGCATAGTACTAATGCCAGCCCCAAAAAAAAGCTGAGCGCATTTTCTCTATTAGCGACATTTCGTTGAATTCGTTTGAAGCAGTTGTTTAGCATAACGTGTTAATCAATAACTTTGCCTGTAACAACATGCTCTTTTGGCATGGTGACTTGTAAGGTTTGAATGCGTCGGTTATCAGCGGCAGTGATTTTGAATATGACTTTATTAATGGTGATTTTTTCACCTTTTTTCGGCATATGACCAAAGTGCTGTATAACAATGCCACCGATTGTATCGGCGTCACTTTCATTAAGTTTAAAATTAAAGTAGCTATTAAAGTCGGCAAGATCGGTTAATGCTTTGACTTGATAAACTTGGCCAGCAAGATGCTTAATATCTTCTTCCATGGCATCATCCGTTTCGTCTTCAATTTCACCGACGATTAGCTCTAGGATATCCTCAATGGTAACGACACCTGAAACTCCGCCGTATTCATCAACAACAATGGCCATATGATAGCGTTGTTGGCGAAACTCTTTTAAAAGCGGATCTACTTTTTTACTTTCAGGAACAATAATAGCGGCTCGAATGACTTGCGCTATAGTGAAGCCGTCTTCGGCTTGATGAAAACCGTAAGCTAATAAGTCTTTCGCTAATAATATGCCTTCAACGTCGTCAATATCATCATTGATCACGGGAAATCTTGAATGTCCGGAGTCGATTATGATGTCTAATGACTTCTCTAAAGGGTCATTAATATCTAAGGTGATCATTTGTGAGCGAGGGATCATAATATCACGTACTCGCATATCAGATACTTCGAGCACCCCTTCGATCATTTGCTTAATATCAGGGTTAATGAAATCACGGTCTTCAGCATCGTTTATCGCGTTAACTAGCTGGTCTTTGCTTCTCGGTTCTCCGGTAAATACTTGTATAATCTTATTCAAGATTGACTTAATTGAAGAACCGTTACTAGAGTGGGGTTGGTCGTCGCTCATAGAGCCTTTTTAATTCCTATTAGTTGATTTTACAATGTAAAATGGCATGGTTAGTTTGTAACCGATTGTTGTTAATATCAAGTAATAAATTATTACTTGCTTGCTTGAGTAACAATTTATTAAAGTAGATCAAAAAATAACGCCGTTCTATGGGTTATTTACGGTTAATTTATTTCATACGGAGCAGCAAAGCCCAAAGCGATAATTATATCGCTTTCAAGTGCTTCCATTTCCTCTGCTTCATCATCGTCAATATGATCAAAACCCAACAAGTGTAAGCAGCCGTGCACCGTCATATGCGCCCAATGAGCATTTAGGCTTTTATGCTGTTCAGCCGCTTCTTGTTCGACAATATCAACACAAATGATAAGATCACCCAATAAATCAAGCTCAATACCTTCAGGTACTTCAAATGGAAATGATAAAACATTGGTGGCTTTGTCCTGACCTCGATACTGAAGGTTAAGCTGACGACTTTCATCGCGATTGACTAATCTAATGGTCAGTTCAAAGGGCTTCTGATATGGCGTAAGTGCGGCCTCAGCCCAACGTTGAAAATCAGCTGCTTCAGGCACAGTCTTATGGTCACAAGCTAGTTGCAAATCGACGATAATATGATCAGCGTTATTCATCCGCTTTGTTTTCACTTGCTCGCGCTAACGCTTCTGCTTTTAGATATTGTTCGCGAACTTGCTGTTTTTCATCTTTTAAACGCTGCTCTTTTTGTTCAAATGCTTCATAAGCTTCAATGATATGACCAACAACGGGGTGACGTACAACATCTTTTGCTTGGAAAAAGTTAAAACTAACCCCTGGAATATCAACCAATACTTCAATGGCATGACGTAAACCAGACTTTTGTCCACGCGGTAAATCTACCTGTGTTATGTCACCTGTGATGACGGCTCTCGAGTTAAAGCCAATACGCGTTAAGAACATTTTCATTTGCTCTACTGTAGTATTTTGACTTTCATCAAGAATGATAAAGGCATCGTTTAAGGTTCTACCGCGCATATAGGCTAACGGTGCTACTTCGATGACATTACGTTCGATCAATTTCTCAACTTTTTCAAAACCGAGCATTTCAAATAGTGCGTCGTATAGTGGACGTAGATAAGGGTCGACTTTTTGCGATAAATCACCCGGTAAAAAGCCGAGTTTTTCACCCGCTTCTACCGCTGGGCGGGTCAGTAATATCCGTCTAATTTCTTGACGCTCTAAAGCATCGACGGCACAGGCAACCGCTAGGTAAGTTTTACCTGTACCTGCAACACCGACACCAAAGCTAATGTCATTGGTAATAACGTTTTGCACATAGCTTTGTTGGTTTTCGTTACGCGGTTTGACCATGCCACGTTTGGTTTTTATGGTCACCATGTCTTCGTATTTAGCATCAAGGTTGCTTGCGGTTGCTAATACGCCAGCATCTACGATGGCTAAATGGAGCATCTTAGCGGTAATGGTTGTTGATTTACCTTTAACTATTTCGGTTTCAAGGTATAAATCGATTAAAAGCTTTTTAACGGCTTCAGAATTTAAACTTTTACCGGTCACTTTAAATTCATGGCTTCTATAGCTTATTTCAACACCCATGCGACGTTCTATTGTCTTAAGGTTGTCATCCATAGGGCCACATAAGTTTGCCAGGCGATTATTATCGGCGGGAGATAATTCAAAGTTAATACTGGTATTTTTACTCAATTGATATTCCTGAATGCATAAAAAATTAAGTTAAAATGGCAAATATTCATTTATTTGCCATTTAATATGCTAATGGTTTAAGGTGTAAAAGTTGCTACACCTAGCTCGTTCACTGCATTTTCACTTGCCTGATGGTGGCTATTCGCCAAAATATCAGCGGGTGAATTTGCGATACGCAAGCCCATTTCACTTTCTTGGCGAACTAATTCGCCCCGCAGTGAGTTGGCATAAACATCAGTGATTTTGACATCAACGAATTGGCCAATAACAGTATGCGGTGCAACAAAATTTACAATACGATTGTTTTCTGTACGGCCACGTAATTCCATTGGGTTTTTCTTTGATGGGCCTTCAACTAAAATACGTTGTTCACTGTCAAGCATGTGACGGGCAATCGTTAGGGCTTGCTGGCTGATACGGTCTTGCAATATTTGTAATCGTTGCTTTTTAATCTCATCACTGATGTCATCAACCATATCGGCCGCTGGTGTTCCAGGGCGAGCGCTGTAAATAAAGCTGAAACTTAAATCAAAATTTACCGCTTTAATTAAGTTCATTGTCGCTTCAAAGTCGTTATCGGTTTCACCAGGAAAACCAATAATAAAGTCTGATGACATACAAATATCAGGTCGTACTTTTTTCAATTTACGGATTTGAGATTTGTATTCTAATGCGGTATGACCGCGTTTCATTTGCGTTAAGATACGGTCTGAGCCACTTTGTACTGGCAAATGTAAGTGGCTAACAAGCTCAGGTACGTCAGCGTAGACATCAATAATGTCATCGGTAAATTCGATTGGATGCGATGTGGTATAGCGAATACGGTCAATACCATCAATGGTAGCAACTAGGCGTAACAGTTCAGAAAAACGACAAATACTACCGTCATGTGAATCACCACGATAACCATTAACGTTTTGGCCAAGTAAGTTTACTTCTCGCACACCTTGCTCGGCAAGTTGGGCTATTTCATATAAAACATCATCAAGCGGACGGCTGACTTCTTCACCACGGGTATATGGCACCACGCAGAAGGTACAATATTTACTACAACCTTCCATAATAGAGACAAATGCTGTTGCACCGTCGGCTTTAGGCTCAGGTAAGCGGTCAAATTTTTCAATTTCAGGGAAACTGACATCAACTACATGGCCTTTATTACCAGTAACTTGTTGAATCATTTCAGGTAAACGGTGCAAGGTTTGTGGACCAAAGACCATATCTACATAAGGGGCACGTTGACGAATGGCATCGCCTTCTTGTGATGCAACACAGCCACCAACGCCAATGATCAGATCAGGGTTCTTTACTTTTAGGTTTTTCCAGCGGCCTAATTGATGAAATACTTTTTCTTGTGCTTTTTCGCGAATAGAGCAGGTGTTGAGTAAGATAACATCAGCATCTTCTGCTTCTTCGGCTAGTTCAAAGCCATGGGTAGAGTCTAAAAGTTCTGCCATTTTCTGCGAGTCATACTCGTTCATTTGACAGCCCCAAGTTTTGATATATAGCTTTTTACTCATTTATTCGCGCCTAATCTTTCTATGAATTGATTCTAGTTTTTGCTAGAGAATTTAAGGAGGCATATTTTACTCTTTCTTTGCCTATGATGCTAGTTTAGAAATATCTTGGTTAAAAAAAAATTTAAGCGTTAGCTGTAAAGCTGGCAGTAAAATCTTAACTGGTAGCTCTGCCGCGGTAATTTTTCGGTTTTCAATGTCAATCGGCGCGCTTTTTCTTTGCTACTGTACTTATTAAATAATACGACACATAAATATCGAATTACTATATCAGGTTCGGTAGAATGGCTTAAAATCTGTAAAGTTTTAAAAAATCATTATGAATCAATTTGATTGTGTTGTTGTTGGTGGCGGTATGGTAGGTGCAGCAAGTGCTTTATCACTTGCGGCATTGGGCTTGAAAGTCGCTATCATTGAAAAAAGTGCACCTGAATTATTTTCTCCAGAGCAAGCTTTTGATTTGAGGGTATCAGCAATATCACTGGCCTCAGAACAACTGTTAAAGCAATTAGATGCTTGGCAGCAGTTACAGCAATGGCGCATGTGCCCTTATAAACGTCTTGGTGTCTGGGAGTTTGCGCAAAACTATACTGAATTCAATGCCCAAGATATCAGTCAAGCACATTTAGGACATATTGTAGAAAATAGGTTGATACAACTTTCTTTATGGCAACAAATACAGCAACACGACAATATCACCTTATTTTGCCCCGAAACCTTAGTTAAACTTGTGCAAAGCCCAACAGACGTTGAATTGACATTATCGTCGCAAGTCGTGCGAGCGAAAATTGTCATTGGTGCCGATGGCGCGAATTCTTTTGTACGTAAACTAGTCAACATTGGTACGACCGGCTGGGATTATGCACAATCAGCTATGCTGATCAATGTCCAGACAGAAAAACCACAACAAGATATTACCTGGCAACAGTTTTTTCAAACTGGACCACTTGCCATGCTACCTATGCCAGGAAATTGTGCGTCATTAGTTTGGTATCATGATAAAGAAGAGATAAAACGCTTATCAGCATTATCTCATCACAACTTAGCGCAGGAAATTATGCAACATTTTCCAGACCGATTAGGAAAAGTTGCAGTCATTAGTCAGGCGACATTTGCGTTAACGCGACGTCATGCCAATCAATATCATAAAGGCCGAGTTCTGTTACTTGGCGATGCAGCACACACGATAAACCCGATGGCGGGGCAAGGGGTTAATTTAGGCTTTAAAGATGTAAAAGCCTTACAGCATATTATTGCTAAAGCTATTGGCGATGGCGAGTCATGGCATCAGCCAGAAGTATTATCTCGGTATCAGCAAAAAAGACGAACGGATAATTTATTGATGATGACAACAATGGATGCATTATATTTAACATTTGGCCATGTATCACCTTTGGTTAAACTCGCCCGAAATGCTGGTCTAATGATGGTAAATAAAGTACCAAGCTTGAAAAACAAAGCGCTAGCTTATGCCTGTGGTATATAAAATAGTATAGAGATGACTTTAATATGCTAAAGGGGTATTGATTTTTCTCAAGATAGTAGATTTAGACATTTATAAAAAATACCAATCTAGCTGTATGAGTGATGGTAAAGCAGATGATACCGAAAAAGAGCTAATTCAATGAATGGTGCGGAAGGAGAGACTCGAACTCTCACATCTTGCGATACTGGAACCTAAATCCAGCGCGTCTACCAATTCCGCCACTCCCGCATATTCAGGTAGCAATCTTGATTAAGCAAGATTGTATAAAAATTAACTATAGAACATAAATAAAAGAAAGTGGCTGGGGTATGAGGATTTGAACCTCAGAATGACGGGATCAAAACC
>CAXBNP010000067.1:0-6427 GCA_963977145.1 uncultured Colwellia sp.
CGGTGCTCTCCCAACTGAGCTAATCGTCCATTTTATTTTACTTCTTTATGGCAAAGAAGTGGTGGACGATACTGGGCTTGAACCAGTGACCCCCGCCTTGTAAGGGCGGTGCTCTCCCAACTGAGCTAATCGTCCTTCTCTGTGGGGGCGTATTATAGGGAGATCAAAAAAGCTGTCAACCAAAAGTCAGTAATTATTTATAAATTTTTTAACTATTTAGCTTGAACGCTGCAAATTTCAACAGACTGATGCTTTTGTGAACTTATTTTCATTTGTCATCACAGCTTGTCGGGAGATATAACGCGCTAAAAGGTGTACTTCCTGCTTTTGCCTGATAAAATGTCGATAACTTTTTAATAACCTTTGTTTCATTTGCTGATGTTAGCAAAGAGATATATTTCATTGAGATTTTTATGACTTTAACAACTCGATTTGCTCCAAGCCCAACAGGATATTTACATGTTGGTGGCGCTCGTACTGCTTTATATAGTTGGCTCTATGCTCAAAAGAATGGTGGTGATTTCATTCTTAGAATAGAAGACACCGATATAGAACGTTCAACACAAGCATCAGTTGACGCCATTATGGATGGTATGAATTGGTTAAATTTGCCATGGACCCATGGGCCTTATTTTCAAACTCAACGTTTTGATCGCTATAAAGAAGTTATCGAGCAACTATTAGCCTCTGGTAACGCTTATCGTTGTTATAGCAGCGCTGAAGAAGTTGACGCGATGCGCGAGGAAGCTAAAGCAAACGGTAACATTGAAAAATATAATGGTTTTTGGCGTGAACGCACAGATTATCCGGCAGACAAGCCTTATGCTATTCGCTTTAAAAATCCTTTAGACGGCGATGTGGTGATCAAAGACATGGTTAAAGGTGACATTACCATCAGTAATGAACAGCTTGATGACTTAATCATTGCGCGTTCAGATGGTACGCCAACGTATAACCTAACGGTTGTTGTTGATGATTGGGATATGAAAGTATCACACGTGGTACGTGGTGATGACCATATCAGTAATACGCCAAAGCAAATTAATATCTTAAAAGCGTTAGGTGCGTCAGTACCTGAGTATGCTCACATTCCTATGATCTTAGGCGATGATGGCAAGCGCTTATCAAAACGTCATGGCGCGGTTAGCGTGATGCAATATCGTGATGACGGATACTTACCCGAAGCGCTACTTAACTATTTAGTGCGTTTAGGTTGGTCACATGGTGATAAAGAAATTTTCTCGCGTGAAGAAATGATTGAATTATTTGATCTTAAAGATTGTAACAGAGCAGCGTCAGGCTTTAATACTGACAAACTTATCTGGGTTAATCAGCATTACATGAAAACCTTAGATCCTGCTTATGTTGCCTCTCATCTTGCATGGCATATGAACGAGCAGGGGATCAATATTGAAAATGGTCCCGCACTTGAAGAAATCGTTAAGGTGCAAGCGGATCGGGTGAAAACATTAAAAGAAATGGCACAAATTAGTCGCTACTTCTATGAAGACTTTACTGAGCTTGATGCCAGTGCGGTTAAAAAACATTTACGTCCGGTAGTAAAAGAGCCGTTGTTATTAGTAAAAGCTAAGTTAGCGGCCTTAACAGACTGGTCACCTGCACCGATTCACGCTGCGATTAATGATACCGCTACTGAACTTGAAGTGGGTATGGGTAAAGTGGGTATGCCATTGCGTGTTGCGGCGACGGGTGGCGGAAATTCACCCTCTTTGGACATTACCTTAGCATTATTAGATCAGCAAAAGGTATTAGCTAGAATTGACCAAGCTATTGCCGTAGTTGATGCCCGCATTGCGAATAGCTAACGCCTAAAGTCAAAGTACTCTTAAACGTTAGATAAACAAAAGCCAGCTTAATTGCTGGCTTTTTATGTTCAGGCCTTGCTCAGAAATTCTGTCTTTCAAAGCATTAGTGCCTCCATGCACGTCGACGCACAGTCGGTCTTTTTATTCTCGATAAAACTAAGTTAACTAATGACTAAAACTTAGTTGTATCGGTAAACAAGCCAACTTTTAAATCTTTCGCCGTGTAGATCACACGGCCGTCAACAGAGACCGTCCCGTCAGCGATACCCATAAATAATTTACGCTTAATCACGCGCTTTAAGGTGATTTTGTAAGTTACTTTTTTAGCCGTTGGTAGAATTTGGCCAGTGAATTTTACTTCACCGACACCTAATGCTCGACCATGACCTGGGCCGCCTGACCATGCTAAGAAAAACCCCGTTAATTGCCACATGGCGTCTAAACCAAGACAACCAGGCATTACGGGATCACCTTTAAAATGACAATCGAAAAACCAAAGATCTGGGGTTATATCTAACTCAGCAATAATTTCGCCTTTGCCATGCTCGCCACCGTCATCAGTAATGCTAATAATTCTATCCATCATTAACATATTGTCAGAAGGTAGTTGGCTGTTACCAGGTCCGAACATTTCACCAGTGCCTGCTTTTACTAGGTCTTCTTTTGAGAACGAATTTTGTTGTTCCATGGGGTCACTTAAATCTATTAATAATTTGAAAGGCGTTACTTTAGCTAACACTTGTACGCTAAACAACTCCGAACAGTTAAATAAATGCAGTTATTGCTTAACAAATAGCGAAAAGTTTGCCAGAATTGGTTATGCGTAACCGCAATGGTTTTAAACGGACGACTGGTAAGGTATTGATGAATATAAAAAAGAAAGCGTTAACTAATGCTGAAAAGCAAAAACGTTATCGTGAACGGCAAAAAGACCGTGGCAAAAAAGAAATGCGTGGCTATCTGTCACCCCAAGCACAAAAATGCTACGAGTTGATAGCCGAGCAAACAAAATGGAATGACAGCATCATTTTAAGTAATGCGGTGCGTTTAACTTATGCTGCTTATAAAAACGGTCAAATAGGGCTGTTAAATAGCTGGTTAAATAAAAATGACTTATAATTAAGGCGGGTTTTTAGCCTGCTCAAATGAAATAAAAAGCAGAAAATTTGATTGTGTTAATGTCCAATTAGCGATATTATTTTTTAACTAATCCTACTGTTTTTTTTAATGTATATAAGGTGATGCTACGTTGATAACTGTTTTGCTAGTTGATGACCATGAGTTGGTTCGTACGGGAATACGAAAAATCCTCGACGAAGTAAAAGGACTTAAGGTGATTGGTGAAGCCAAAACTGGCGAGGAAGCTGTGCAGTTTTGTCGTAAAACTGAACCTAATGTTGTCCTGATGGATATGAATATGCCAGGTATTGGTGGCTTAGAAGCGACTAAAAAAATTATTCGTTATGCGCCCGACGCTAAAGTGATTGTCTTAACGGTTTATTGTGAAGAGCCGATCCCAACCAAAGTAATGCAAATTGGCGCAGCAGGGTATCTTACTAAAGGCGCAGGCCCTGATGAGATGATTAATGCTATTCGTGCTGTCAATAGTGGTCAACGCTATATAACCCCCGAAATTGCCCAACAAATGGCCTTAAGCCAATTTAAATCTGCCGATGAAAACCCATTCAGTAGTTTGTCTGAACGTGAACTGCAAATCATGCTGATGATCACGCGTGGCGAAAAAGTCCCCGATATTTCAGAGCAATTAGTCTTGAGTACCAAAACCATCAACAGCTATCGCTACCGGATGTTTGAAAAACTTAATGTCGGTAATGATGTTGAGTTAACCCATTTAGCTATCCGCCATGGTATGTTAAAAACTGAAGTATTATAGCCATTGTCCGAAAAAACCGTAGTAAATGATGAACCTTTATTTGATCATAAAGCCTTTCTAGCCGCTGTTTCTGAACAAGCTGGGGTATATCGTATGTACGATATAACTCAAACCGTGATTTATGTTGGCAAAGCCAAACAACTAAAAAATCGACTAGCGAGTTATTTTCGCAAAGATGTCGGTAGCAATAAAACTCGCGTATTGGTTAAGCAAATTTCAGCTATTGACGTTACCGTAACCCATACGGAAGGCGAAGCGCTGATCCTTGAAAATAACTACATTAAGAAATATCAGCCGAAATACAATATTTTATTGCGTGACGATAAGTCTTACCCATATCTACTGATTACTGCCCATAAACATCCCAAGTTAGGTTTGCATCGTGGTGGTAAAAAAATCAAGGGCGATTACTTTGGGCCTTATCCAACGGTAGGTGCTGTCTGGGAAAGTTTACGCTTAATGCAAAAGCTTTTTCCGTTAAGACAATGTGAAGATAGCTATTATCGTGCGCGCAGTCGACCATGTTTACAATATCAACTGGGTCGATGTTCAGCACCTTGTGTTGACAAAATATCGCCCGCGGATTATCAAAAGCAAGTGCAATTAGCCAAGTTATTTCTTAAGGGTAAAAGTTCGACTGTGATTGAGCATCTAGTAACAAACATGGAAAACGCCAGTAAAACACTAAATTTTGAGCATGCAGCAAAATATAGAGACCAAATTGCGACTTTAAGAAAAGTTCAACAACAGCAGTTTGTCAGTGGTTCAGCCGCGGAAATGGACGTTATTGGTTTACATCGACATAAATCTCAAGCTTGTATTCATTTATTGTTTGTTAGAGAGCATAAAATATTAGGCAGCAAAAGTTATTTTCCGACTGTACCTATTGATACCAGCGATGCGGAAATAATTACGGCTTTTATTAGCCAACACTATATTGGCAATGAACTTAACTTAGGTGCTATGCCAAAAGAAATTATTATCCCTGAAGCAATAGATAATCAACAAGACATTGTTCAGGTGATCAGCAGTCAGGGAGAGCGTGAGGTTAAAATATCTCATAGTGTTCGCTCTGAGCGCGCGCAATACCTTAAATTAGCTTGCACTAATGCTGCAACAGCGTTAATGACCAGAAACTCACATAAAGAGTCAATGCAAGCGAGATTCTCAGCGCTAAATGAAGTGTTTGAATTAACCAATGGCATATCACGTATTGAATGTTTTGATATTAGCCATACCATGGGACAACAAACGGTCGCTTCAAATGTAGTCTTTAACCAAGAGGGACCTTTAAAAAGCGATTATAGACGATATAACGTCCATGGTATAACGCCGGGTGATGATTATGCCGCAATGGCTTTTGCCTTGGATAAACGCTATAGCAAAGTCACTAGTGAAGAAAAAATGCCAGACATTATCTTTATTGATGGTGGCAAAGGACAGTTGTCAAAAGCAGAAGAATTTTTTGCTGGCATTGAACAAGTTAAAACACCGCTGTTGGTAGGGGTTGCTAAAGGGGAGTCTAGAAAACCAGGATTGGAAACCTTAATCTTAGCGGGTAGTCATCAATTAATATCGTTACCTGCAACATCGCCAGCCTTACATTTAGTACAACATATTCGAGATGAATCACATCGATTTGCAATTACTGGGCATAGGGCAAAACGGCAAAAGGTCAGTAAACAGTCAACTTTAGAGACTATTCCAGGAATAGGCGCGAAGAAAAGACAAGCGCTTTTACAATATCTAGGTGGTCTACAAGAAGTTTTAAAGGCAGATAAAACAACGCTAGAAAAAGTGCCGGGTATCAGTAAATTATTGGCGGAAAATATTTATGACGCCTTGCATGACAATTAGCCGCCGATCTGTGTAAAATGTCTTTCAGTTCGATTCAATCTTGATTAGTTAACGATAAGAATATTAGACATATTATGTGGACAATCCCCAACCAAATTACATTATTTAGAATTGTTTTAATCCCCGTCTTCATTGTGGTGTTTTACTTACCGGTGTCGTGGAATCATTTTGGCGCCTTTGTCGTCTTTTGGTTTGCTGCGGTTAGTGATGCGCTTGATGGTTATTTAGCAAGAAAACTCAATCAATCATCCGCCTTTGGTGCTTTTATCGACCCGGTTGCCGATAAGTTAATGGTGGTTGCTGCGCTGGTGATTTTAATTCAAGACCTGCAAGTTTGGTGGATATCAGTGTCGGCGATATTAATGATCGCCCGTGAAATATTTATTAGTGCTTTGCGTGAGTTTATGTCTTCGCGTGGTAAAAGAGACGAAATCGCCGTTTCGCAAATGGGCAAATATAAAACGGCGGCACAGATGTTAGGTATTATGGGTTTAATTTGGTACCCAACTTATGATATTCCGTTAATTTTATTTGAATTTCCTCATGAAATATTAAATTTTGCCGCTTATGGTTTTTATGCGCTCGCCACTGTGCTGACTTTTTGGTCAATGGTGATCTATTTTAAAGCGGCTTGGCCTGAGTTATCTAAGTAATTTATCACGATATCCGGTGTTTTTAGTTAAAAAATCACCAGATTAGTCGCTTTTTGAGCAGTCAAAACAAAATTGATATTAAAGGGTTGACTCACCAGTTTTTCAATGTAGAATGCGTTTCCAGTTGACAGGGAGTCAACAGATGAAGCGGCTGTAGCTCAGCTGGTAGAGCATCACGTTGCCAACGTGAATGTCAC
>CAXBNP010000068.1:0-5894 GCA_963977145.1 uncultured Colwellia sp.
TCATGAATACGACCAAGTTTAATTAATTTATCTGAGGCAAAACTTTGCACACCAATGGATAATCTTGAAACACCGCCATTAAAAAAGCCGATAAACTTTTCTGCTTCTACTGTGCCAGGATTTGCTTCTAAGGTGATTTCAATATCGGCTTTATGCTCAAAGCGTTGCAGTATTTGTGTGAGCAACTGTTCAATGGCGGGGGCAGAGAATAAGCTTGGCGTACCACCACCAATAAAAATTGAGTGCAAAGGGCGTTGTTGCAAGTTAAAGCGCGCGATGTCACTGTCTAAATCAACTAGCAGTTGGCTAATATAGTCTTGCTCAGGAATGGCATGCTTTAATGCATGCGAGTTAAAGTCACAATAGGGACATTTCTCCACACACCAAGGTATGTGAATATATAACGATAGCGGCGGTGCGATTAACATCTTAAGTGAGTTCTTCTAAAAGCAGTGGCACTAGCTTTTTCAATGCTTGACCACGATGACTAAGTTGATTTTTTAATGCTCTTGGCAATTGTGCTGAAGTCAATTGATGATCTGCTTGCCAAAATACCGGATCGTAACCAAAACCTTCTTCACCAAGCTTCTCTCTGGCAATACTACCTTGCCATACGCCATGACAAATCAGTGGCGTAGGATCATTTTCATGACGCATATAAACCAATACACAATGAAAGCGAGCAGTACGTTGGGCATCAGAAAAATTTTCCAAGGCGCTTAAAAGCTTATTGGTGTTGTCATCATCGCTAGCATTTTCGCCAGCATAGCGGGCAGAATAAACGCCAGGTGCACCGTTTAATGCGTCAACTTCTAGACCTGAATCATCAGCAATAGCGGGTAAACCGGTAATTTTTGCGGCGTGGCGAGCCTTAATAATCGCGTTTTCGACAAAGGTTGTCCCCGTTTCTGCCACATCCGTAACATTGAATTCGCTTTGCGGCTTAATTTCAATATTCTGTGCTGCCAACAAACTTGCCAGTTCGTTAACTTTACCTTTGTTGCCTGTTGCTAATACGATAGTGGTCATGGAAACACCTTTTTATGTTGCTCGCTTAAAGCCAAACTTGAATAAGCCAACGACTCGATAATTTAATTATAACAATGGCGCGCATAATACCTTAATCTTTTGCAAAGAGGGAGCGGCAAAGACTTAATTGTGCCGCTATAAGGGGACATTTATCGAAAAATATAACCTTATTAGCTTAGTGATGATTTTTATTGTTTGAATTATTTTGCCGTTTTTATTTTGAGAAAAGATAAGCTATTACGCTTTGACCCAAGGTAAATATCCCTGATTAAGTGTTAGTGCTAACGCTACCAGACCAAGCCAAATTTCGACAAGAAAAAACGGCAAATTAATTGCCGTTTATGTTCTGAGAAAATCGATTTTTAAAGCAACTAATATCTATCGCGTTCGCTAATCGACATAAAATTTTTGAGAAAACTTTAAATTATGCTGCTTGCCTTTATCTGTAATATTAATATCAAAATAGATGGTTTCTTTATTGGTGTAGCTGACTTGTGCTAGATAATAAACCGCATCACCTTCCTTTACTTCCGTAAAGTCTAATGATTTTATTTGCCCAACATCGTTACGTGCTTTACCATTGATCGTTACCGTTTTTGAAGGATTACCGTCTTGGGTGTTATCAAGTACTGAAATGTTGATTAAACCGTTATAACGACTGCGCTCAATGTTGTATGCTTTCGCAATTTCAGGGGTTAAAAATGTCGAGCCTAAAGCAATATAATGAACATTAATATCACCCATTTTCTTCATGTTTTCAGCACTACTGGTCATGACAACGGATAGCGCTAAAAACGTCATTAATACGAGTTTATTCATTATGTTTTTCATGTTTATAACCTTAATATTAAAGTCGTTTACGTTAAGTATATACGATTAAAAAATAATCGTTATAGCATTGCCCAATAAGGCACCCAGCCAGCTAACAATATATTAACCACATTCAATAATAAAAAGGCGATTAATACCGATAAATCAAGGCCACCAATACTTGGGATAATACGTCTAATAGGTGCTAGTACTGGTTCCGTAAGTTGTTGGAAAATCATTTGCGTTGGATTATAACCTTGTACAACCCAACTCATTAGCGCCATAACAAGCATAATAATAAACAGCAATACACCGGTTTGTTTAATAAGGTATAGCAGACCTAAATATAAAGCAGAAATAATATCAATAGCACCACTATTAAGTAATGGGATAATGATAAAAGTTAATGTTGCGAAAACATAAGCTAAAACAACTGTGCCTAAATCAATACCCCCTAGACTTGGAATGATACGACGTACAGGAATTACTATCGGGTTACTCACTTTGACAATAAATTGGCTAAAGGGGTTGTAAAAGTCAGCGCGTACCAGTTGTAGCCATACCCGCATCACTAAAATCATAAGTACTGCGTCAAAGGCAAATTTAAGCAAGTAATTAATTGCTTCCATCTAAAACTCCAAATTAATAATGAATTGATTCAATGTCAGGTAGAAAATATTCTCCCGTTCGATAGTAATACGATTAACTACCTTGTGCCATTTCTTTAGCGCGCGCTACCGCAGAGTTCATCGCCTTTGCGACTAGTTGCTCTAAACCGCCTTCACTTAATGTATTGAGTGCCGCTTGGGTTGTACCACCTTTAGACGTTACATTTTCGCGTAATTTACTAATTGGTAAGTGCGCATTCTCTGTCACCATTTTCGCCGCGCCTAATGCGGTTTGTTGAACTAGTGCTCTACTGTCTTCATCGCTAAAACCGTATGCTTTCGCCTGCTTTTCGATGGCTTCCATAAATAAGAAAAAATACGCTGGCGCAGACCCTGACACGGCAATGATATGATCAATTTCTTGCTCCGAATCAAGCCATTTAACAATACCGACAGATTCCATCAGTTCGGTAGTGAATACTTTCTCTTCTGCACTGATGTGATCGTTGGCAAAGATGCCACTGACACCATAACCTATCTGTGAAGGAGTATTTGGCATGGTTCTGATCACCGTGCACGGATGATTTAACGCCTGTTCTATTTGTTTGATGGTGCATCCGGCCGCGACCGAAATAAAACACTTATTGCTAATATCGATGTTCTCGCCTAAATGTTGGCATACTTCTTCAATAAGGTAAGGCTTAACACCGAGTACGATCACGTCAGCAAATTCTGTTGCGGTAATATTACTGTCGGTTTGTTGAATGCCATGCGCTGCTTGTAATGCTAAGCGTTTTTCAGGCGAGGGATTCGACACCATAATATCTTCTGGGTTAAAGCCACCATGGACTAAGCCAGAAATAATGGCGCCGTTCATATTACCTGCGCCGATAAATGCTATTTTTTTCATAATTTTCCTATCTAGATTATTGACTGGATATTTGCAAGCAGAGCAAAAATCGAGTTGATATTTGGGCTAATTGTCGCTTTATTTATCATTGGCAACGCGAACAATGTTATTACAGTCTTATTTTGGGGTTATTTGTTTAGTTTCAAGTACCCGTCTCGGTTTAGCTGCGAGCGCCAAATATGGCAGAGCCAATACGAACTAGGGTCGAGCCGGCATTAATAGCTAATTGTAAGTCTGCTGACATACCCATGGATAATGTATCGATAGTAGGGTATTGCGCTTTAAGCTCAATGAATAGCTTTTGCATCTGAATAAAACTGGCCTTAGCGGCATTTTTTTCTGGAATAGCCATTAAACCACGTAAGCATAGATTGTCACAGGTTTCTATGACGGCAAGCAGGGCAGCAAGCTCTTGGGGTAAAACGCCTGATTTACTTAATTCACCGCTAATATTCACTTGTAAACAAATGTTTAGCGGAGTATCTTGACCAGACCTATGCTCATTAAGGCGTTTAGCAACTTTAATTCTATCTATGCTATGTACCCAAGAAAAATGCTTGGCAATTAATTTGGTTTTGTTGGTTTGAATCGGGCCAATGAAATGCCACAAGATATCGGACTTATCTTGCATCGCGGTAATTTTTTCCACCGCTTCTTGTACATAGCTTTCGCCAAAGTTTCGTTGCCCTGCGTTATATGCTTGCTCGAGCATTTCAATAGGTTTGGTTTTACTGACCGCAAGCAAAGTTATTTCGCCAGCATTGCGCTGAGCAGATTTACAAGCAGAAGAAATTTGCAGTTTAACTTGAGCAATATTATCTTTAATAGCAATCATATTGTTTATTTCAGTTCTCAATGACTTATATCAGTTGTTAGTGCAATTATAAATTAGACTAAGAGGTTTGTATGGATATTACCGAATTATTAGCATTTAGTGTCGAAAATAATGCTTCAGATTTACATTTATCAACGGGAACTCCCCCGTCTATTCGTGTCGATGGTGACGTGCGTAAGTTAAATATACCAGCATTTGACGAAAAAGATGTTAACGCTTTGGTCTATGATATTATGAATGACCGTCAGCGCAAAGAGTACGAAGAAAATTTAGAGGTCGATTTTTCTTTCGAAGTACCAAATCTTGCGCGTTTCAGGGTTAACGCTTTTAATCAAAACAGGGGACCTGCCGCTGTATTTCGTACTATCCCTAGTAAAATACTATCTTTAGATGACTTAGGATGTCCTGATATCTTCCGCAGTATCTCTGAGTTACCACGTGGTTTAGTGTTAGTGACGGGGCCGACCGGTTCAGGTAAATCAACCACACTTGCAGCTATGGTTGATCATATTAACAAAACTAAGCACGATCATATTTTAACCATTGAAGACCCAATTGAATTTGTTCATCAAAACCATTCTTGCTTAATTAACCAACGTGAAGTTCATCGCGATACCTTAAGTTTTAGCGCGGCCTTGCGCTCTGCCTTGCGTGAAGACCCTGATGTTATTCTTGTCGGTGAGATGCGTGATTTAGAAACTATACGTTTAGCGATGACGGCAGCTGAAACTGGCCATTTAGTCTTTGGTACTTTGCATACTACGTCAGCGCCAAAAACCATTGACCGTATTATTGATGTATTTCCAGGCGAAGAAAAAGCCATGGTACGTTCAATGCTTTCCGAGTCATTACGGGCCGTAATTTCACAAACACTGATTAAAAAAGTTGGTGGCGGTCGAGTGGCAGCACACGAAATTATGATGGGTGTGCCGGCAATTCGTAACCTTATTCGTGAAGATAAAATTGCCCAAATGTATTCAGCCATCCAAACGGGTATGTCTCATGGCATGCAAACAATGGATCAATGTTTACAAAACCTAGTTAATCGCGGCATTATTACCAAGCAAGACGCGATGGAAAAAGCACAAGATAAAAACCAATTTTCCAGCTACTAGACTTATAGCTATTTGAAAAAGGTTAACTAAATGAACTTTCATGATTTATTACAGAAAATGGTGCAACATGAGGCATCGGATATGTTTGTCACCGCTAAGTTGGCGGTAAGTGCGAAAATTAATGGTGAGCTTGTTGCAATCGACGATAAAATTTTATCGGCGCAAGAGGCTTTGAACTTGGTTCACAATGCCATGTCTGAAAAGCAAAAAATTGAATTTGATGAAAATAAAGAATGTAACTTTGCCATCTCAATCGATGGCATTGGTCGATTTCGTGTTTCGGCATTTTGGCAGCGCGATATGGCTGGCATGGTCATTCGTCGTATTGTTACCGAAATACCTGAAGCAGACGATCTAGGCTTACCGTCGATATTAAAAGATGTGGTGATGTCAAAGCGTGGTTTAGTGCTATTTGTTGGTGGTACCGGTACCGGTAAATCGACATCAATGGCTGCGCTTATTGGCTATCGAAATAAAAACTCTCGTGGACACATTTTGACCATAGAAGATCCGGTAGAATTTGTGCACGAACATGCCAAGTGTATGGTGACGCAACGTGAAGTTGGGCTTGATACCGAAAGCTTTGA
>CAXBNP010000069.1:0-5872 GCA_963977145.1 uncultured Colwellia sp.
TTTATTTGCAGCGGTTGGATGGCAAACCGTAAATTATTTCCCGCTGTTGAAATCTAATATACCTACATTTTTGTATAAGTAAACAAAAACTTTACTTTATATTAAATTAATTTTAATATGACTTAACTTAATTAATGAGGCGCATAAGATGGACGGTATAAGTGAGAAATTAAACAAGCAAATTGACGAGGAGGTCATGATTGAAAAACTCAGAAAACAAGCTAAAAAGATTATTGACACCCGGAGGCCAATAACTAGGGCTAAAATTCAAGAGTTAAAGGAGTTGCGGCAAATTGAAAAAGACTTTGAATAAACAAAAACCGCTAATTGAAGCGGTTTTTTATTATTTCATTATAACTAAAAATATTATGATAAATATTAATACTACTATCTTCTCATCTACATATTTCATCTTCTGTACTCCTCAAGGTATTTTAACTCAGCCATAGTTACTGCTTGTATAACTTTGTCATACTTACCGCCAGAAGTTGCTGTAATTATTTTTCTGCAAGCGTCATACAAGACATTATCTTTTGTTTTATCTCTTATCTTTTTGCAGCATTTAGCAATTTTAATTGATCGTGATTTAATATCTAAACCTTGGTGTACGCGACTGGTTAATAATATTGAAAGCGTGTCGTTTTGTATCTGTATTGTATTCATAATTGTTGCTCGTTAAATAAGGCGGCTACTAACCGCCTCTGTTAGTTAAAAAGGTATATCGTCATCAAAATCAAAATGCTGAACCTTATCTACTTTCCCGAATGGTTTTGCCAATTACCCCCACCGTTTTGTGGTTGGAAGTTATTTTGCGGCGCTTGTTGTTGGAAGTTATTTTGTGGTGCTTGTTGTTGCTGCTGCTGTGGTTGTTGCTGTTGTGGCGCTTGGCCAGTATGAACATAACCCAACTTAGCATTCAGCATATCAATACTTAATACAGCGCCATTGTTACCATTATAAGAATCAATCTTTAACTGCTCGCAGCTAACTTCAATAACTGAACCTTCAACAAGGGCACTTTGATAGAATTGTATCTGACCCGGAGACTTTGCAAATATAACTGCTGAATAATTACACCAATCATCTTGTTTAGTTTTTGGATCGCGGTATTTAACACCCAGCCTAATACCAAACCCGGTCGAATCTCCTGCTTGAAATTGATTTGCTGCTTTGTTTAATTTACCAGTAATAGTTGTACTCATTTTTATTCTTCCTTAACAGTTAGTTTTTCAATTAATTCATTCATTTTATCTACAAATACATAAGCTTTTTCTTTCATGTCAGTTATAAATTCTTCATTGCGATAAACCCTTTGTTCCAAATACCCAGCTTTACCACTTAACCTTGGATCAAAGCTTACAAAATCACACCACTCGCGCCCGGTAACCCATAACTGGCATTGAATCTGTGCTTTATAACTTGAGCTATAGTCATCTGACAAAGCCCGCTTGAGCTGTGTTGTTGTGTTAGGGCATTTAATCTCTAACAATCCATCATCGCCCACCAGACCATCAGGTGAAATACCTATAAACTCGTTATGTTCTACAAATGCAACTTCATCTATATCAAATCGGTGGTTTCTAATAGAATAAACCGCCCTTGCCTCACCCTCCATTTCAGTACCCCAACGCATAGCATCATTCTCAAAAAACGGCTTTGATAATCCCGTCAAGCGCTCAGCTATCAATTCCATCATGTAAGACTCTGCCATCTTGCTTGGTGCTGTACCTCTACCCTTAGATAGTAAATCACTAATGCGTGAGGCGGTAACCTTACCAAGACGCATTGCTAGCCACTCAGGTGAACCCTGCTCACAGGTTGTAATTATTTTCATACTAATCCTTTAATATAATTACGGTAATCTACATCTTTTATATCAGCAAGATTAGCTAGGTTTGATTGAATAGACTTAATCCAAGCTAAGTCATCTTCATTTGGCTCACGCGGGCTTGCCGCATTACCATCATCATCTGCACTTGGAATACCCGCTACTGCTTGTAAACCATAACGTCTACAATATGTAATAGCTGAACCAGCACCCTGAGCATCTTGCTTGGTTAACTGTACAGTAAAAGAGTTTGATATCCACTCACCGGAATTATGCATTAGAATGGTTTCCACACCCACTCTACCATTATCTTCAATAGGAAATTGAATGTAACTCAAGCCGTTATTAGAGAATGGTCCTTTTACCGCGTTAACTACTGACCCTAGATCAGCATATTTAGACTTAAAATGGTTTTTAGATTCTTTATAAGCGTTGCCCATTTCAGATTGCGCCACGTTCATAGCTATTGCTAAGTTTTTAATTGAGTCTGATTTATTCATTTAATCCACCTACTACCTTTTCTTCATGCTCGTATTGAAATTTATGTAAAGCGTGTAAAATTTCGTTGATGTCACTTGTAACTAAATCTTCAATTACAATTTCGTCATGTTTAATTTTAAGCGTTAGTTCAACCATAATATTCTCCTTGGTTATTAAGACGTTTTTAATCTCGAAGTAACCTTATCAACTTAAAAATAAATTTGCAACAAGTTTTAGTTGATTGTTATTAATTAATTTGCAATAATGATTTTGAACTTAACCAAGGGGTAATTTATGAATAATAAAATCAGAGGCTCATTTCAAATGAGTGAGTCAACTAAAAAAGCAATTGCATTAACTGCAAAAGAAGAGGGTAGGACTTGGAATAATATGCTTGAGCAATTATGCATTAGAGCTATTAAATCCAATTTAAAGCACGTATAAAAAAACCGCTGATATGAGTAGCGGTTTTTTGATTACAATACAGGGGTATTATATATGAAAGCAAATAAGAAGTCTTTTTTAATACATATTGATAGTTTAGATATACTTGATGATTTAACAAATGGTCAGGCGGGTGTTTTATTTAAAGCGATAAAAGCATATCAACATGAAGAAGAATATAATTTAGATAGTATAGTAAAAATAGCTTTTTCACCGTTTAAAAATCAGTTTTTACGTGATGATGAAAAATATGTCAAAACTTGTGAAAGGCGCGCCATTGCTGGCTCTAAAGGAGGTAAGCAAAAGGTAGCAAATGCTAGCAATAGTAAGCAAGAGTTAGCAAACGTAGCAGATAATAAGAATAAGAATAAGAATAAAACAAAGAATAATAAAGAAGTAACTAAAGACACTCGGTTTAAACCACCGAGTGATATTGAGACAATTGATTATTTTGTTAGTAAGGGTTCTGACCCGGGTGAGGCAGAAAGATTTTGGTTATTTTACGATTCTAAAAACTGGTTGGTTGGTAAGAGTAAAATGAAAAAGTGGCAGTCAGCGGCTAGTGGATGGATTAAAAGAAAGGGAGAATGTAATGGACAAGTCAATGCAAACAATGCGGGCACTGGTAAAAAACTATCAGCATACGAACGAGCAAAAGCCGCCAACGCAGAGTATAGATCGGACGAACCCAATGAACGCGAAGTGGGTTTGGGAGCAAATGACGGATATCTGGGGCGAACAGTGGATGAGGGAACGAGGGGAGCAACCATCGACCTTATGGATAATGGAACTTTCGTTGATTACTAACCAACATTTAAAAAGAGGCGTAGGACGCGTTTTAAGCGACCGATTAGCTTGGCCTCCGTCATTGCCTCAGTTCTTGAGTTTGTGCCTTGATTTCGATACTACAGACGCTTTTAAGCGCATGATTGACGGTGTAGCTGCTAAAGATGATGTTGAATACTACACAAGGGCAGATGTCAGCTTTAGATGTAAAAGGCAATTGCCGGAAGATAAAGCGCGTAATTTGTTTGATAAAGTCTTTAAAAGAAAATTAGATTTGAAGCGTCAGGGTAAGTTGCCGCCAAGGGACCAAAAGTTGCTTAGTTGTAAGTCGGTGGTTACTGAAACTGATAAAGCAATTACTGATCGCGGTAATGGTGGAAGTAAAATTGAAATAAGAATGGCCAACATAATTAAAAACAAAAAAAATTAAAAGAGGTTGCTAATGAGTGATTTTAAATTAACACTTACAACAATTGATGATTGCACAAAACGCATAAAAGCTTTATTTGTTAGTGACCCGGCAAGTAAGTTTAGAGTAAAAATCATCAAGTGGTCTAGTAAGAGAAGTGTATCAATTAACAGGCAACAGCACTTATTTTATAATCAGATCGCAAAATGGTACGGTGATAGAACACCGTTATCAGTTAAGACGGAATGCAAGGCGGTTTTTGGTATACCAATTTTATTAAACAGTGAAATTCACGGTGATAATTTTGAGTTCATACTCCATGAATTAAAATATTACAATAAAAATTATGAAGATAAAATGCGCTTAATACAATGCTTAAGTGTTACGTCAGAATTCAACACTGCTGAGTCAAAAGAATATACCGACCAGATGATATATTTTTTTAATGACATTGGCATACCGTTACAGTATCAGGATAATTAACCGGGGTTTTAATTATGTCAAATAGTAAAAGAAAATGTAAAAAATGTGGTAATCATGTCCGGGAATACGTTGTAATTAATAACATGGCCTTTTGTACATTTGAAGCTGCTGTAAAGTATGCCAGTGAAAACAAAGCCAAAGGCGCAAAAATAAAGCAAAAGGCACAAAAGAAAAAAGACGTAATTAGAAAAAAAGAATTGATGACCCGCACTGAATGGTACAACAAACTAAAAACTTATATACATCGTTACATTGTTCACGTTAGAGATAAATATAAAGGTTGCTATACGTGCGGGAAAAGAAGCAAACACGTAAAGTATGATGCTGGACATAGATATCATGCCGGAAGAGGTGGTGGTGATAGACGTAGGTTTATACCAGAAAACATACACAAACAATGCTCAGTAAACTGCAATCAACATGGCTCCGGGATGCCCGTTGAATACGATAAAGCGTTAAACAAAGAATATGGCAAAGGGTTTGCTGAGCATTTATCGTGTGTCGCTAATTACCCCACGTTAAAAGAGTTATTTCCGACACATTATGATATTGAACTAGAGATAAAAAGGTACAAGAAACTTTTAAAGGAAGGTGATATTAAATAAAAAAAACAAATTAACTCCATTAAGTAGTTGTTGGAGCTAGCAAAATAAATTAATATAAAATTAGTTAACTTTTCAAAAGGATTTTAAAATGAACAAAGTAAATTCAATTACAGAAGAAATTTATAATCTTGGAACGGATAAACAAAAAGCGATTGTTAATGCTGTCCGGGAGACTGGAACCTATAAGTTAGCTGCTGAAAAAGTGGGCTTAGGTAACGCCTCTACAGCGGCTAGATATATATCACAGCTATTAAAAAAAGCGGCTAAGCATCACGGATTAGTTAAGGGCTTACCTATGATGCCATTAGCTGAGGGTAATGTACTTGGCAAAGTAACAACAACTATTGAAAAAGACGGGTCAATTGGTCGTGTTTGGTATCGCCAAAATAGTGAATACCAGTCATTAATGGAAGCATTAGAAGATACTGCAAATATCCTTGATATTAAAGCACCTAAAGTAGCAAGCCCGCGACTTACTAATTCTGATTTGTTATCTGTTTACAATATAGGTGACATGCACTTTGCTATGCATGCATGGCACGAGGAAACTGGAACAGACTTCAATCTTAAAATAGCAACACATGATTTGTTATTAGCAATGGCTGATCTAATTGGCCGTGCTGTTAACTCTGAGACTGCAATCATACTAAATCTAGGTGATGCGATACATTTTCACGATGACACGCATCAAACAAAAGGCCACGGCAATCCACTTGATGCTGATGGTCGAGTTGATAAAGCATTTAGAGTAACCTGTTTAGTAATGAACAAACTGGTTGAAATGGCATTACAAAAACATAAAAAAGTGATCGTCAGAAATGTACGCGGTAACCATGA
>CAXBNP010000070.1:0-5619 GCA_963977145.1 uncultured Colwellia sp.
GGCACCATGAACTCATCCGAGCCAAGCGTAAAGGTTAAATCATCGCCAAGTTTAATGTTCAAACGCTCTGCCATATTACTTTCAATTGACACTTGTGGTTGCGCATCAGGAGTTTGCCACCACTGCCCGGCAATAACTTCGTTTTCAACCGGTAATTCATTGCGCCAAGTTAAGCCTAATTCGCGCCCAGCACCTTGACGACCTTCTTGCTGCTCGGATTCCTTATCTTGTGGTTTTTTATTCGCTGCTTTGCTTTGATTTTTCTCAGCACTTTGCGCATCGCGATCGCTATCATCTTGCTTAATGGTCTTTATGCCATTAATTGCCGACAACCGCCCACGATAGACATCATAAAAACCTTGATTGGCAATATTATGCTCATCAACAAACTGCTGTAACGGGGCAATTTGCTCTTGGGTAATATTGATCAAATAATGATTAGGGGTACCTTCGGGGAACTGTTGTTCCCATTCGGTTAATATTGAACTTTTCATGACCGTGATCAGCAGTAATAGCTTTATCGCGATAGTAAAACTAACCAGTTGCACGCTGTTTTCACTGGCGCGACGCTTTAAGTTCGCTAATGCCAAATGCCAAGATTTTCCAGCCTTAGTGCCGACACTTCGACCTGCGCTCATTAAGCCGCGTCCAAACAACAACAAAATAAAAGCAACAAAAACACCGCCTAATAATAAAGCGGCACTCATCACTAAATCTTGACTAAAAATGAACAACAATAGAAACAGCGCTAATAATGGTGGTAACTGGTGCCAGCCAAAGCGAGCGATTTTTTCTTGATTAAAACCACGAATAACATTTAATGGTGGGCTTTTTACTAAGCTCATAATCGGATGAATAGCGAAAGCAATGGCACACAATAAACCGGTAAATATCGCGGTTAAAAATGGCGTATAGGTCAGTGGCGCATCAGCCAAGGATAGGTAACTCGCAATGGCATTAACACCGAGTAACATCAAGCCATAGCCCACCACTAAACCGGTGACGATACTTAAGCAACTGAGTAAGCCCCAGTGTAAACAATAAAGCTTTCTGACATGTGATATTGTCGCACCAAGCGCTTTAAACACCGACACAGTCGACTGATGACGCTGGCCATAACGACGGCTAGCTACCGCGACTGCAACCGCCGCTAATACAATACCTAGCATACTGGCGAGTGATAAAAACTTCTCTGCCGTGTCTAATATTCTCGACAGCCGATTTTGCGCAGCCTTGGCATCATACCAACGTTGTGCGTCATTAATTTGCGGCTTGATCCAGGCTTCAAAGGTTTCAATAGCATCAATTTCACCGGCGAATAAATATTTATAAGTAAGACGACTGCCCGGTTGAATAAGCTCAGTTTTAGGCATGTCTGCAATATTTAAAATCACCGTTGGGCCCGCAATAAAAGCGCGATATGAACGATCAGGAATATCAGTAACAATACCGGCAATAGTGAGCGGCGCCACACCAATTTCAATAACGTCACCAATGTTAACGTTCAAACGGCTTAACACACTTGGTTCGACCCAAACTGTGCCACGCTTTGGTGCATTGGCAGTGATACTGGCTATTTGTGTCAGCGAGGTTTTTATTTTCAGTTCACCCCGTAAAGGATAAGTATCAGACACCGCATCGAGTTCACTCAGTAACATTTTATCACCGGCAAACGCCATCGACTCAGTTTCAATTTTTCGCGCAGATTTCAGCGCTAATGCCTGACTTTTTTCGATAATACTGCGGTCAACTTCTGACGACATACGTAAGACGCGATCAGCGCCAATAGTATTAGTACTATTAGCCACAATGGCGTGCTTAATTTGACCAGAAAATCCCGTTAATGAAAATACCGTCGCAACGGCGAGCACAATAGCGAGAAATATAATGGTAAGTTCACCACGGCGCAGCTCATGATGTAACAAGCGTAACGATTGAGTGAACCACATTGATGAGGCTTTTTGATTAACTTTACTCATTATTAACCTACTTGTGAAACTGAGGTTTGAGTATCAAGATCATTTGGCGCAGTGGTCTCGCTATTAACTTGGCTTTTTGACGGTTGCGCTAACGTTGGCGCTGTAGCGGCCTCAGTTAATATACCGCTGTCCATCTCTACTTGCCGCTGACATCTAGCCGCTAATTTCGCATCATGGGTCACTAATACTAGGGTTGTCCCCTCTTTAGCGTTCAGATCAAAAATTAAATCGGTGATATGCTGACCGGTCTTGCTATCAAGGTTCCCCGTTGGCTCATCGGCAAATAAAATATCAGGCTGAGCGATAAATGCCCGAGCAATAGCGACACGTTGTTGTTCACCACCAGAGAGTTGCGATGGGTAATGCTCGAGTCTGTCAGCCAAACCAACTTGGGCGAGTAGCGCTTCACCACGTGCCTGTGCATCAGGTAAGTTGGCTAATTCAGCTGGCAACATGACATTTTCAAGTGCGGTTAAACTATTAATCAATAAAAATTGTTGAAAAATGAAACCAACGTGTTGGGCACGAACTTGGCTGCGTTGCTCTTCATTAAACTGGTGTAAGGGCTGGTTTTTAAGATACACTTCTCCTGAACTTGGTAAATCTAAACCTGCTAAAATAGATAATAACGTTGTTTTACCTGAACCAGACGAACCAACAATAGCAATTGACTCACCTGCTGTAACAGTTAAATTGAGTGCTTGAAGCAAGACTAATGTTTTATCTTCAACTTGTACTGATTTAGTTAGGTTGGTAACGCTTAAAATACTCTCGGAATTTACATGCATGAAAAATTATCCAGTTTTTATATTATTTATTAGCTTATTTTTTATCACTACAACGAATGCCGTTGTACAAGATATACAGACCAGTACGGTTGATAACAACATTAGTATCACACCGACCACTAACATTTTACTATTAGGTGATAGTATCAGCGCAAGTTATGGGATGAAACCCACGCAAGGTTGGGTGCATCTACTCAATCAAAAACTTAGCGAGCAACAGCAACCTTACACAATAATCAATGCCAGTGTCAGTGGTGAAACGACGAGTGGCGGTTTATCTCGGCTAGCAGGCATTTTAGCCAATGAAAAAGTCGACCATTTACTGATTGAATTGGGTGGCAATGACGGTTTACGCGGCTATTCTCCGACACTAATTAAAAATAATTTGTTACAAATGGTTAAGTTAGCACAAGAAAAAAACATAAAAGTTTCAATGATTAAAATCAAAATAACGCCAAACTACGGGCCAAGATACAATAAAATGTTTGAGCAAGTATTTGAAGATGTCGCAAAGGCCGGCAATATAACCTTACTCCCCTTTTTTATGGAAGCTGTGGCAACAAAAAAAGCGCTGATGCAAGCCGACGGGATCCACCCCAACGCGCAAGCACAGCCGATAATAGCGGACTATGTTGAACAGCAAGTTAAAACAATAATGACAATGGAGCCGTAAATTAGCATGGAATTTATTTGGATTGGCTTTGCTTTTATTTGTGGTCTTTTGACTAAATTAATTTCCTTACCGCCGTCAATTGGTTATTTAGCGGCTGGATTTATCCTACATTTCTTAGGTTATCAGGCTGATAGCATGGTGACAGTATTAGCCGATATTGGTATCACTTTGATGCTGTTTACCATTGGCCTAAAGCTCAATATAAAAGATCTGGTAAAATCAGAGGTTTGGTTTGGTACTTTAAGCCATAGTATTTTATGGCTATTAATCGGCCTCGTGCTGTTAAAAAGCATTGCGCTCATTAGTATTTCGCTTGTCAGTGAGTTAGATATCACCACAGCGGCGCTGATTGTTTTTGCCTTAAGCTTTAGTAGCACGGTTTGCGTTGTTAAACTGATGGAAGATCACGGCGAAATGCGTACACGCCATGGTAAACTTGCCATTGGTATATTGGTTATGCAAGATGTCATTGCTGTGATATTTTTAGTGATAGCGACCGGTAAAATTCCTAGCTATTGGGCTTTGGCACTGCTACTTCTTATACCGTTAAAACCTTTTATTGACAAAGGCATCAATAAAACCGGTCATGGTGAACTTATCCCTTTAATGGGATTTTTCATCGCTTTTGGGGCTTATGAGCTATTTGAATTGGTTAAAATCAAAGGTGACTTAGGTGCACTTTTAGCGGGCATGTATTTAGCGTCTCACAGCAAAGCCAGTGAAATAACAAAATCACTATTGAGCTTCAAAGACCTGTTCTTAATTGGCTTTTTCTTATCAATCGGTTTCACTGCCCTACCAACCTTAGAGATGCTTGCGATAGCCTCAATATTAACCTTGCTACTACCGATTAAATTCCTGTTGTTTTTCTTTATTTTAGTCAAACTTAACTTACGTGGCAGAACGGCATTTTTATCGGCGCTAGCATTAAGTAACTTTAGTGAATTTGGCCTTATTGTTGCTGCACTGAGTAGTAAATCAGGCTGGCTATCCTCTGAGTGGCTAGTGATTTTGTCAATAGCGGTATCCTTATCTTTTATTATCACCAACATACTTTATAACTTTGCCCATGGTTACTTCGCTAATAACAAAGAAAAATTTAAACGCTTTGAAAGTCAAAAGCGCTTAAAGGAAGACAAGTTTATTCAACCTTGTGAAGCGCCTATCGCTATTATTGGCATGGGCCGTGTTGGTATCGGGGCTTATAACGCGTTAAATGCCCAGGTTGGACAGCAAGTTTGGGGCTTAGACACTGATAAAGATAAAGTCGTATGGTTAAATGAAAACGGCGTGCAAGCCTACGTAGGTGATGCAGAAGATGCTGATTTTTGGGAAAGCATTGATCTGGATAAAATTGAACTAACACTTTTAGCCCTGCCTTCAGTACAAGATATTATGAATATTACGGCGCAAATAAAGCGCACCAATTATCAGGGTAAAATAGCGGCAATTGCACGCTATGATGATGAACGCATCGCATTGGAAAGCTTTGGTGTCGATAAAGTATTTAACTTTTATAACGAAGCCGGAGTTGGTTTTGCTGAAGAAAGTATGAGCCTACTTAAGCAGAAGTAATTTAGCGAGATTGAAGAACAAGCATGTTGATCCGACCTTCTTGTTCTTCGTGCGATTGAAAATAGCGCAATTGAAAGAAGTAATCAGCCATTCTAAGCTGGCTTAAATAACCAACAGTTGTGCTAACTCAAGCAAACATACCCGCTATGGTTCAACAATATGCTCAAGCATTTTTCTACAGGTTTACATCGAAGTAAAACGATTTATAGCAATGACGTGGCGCCATGTTATTAGATGAATATAAGTCATTAGCGTAATGCGAGAGCAAAGACCAAGATAGCTTGATCGAGCCAACTAAGAATCAAGCAAGCGCTTTGCCTAAGTGGATGTAGGTATTTATGTTGAGTCTGATGCAATAAACATGAGGTTTTGAGTTTTGATGCTCACTTATAATGGCTGATTTATTGAATACAATCGCTACTTTAGTCAACTTTCTAGCATAATCGTTATTGCACTAAGCGATAAAATACAGCCATAAAAAAACCGACGCAAGTCGGTTTTTTTATTTCACTTTTAAGCACTGCTTATTTGACTAAAAGTAAAATAATTAGTGGCATCCCTAAGGGGATTCGAACCCCTGTTACCGCCGTGAAAGGGCGGTGTC
>CAXBNP010000071.1:0-5522 GCA_963977145.1 uncultured Colwellia sp.
CAGTTGGCTTTTAACCAATTTGTCGAAGGTTCAAATCCTTCACGACCGACCACTTCTTCTTAACATTAAGAACGAAGTGGCACTGAAATTAGCGCATCGCAATTTCACCTCAAAAATTAGAAGTAGTTTATCGGTCGTTAGCTCAGTTGGTAGAGCAGTTGGCTTTTAACCAATTTGTCGAAGGTTCAAATCCTTCACGACCGACCACTTTTAATTATCATGCTATTTATATTCCTGATGATTCACTCCTAAAATATTGTTAAATATCTCTGCATTTTTTTCGCTTGCAGATCTACTTATCTTCATTTGCTCTTAACTAGGATATATTCGTAGTACACTTTTATTCTTCTATACCTTATAATCCACGCGATTTTTAGGTACTCATTGAGAATAGATATGACCCAAGCAAATTTAGCCGTAGACTTTGACTTTCAATTTCCAGCAAAGCCTGTTCCATTAAGTAATGTAGAGCGTGAAGATTACAAAGCACGCATCAAAACATTATTGAAGGAAAAAAACGCTGTGCTGGTTGCGCATTACTACACTGACCCTGAAATTCAAGCGCTAGCAGAAGAAACCGGTGGCTGTGTTGCTGATTCATTAGAAATGGCGAGATTTGGTAAAACTCATTCTGCAGAAACTTTAATTGTCGCAGGTGTGCGCTTTATGGGCGAAACATCGAAAGTGCTTACGCCAGAAAAAACAGTAGTCATGCCAACATTAGAGGCCACCTGTTCGTTAGATTTAGGTTGTCCAATAGCAGAGTTTAATGCTTTTTGTGATCTACACCCAGATAGAACCGTGGTGGTATATGCCAATACCTCTACCGCAGTAAAAGCTCGTGCTGATTGGATAGTGACATCATCTTGTGCGTTAGAAATTGTTGAGCACCTTGATGAGCAGGGCGAAAAAATCCTTTGGGGCCCAGATCGCCACCTAGGTGCCTACATTGAAAAGCAAACCGGTGCTGACATGATCATGTGGCAAGGTGCTTGTATTGTTCATGACGAGTTTAAAACTAAAGCGCTAATTGATCTGAAGGCGTTACACCCTGATGCCGCCATACTTGTGCACCCTGAATCACCTGAAGAAATAATTGACCTTGCTGATTCGGTAGGATCTACTAGCCAATTAATTCAGGCAGCTCAAGACTTACCTAACAATAAATTTATTGTTGCAACCGATCGCGGTATTTTTTATAAAATGCAGCAGTTATGCCCTGATAAAGAGTTTTTCGAAGCACCAACAGCGGGCGAAGGTGCGACATGCCGTAGTTGCGCACATTGTCCTTGGATGGCAATGAATGGCTTAAAGGAAATAGAGCAAGCGTTATTAAATCCTGAGGGCCGAGAGGTTTTTGTCGATATGTCATTGCGAGAAGGTGCGCTTAAATCGCTAGACCGCATGCTGAAATTCAATGCCGAACTTAAGAATAACCGGTAAATAATTAGCAAGTGTTGTATTAATAAGCAGTTGCTATCGTAATATTTAAATTAGGTTGCGTTATGATAGAAATTTTCCTACCATAGCGCAGCTTAGAGCTTAGAGCTTAGAGCTTAGAGCTTAGTATTAAGTTTAAATGGTGAGGTGTCCGAGTGGCCGAAGGAGCACGCCTGGAAAGCGTGTAAGGCGCAAGCCTTCGAGGGTTCGAATCCCTCCCTCACCGCCATTCTTTTAGCTTTTGCCATCCTAAATCGTCTGTTCATCCCATATAATCACACCACAGCCAAGCTATATAGCGTTCTATGCTGTTTTACAAAACCCTAGTCTTTTAGTGCTACTCTATGTGCCAGTTGATATTTCTATGTACCTTTGCCGTTGATGGTAGTATATAAAGTATGATTAATATATTTATGCTGCTTAAATGTTATGTTCAATTTAAGCAGCATAACAATAGCTCAATTAAGCGCCTTATTGAATAGTATTCTTATTAAGAAAAACGGCGTTTTATAACAAATAATCAACAGTTTATATAAAGGTAAGATTGAAATTTTCACAAACAACAATGCAAGCCATTATCCAAATTCAAGGACGAAATCTTATATGTCATCACAATATCGCGCGCCAAAACTTATGATTAATCACCTGATACTCCGACTAGTGATGTCATTTGTAATGGTGCTTACCTCATTTGTCGCCAATGCGTCACCTGTTGAAAAATCATTAGGCTTCACCTCTGGTGAACTGCAAAATAGCATACAGGTCATTGTTCCTAAAACTCGCGAAGGCTGGCTTGCTAGATTTGCATTAGCAATAAAATTTGACGGGGTTGACAGTGGAAATATTTCAGACAATTGGGGGGCATTTTATGAAAATGATATTACATGGTCGATACTAAATGAAAGTATCCAAATAGAAAGCAGCAGAACTTCTACGTATTTTACTTTGAGTAATAACTATACAAACATTATAGATACGTATGGTTTTGATGTATGGCTAAAAATCCGCAATTTGGAGAGTGCTGGATACAACATATCGATGCAACTAGAAGTTAAGCAGGGCACAGTGTTACGTACGATTACACGTACCGCAGATAATGGCGATTCAAGTGATGTCACTGTGCTAAGTCTGTATGAGCAAGAATTGATAATACCTGACACCTGGGAATGGGAAGGCGGAAATCCTGTTGCCCAAACTGAAACTGCCACCGAAGAAACGCTTTATAGCAAATCTAAGTTCGCGAGCTTTTTTTCTGGGAAGTCTGCGGCCGATCTTGAAGGTAAGTGGGCTATGCCACTATATTTTCAGAATGATTTCGGACTAAATAATCCAGACAACAACACTTTTGGGGTGTTTGCAGAAAAAGTAACTTTAAAGAATGATAATACCGCAACAGCAACACTGAGTGATTTTAATTTTACATGGGATTTAGTTGATGAAAACTTAGAGCTGATTGATGGATTAACCAAATTTGTAATAACGCCTTTAGTCGCTATTGAAAAGTCTTATTTTGTATATGTAGAACAATATGAAAATGACGTTTTGGTGCGTATTTATTCAGGGCAAATGGCGAAGTTTGATGCAAGTTTTTCCGAATTTACAGAGAACATAGTAACTGACCTACCTTTCATTTACCACACCGGTTATACCGCGCCGGTCCCCAGTTCATGGGAGAATGGATTATTGAAACTGGATGAGGTATGGGGCCATCAGTTTAAAAACAACGGAAAAATGCGCTATGGGATTTCAGCTTATTCTAATGGTGAGCTGAATATGGGCTATGCATCATATCAATATACGCTAAATGGTAATGTGGTTATCTCAACCTACAACACGTCAGGTTTCGAAGTAAAAAAGACATATGAGATTCTTTCGGTTGACAGCAATGGTATAGCATTAATTTATGATATGCAGGTTGATTGGATTGATGATAATAATGATAATGTTAGAGACGGTGATGAATATATCATCACAACAGAGCCGCGTCTTAATACGCTGAAATTGCTTGACTTAAGTCAGTATAGTGAAGCTTGGGGTGCCCTTGATGATAACGATGCCGATGGACTGAATAATTATCAAGAGCTGGATTTAGGTACAGATATCAATGATAGCGATTCAGATAATGATGGCCTAACGGATTACGAAGAATACCTATTAGGTACAGACCCGCTGAATGACGACACGGACGGAGACGGTAGTCTAGACGGTGAAGATAGTGCTCCTTTTAATTCAGAAGTGGGTGGCGTTGTTATTTCAAGCGTACTGTTAGATATCAACCAAAATGGCAAACCAGACATTCATTTACGTGGCACCTTAAGCAGCGGCAAAAAAGCCGTGTTGTTTTACGATAGCTTGACGGGCACACAAACGGGCGCGGTGTTTATCCCAAGTTGGTTTAACAGTATGCAAGTAGAAGTATTGTCAGATGTTAATGGCAATGGTTTTAATGACCTTGTTATTTTGGGCACCACCAGCGATGGTAAAAAAGCCTGGATGGTGTTTGATGCAAAAACAGGCAGCATTATTTCATCCGTAGTCTTTCCAAGTTGGTTCCAACCGAACACCTTAGCGGTAGTGCCGGATTCTAACGATAATAACAAAGATGAAATATTAGTACTGGGTCAAACCAGTGATGGTAAAAAAGTTTGGATGTTACATGACTCAGGTTCAAAAGCCGAAATGAACCGTTATATTTACACAAGTTGGTATAGTCCTGCGCAAATTCGTGTTGTAAAAGACACGGATGGTAATAACCAACCTGAGGTGGTGAGTAATGGTGTAGCCAGTGACGGACGTTCAGTTTGGATGTTACATGATTTATATTCTAAAGCGCAGTTGAGAGCGGTCAAACAACCTGCTTGGAGTACACTTAATCAATTACAAAAGCTTGATGATGTATCGGGTAATACAATAGCCGATATAGTGTGGTTAGGTAGTACCACGACGAATAGAAATTTCTTTAGAATAGAAGATGCCAATACAGGCGCGTTAGATAGCACGTTTATTTATCCTGGTTGGTATATACCCAGTATGATAGCGAGTCAGGAAGACAGTAGTGGCAATGGCTATGCCGAAATCGTGACACTGGGGACCACCAGCGATGGTAAAAAAGCCTGGCAAGCGCATGATGCATATAATCATAGTATCAGTGCTGCGAAAGTATTCCCTGCTTGGTATCAACCCCAAACGTTACAAGTATTACCAGATGTTGATGGAGATGGTATTGAAGATATCCTAGTACTTGGCTCAACGAGTGACGGTAAGTCAGTCATCATGGTGCAAAGTGGTGTTGATGGTACTGATATTAAGTTATTAGTGTTACCGAGTTGGTTTGTACCTAATTTTTAGTTGGTTATTACTTATAAATTAGGTTGAAAATTGCTTTAGCATCAATAAACAAATATTGTCCTTAATTTGGATAAAGTAATTTGTAAGATGCCTATAATTGAGTGAGGTCTCATTAATAGGCATAATACAATTGAAACAAAGTAAAATTTTTATCTATAAAAATTTATGATTTTATATTTTTGTACTACTAGTAAGTACTACCCTTAGTTTTATTAATTGATGAATCATCGTAAAAAATCAATTATGAGTTATTTTCGACTGCCTCCCTCACTGCCATATATATTCGACTACATATGGATAAAAAAATCGCTAGTTTACTAGCGGCTTTTTTTTGACATTTTTTCATCACTGACCTCAAGACAAATTTTAGGGCATAGTCCTATAAGTAAAACCAGTGAGGCTGTACATTAGTCAAATGGTGTTACCAATGGTAAAAATCCTTTAACGAATAAGGGACTTCCTTATAAGGTGGTCACTATTACTCAGGAAAACACCACCAAAGTCTGTTTAAAAGAAGCTAGTTAGACAGGCTTGTCGTCATATTGAGTTAAACATTTACTATCCAAGTTATTTTCCAGGTGATCTTGAGCTACATTAGCTACCTTAAAGTCGATTTATTTCTAACGAAATAGCAGCTATAAACCTTAAGTTTGATGCCAATTTAATCAGGTTGCTTAATTAAAAAGCAAACAAACACTTATTGGCAATTTAATTGCGTTTAGGTGTTGACGTGA
>CAXBNP010000072.1:0-5120 GCA_963977145.1 uncultured Colwellia sp.
TTATGGTGCAAAATGGCGCGACAGGTGCAGATATTAAAGTCCTGATATTACCTAGTTGGTTTGTTCCCGTTCAGTAACGGTGAATTCAATCACTAGGCTAGTTTAGCCTAAATGATATGTCGCTTTTGTAGCAATATAAAGCGACATTTTTATTAATATAAAAATAATTACTACTCACCTTATATGAAAGCTGGTTGTTGTTATTTAAAGGAATATAATGAGAAAAAATCCATTATCAACGCATTGTTATGCGTTATTAACCAGCCTAGTGTTAGCTTTTTCACCGCATACAGTCGCGGCTAGTCTTGATTCTGAACATGATGGCTTTAGTCATAAACTTGAAATTAATACCGCTGCAGCGCCTTTTTCGGCAACCGCTAGCCCTCAACCGAATGCTTTTACAGCTGCCGATATTCAAGGTACGCGTGCTATTTTATTGCCCGATGCTCAACCGGGATGGTTAAATAGTAGTGGCTTAACGTTAGCTTTTGATAATGGCTTTACCGGCTTGTCTGGTGAGGGTATAACAGATTATTATCAGGGCCAATCAATCACTTGGTCTATTGTTGAAGATAAATTACGCATAGAATTTACCGAGAAAGTCACTAGCTTTAACTATTATTCGGCTCCCTTTGATGATGTAGCGCAAACTTATGGCCAAGAAATTGCGAATGAATTAAATCGCTTAGAACGCTCAGGTACTATTTCTAACTCACTTCAAATTGAACAAAAGCGAGGTGATATTTCCGTTTCCCTAGAGAAGATTTCCAGTAATAATAATATAGCCCGCGTTAATGTAGTGACTGAACATGAACAAGAGCTAATTATTCCTGCAGAGTGGAATTGGCAAGCAGCGACCCCTAGCGTTATAAACTCTTCCGCATCGATTCAAAATTATCATTATGCACTGTCCAGTGAAATTACCGACTTAGTTGCTGATGATATTACCGGTTACTGGGGATTATTTTTACCCTACCAACATCAAAATGGCCCGCTTTATGGTGATAATGAATTAACTTTCGGTGCGTACGCAGATCAAGTGCGGTTTTTAAGCGATGGCACAACGCGCACGCTATACAGTGACTATAATTTTAACTGGTCTTTAACTAATGGCGCGATAGAGCTAGTTGATGGCACAACACGCTTTGTTATTACGCCGTTTAGTCAACTTGAAAAAGCTTATCTTAGTTATATTGAACAATACGATAATGGCCAATTAGTTCGGGTGTTTTCTTCGCAATTAACCAAACTCGATAATAGCTTTTCATCCTTCACGCAAAATATTGCTACTGATCTGCCACAAGTTAGGTTAGCTGGCATAAATAATGTCAATCCTTCAAACTGGGATGGCGATAAACTTAGCTTGGAGAATGTTTGGGGCTATCACTTTAAAAATGACGGGACACTTCGCCGGGGTGTTGCTGGTGTATATGGTGATTTTGATAGCAAAACAGAACCCTCATTTTATATGGGGCAAGAGTGGACTTATAGTGTCGATGGCAGTTTAGTCACTCTTAGCCAAACCACGATTAATCGAGTGCGTGAACGGACTTGGCGTGTTATGAATGTCGATAGTCAGGGCAATGCCTTGGTGTTAGAGCGTTCAATTTTTGGTCTTGACACTGATGGTGACGGTATTGTTTCGGCTGAAGAAACGGGTAATTTTATCCCTCCTCGTTTTAATATTTTAAGCAAAACGGATTTAAGCCAGTGGACAGAAGCATGGGCATCGCTAGTGGATAGCGATGGTGATGGGTTAAATGACATCCAAGAAGCAGATTTAGGCACTGATCCCAACAACGCTGATTCTGATAATGATGGTTTAAATGATTTTCAAGAAATAAGTAATGGCACTGATCCGCATAGTTCAGATTCAGATAACGATGGTTATAGTGATGGTTTTGAAGTTAATGCCGGCACTGATCCGCTATCCAACTCTGATAAACCACAACCAGGAATTAATGCCTTTATTGCTGAGGATATTCAAGATACCCGGGCTATTTTGCTGCCTGACGCTCAACCCGGTTGGTTACACTTCAGTGGTTTGACCTTAGCTTTTGATGCTAACTTTACTGGTATATCGGGCAATGGTTGGATAGATAATTATCAAGATCAATTAATCAATTGGTCAATTTTTGACGATAAACTACGTATAGAATTTGCAGAAAAAGTCACTAACTTTAACTATTATTCGGCTCCCTTTGATGATGTTGCGCAAACTTACGGTCAAGAAGTTGCAGATGAATTAAACCGTTTAGAGCAATTAGGTACTATTTCTTCATCGCTGCAAATTGAGCAAAAGCAAGGAGTTATATCCGTATCCTTAGAGAAGATTTCCAAAAATAATAATATAGCACGAGTCAATGTAGTGACTGAGTATGAGCAAGAGCTAGTTATTCCTGCAGAGTGGAACTGGCAAGCAGCAACACCGACAGTGATAACGTCTTCCGCAAGTATTGAAAATTATCATGATGCACTGACGAGTGAAATTAGCGACTTAGTCGCTGATGATATTACGGGATACTGGGGATTGTTTTTACACTACCAACATCAAAATGGTCCGGTATATGGTAATAATGAATTAACATCAGGTGTGTACGCAGATCAAGTCCATTTTTTAAGCGATGGCTCAACGAGCACACTATACAGTGGTTATAATTTTAACTGGACGTTAACTAATGGCGCGATAGAGCTAGTTGATGGTACAACACGGTTTGTTATTACACCCTTTAGTCAACTTGAAAATGCTTATCTTAGTTATATTGAACAATACGATAACGGCCAATTAGTTCGGGTATTTTCGTCGCAATTAACCAAACTCGATGATAGTTTTAGAGCGTTCACCCAAAATATTGCCACTGATTTGCCAGAAGTTACGTTAGCCGGCATAAGTAATATCAATCCTTCAAGCTGGGATGGTAATAAACTGAAATTGGAGAATGTTTGGGGTTATCACTTTAAAAATGACGGGACACTTCGCCGGGGTGTTGCTGGTGTATATGATGATTTTGAAAGTAAAACAGATCCCTCATTTTATATGGGGCAAGAGTGGACTTATAGTGTCGATGGCAGTTTAGTCACTCTTAGCCAAACCACGATTAATCGAGTGCGTGAACGGACTTGGCGTGTTATGAATGTCGATAGTCAGGGCAATGCCTTGGTGTTAGAACGTTCAATTTTTGGTTATGACAATGACGGTGACGGTATTGTCTCGGCAGAAGAAACGGGTAATTTTATCCCTCCTCGTTTTAATATTTTAAGCAAAGCGGATTTAAGCCAGTGGACGGAGGCATGGGCATCGCTAGTGGATAGCGACAGTGATGGGCTCAATGACTATCTTGAAGAAGATATGGGGACAAATCCTAATAATGCTGATTCAGATAATGATGGCTATAGTGATGGCTATGAAGTTAATGCTGGTACCGACCCTTTATTAAGTACGTCGACGCCTCAACCTAGCGCTAACAGTTTCACATTATCTGACTTTAATGATAGCAAAGCCACTTTGCTCTTCGATGCGCAACCCGGTTGGTTAGAATCCAGTGGAGAATCATATGCCTTTAATAATGATGGCTCGGGGATCTCTTCTGACGGTAGCGTGTATAATAGCGAAGATAAAGTGCTCACTTGGACTGTTCTTGATGAAAAATTAGTCATGAACTTTGCCGCCAAGGTTACCGCTACGCGCACACTTTATGCGCCTTTTGATGATATTGTCCAAGATTATGGCCAAGAAGTTGCCGATGAGTTGAATAGACTGCTCGAACAAGGAGATATCTCTGAGTATGTTGACGTTGAAGAACTTCAAGGTGATATCAGTAAAACCTTAGAAAAAGTTTTTCAAGATGGCGGTGTCGCTCGGGTCAATTTGACTAAGGTTTATGAACGAGAATTAATTATTCCTGATAGTTGGCCATGGCAAGTTGCAAAACCTTTCAAGCGTGACGTGTCCATTCATCAAGCAAGTTTACATCAGCAATTTAATTCAGAGCTGGTTAACTTTAGCTCTCAAGACTTAGCAGGTTATTGGGGCATACCATTATACTTTGAACATATTAATGGGCCTTTATTTGGTGAAGGTCCAGAGTCTAATTTTTATACTGACCAAGTTGAATTTATCGCTAATGGTTCAGCTAACACTGAAAAGAGTGGCTATAACTTTACCTGGACATTAACCAATGGTGTTATTGAACTTGTCGATGGTGATAACCGTTTTGTGATAACACCTTTTAAAAAGTTAGAAAAAATCTATTTAGCCTATATTGAGCATTATAGTAGTGGCAGCTTAGTTCGTGTCTTCACGGGGCAAATGGCTCAGTTTGATACTAGTAAATCGAGTTTTATCGACAATATTGCAACAGATTTACCCTTTATGCATACGTCTGCTATTAATTATCACTTAACGGATATGTGGCAAGGTAATGAGTTACTTCCAGATAGTATATGGGGTTATCAATTTAGAGCTGATGGCACGCTGCGTCGAGGTGTTAGTAACTTTTACCAAGATGGGGAAAATAAAACTGGACCATCGGTAAATATGGGGCAAGAGTGGACTTACACGACGGATAATAATTCAATTACACTGAATTTTAAAGATGAAAGAAGAGATCGTACCCGTACTTGGCAAGTTGTTAATGTTGATAGTCAAGGTCGTGCTTTGGTGTTAGAAAGTTCGACCTATGGCCTCGATATAGATAGCGATGGTGTTATTTCTGCAGATGAAACAGGTAATTTTATTCCGCCACGCTTTAATATCATACTACTGCAAAACTTGAGTCAGTGGCCTGCGTTTTGGAATTCTTTGGCAGATACCGATAACGATGGCTTAAACGACTATCAAGAACAAGATCTAGGTACAGATCCAAACATGGCTGACAGCGACAGTGATGGCATGCCTGATGGTTGGGAAATTAGTCACGGCCTTGATCCTTTAAATGCCAACGATACGGTGGGCGATAGTGATAATGATGGCTTATCTAACTTAGATGAGTACCTCGCCGGCACAGATCCAAATAACCAGGACTCAGATGGAGATGGTATTTTAGATGGGCAAGTTGCAGCTAACATACTAGATGTTAACCAAAACGGTATCTTGGATATACCCTTACTAGGCGCACTGA
>CAXBNP010000073.1:0-4856 GCA_963977145.1 uncultured Colwellia sp.
CAGCAGAAATAACAACAGTTAAAAAGGATTTATTCATGAATGAACAACAACTTTCAGCGATCAAATGGTATTTTGTCGGTTTTATCACACTCGCTATTGGGTCATTGCTTTTATGGCAATACTTACACGCAGGCGTACCGAGTCATTATTTATTACAACGTGCTGACTTACCTGAAATTTCAAATTGGTGGGGGGGTATTTTACTGCCATTTCTCACCTGGTTAGCCATGAGTCGTGTGCAAAAGCGCATAGTAGCATCACCCGCAGAAAGTAGACTAAGGTTAGGTAAGCTGGTACTTATTAGTTTTATGCTTGCTCTGTGTTATGGCGCAATGCTGTCGATAGCTTTCGTTAAAGGCTACACAGATATTTCTGCTGTTTTGTTTCCAGCGATATTAATTTTTGCCTTATTTTTTAGAGTCTATCGGGAAGAGTTTATTCTCGGCTTTATTCTCAGTATGAGCATCACCTTTGGCGCAGTATTACCGACAATATTTGGCGCTGTAATCGCTTTAGCATCTGCAATAGTTTATTTTTTCGTACGTTTTATTTACTCACAAGTAAAAACCCTGACATCAAGTAAACAAACAGGGTAGCTGAGTAGGAAAACATCTGGCATCAGGCCCACTCAATTAGCCTTTAGCTTAGCCAGCAAAATACATTTAACATTGCCACGCTAAAAACCTTAAGTGCTCACGAAAGCAGAGGTAATAATTCATTTACTTTACGCTAGTCGTGAGCAGATTGGGTGCTTCCCATACTTTAGTCGACAATCTTAGCGATTCAATATTGTGGTACGTAAGCTTATTAAAGACATGGACCTTGCGCAGACACGATTCAACTTGCTGATAAAATCACTATGCACTGTTGGCGCACACGCCATTTTCCTTAACCGGCGCCAATGACACTGAAGGTTGCCAAATTCTATCCCAAACACTGCCAAGCAAGCTTAAATCAGTGCTATCACTCACCTTCTCTACATGGCTTTTAACAATGCCACTACTAGTTTGCTCGCCAACAATAAAATTGAACACGTAGCTACACTCCATACCCATACGTAAATCAGATAAAATAATATCTTGTTGTTTTTGTTTGACGGAATAAAAGCCTTTGGTAAACCATTGCAGCCTCTGCACATGCCACTCATCTTTGATATCAATAAGTAAAGTATCTGTCGAATGATAGGCATCTAAACTCACCTGAGATGCTGAGTCAAACACAGACACATAACCCTCGTAATATTGACCATCCGACATCACCAACACCCGCCAAAGTAATGTAGAAAAAGGCGCGGGGGTACTCAAATAATGATGGGCGCTTATCTGTCTATCGTTCAGCGCCATTGCGACTTTTTTGTCTATATATAGTTTTGCCGCCAAAGACCAACAGATATAAAGACTGCTTAAGGCTAATGCTAAATGGTTAATTTTTGAAGCTTTTGTCGGCTTAACGCTCGGTAGTAAAATAGTAATAAAGCCAAACAATAGTGGTAAAGTATAAATAGGGTCAATAATAAATAAATTAGCAACAGCAAAGGGGTATTCAGTGATAGGCCACAACAATTGTGTACCATAAACGGTGAAGCTATCTAAAATTGCATGGGTAGATAAACAAAGGAAAACCAGCCAAAACCACTGTGTTTTATATATTGCTGTTGCTTGGTGACATTTAGTTATTAGCCAGACAATAATAGGACTGATTAACAAGTGTACTAATATAGAATGGCTAAATCCTCGATGGTAAGTAAACGCCTCTACTTCACCACCGTATGGCAGTAAAACGTCTAAGTCAGGCAAGGTCCCTAAAATAGCACCATAAATAGCAGCTTTTCGGCCAACTCTATTGCCTAATACCGCATAACCTACAGCGCCACCCAAAACAACTTGTGTTAATGAATCCATAATAACCTTGCTAATTTAACCATAATTAAAGTCGTTTACTGCACGAGTTTGGTAGTACTCACGCAGTATCTAAGCTTGAGCTTAAATAATTAGAAATTCTTGGTAAACAATAGTAGCAAGCTTAAGCTAGTATCGTCTGCTACCAGTGGACTATGAGTAATATTTTTATCAAACCAAGTATATTCAATATTTAAACGGGTAAAGCCACCAAAAAAAATTGCCATCGCTACGGATAGCCCTAGACTTTTATTAAGTGCACTATCGCCAATATAAGCAGTTCGATCTTGATTAACTTCATCTACTGAGACACCGTAATAATAATCAACATGGTGCTTATCTAATAAACTAACCGACATTGATGGCGCTAAAAATACCGGCCCAAATCTGAAGGTACGGCCAATACTGGACTTTAGCTCAAAGCCATTTGATCTATTCAAAGTATCAAACATCGAGCTGAAGCCAAGCTTCCAGTCATTATGTTGATAATCAATACTGAGCCCAGCATCTAAAGAGCTATTTCTTTTTGCCATACCGGCAAAGATACGACTGTCTGATGCCTCAAAGCCTTGGAATCTAGGCGATAACTTAGCCGAAACGGTAACATCATTTAATGTTGCTAACTTATAGCTGACAAAAGGGCCAAATACCGATAAATTTTCGCCTTGGTAGCCAATTAATGGCAGCGGCATAACGCGTGTACTGTAGCCTTTGTAGATCTCTGTACTAACACCAAGACCGAGGCCATACAAAAAACCTGAAGTTTTAATACCCTCATTTTCTGTCGCTACTACCGCTGGTGAAAAAGCATAAAGCGGAAAAGATATCACCCAGGCTAATAACGTTTTATATAAGGCGTTCATCATTTTATTAATCATCACTCAATTTTTTATATAGTAATAGTACGTTCTAATGGTAGCTTTAGTTTAATTTGAATAAATAATTCACCATAATAACACGGTAGAAATTATCGCAGAGCATTAGCTGTACTTTATAAAGCCCCTTGCTCCGTGACTGAATATTTCACTACGCCTTGTTAAAATAAGTGATCGATAATGCTATTACCTACGTAATAATGACTACTAGCGTTATGTGATAGAACTTAAATGCAACATTTTATCAGTCAAGATACACTGCAAAATATGAAACCACGATACCGTGCTCAGCTAATTAATAGCTTGTCAGGTTTTAAAAGTGCCAATCTTATCGGCACGCGCAATGAGCAAGGTAAAAACAACTTGGCGATGTTTAGCTCAGTTGTACATCTTGGCGCTTCGCCAGCATTAGTTGGCTTTATTACGCGACCAAACAGTGTTGCACGTCATACTTTAGAAAATATTATTCACACTCAAAGCTTTACCATCAACCAGGTTCATGAAAGCTTCTGGCGAGCAGCACATCAAACCTCTGCTAGTTACAACGCTGACCAATCTGAGTTTGAGCAAACCAACTTAACGCCCCAGAACATTGACGGTTTCAATGCACCCTTCGTGCAAGAAAGCCAGTTAAAATACGCCTTAACCTTGAGGGAAATTGTACCCATTGAGCTTAACGGCACCCAGTTAGTCATTGGTGAAATAACCGATATTATTTGTGATGAACTTGCGATAAAAGCAGATGGTTACCTTGATATTGAGTCATTGCATACGGTGGCGATTTCAGGATTAGACAGTTATCACACCAGTAAGCGTTTATCTCGGCTAAGTTATGCTAAACCGGGTGTAGCTCCAAAAGATATTTCACTCAATGGTGCAGCAGAAAATTAATTTAATGGCATTATTAAGCCGACCAGACACTAACAAAAATTTTAAGGGCGTAACTTTATGTTAACCATATTTTATGATGGCAATTGTCCGCTGTGCGCGACTGAAATGAACCACCTTAAAAAGCATGATAAAAACAACCTTATTAGCTTGGTCGATATACAGCAAAATAATTTTGCCGCACTCTACCCTAGCGTTAAATTTATTGAGGCCATGAAAATACTGCACGGACATTATAACGGGCAACTTTTATTGGGGCTTGAAGTTACGCACAGAGCGTGGACTTTGGTCGGTAAAGGTTTCTGGGTTGCACCACTGAATTGGCCAGTGATTAAAACGATCAGTCATTGGCTGTATTTGGCTTTAGCTAAATACCGTCAGCAAATCTCAGCGTTAATGGCAAAGCTATTTAACATTAAAACCACAAACTGCACTTCAGGAACTTGTTATGATAACCGAACAAACACTGATCATCGGCGCAAATAGCGACATTGGTAAGGCTATAGCGACACAAATAAAATCATCAGCAAGTACCGGCCTGATATTGCTCAGTCGCCAGCCTAGTAACGCAGAACAAGTGGCTAGTGATTCGGCCACTGCCAATGTCACTAAAATTATCCTTGAAAATTATCAACCGCAATCAATCGACCAAGCGATAGTAAAATTAGCGCAGCTCGATCATGCGCCAATAACTCAGGTATTTGTCTGTAACGGCATATTACATAGCGATAGTATTAAACCAGAAAAGCGTCTAGAAGACTTTGACGCACAAGCATTCTTGCAGGTAATAACAGTAAATAGCTTAACGCCGATGTTATGGATACAAAAATTAACCCCGTTATTGACAGGGAAGTCACCCTGCAAATTCGTGCTATTTAGTGCCCGTGTAGGCAGTATCAGTGATAATCGATTGGGCGGGTGGTATAGCTATAGAGCGTCAAAAGCGGCATTAAATATGATGGTTAAAACTGCGGCGGTTGAGCTAGCTCGCCGAGCAAAAAATATAAAGTTGATCGCTTTTCACCCAGGGACTACTGATACTCCGTTATCCAAACCATTTCAAAAAAATGTCCCTGCCAATAAGTTGTTTACGGCAGAATTTGTCGCTAAGCAGCTACTAGAGATTGTTGCGAATACCCCCGTCGACCAAACGGCAAGTTATCTCGATTGGCAAGGCGAAACTATTAACTGGTAG
>CAXBNP010000074.1:0-4433 GCA_963977145.1 uncultured Colwellia sp.
GACTCACCAAACATAGGCAGTAATATTTGCATCTCCAAGGACGTAATGCCGTCATGCGCCCAAGTTAGAGTTTTATTATAAGCAACATTAACCAGCGCTTGAGCATTTCGACGGTGTGCAAAGCCTGTAGAGCCAATAGATACTGGCAACTCTTCGGCAAATGCAAACTGTTGCTGATGACAGCTTTGACATGATTGTTGTTGATTTGCTGAGAGCTTTTTATCAAAAAAAAGTTGCTTGCCTAAGCTGACTTTTTCATCACTCATCGGGTTGTTTTCTGGTACCTGCGGTTTTGGGAAACCTTCAAGAATAGGCCATTGATAAGTAGTATTGCCTTTGGGTGCTGAATCACATCCTAAAAGCATAGTGCTTAAAATGCTGCCTATTGCCATGCTGATCAATTTATTCAACCGCTATTCCTCTGCCCAAGCTCTGCGCTTTAATGCTATTAAATACACCTGAGGTATTTGTTAAAACGCTATTGCCTTTTACTAAAGATAAGTTATCAAATAACTGCTGACAGCTGACACTATCTTGTTCAGATTGACAACTCGATGACGGGGTTAATTCAACATTGTTCAACAAGGCAGCTAAATTCAAATTCAGCGCAACATTATTGTCATCAGCCAAGATAATAGGCAGCTGAAAATTAACGCTATTTGGATAGCGACAGCCATGTTCAGGTGCGCGCATAACACTTGCTGATTTACAACCAGTAGAGCCTAAATGAAATAACCACTGCTCATTTTGACTAGCAAGTTCAAGGCGAACAAATTTATGTCCTGTTTGCCAAACCCAAAACATCGAAGGTAAATTTAACGGGCTTGGTTGACTAATCGGATTTAAATGATTAACCGCGAACGGCACACCTAAGGTAAAGCGAATACTGCTACTTGTACTCATATCGACGCTAGGCGCAAGTTCAATGGTCCAATTACTATCGCGCTCTGAGCTATTTTTTTGCTTTGCTGCTCGACAGTTTGTGCCCAATAAAACGGTATCATTGCTTTGGAAAGGGCTTGGCACTAAATCAACACTTCGCCAACCTGAACTTTCTGAGCCCATTTGAATGTCACTAATAAAGAATTGGAACTGCTCAATAGACCAAGTTTTATGTTCTGCTCCGGCATTAAATATCGCTTGGCAGTCCAATTGAGCTTCCTGCCACAATAACTGAAGGTTAATCCGCTGATTTTTGGGCGCCGTTAAACTAAAAAAATATCCAGCGGTGGTGAATAAAATGCCCACTATCGCTAAAAAAACAACCTGCTTGCTACTTAACATAAGTTCCACTTAACAATTGTCAAGCCCATAGATGAGAATTAAAAGATAAAATGTCAACAACTGAGAAGCAATGATATAAAAAGCTATTCAAATGCGTTAGAGTAATACATATATAACATTTTATTTACATAAGGACTATCTGATGTTACGTATAACATGGATTTTTTTTGTTACCGCGGCCTTGCTAAATAGCCCGCAACCCCTTGCTCACTCTGAACATGACAAAGCACGCTTCGTTGCCGAAACCGGTAAGAACATCGGCAAATGCGATCAGGTATTAAGGCCATGTAAAACTATTGCCTATGCCGTTCAGCAAGCGAATAAAGGCGATAAAATATTGGTTTCTGCTGGTGAATATACTGTTAACACCAGTGAAGAATTATTCTATTTAAAAAGTGCCTTAGTACCCATTCTCGGTGGTTATAACCGCTTTGATCATTTTCAAAGCCAAAGCCCTAATACCAACCCGACAGAATTAAAAAACATCCCAGTCGATATGGCTGAGCCTTTGCGTCAGCAAGGTTTTGTTGTTATGGCCGATGGCAAGTCTCTATTTGCCCACAACAGCCCTGAAGGCAATGTACTACAGAGCAAACTCGAAAGTTACTATACCTTAAGTCAAAAGCAAACGGGGCTCGATTGTGTTGACGGCTCAGCAGGTAGCTTTGCTTGTAACAATATCGATTTACTTGCCCATATGCCGTTAAATGAATTTTCTAGTAAGCCAAATGCGGCTAACGATATTTGGGGTCATGTGGATTTAAATACTGGTGATGAATATGCCCTGATAGGTTTGCGCAATGGCGTTGCCGTAGTTAATGTTACTGACCCAGAGAACCCTGAAGAAGTTGGCACCATATCAGGCCTTAATTCTAGCTGGCGCGATATTAAAGTCTATCAATATTTTGATAGCAGTATCAATGCATGGCAAGCCTATGCTTACGCCACTGTCGATAGCGCAACTGACTACGTTACTATTATCAATCTAAACCAACTACCTAACTCAGTTAGTTTGGTCGAGAAGAATAGAGTTGTGACTAAAGCGCACAATGTTTACATCACCAATGTAGATCACACCCTTAACATTGCTTTGCCAGGCTTAACGCCTAGCTTACAACTTATTGGTAGTAACAAGTTTGGTGGCGCCTTTCACAGTTATTCATTAAATACCCCTGCGACACTTACCGCATTGACAAAAAGTTATTTTGGCTCAGGTTACACCCACGATGGCGCTTCACTAAATATTACCGATAGCAGAAAGGAAAGCCAATGTAACACCAGAGGTGATAGCTGTACGGTTTTCATTGATTTTAATGAAAAGGAAATGAAACTTTGGAATATCACAGATGCTTCTGCCACAACCTTACTTGGCACAGGTGAATATAACGATGTGGCAAAAAGTAATCAATATGTGCATTCGGGGTGGGGTACGGAAGATAAACAGCATATATTCTTACATGATGAATTTGATGAGAAAGACGGTGGCTTAAACTCTACCGTACGTATTTTCTCCATTGCAGATCTTAATAACCCGACACAAGTGGGTCAATGGACCGGCCCAACTCGCGCCATCGATCACAATGGCTTTACGCGTGGCAACCGCTATTACATGTCTAACTATGAGCGCGGTTTAACAGTACTAGATATTACTGACCCGACAAATCCGGTTGAGGTTGGTTTTTTTGATACCTACACACCGTCGAACAACCCCGGATTTAATGGCGCTTGGGGTACTTATCCATTCTTACCATCGGGTAATATCTTAGTCAGTGATATTGGTAGCGGTTTATATATTTTAAAAGACCGTACGCACGAATCTAGTCAAGGTAAAATCGGCTTTACAAGCCAGTCGGTAGACGCCAGTCAAGGTGAAATCCTAACGGTTAACATACAACGTGATAGTGCCAGTAACCCAGATCAAGCCGTAAGCGTTAATTATCAGTTATTGCCTGGTAGTGCGAAAGAAGGCAGCGACTATACGCCAGTATCTGGCACGTTAACGTGGGCAGCAAATGACACCGCCGATAAAACCATTAATATTGATATTGCTAGCGATACTACAGGTACAGAGTTTCAAGAAAAGTTCTTTATCCGCTTAAGCCAGCCAAGTAGTAGCGCAACGCTAGGCAGCAACAGCTACCTAACCGTAAATATTGCCGGGCTAGCTGACAGCGGGTCGTTAGCATTCACTGTGGCTGAAACCACGGTAGCTGAAAACCAAGCCAACCTTGACATCATACTTGCACGCCAAGGTAGCTCAAAAGGCGCCGTAGCTGTTGCTTATCTTTTAAGTTCGGGTACAGCCATTATTGGTGAAGATGTCGAATCAGCTTCGGGTACGGTGAGTTGGTCAGATGGTGACTCAACGGAGAAAAGTATTAACATTACTATAATTGATGACGCTGACCATGAAGCCAATGAAACGTTTACTATTGCATTATCATCAGTTGCAGGTAGTAACTTAGGCTCCATCACCGAATATACCGTCACTATTTCAGATGATGATAGTAATTCAGCACCAGCAGTAAGCTTAGCGGAAAATAGCGAAGTAAATACCGGAGCTACGGTAAGCGTTACCGCTACAGCAAGCGATAATGAAAATGATCCCATGACTTACTTATGGCAACAAACCTCAGGCACGAGTATAAATTTAACTAACGCCGATACATTAGTTGCTAGCTTTATTGCCCCTGCTACCGCGGGTAATATAACACTCTCATTTACCGCTACTGACTCTAAAGGACTGTCGACCAGTGACACAATCACACTAACGGTTATAGCAATACCAGCGGCAATGCCAATACCACCAACAGAGAATAGGTCTTCGGGTAGTGGTTCAATCGGATATTTCATCATTTTTATGCTGGTATTACTAACTAGAAAACAAATAAAATAAGCCATAAAGCCAGTTGAGCGATTGACGAAACAGCAAATCGCTCAACTATTGAACTATCAGACTAATTTATCAGGTTTTTTAGCTTTATAATGGTGACAACAAAATAAAAAATGCTTATACTTCCCGCCGCTTTTGATTAACCTTTCGAGTCAATCAAAGCAAAAGTATAAAGATGGCCCCTTAGCTCAGTTGGTTAGAGCATCCGACTCATAATCGGCAGGTCCCCTGTTCAAGTCAGGGAGGGGCCACCATT
>CAXBNP010000075.1:0-4423 GCA_963977145.1 uncultured Colwellia sp.
CAGTGCTATCGCTGGTCGTTATTCTTCAGAATATGGCAATCGTCAGCGTGGCATTTTTATTTTGGCAGTTTTCAATGCCTCGAGCGGTATTAATTTGTTTGATGTTAGTGATAGGACTACTTATTGGCCTACTGCTAAAAAATCATCGAAAGTAACATTTAAATAGGTAATGAGTAATGAGTAATGAGTAGAAAAATTTTCAGCTTTATCGTCATCTCGGTTTTATTTAGCCAACAAGTACTGGCTTTGGGATTAACCATCTCAGAGCGTCAACTCAATAGCCTTTTGAACCTAAGATTCCCATTAACCCAAACTTACATGGAATATACTCTAGCAGCCACTGAGCCTTCTTTAGCGCTTTATAGTGAGAGTCAATCTGTGGCGATTACTGCCCGTATTAAGGTCAGCAATAGTGGCAAGCGACTTATCGCCGACGCTACTTTTAAAGGGCAAATTATATTTGATAAAGCCACTAACTCATTGAAAATCAGCAAACCTTTAATGACCCAGTTTGAAGTTGTCGATAATAGCTTTCCAAAGTCTGAAGCGTCAATCGAGGCCATTAAAAAAACAGTTGGGCAACATTTACCCATAGCCATACTGATTGATTTTAATCAAATTAATAATGAATTGTTTCAGTTTTCACCTGCCAACTTAACAATTGTAGAGGCTGGTTTAAGGGTAGAATATTAGCGCTGCAATTTTTGCATAACGTCAACTTGATGGTCAGCACTAGACTGACCATCAAGTGCTCATTTGAGACTAAAAAAATGAGTGCTTGGGCCACTTTGTCCAGCAATACAATTAGCATCAAGGATTAGTGTCTGATTTCTCAACGCTAATAAACCGTCATAGATAGGTTAATTTTAACGGTTAACTTTTTGTTGTAAGAGCACTCTAAACTTTCTTCATATTAATATCAGCCATATTAAATAGCTGTGCCAAAGCGTATCATTTTTTATAACATATACTTTAATGCACAACGGCTCTTATTAAACATTCACCAATACTCGATAGCTAATATATAAGTCAGATACCATCACCTAGGGCTAGAAGTTGAATAAAGTTGGAACCTTCTAAATAAAGTCATAAACTGCAATGATTACGTTCAAGCACCGAAAATACCTTTCAAACAATTTAATTAAACTTTGAATTAGTTAACTTCTAAAGTATAACTCTAAGGGCAGTAGCTGCCACATTCGAGACTTTAGTCTCAATGTAGTAACACTTATTCTGCATTAGATTTTGTATTGAAAAATCACCATGGTCACTTGTTCGGTTTATCTTGTAACCGAGCCATTATGAACACCATTAATAGTGGTGCATGTGCAGGGCATTCCTGCAAGTTGCATTGCATTTAATGAACATTTACCGCTAGAAGAGTTTGAGCTACCTCTGTATGAACAAGTCCCACCAAGTTCAATCGGTTGACCCGCTTCATTCTTATTGTTTTTAAATTCATCAACAATACTCTGTCTAATTTCATTATCCGTTAGTGTCTGATTATTCGCACAACCTTGCATAAATCCGATACACATTAGAATAATAATAAAGTTTTGCATTTTAAGTTCCTTTAAATCTGAATTATATAAAAATGAATTTTTAACATACTGCTGCTTAGAAAATAAGCCTAACGCCCACTTAAGCGGACAAAAATTGTTGGTTATAATGTTGATCAGAGTGAAAACAACCAACTGTTTTTTGTCCGTTTGAATGCCTTGTTAGAGAGCTATTTATAATTACGCTCATCAAACTCCATGAATAAAGCACCGTACAAAGAAAATATTGTAACGAAAAACATAAAAGCAACCATAAACCAGAATGCAAAAGGGTTAGTCGCCTCGCTTATAAATATATTTTTATAAGTAAACTCTCTTTCAGGAATAACTTCGTAAAGATAATCAATTCCAATGAAAACACCAAAAAGACAAAGGTATTCAATTCTAGAAAATTTACTTTTTAGTTTTGGTAACTTCATTGAAGCTCCGTTTTGCTGAAATATGCGATAAAAGGTATTCAGCTCTCTAACGCCTCAATAAGAGGCAAAAAATAGTTGGTTAAAATAAGCGAGGCACGAGCAAAAAACCAACTGTATTTTGTCCTGCTTGAGCAACTTGTTAGGCGATTTTTCGTGCTTTTATTGAATAAAGTAGTGGCACTTGCTGTCCCTTGTGTAACATTTGATACCCCTGTCCAGAAACATGTTCAAGATTTTCAAAACAATTATACGGGCTGTATGCATGCTCTTTAAAAGATTCGATATTCAATCCCTCGGAAATTAAGGCATTAATTACCTCACTTAAGGAGTGTGCCCACGTCACCATTTTTGACTTTGTTCCATCACAGTTTTCTGTGTATGTTCCTTCATCTTCAATATCTGGTTCAGAACGAGGAAAATACGAATAACCACATAGTAAATCATTAAATGTATGAAACTCTACAAGATGAAACTCTCCACCCATCGCTAATGAATTAGCGATTATTTTTGCCCAATGCTTCAAATCAGGTAGCCAACAAAGAACCCCGTATGAAGTAAATACAATATCGAATTTTTTATTACTTTTATTACCAAACTGATAAACATCACTTGCAATAAAAGTTGCGTCTAACCTTAGATCTAATTTGAGTTTGTTTGCTTCATCAATTGCCTCAGTAGACAAATCAACTCCTGTAACTATTGCGCCTTTCCTAGCCCATGACAACGTATCTTGCCCGAAATGACACTGGAGGTGTAAAAGCCTTTTCCCTTCAACATCACCAACTTGTTCTAATTCTATTGTATTCAGTGATGATTTTCCGTCTTTGAAGGCTTCTAGATCGTAAAATTTTGAGTCAACATGAACTTTAGTTCGCTTATTCCAAGCTTCCTTATTTATTTTTATATAATCCATTTACACTCCGACCACTGAATTTCACTAATCGCCTAACGCTAAGCTAAGCTAAGCGGCAAATTATTGTTGGCTACAATGTGCGAGGCACGAGCGCGAGCCAACTGTTATTTGTCCGTCTTGAGCGCCTTGTTAGCTTACGGTTGCACAAAACACTGCAGCACTTTGTACTGCTATATCTAGATAACGATAACTATATAAACAATTACTACACAAGCTATTCGGAACTGAGTTAGAGTTTAACAACCACTTTAACTGCTACTACGAGCCGTATTATTAAAACGTATCTTCCCAATAATACAAACTAACGGGAATAGCCAAACAAGTTTCAAAAAAAACTTCAACATTCTCTTCACCATTCCCTCGGTAATTCCAACCAAGCTCAAGCGCAATTTGTAGCGGTCGAGTGTCACCATCATTAGTATCTTCGACAGTAAAAGGATACTCAACACTAGCAAAATTATCTGTCATTATTTGCTCTTTAGTCGCCGGATATTTCATAGTGGATAAGGCATACGCGCTCTTAGAAAAACCGATAAAAATTGCGACACTTCCTTGGCATGCCTCAAACCGATTCATTTTTGCCTTTATAATGCTTTCATCATAAGTCATTAAACGCCTTGGCTGACCATTCTCAGCTTCATCAGATAGTTTGCTATCAATAACGCTCAAAGCCTTTTGGTATGGGTTATTCATTAACGCTAACTTTGTACTTTTATTAGCTTGTTTTTGTAGACTGAACTGCTTTTTAAACTCGTTAGCAATATCAGAACTCATGGAAGTAGTTATTGCTGAAGCATTTGACGTTGCGCTAAATAAAGTTACTAAGCTCAATGCGCTAAGAATAAAACTACGTCTAAACTTTATGGTGCTGATAGCTTTTGTAGTGTTAAGTTTGTTGTATGAAGATTTACTATCACTAGCTTTCTTGTGCTTACATTGCATTATTTGTACCTGCTGATTTAACTTACTAGTTGTCATTTCTATGTAGGTTCTTAGGGAATATAACCTAAAAAAAGAGTCTGTCATTATTTTATTTTTTAATATCAACGCTAAAACCCTGGACTGAATTTAGTAAGCTAAAATGTTGAGGGACGAAAACAGCCAACTGTATTTTGTCCTGCTTAAACAGCTTGTTATGTGAATTTAATCTCAAACCTATCATCAAAATTATGATGTTCTAGAGACACTTTCATTTGTTTTATTTCTTCTAGCTCAATTTTTCGCAAATTTATTTCGTGAGAACTAAAGCGAGCTTTAATTTTCATTACGTTTTCATCAAATGTAACGCATTCGAGGGTATTGATATGCACTTCATCAATATCACTATCCTCTAAACTTACTTTAGTGCCTCGTTCATCTTCAGGCATTATAAATTCACAAAATAATGTGCGATGCAAAAGAAGAGTCTTAATGTAACCATCTCCAATATCGAGAGCAAAGGAAATTATTAAATCCTTCTCCGTCTCTTCAACATCCATAAAACTAACGATATCCATCGACATTACTCCTGCTGCTCGAGTTATTCACATAAC
>CAXBNP010000076.1:0-4113 GCA_963977145.1 uncultured Colwellia sp.
ATTCGCTCAAGGCAATCGCCTAGCATTAAATTTATCATTCTTACTCTCCATTTATAACTTTAACTAAATTATTATAATCAGCATTACTGACTAACTGAAAACCTTCTGTGCAGCCAGGATTTGGGAAACACTTCCTTATAGCATCTAAAATTAATCCGTTCTTATGCTCGCCATCAGCAAGGCTAAGATTCAATAACTCCAATTCTTTAATGCGCGCCTTATCCCGTTTTGCCCTGTTAATAAACTTACTAAATTGCTCAGCAACTTCTTCATCTACATTGTAGGATTGCCCGTTTATTTGTATTGTTTCAATCATAATTACTCTCCATTTATTAACCTCTTAAATCTTACCAATTCAAATTAACAGGGTCAATACTTATTTATAATTAATTAAATGCTTTACATGTTAATTAACACCGTGTAATGTGTTTGTTATCAGCTAAGCATCACCGCATAGCATTAAAATTTTAGGTTTGTTATGAATTTTCAAATAGTATCAGCTAATCGTAATGTAGAAACAGTTTGTGAGTGCGGCTCTATATGTGAGAAAATAAGCTTTGATGTTACCAATGATTTGGGTGATTCATTTACTTACGGCTCAAGTTGTATCAAATCGGTTTTAGGTATTGATACTAAAAACTTAAAAACTAAAAAGGGTTATAGCTTTTTAAATTTAGATATAGCGGAATATTTTCCAAAAACCAGAGCGTATAAAGCATATTATAGAGCGATTCGAGTCTGTGGTGGCACTATCGAAAATACATCATATAAAGTAGTGGCTAGCTCAGTGTTTGTTTATATAGATGAGACACCGCTTGATATTAATAGTGATAAAACTAGTATATATTACAAAATAAAATGCAATAGTAAACAGTTAAAGTTTGAAAAGTACATCCAAACTTTAACTGTAGGGTCAGTTATTACCGAGGAAGAGTTATTATCAATATAATTAATTAAATGTAAATAATAGTTGCATTTGTTGTGGCTACGCTATAAGTTAGCGTTAATTAATTAACTATAAAGAGAAGTAAGATGATATTTGCATCAGTATTGAAGAAGGCGATGATTGACATGGACATAAGCAGCGTCAAAGAGTTAGCGTATCACACAGGCGTTAACTACCCTGTAACATTACGACTATTGCGCGGTGATACAACATGCAGGCTGGTTGCGTTAATAGCTACGGCTAATTATTTAAATGTAGACTTACAGGCTATCAACAAATCAAACTTTAAAAGGAGTTCGCTATAATGATTAACAAAGATTTAAACTTATTCGTACAAAACTTAGCAAAAGATAGCGGCATTGATGGCATGAAAGGCTTGGTTGATATATGTCCAGTAAATCATGTGAGAGTTAACCAAGTTTATAATGGTAGTATTGACGCTAAGCTAGTTGATGTTGATGCTGTATTGCGCAGACTTGGCTATAAAATTAGTTTTGTTAAAATTAATGGGAGCAAGTGATATGAAAAAAGCAATTTTTCTTTTTGATTATACAGGGCTTATGGCTCTACCTTGGGCTAAAGCAGGGTATCAGTGTTTTTGTTTTGATGGTCAGCACTCGCTAGGGGTTAGTATTTCAAGCTTGCACCCTAATATATTGAATGTTGGAATGTGGTTTAGCAATGAAGTAACGGGCGATATTAGCCTGTTAGATACCGATAAGATCATAGCTATAACGGGCGATGATATTACTTTGGTATTTGGTTTTCCTGAATGCACTCATTTAGCTGTAAGCGGTGCGGCTCACTTCGCTAAAAAGCGAGATGCTAACCCATTCTTTCAAGATGAAGCTATGGTTTTAGTTAAGCTAACAAAGAACTTAGGCGAGGCTTTGAGTTGCCCTTGGGCTTTAGAAAACCCAGTAAGTGTCATTAGTAGTCAGTGGCGCAAGCCTGATTATAGTTTTCACCCTTACGAGTACGGCGGATACTTACCGGAAGATGATAAGCACCCAACGTATTCAGACTATATAAAGCCGCGCGATGCCTACCCGAAAAAAACGTGTATTTGGTCAGGTGGTGATTTCATTATGCCAACTAAAAAGCCTGTTGATTGTGACCCAGGGTACAGCGCCCAACACAAAAAACTAGGCGGTAAAAGTTTAAAAACGAAAAATATCAGAAGTGCAACGCCTAGGGGTTTTGCTCGGGCGGTATTCGAAGCCAACCATAAAGAGAGTAAATAACATGACAATATTATCAGTAAGTAAAGAAGAGATGCAGCGTAGATTATACAATAGCCGCATATACACAGGATTTGACCGGGTTGAGGGTAGTGCAGACGATGACAGCAAAGCTTCTGCAATATCAGCCAAGCTTGACGACCTGTTAGACGCTAAATTATTGGCATCAACTAACGCTATTGATTTAGCTGAATTGGGCGCTGACTTATGAGTCAGATACCAAGGGGCGCGACTCACTATTACACGCACACGTATTACAAAAAGGGGGATTTCTATTCTCAGTACTGGGCTAACGGGAAATGGAACGACTCAGCGAGAATAACTAATTTAAAATTAATGCAAATAGGCGTAAACATCAATCAAGTAATTAACGCAAGGGTAAAATAACCACACCGACAAAAACCTCTTAATTGAGGTTTTTTATTGCCTGAATTTTAGGTAAAAAAACACCCGTGCTTGACGGGCGTTTTGTTTTATCTTATTTTACTACCGTTGTCGCCGTCCTTATTACTTTGAGATAAGAGTCAAAACTAGGAGTGAAGTCAGTATCAATAAAATCAATAATAAAATTAAGTATAAACATAAAAATGGGGCTGTAAATCCACCTAAACCACCAGGCTATTTTTATCGTTACTGTTATTTTTGATACCTTCATTTGACTGTGCCTCCCTATCATTTAAGAACTGAACCACTATCCGACTTATATTCATTTCCTTCTCCAAATTTATATTTAAGTTTACTTTTGAATTAATATAGACAATTAACGCTAACTATCTCTATTAAATCTCGTTATATTCGTTATTTCTCCGCCTACTTAGATAGAGATAGCTCAAAAACCTTTACTAAGTGATCAACTATCTTCTGTGCTTGGTCTTTATTGATGTATGTATAGCTTCAGTCTCGCCATACTCAACATCAATGCAAACGGTTGGTTTAGTTTCTCTTGCATGAAGGAAATGTTCATCTTCAATCGTTATGTCACCGATAACCATGTTCACCTCTATTTTGATTTTTATTTATTTTCGACAATCCATGTCTCTGCATGCGTTGGTCGCTTACCGCCTACGGGTATCATTTGAACAACAAAAGCAATGCCGTTACTTATAGCACCAAGCCTGGCTAAGGCCATCGCCTCTTTGTAGTCTCGTTTGAATTTTGATCCATTAATCCATTTAGAGGTCTTGGCCCAGCGCTCGTTACTGTGGCTGGGGTTATCATCAGGGTATATTCTATAACCATGCGCGTGATGTGACATTTTATTTGCTCCTCTATTTTATTTAATTAAATTGGTCAAGCAGGGAATCGGCCCTCTTTTCTTCTTACCGACCAATACTTTACTATGCTAAATTCTAGATTGCATTACTATAATTATTTCACCCAAAAACCGCAGCTAAGCGGCTTGGTTAGCTTGAGTTACTTAAACATCTAAATAATCCCTAGCGTTAAAAGCAAATTCCCCATGCAAGTCAGTAATCATCTTATTTAACTCACTAGTCATTAGTGTGAAATCTGCATCAATTCGCGCAACGTAATCATCACAATCAATGTCATTATTTTGATCTGAAATAATATCGCTAAATTTAATTCGTTTAATAGATAAGTCATCGTGCAACACAAAAGATACAAGATCTGCATAATATAGTGATACTTTTGTTACGCGAGCATCACTTTCTAGTAAAAGTGAAACCTCTGGCCCAAGCAAATCCTGTTGTTTAACTTTTGTTATAGGACTTTCATCGCCGGGTTCGTGTAACTCCGCCTCGTCACCCAAACTAAACAGACCAACAAGTGGCGCACTACCAAGCCAGCCTGTCATGGTTTCGGATGCGTCCCTGCCTGGAGTTATATTAGTTACAGGTAAACTACCCAGCGCAGAGCGTAATAACGCAAGAAAATCCTCCGCTTTACTTCTGCTCGATGTATTGA
>CAXBNP010000077.1:0-3787 GCA_963977145.1 uncultured Colwellia sp.
ATTTTGAGGAAAAGCATATGCTTTTTAACGATTCATTTATCACCGACTGTCCAACGCGTCAAAAAATTCGTGACTTTTATCGTATTGATGAAAATACCGCGGTAGATCACATTCTTCCCCTGGCCGAAGTAAACGTTAGTGCACGCAGTAGAGCTTGGGAAAGAGCGCGTAAAATGGTGCTGAAAATTCGCCAAGACCAATCAGGTAACGGTGCGATAGATGCCTTATTAAATGAATATTCATTATCCAGTGAAGAAGGTGTGGTACTGATGTGTTTGGCAGAAGCCTTACTACGGGTACCCGATAAGCATACCCAAGATGCATTAATTCGCGACAAAATATCGCAAGGTCAATGGAGCACACATTTAGGCAGCAGTGAGTCACTGTTCGTTAATGCCTCGTCATGGGGGTTGTTAATTACCGGCGCTATGGTGAATTACGCCGATAAACGCAAGCAAGAGAGCTTTGGTTTATTGAAAAAAACTATCGGCCGCTTAGGCGAGCCGGTGATTCGTAAATCAATGAACTATGCCATGAAAATTATGGGCAAGCAGTTTGTTATGGGCGAAACCATTAAAGCGGCAACGGAGCGCGCGGCCGAAAAAGAGCAAAAAGGTTATGTCTATTCTTACGATATGCTCGGCGAAGGCGCGCGTACGATGGCCGACGCTGACCGCTATTTAAAGGCTTATCAAGAAGCGATAGAAACCATTGGCCAAGTAGCGCGTGCTGCAGGTAAAAACGACCCACGCCGAGTACCGGGTATTTCAGTCAAACTGTCGGCTATACATCCGCGTTATGAGTTTACCCATAAAGCCCGCGTGATGGCTGAAATTGTGCCAAAACTTAAGGCGCTTTGCTTGCAAGCAAAAAGCTACAACATTGGCTTAACGGTTGATGCCGAAGAGTCTGAGCGCTTAGATATTTCGCTTGATATTATTGAAGCGGTATTTAGCGATAACGACTTAGCCGGCTGGGACGGTTTTGGTATGGCCTTACAAGCGTATCAAAAACGCGCTATTTTTGTCGTCGATTGGTTACGTGAGTTAACGCTACGTGTGAACCGAAAAATGATGGTGCGCTTAGTTAAAGGGGCGTATTGGGATACCGAAATCAAAAATGCGCAAAAAGATGGTCTACAGCATTTTCCGGTCTTCACCCGTAAGTCGTCTACCGATGTTTCTTACCATGCCTGTGCGAATAAATTATTAGAATATAGAGATTCTATCTACCCACAGTTTGCCACGCATAATGCTTACACCGCCGCCACCATTGTTGAACTTGCAGGTGATGATAAGGAAGGTTTTGAATTTCAATGCCTGCACGGCATGGGCGACTCTTTGTATGACCAAATTGTTTCACTTGAAAACATTCAATGTCGTATCTACGCGCCGGTTGGTCATCATGAAGACCTACTCGCGTACTTGGTACGTCGCTTATTAGAAAATGGCGCTAACTCATCTTTTGTCAATGCCATTGTTGATGAGTCACAACCGGTTGAGTCTTTACTGGAAGACCCCGTTGAAAAAACGCAGCGCTTAAAAGATAAATATAATCAGCAAATAATTAAACCTATTGCCTTATATCATGACGCAAAAGGTCTTGGCCGCGATAACTCGAGAGGCTTAGACTTAAGCGATATTAATATCATTACCCCGTTAAAGGCGTCATTAGATAGTTGGTTTGAAACAAACGAAATCAACAGTAACGAGATACCTGCCGGTGCGGTTGGCGTGATGAACCCAGCAAACCACAATGAAATCATTGGCTTTCATCATCATCACAACAAAGCTGACATGTTAGCGATGATTGATAGTGCGCAAACGGCCTTTAGCTCCTGGTCAAAAACGCCAGTCGCTGAACGTGCGGCGTTATTGTGTCGGGTGGCTGATATTCTGGAACGTCATACCGAAGAGCTTATCGCGTTATGTATTAAAGAAGCAGGGAAAATAGCGCAAGATGGTATTGACGAAGTGCGTGAAGCGGTTGATTTTTGTCGTTATTACGCGCAACAAGCCGTTGAAGTGGCGGCCGATGAACGCTTAGAAGCGCGTGGTGTGGTGCTGTGTATTAGCCCATGGAATTTCCCATTAGCGATATTTTTAGGCCAAGTGGCCGCGGCCATTGCTACTGGTAATACGGTATTGGCAAAACCGGCTGAGCAAACCAGTTTAATTGCTTTGCGCACTATTGAACTGATGAAGTATGTCGGCTTACCTGAAGGCGTTGTCCAGGCGGTTATCGCCCGCGGTAGCGAAGTCGGTAAGGTTATTATTCCTGATGCGCGCATTCAAACGGTGATGTTTACCGGCTCAACAGAAACCGGCACGATTATTTCGCAAACCTTGGCGGATAGAGGCGGCGACCAAGTGCCCCTTATCGCGGAAACGGGCGGTCAAAACTGCATGATTGTTGACTCCACGGCCTTACCAGAGCAAGTGGTGGATGATGTTATTTCTTCCGGCTTTCAATCAGCAGGTCAACGTTGCTCGGCGCTGCGCGTGTTATTTTTGCAAGAAGATATTGCTGACGATGTTATTACCATGCTCAAAGGTGCATTAGCTGAGCTACATGTGGGTAATCCCGAATTCTTAAGCACAGACATAGGTCCGGTGATTGACCAAAAGGCCCTCGATGCCCTCAATGCCCACAGCGACTATATGAAAGATAATGGTAAGTTGTTATACCAATGTGCTATCGCTGGTGAGATTACCGATAACATTGCCGCGAATGAACATTTCTTTTTCGCACCACGACTGTATGAAATTGCCGACATTAGCGTGCTGAAAAAGGAAGTATTTGGCCCTTGTGTCCATGTGGTGCGCTTTAAAGGCAGTGAAATAGAAGCCGTTATTGATAAAATTAACGGCACAGGTTTTGGTTTAACCATGGGTATTCATACCCGTATTGAACACCGCGCTTTTGAGTTAGCTAAACTTTCACGTGCGGGTAATGTTTATATCAACCGTAATATGATTGGCGCTATTGTTGGCGTGCAACCTTTTGGTGGTCGTGGCCTTTCAGGTACTGGCCCCAAAGCCGGTGGACCGAATTATTTATCGCGTTTAGTGATAGAGAAAGCCACGCCAGATGCCGAGCAATTTAACTTACTGCCATCACAGGTAGAAGCGCTAGACGGTGATGAGAAATCTGATACTGAATCACTTTTGTTTATGGATAAGGCCAGTGTGGCGGAAAAAGCCTGGCGTTTAACCGAGTTAAATACCCGTATTTCTTGTGTGCGGCAATTATTAGCAAAAATTGCCCATGTTGATATTGTTGAAGATTTAGCCGACGATTTAAACCGCACCTTAACATCAGCGCGTTCGCAATTAATTGATATTGAAAAGCGCTTGAAAAAGCCAAAATTCTTACCCGGCCCCACAGGTGAGTCGAATGTGCTTTATTTGGAAAACCGCGGTAATATTATCTGTTTTGCGGATAAAAATGTTAGCTTTCACTTCTGGGTACTTTCGATTGTAACGGCATTGGCAACAGGTAATACCGTTATTAGTGTCGTGTCTGACTTGTACTATGATGAAGCGATAGCCTTTAGAGATAAGTTCCTATCGACCGGTGCTGATGCAGGTGTTTTCCAAGTCGCCCGCTTATGTCACTTATCAACGATGTTATCGCATCCTGCGTTAGCTGGTGTGGTGGTCGATAGTAACTGTGATCGTAAACATTATATCAGTGAGAAGTTAGCGGAGCGTCAAGGGGCAATATTACCGGTGATCAGTTCGGAATATTTTGATAATTTGATCCAACGTTTATTGACTGAGAAAAC
>CAXBNP010000078.1:0-3028 GCA_963977145.1 uncultured Colwellia sp.
GGTGCGCGGAAGTATTGTTGGTGTTGTTGGTATTTTATGGTTTTACAGAAAAAGTGATTAATTGAAGGGAGTGTCTTCCAGGATGCCGCTGTTCACATAGTCCTGAACACCGGGTGTTCAGGGCGGAAGTATCATGCTAACCGTAGGCTTCCCGATACGAGCCGGGCTTGCACAATAGCTAATAATCAATTTCCTTAGGTAAAACTTATCGGCTCAGGGACATAGTTCACACACGAACACCCCAGAAGACCAGCTTATTATAGCTAATTATGACTATCAAATTAAGTCTTTTATTACTTGTAAGACCTGATTGCTTAATGCTTGAACAAATTGAAGTTTCTTTAAACAAAATAATTTATTTAAAAAAAGTTGGCTTAAATTTGCCAGTGTCATGTGTTAGAAATTTACTGGCAGGGCTGATAATTTTCATCTTCTGCAAAGGTTTTAGCTTCTTTGATTGTTGCTGCAAAACTAAATGCTTCGCCTTTAGCAAGCCCCGCATTAAGCCAAGTTCGGCCAAGTCGCTCATCAACAGTCATTAATATTTCTGTGGCCTGAAAGTCACTATCGGTAAAGTAATTATCTTCGTAAATTCGACGCTTTTCTCTCGTTTTACTGAGTAAGTCAGCTTTTAATTCATGGTGATAAATGATTTCTTGTAGGGCAAGCCCTAGGCTAGAGCCTATTCTAGTTTTACTGCTTTGTTCGAGTTTAATGCCCATATCTAGACATAAATCGGCAATAACAATATCACTTAAACGCGCTCGGCAATAATCGATGATAGTGCTGTATTGCAAACTGATGGCTGCAATACCTATGGAATTAGCTAGCCTAACATTAAAATTTAAAGCGCTATGTTGTTGAAAGCTTTGCTGAAAAAAATCAATTTTTTCAAAGTAGTATTCATTATAATTGGCTTTACTATTAGCAACACGAATGGCCGCTGTGGCATCATTTATCTTGTTTTGTGAAAGGTGAATGGCGGCCATTAAATACCACAAATAGCCATTGTCTTTATCGATATGTTGGGCTTGTAAATAAAGTTCTTCATTACAATTTATCGGATTATAATTTTTTGAGCAAGCAGCTAGCTGCTGTTCAAATAACAGCGCTTTGTTAAGGGAAGTTGGCGGTAGTTGAAAAATAGCGTCAGTGTCAGCTTCAGTTTTGAGCTGATCATTTTGCATCAAAAGCGCAAGCTTATCGTCATGGCTTTTACTTAACCTGAGCTCAGTTAAATAGTTATCTCGGTGTCGAGCTAAGTCAGCAATATCTAGTAGATCAGCATTGCGAGTGCAATGATCAGCGATAGTACTCAGCTTACTTTTTTCTTCGCCAGGTAATGTGGCTTTAGTAATAAACTCTTGTCTTAGTGCCGGTTCATTTGTTGCGTGCTGAGTTTGCTCAATAGCCGCGTCGGTTTTGAGCGCCATTTGTTTAGTAGCTTGAGCTGAGAAGTTTAAATTGGCGGTACTGTCAGAAAAGGGCAGTGCTAGTTTGATAATAATAAACACAGCAATTAAAAATATAACTAGCATTAACGTCTTATTCGTCGCCATTTACTATTCCTTAAGACGTTAGTTTACTAGGCCGTTTTGCTGGGATTTACCGCTTGTTCAATAGTGGCTTGTAGTAATTCGATTTTGCTTTGCATTCTGTCACGTTCATGCTCGAGTTCATTACGGGCTTGAATCAAATCATGAGCTAGGTTCAATGACATCATTACTAATGCTTGTTCGGGACTTTTCGCGGAATGAGATTTCTTGGTGTCTTGCGCTAAACGTTTATTGATTTCATCTGCCGCTTGCAATAATGCAGACTCATGGCCAGCAGGACACGCGATTTTTAATCGTTTGTTGGCAACATTTATGGTGACTGTGTGTTGACTCATTGCGTGGCTATTCTCAAGGCATTATTTTAGTTTATTAAGCTCTTTGCTCAAAACATTGCACTACTGGCGTGTAATACCAAGAAAAGTAATAATATCCAAAACTTAGTACGCCATAAGGGGGAACTATAACCATGAGTGTTACACTATGCAAGTGATCTCTATGGTTTTTTCTGGAATCACGGCTATGCCAATGTTAGGATAGCTAGCAATATACCCCTGATTGAATTTATATTTTTATGGCTGATAGCACCACGTTAGATTTTTCCTCTGTACAAGCGATTTTAACCAGTGAAGGTGTTGAAGCACATGCCGCTGAAATTCACGGTGTGCTTACGGGGTTGATTGCCGCAGGCTTTGAATTTGAAAGTAGCGACTACATCGCTATGGTCAATGATATGCTCAATAATGCCGAAGGTTTACCCGTAATAGTTAAAAGCTTAGTTAAAGACATTTATAGCGATATTTGGCAGAAGATCCTCGATGACTCCTATGGCTTTCAATTAATGCTGCCCGATGATGACGACTCAATTATTGAACGTGGTCACGGCCTAGGTAAATGGGTACAAGGCTTTAACTTAGGTTTTGGTTTACAGCAAACAAAGACCGCCGTTTTTTCTGAGGACGTTAAAGAAGTGCTGAGCGACTTTGGTGAAATTGCTAACTTATCAGATGAAATGGAAGAAAATGAAGATACTGAGCAAGCCTATTTTGAAATTGCCGAATACGTTAGGATTTCTGCATTACTTTGTTTTACTGAATTAGGCGCACCACCAGCGACACAAAGTGAAGATGCTACTTTGCATTAATATTTGCTGACTCACTATTTCAATTATCAAATTTAGCTTGAGCAACACTGAGCTAAGCATACTCAATAAAAACTTAACTTTGAAAGTAGTAAGTGGGTAACCATGATTAAAAACACCTTATTACCAGTCGCTGAATTTTGTCAGCGCAGAAACGACTTTATTGCGCAAATGCCGGTAAATAGTATTGCGCTAATTGCAGCGGGTAAGGAAGTTACGCGCAGTAATGACACCGAATTTCCGTTTTGCCAAAATAAGCACTTTTACTACCTTACCGGTTTTAATGAGCCAGATGCTATTTTGGCATTAGTAAAAGGTGAAGATTTATCATCAG
>CAXBNP010000079.1:0-2942 GCA_963977145.1 uncultured Colwellia sp.
TATAAAAGTGAAAATATGCTTTTAATCGCTATAATTAAAAGTGGCAAGTAACTGATTCTCAAAGGGAGAATACTTTGAACGATAAAAATTTTATAACCAGTGGTCGTAATACCATCATCCATAAAAATAAAAAAATTGATTTACTTGTGGTCAATGGCAATCATCCTGTTGCGATAGTAAGCAACGTAGGTATAGGTTTATACAAAGGTATCATGCCAAGCAAGCGTGCCGAAGCTAAGAAAGCTTACCAAGAAGTTGTTGATACTAGTGCAACTGAAGTATTTGGTGAAGAAAAAACCTTAGTATTTGTTCAAGCTTTAGACAATAAAGAATATAAACTCGATTACTCAAAAGTAGGTACAGCAAACTTTATCAAAGTTCATCAAGAAAATTATATCTAAGGAAACCATGTACTTTATAAAATAATGGAGTTATAGCGTGTGAGTAAGGCAAATTTAGTAAGTAATAAGAAAAATAATATCGATCTAGTGCTGTCGCCAATCAAAACAAAGACGCCTTTAACAGAAGTAAATATTCACGAGTTAATTGAAAACTCCGAATACAGTAATTTATTTGTTGAAAATGGTAATATCAAAAATGCCATCGCGGAACTAAACAGTGTTTTAAAACCTTTGCAAGAAAACCAAGCTGGTCGCGAAATAAAATACCAGATACTGGAGCGTCGTGATGCCACTATTTCAATATCTATTGAAAAGGACAACATGTCCGCGTCGGCAGAAATATCAACAGCATTAGGTGGTCAACACATGAGCGCAAAGGCAATACTTAATGCCGCTCAAGCCGCCAATGTCAGTAAAGGTTTTAGTAAAGAGCAATTAATACAACTTGCCAAGCAAGCAGCCAAAGAGCCTGCGGGCTCTATTGTTAAGGGTGAAATAGCGCACGGGAGATTACCCACAGATGGTAAAGACTCTCGCATTAAACTCTTAGTAGAAAGTGCACAAGATAGAATTTTAAAACCGAAAAAACGTGAAGATGGTAGTGTCGATATGCGCGATCTTGGCGATATTATTTGTGTAAAAATAGGTGATCCTCTTGCTAAAAAGATCCCTCTTACCGATGGTACGCCAGGCTATACTGTAACCGGAGAAATATTAGAACCTAAGCCCGGTGAAGATATTGAAATGCTGGTCGGAGAAGGTACTAGCTTAAGTCCAAAAAACAACAGTATTTTAGTTTCCACCAAAGTTGGTCTACCTCGAATTATTGAAAACGGTATGGAGGTCGATAGTGTTTACCAAATTAAAAATGTTGATGTGAGTACTGGCCATATTAAATTTGAAGGTAGCGTTATTATCGATGGTGACGTTTGTGAAGGCATGAAAGTTTTTGCCACCGGTGATATTTCAATCGGCGGTTTTGTCGAGTCTGCTACCCTAGATGCTGGCGGTGATATAACAATAGGTACAGGCATAATTGGTAAAAAACAAGAAGTTGAAACTATTGATGTTTCTAAAATCAGCATGAGCGTTAATATTAAAGCTGGCGGCAGCATCTTTGCAAAATATAGTCAATATGCCAATATTACCTGCGATTCATTACGAATTGAGAACCAAATGATGCATAACATTGTCAAAGTCGATAAAAACCTGTGGGTTGGCAGTGAAGCAAAGGCTAATGGTAAACTTATAGCGGGTCATATTCGTGTTGGCGAATCTGTACGAGCAGGCACAGTGGGTGCTACCGCAGGTAGCATGACTATCATTACCTTCGAAGATAGAATCAATGACTACCTAAAGAAAATATCTACTATAGAAGAGTCGGCGAAAACTGAGTCTGACAAAGCCTCAGAGTTAAAACTTGCCGTAAATAAATTAAAAAGCCTGCCTAAAGATAAAGCAAAACCAGATATGCTTGCAAAGGTACTCACTACTTATCAGCATCATGCAAAAAACATGGGCCAGTTTCTCTTAGACAAAGAGTCGCTTGAAGCAAACCTACAAGAATATATGACCAGTGTCTTTGTTGAAGCGAACGAGAGAGTGTATCATGGCGTGCAAGTAACCATTGGTGAATTCCACGATAAAACTCGCCGCGAATATGGCCCAAGTCGCATAATTTACAAAGAAAGAAAAATTCATATCGACCCAATTGTTTCGACTTAAAGTCGAGGCTAAAACACTTATATTTTATGGAGTTTTGCTATGGCATTTATTGCCCGTAGCTTTTTAGTTACCTGCTTACTTGTTGCGACAGCACATGCCCAACAATGTGATATTAATTTCAATTACGGCGTAATTATTGATCCCGCTCACGTGCGCATCGTTAACGCTGGTCAAACCTATGTACAAATAAACGGCCAACATCAATTGTTTGTTAATGGTCGCGAAATTACGCTCAATAGTGAGCAAAAACATCAGTTGAGCATGTACGCTACCGGTATTAGATCGCAAGTCCCCGCTATTGTTTCAATTGCCATAGAAGGCGTTGAACTTGGACTAAAAGCAGTGAATAAGGTTATTAGCGGTTTAACGGGGGAAAACAGCGCTTCACATCAACAATTTCAAGAAAAGTTTGATGAAATGAAATCGCGACTGCGTGCTCGCTTCAATCATAGTGACCAAAGCTACTACATCGCCCCGCAAGACTTCGACGATTTTGATGAAGTTTTTGCTGGCGAATTTGAAAAAGAAATTGAAAACATTGTCTCAGATTCAGTGGGTACTATATTAATCGCTGTTGGTGAAGCAATGACCCATCGTGAGGAGCAAAGCACGGAACAGCGCGTGGAAACATTTGATCAGCGTATTGAAACCATGGCAGATGATATAAAACTTGATATTAGCAATCAGGCTAATGCCTTAGAAGATAAAGCAGCGAAAATTTGTCTCAGCTTAATAAAACTCGATGAGATTGAAAATATGCTACAACTTGAAATCCCAGCGTTAGCAAAGTTCAATTTGATTGAGACTAAATAACAA
>CAXBNP010000080.1:0-2891 GCA_963977145.1 uncultured Colwellia sp.
TAGCACTTTAGTACTATATAATGTACTAATTAGTGATTAATAACAACCGACATAACTTAACAGTAAATAGCCTGAAAAAGCAACAGCCGGTTTATATTAACGATTAAACCTTACTGAGGTACAAACCATCTTGGTAGTACAATAACTTTAATATCAGCACCTGTCGCACCACTTTGTATCATAACCACAAATTTACCATCCGACGTTAAACCACGCACCTGAATATCTTCAACACTATCACCGTTAACATCAGGCAGTACACTTAGTGTTTTTGGTTGAAACCAGCCAGGGAAAACTTTAGCGGTACTCACTGTTTTATTATCAGCATCATGAGCTAACCAAGCTTTTTTACCATCACTGGTACTGCCAAGTGACACAATTTCAACAAAGCCATTGCCACTCGAGTCTTTCTGGCCTGTAACTAGAGTTGGTGTATACCATCCGGGGTAGATAAAGGTGCTATCTAATTCGCCAGTATTCGCATCGGCTATTTTAAAGAAGTTTTTACCATCGGTCGTATTACCCAACCAAACAACATCGTCTAAGCTATTGCCTGAAACATCATCAAGCCTTTGTAAGCTATTAAGTGTTAACCAAGGCTTCTGTATCATTTGTCTTAATATTTGTTTGGAATGTAAGTCATGCAACATCCACACTGACTTACCATCATCATGAGTGCCACTACTTACAACTTCAGGCATGTTATTCCCATCGGTATCTTTAACTATATCTATGCTTGTCGGTGTGTACCCGCGAGGATAAATATAACGACTCATTTCCCTTTTTTGACCTGAGTCATGCAACATCCACACTGACTTACCATCCGTGGTTTGGCCCAGCACTAATATTTCATCTTTGTTGTTGTTATTGTAATCTGGCACCACCACTAACTGACTAGGTTGGAACCAGCCAGGGAAAGTAACCGACGTAAGAATTTGACCGGTTTTACTATCAAAAGTTATCCACACTTTTTTATTATCACTGGTGGTACCTAAGACCACAATGTCATTAAAACCATTGCCATTAATATCTGATATTACTTCAACTGCTGAGCCACTAAACCAGTCTGGCAGGTAAACAAGATTAGTTTGAGCGCCGGTCAAGCTATCATAAAAAATTACAGCTTTTTTAGCGGTATTTATATCGCCCAACAAAAACAAATCAACAATACCGTTCTGGTCAACATCGAGCAGGCCACTTATTAACGCTATTGTAGGATAAGCATCTTGCCCATCTTTAATGCCATCACCATCGGTATCACTTACCGTAGCATCAGTGCCTAAAGCGATTTCTTCACCGTCACTAAGGCCATCGTCATCTGTATCACTATCATAAGGATCTGTACCAAGTTCAATTTCTATATCATCCGTTAGTCCGTCGCCATCACTATCCACTATAGGAGCAGCCGATATTACCGATGAAACTTGGCTACACGAGCTTTCACTCACACACGCTCTGACCCAGAAATACCAATTATTTGGCGTTGCCGGATTAAAAACAAATGCAGTTAATGCCGTTGCCGTGATAAAGGATGATTCATTAAAATAGCCATACTCACTGGCATACACCTTATATGAATTAGCCGATGGCACCGTTTGCCAGGCAATTTTAATGCTGCCTAGTGGCGTATCTTCATCAAAGCTAACCACGGGCTTATTAATAGCAGGTCCTGCTACATTAAAATTACGAAAACGATAAACAGAACAAAGTTCTCCGTTACAGCGCTTTACGCCAACTAGATAGCGTGTTTCATATTCGGGCACCGGTAAACTTTGCCAGTTAGATAACTCGCCAGAAATATTGTACTCATCTTGATAACGATAGTTCTTAACGTTGCCTGCTGAGTCGAGCTCTATTTGAAATAAGGCAATGTTGGTCGTTGTTGCCACATTATTGCTATTAAAACTAAGCCATGCCATTAAGCTACTGCCTATTTGTCCAGCCGAAACATAACCGACAGATTCTGGCCTTACAGGGTCAAAATTTGTTAATGAGTTATAGCTAAGCTTGGTATAATAATGGTTACTATCTGTTACCGCTGATAGCCGTAAATGTCCAAATTCAGCGAAACGCTCACTCGCTTTAATCGCCAATTGCACGGGTGTTTGCTCATCAATTTGAATTGTGGCGATATTATTAGCGTTAAGCGTTATATTAAACTCAAACCAAGTGGCAAGTGGAATATCTAACTCTATCGCTGTTGCTGCATCACCATTAGCCAACAGATAGAAAGCCCCGGCCTTAGGTAATTCTACATCAGCACAACTGGCGGTATTTTTAACAACTTTAAAAATAACGTCTCGTTCAAACGCATTACTATTATTGTTTGCGTTTTCCTGCCAACTGACCGCTAATGGGTATTGACAATCTTCGTAAGCCGACGCATTAGCCGAAAGATATAATTGCAGCGACAACCTATAACCGTCTTTATGAAATAGTTGTTGCTTACTAACATCTCTGAGCAATCTTAATGCCGACATACCCGCTATAATATCTTCACCATAATTGTGAGTCCAAAGCTCAGAGTCACTGGTGACTGTAACGTCATGTGAAGCGGCTGGCCAACCTTGGGCGACACTTGAAAATTCGGAACAAACACCTTGATAGCAGTGTTTTACTTTGTAGTTAATCACTTTCGTTTGATACGGCTCGCTAGCCTGGCTAAATTGAAACGTCTTACGAGAATATGCAGTGACTCGCTGATAATCCAAAGTACTGGGATCTTGGCGATATATTTCAATTGAGGTACCAAGAGCTAAGCGCGGCGTACTAAATAACACCTTGTCTAAGTATTGACCTTGCGAAAAGCTTATTTTTTCAGGCTTTGGAATTATAATTTCTTGTGCGCTTATCATCATCCCAACTTGGTAATAAGGCGATAAAATGCATTC
>CAXBNP010000081.1:0-2508 GCA_963977145.1 uncultured Colwellia sp.
CCGCTTGGATTTTTCGCGCTTGATGAAGCTTTTTATAGCTGTCGATTAATCGTAGATGCTTATCTAACCCGACTAAGTCCATGCCGGTTTTACTCAGACCAAAGAACTTCACTTCACCTAGCGTTGAACCAATAACCTTGCTCATAACCTCTTCGCCAAACATTCTATTAAGGTTAGCGGTAAAGTCTTCAAGTGCCATTTCTTCGTCTATGGTTATTTCAAGTACAGCTTGCATCGCTTGATAAAATAAACGTCGTTCAACGGTATTGTCGTTAAACTGCAAGAACTCTTCTACTAACTCTTGCGCATCTTCCAAGGCACCTAGGGCTAAATAAATCAGTATTTTAAGCTCCAAAATAGTCAGCTGTCCCCAAACGGTATTTTCATCAAACTCAATACCAATTAAGGTTCTAATATCGATATAATTATCCAGTTGACTATCTTCTAAACGGGTGACTAAACTTTCTAGCGCATCATCATCCAAAATATGCAGGTTAAGGATATCTGCACGATAATTTAACGCCTTATTAGTATTATCCCAAACTAGGTCTTCTACGGGATAAATTTCTGAATAATCTGGCACTAAAATGCGACAAGCAACAGCACCAAGTTGATCAAATACCGCAACATAGGCTTCTTTGCCGAGGTCTTTTAATATAGCGAATAAACGCTCATTTTCTTCTACATTAGTGCCGGAAAAGTCCCACTCGCAGAACTCATAGTCTTGTTTATTGCTAAAGAAACGCCACGAGATCACCCCGGTAGAATCAATAAAGTGCTCAACGGCGTTTTCAGGCTCTGATACAGCGAGGCTACTAAAAGTTGGTCTTGGTACATCATTTAAGCCTTCAAAGCTGCGCCCTTGTAATAGTTCAGTTAAGCTACGTTCTAACGCTACTTCAAAGCTTGGATGAGCACCAAAAGAGGCAAATACGCCACCGGTTTTAGGGTTCATCAAAGTAACGCACATTACGGGGAATTGACCACCTAATGAGGCGTCTTTAATAACAACAGGAAAGCCTTGCGCTTCAAGCGCTTCAATACCGGCAAGAATACTGGGATACTTTTCCAGTACGCTTTTCGGTACATCAGGTAAAACAATTTCTTGTTCTATTATTTGGCGTTTCACTGCTCGTTCAAAAATTTCCGATAAACACTGCACTTGCGCTTCGGCTAAGTTATTACCAGCGCTCATGCCATTGCTTAAGAATAAATTTTCAATCAAGTTTGACGGGAAGTACACGGTTTCACCGTCAGATTGACGGACATAAGGAATCGTACAAATACCACGCGCAAGGTTACCTGAATTGGTATCAATTAAATTAGAGCCGCGTAGTTCATCGTCAGGATTATATAGTTCAAGACAATATTCATCTAAAATCCCACTTGGTAAATCATCGCTTTCATCTAACTTAAACCACTTTTCATTGGGATAGTGTACAAAGTCACTATTGGCAATGTCTTGCCCCAAAAACTGATCGTTATAAAAGAAATTACAATTGAGACGCTCAATAAACTCACCTAAGGCCGAGCAAAGCGCGCTTTCTTTGGTTGCCCCTTTACCATTGGTAAAGCACATCGGCGACGCAGCATCACGAATATGCAATGACCAAACATTAGGGACAATATTACGCCATGAGGCAATTTCAATTTTCATCCCGAGATCAGCTAAAATCGCGGTCATATTGGCAATGGTTTCTTCCAGTGGTAAATCTTTCCCTAAAATAAAGGTACTGGACTGTTCAGCTGACTTTGCCATTAACATGGCCTGCGCGTCTTCTTCCAGACTATCAACCAATTCCACTTTAAACTCAGGACCGGTTTGTATCACTTTTTTAACCGTACAACGGTCTATAGAACGTCTAATGCCTAAACGATCTTTTTCTGAAATGCTTTCCGGCAATTCAACCTGAATTTGAAATATCTGTTTATAACGATCTTCGGGATCAACAATATTATTTTGTGATAAACGAATATTTTCAGTTGGAATATCACGTGAGCTACAATAGACCTTAACAAAGTAAGCAGCACACATGGCTGACGAGGCTAAAAAGTAGTCAAACGGCCCCGGCGCTGAGCCATCACCTTTATAGCGAATAGGTTGATCGGCGATGACGCTAAAGTCATCAAACTTAGCTTCAACTTTTACGTTGTCGAGAAAATTAACTTTAATTTCCATGGAATTGAGCCTCACAATTTTTTGCTTTAATAACCAAAGTTTCAACATGAAATATGGCTAGAGAGCGAATTAATCTTAATGCGGGGAATTATCGTTTTTTTTGCCTGAATAGTCTTGGGTTAATTGCATTAAATGATAAATTAGCGATTTTAAGGTTGGAGGATACTGTTGGATTGGTAATCAAATTAACGGCATATTATCTGGCTGGCTATGATGTAGGAGCTCAAACTTACGTATTGGTTCTATTAGTTGTAATCAAACCTGTCAGTCAACTCAGCCGCCATAGCGGTCATAGGATATTAGTTAAGCCTTACGACAACTGATAGCCA
>CAXBNP010000082.1:0-2097 GCA_963977145.1 uncultured Colwellia sp.
GGTGGCGCGATATTTTCGTGGTCGGCGCGTTAAATACCGCCATTCCCTTCGCCTTATTCGGTTATGCGACATTAACGCTAACCGCGGGTACAACATCAGTATTAAACGCGACAACCCCGATGTTTGGCGCTATCGTCGCCTATGTTTGGTTAAAGGATAAATTATCCCTGAGCGCATCGTTTGGTTTGTTTATTGGTTTTATTGGCGTTTACTTACTGGTATCTGAAAATTTACATTTCAGCGCGACACTGACTGGGCAATTAGTCGAAAAAAACGTACTACTTCCGACCTTAGCGGCAATGTTAGCAGCGCTGTGTTACGGTATTTCAGCAAATTATACTAAAAAACATTTAAGCACAATTAAACCCTTAGCTTTAGCAGCCGGCAGCCAAATTGCTGCGACGGCTATGTTGTTACCATTAAGTTTGTTTTTTATGCCACAAACCTTACCTAGTGCTAAGGCAATATGGTCAGTGTTATTGATTGGCATTATCTGTACTGGCGTTGCCTATATCTTATTCTTTCGCCTTATCGCACAACTGGGTCCAGCAAAAGCGATATCGGTGACCTATTTAATTCCTGCTTTTGGTATTTTATGGGGGGCATTATTTTTAGGTGAAACCATTAGCTCAATAATGCTGATTGGCAGTGGCGTAATTCTACTAGGTGTAGCATTAAGCACTGGGGTCTTGCAGAGAAAATAACTCAGTAGAAAGGCTGTTAAAAACAGCCTTTCTTGCATAGCGATTTAAGTGTGATATTACTTTTGTTTAACAACCTTGCCTGCTTTCATAACAAAATCAACATCGAGTAGCTCATTTATATCGTTTAACGGGCTAGCATGCATGGCAATAATATCTGCTACCTTGCCTATTTCTAACGTTCCTAAACTTTTCGACTTACCAATTAAGTCTGCACCGTGAATGGTCGCTGACACTAAGATGTCTCGTGGTGACATGCCCGCAGCAAACATTAATTGTGCTTCTCGCGCATTATAACCGTGTTTTGATACTCCGCTGTCGGTTCCATAGGCTATTTTCACACCGGCTTGGTATGAACGCTTAAAGTTTTCGATCATATCAGCGCCAACACGAATAGCTTTAGCGCGAATAGTTGGCGACATAAAATTAGTGGTTTTCGCCAAATTAACAACAGTGTCGCCGGCCATTAATGTCGGTACTAAATATGCGCCACCTTTTTTAAATAATTTAATGCTTTCTTTGTCGGCATAGCTGCCATGTTCAATACTGTCAACGCCAGCGCGTAATGCCGCATTAATGCCGGCAGCAGCATGGGCATGACTTGCTACTTTGCGGCCAAGCGCGTGGGCAGTATCTACCACTTCTTTTATTTCATCATCAGCCATTTGCTGACCTGTACCCGTATCGGTATCTGATAGCACGCCACCGGTAGAGGTGATTTTGATAACATCAGCACCAAACTTAATCGCATGACGTGTAGCGCGGCGACAATCATAAGGGCCATCGCAAACCGTTTTTGCAGTATGCAGTTCCATTAAGTCTGGAGCCATACCATCGACATCACCATGCCCGCCAGTAACCGCGACACTACTACCCGCAGCAACAATAGTGGGCCCCGCTACCCAGCCACGCTTTACAGCATCGCGCAGGGCAAAAATTTGTTCTGGGCTACTGCCTAAATCACGCACAGTGGTAAAGCCAGCCATTAAAGTTTTATTGGCAAAGTAGGCGCTTTTCATTAACGTATCAGCATCAGATAAATTAACCATTTCACTATCGTTGTTAGGCCCAAGTTCACCTTGTAAATGGACATGCATATCCATCAGACCTGCCATAACAAAACTCGATGATAAATCAATTAACTTTGCGTCTTCAGCAAAGCTAGTGGCGTCAATAAAGCCGGATTTTAGTTCGGTGATTTTACCATCACTAATCACTAAGGTTTGCTGCTTAAGTGGGGTCTTGCCGGCAATAAATAATAATTCGCCAGCATGAATAACCGCAGTATCAGCCAGAGCTGATTGAGACAGTGCCGCACTCACGAAGAGTGCTAGGGTTTTCAGAGATGATTTGCCTGTAAACATATTCCATAGCCTTATTATTATTTTAATATCTA